>CAWBKY010000005.1:0-166881 GCA_963789555.1 Methanomassiliicoccaceae archaeon | reverse complement strand
AATGAGATGAGGCTTCAAGGCAGTCATGGAACGAGCCGAACTTGATCACCATCAGTTCGGCCAAGTACCCGGAGAATCCCTGGACCTTAGCCTCCGCGCCATAGGTCCCTATTCCCTTCATGAACTGTTTTAGCAATCGCACCTGGTCCCTCATTCCCGGGGTCAGTTGTTCCTTGACGTATCTGGTATGGAAGGGAGTCCGGTCTACCGCAGATTGTAACTTTGAAGGGTCGCCAATGCCATAGCATGGGACGATATCGACCTCGAACCCTTCGAACCTTCCATGGACATAGGGGTGCTCTGCGTACCTTTCCTCATGGACCGGTAGGATCGTTTTTCCAACACGGAGTCCGATCTCATTCATCGTCGACCTTGGCGTTGAAACATCAAATAATATGAACAGGTCAATGTCAGGGCGACCAACGTAGGTATGTTTGGCCACAGACCCCACCAGTTGGACGCCCATCACCTCACTATGTCTCGAGGTCATATCCTCGATCATTTTCAACAATACACCTGCGGTGGCATCGACCTCTCGGACCAGTTGATCCGATGGGTGTATTCTTCTGACTACCTCTTCCTCCAACCGCATCTTTCTACCGTAGGGCGCTTGGAAGGATAATTCTTATTGAAGGAAAAGCGTCGGGACCGGCGGGGGGATTATTGGGGGATACTTAGGAGGAAATTGCCGGTCCCTACGCATTTTGCACTAAAAATGCACTACTATATAATATTATCTTTTTACTGTTCATACGGACATTTTCGTTCTATAGAACGATAATGGATAGTGATTTTCGTCATTTTTTTAATAACATTATTGTTTTATTTTATTAAGCCCGAATATTTTGTGGCCAGCATAGATGGATGATATATCCATACCATAATATATCAATCGTTATACAATTTAATAAACCTGAAACCGGGATATAGCCAGGCATAAAACCTCATAGCAGTAAAATGATCGATTGCAAGGAATTATTATTAACAGTATTATTGGATTTTAAAATTAAATGGTGAAGAATGAGTTACTTTTATAAAAAGCTGGTATGATGAAATCGAACCATCGTTATATATTATATTAATATTAATATATTATAAGTAATATAATATTAATATAATATATATATAATTATTATAATCTCTTAACAAGAGTTAACTAAAATATTGGAGTGATCGATCATTGCCTTTCAACTTTACCGATGCCAGACATATCTTCAACTTTTGCACGATTTAAAATATCATAAATATATTTTAATTAATTATAAATATATATATATAATATATAATACACATAAAAATAACTTAATATACATATCAACAGACTCGAATTTTAGAGTAAGAGAAGAGGCAAGCCAATCTTAAGGGGAGAGAGTGCTGCCTCAGATCAAGCTCAAAAACTGGAGAAAAAGGGGTGTCTAAATGCTAGATGTAAGTAGTGTGAACTACGACGCGATCTTTAGACGCTACGACATACTCGTAGAGTCTAAGGAGAAGCCAGAGGACATCGCTGCAAAGATTCTTCCGAAGGACGCACTTCTGAAGAAGGTGGCGGAGGACGTTGTCTTTATGAAATATAAGGACATCGAAGCCGACACAAAGGCAGCTATGGAGAAATTCAAGCCCGAAGAGATCATCGACAAAGCTTTGGTCAAGGGCATGGACGTTGTGGCCGAACTGTACGGGCGCGGTATATACTACCTGCCGCACGTCATGGTCGCAGCCGATGCCATGGACCGCGGTGTGAAGCTCTGCGAGAAGAACATCAAGGGCGACAGGAAGATGAAGGGCAAAGTGGTGTCTGCACGTCGCCGAGGGTGACCCGCACGACATTGGTAAGAACATCGCCAACGTCATGCTGAAGTCCGCCGGATACGCCACTGTCGACATGGGCCGTGACGTGCCAGTAGCGGACGTTGTTGCCATGGTCGAGAAGGAGAAGCCCGATGTGGTCACTGGGACTGCATTGATGACAACCACCATGTCTGCGTTCCCAAGGATCGCAGAGCGCCTGGGTGAGGTCGGAATCGAGATTCCGTTCATCTGCGCGGGCGGTGCGGTTAACCGTGCCTTCGTGGAGTCATACCCCACCGGTATTTACGCCGCTGCGGCTGCACAGGGACCTGCCTTGGTCGGAAAGGCCGTCGAGGGCTGGGACTGGAAGAAGATCCGCATGAAGTGGGACGATGTGGTGAAGGGGTGATCTAGATGGCTATAAAGAGATTCACCAAAATGGAGTACAAGAGCGCGGACGACATGGTCTTCGGTGAGGCCAAATACCCGCTCTCCTATGGATTGGGACAGAAAGTTGGTGCCGGCACCGTTGTGCCTGAGATCAACTTCGCTCCAAGGCCCGGCGCTGAGAAGAACCCAGCAAGCCTGACCAGGGAGTATGTGGACTACATAACCAAGGATATCTTGGACCGCGCGGTTACCCTAGGTTTCCCAGCGGTTCAGCTCGAGAACGAGTGGATATTCCAGATGGTCAACGATGTGGACAAGTTCGCCAAGCCGGTCGTTGCCGGACAGAAGGAGCTCATGCAGAAGTACCACGATGAGTACGGCATCGCTCTGTCTATCCGCCACACCTGCGCCGACCCGAGGCTCGCCGAAATCGGTATGCGCCCCGGAATGGACAAGGTGCACGACTACCCAGAGAAGACCATTGAGTCCTTCGAGGTCGCCGCCAAGAACGGTGCCGATGTGCTGTCCATCGAGACGATGGGTGGCAAGGAGGTCGCTGACTACGCCATATTGCACCAGGACATCAAGGGATGGCTGTTCGCCATCGGTTACCTGGGCGCGATTGACATGGAGTGGATCTGGCCCCAGATCGTCGACATCGCCAAGAAGAACAAGGTCATCGCTGGCGGTGACACGAACTGCGCCGGTGCCAACACCTCGATGTTCATGGCCGGCGGATACTTGGACAGGGATATCCCCAGGACCTTCGCTGCCACCACCCGCTGCATCGCTTCCGCAAGGACGTTGATCGCATACGAGTGCGGTGCCACTGGACCTGACAAGGACTGCGGATACGAGGGACCGATATTGAAGTCCATATCCGGAAAGCCGTCCGCCCAGGAGGGTAAGGGCGCCCAGGACGCTCACGCGGACCTGATGGGTAACCTTATCGCCCAGGTGTGCGACCTGTGGTCCAACGAGTCTGTCGAGTACCACCCCGAGTTCGGTGGGTCATCCGTGGCCTGCTGGCTAGGTGTGATCGGCTACGAGGCTGCGTTGATGAACACGGCCAAGCAGCTGAAGCAGGACAAGATCCTCAGGGACATGTACGCCACCTGTGACTCTTTCAGGAGCCCCGAGGGCTTCTGCTTGAGGTACGACAACGCCTACGAGATCGGACAGGCCATCGTCGGTGCGGGCAACGAGCCCTACAACCGCTCGCTGGAAGCCGGTAAGAAGGCGACGGACTTGATCACTGCGAGCGCCTCCAAGGGCGGCTTGAAGCTGAGCAAGCACGAGAAGGACATGCTGACCAAAGTGGCAGCTGACCTGAAGGCGTGCCCAGACTCCGCAGCCAAGTTCGAGGACATGTGCCTCAAAGAGTACAAGAACGTCCCGATGTTCAACCCCAAGAACTACGGCCTCTAAACTGGATGAGTTTCACCTCATCCTTCCTTTTTTATTTTTTTTTTAATTTTTCTATCATGTTTTGATAAAACTCGAACATCAATGATGTATCTTGCCTTGGATTGAAAGTCATTTCGACCGGTCTAGGACGATACTGGAATGATGTCCATTTGCACTGAGCAAGGGGATGTCATTCAGCATGGTCACTATCGAAGGTCCGAAGATTTACGTATGGACATGCGTCAACTTCGTCGGAACCTACGCCATCTATGGAGGTGGACGACCTTCTGAAGCATAATAAGTGGTAAAAGTATCAGCTAATGTGAATTATAAAATATAAGATGAAAGAAGATTTATTCCTTTGCGGCTAGGAAGATGGGCAGCTCGAACCCGCTCACCGGTCCCACCTCGACGGTCCATCGCGCGGCCCTCTCGATGTTCTTCTCCATTCCTGCGGCCAATCCTGGGATGATGAGCTTCCGCGTCTGGGCCTTAGATGCGACACCGCTGTCCATCAAGGCCTTCATTACCCCCATAGGCGAAAATGTACGCTCGGTAACGGCATTGTCCAAGGTATAGCCTTGGGTGTCCACCGGGACCATGAACGCGGCCACCTTCGTTCGGGAAAATATCCGTTTCAAAACGTCCACGGTCACGATGGAATCGGCGGTCACGAAGACCGGCGCGTTCTGGTCGGGGGAGTTGAGCTCGATCAGACCTGAACCGGTCTTGAGCAGCATGGGGTCGCTCTCCGGCAGGCTCATCCTCATCTCGGCGATCGCATCGATCGTCTCCGCAAGGATCTTTTTGATTGAAGGACAGGCGGTCGCCTTTCCCTTGCCCTCGCAGATGTCCTTCGCAAGCTGGGAGCAGGATGCGGACCCCACACTTGCCACAATCGTCTCCTGGCAGGTATATGGCGAGGCTCTCCGCCCTCAGCTGATAAAGGTCGATCTCCTCAATTACCATATTCAACCCCTCATTTCTTTTCCTCGATCCGGAGGTCCTTGAACACGAATACCTTCTCAGGGCAGATCCGGTCGCAGCGCAGGCAGGCAGTGCCGTTGCAAAGGTCCGACCTCACGGATATGACATATTCACCGCCTTTCTCATCTATGGTGATGGCGTTCTCGGGGCACTCCTCCTCACATTTCCGGCAACCGATGCAGCCATCGAAGCGACCGGTTATATTGAGTCCGATGTCCCTCAATATCTTCAGTCCCTTCTTGCCCAAGACGGGGATGTCTCGGTCCACTATGCGATGGACCTCGGCTGGCCTTATCTTGCTCGGAAGCTCCTGTATGCCCATGCTGCGCAAGAAGAAGTTGTACGTCTCGACCGGCATACCCTCCTGCCACATCCCAAGTTCCTGTAGGTAGAGCGTCTCAAAGACCTTGTCCATGGCGAACATCACATGGTTGGCCCGGATGGAATTTGCCGTCACCTGTAGGACGTCCATCAGCTCGGGGTCCCTTACGATGTCCGTTGCCAACGCCAAAGAGGTGTTACCGACCTGGTAGATCTTCTTCGGTGTGGCGGGCAGCAGTCCGACCCTCTGTGCCTTCAAAGCGTCCACATATGTGCCTGAGGCCCCAGACATATACATCGTATCCAATTCGTCGAACTTGATGCCTGCATGCTCCAATAAAGTGAAATGACCTGCCCGCATGGCACCGAACGCCTTCGAGGCCTCGAGGAAATCCTTCTGATCGAGGAAGATGCCATCCTGCAGGTGTATCTTCCCATCGATGGTCGTGAAACGTGGGGCCTGGATGTTATTGTTGTCCAGACCGGTGGCGATCGCGGCCACCACGCCGGTGCCGGTTATGCCTTTGGCCTGTCCGTGCATAGCACCTTCCTCCACAACGTTGCCAGAGTTGATCTCCACGAGGTCCCCTTGAACCGTGTTCAGGTTTTCATCGATGACCTTACAACGCCAATAGGATTCGAAATCGATGTCGCAGATGGCGCCAGGGGAGGCGAGCATGCCGAAATGGACCGATTGCCCTTCCATGGCCGGCCCTGCCGCTGCCGATCCAGTATATATCTCGTCACCGACCTTCAAGGCCATCTCAGCGTTCGTCCCGTAATCGGTGACAAGGCAGTTCTCCTTCATTTCCAGCAACCCGGTCTTGTACATCATCGCCAATGCGTCCGCACCGATCTCATGTCGGATGGCCGGTGGGACGAACAGGTCGGCGGTCCTTCCGCCCAGGTCTATCCCTAGATTCTCCGAGGGGATCACCTTCGCATCGCGCTTCTGGTGCTCCACGCCCCTCGTCTTCAAAGCCCTCTCCCCCGCAAAGGCCAGGTCCCTGATCTCCATGTTCTGGAAAATGGATAGCTGGATGGGGTTGCCGCAGATCGCCAATCTCTCCACCTTGGTCTTGTCGATCTCCAGCATGTTGATGAGCTTGTTGACCGTGTCCACCATCAAACGGTGGCCCAGGTTCTGGTCCACGTTGATGCAGAAGGTAAGATGGTCCATGACGTTCGCGCCAGGCATGGGGTGCCTTACCGTTATGGCCGTGGATATGATCTGTCCGCTCTTGAGGTCGATCGCGTGCATTCTCGTGCCGCTGGTTCCCAGGTCTATTGAAATTCCGTACATCCAGTTTCCTCCTCTCTTTCAGTGATCGTGATCGCAGTCATGCCCGGCGAGGTGATAGTCCATGCAACCTCCCAGGTGCGTCAGCGCCTCCTCCACGGTCTCCTCGACCGTGCCGTCCTCCAGGCCAAGGACGACCGCCATCAGCTTGATCGAGCCCTTCTTGCTCGCATCTCCTTTCAGCTCGTCCACGGTCTCCACGCCCAGTCTGATGTCGACCACGCTCATCTTCACGAAACCGGCGTCGGTCTGGGCGATGAGCTTGACATGGCCGATCATGCCACCTTTGGCCTCCAGTTGTTTTGCTATATCGAATATCATGCCGGTGAGCACCTTGACGAAGCTGGACCTCTTGCAATGGTTGTCATGGAAGTGGACCTCCATCCCGAAGCTCCCAGCATGTGCCAGTTCCTTGGAGTCCTCGCTCATGCTCCTCCCCCCATCCGGTCCACCAGACGCACCTCGATCGCTTCCACGCCTCGGTCCTCCTTGGCGGACATCCTCAGCACCGTCGCCTTGGGGTTAAGCCTGCCTACCAGCTCCTCCACCTCTGCCAGTTGCTCTGGGCTCACCAGTTCCATCTTGTTTACCGCCACCAGGTCCACGTCCTCGATCTGCCTTCGGAAGAACAGCTCGGCCTCCTGATAGATGCGGGGTGCCCGGAACGCGTCGACCACACATATGCCAAGCTTGCTCTCGTGCTCCACCATCGAGGTTCGGATGATGCCATTGATCTTGGAGGGCAGGGCGATCCCAGTGGGCTCGATGAAGATGATGTCCGCCTTGTAATCATTGGCGACCACTCTGAGCGTGTTCTGCAAGCTCCCAGAGAGGGAGCAGCATATGCATCCCTCGGTCAGCTCCACGCTGTTCAGCCCATAGGCGTCGATCAACGCCCCGTCCACGCCCACCTCGCCAACCTCGTTGACGATTATGGCCACGCGTTTCCCCTTCTTTCCCAATCTTTTTCCGAGGTCGATCATGAGCGTGGTCTTACCGCTGCCCAGAAAGCCTGATATGAGGCAGATGATCATCACACGCGAATCGCGCGCCCTTTTTTAAATAACTTATGTAGGGGGCGCGTCCGACCATCGTTACCTGAGGTCCTGACCCCTCTCTTGGGCGCCTACATTAGAGCTTCATAGAGCGATTGCATATGGTTTAAATAGCACTGGACATCGGAAGGATGCGAGGGAGGTCTAGTCCAATTGGGCAGGGTCGACGCCCTCGTCCAGCATTTCATCCTGCCCTTCCCCTTTCCTTCCAGAAAAGCGTATCCCCCTGCCTAGGTGCACGGTCATGAGGTCCTCGGCCGCCACCGTCCTTACGCCCGACTCCCTTTCGATGTACTGGGCCTGCTTGCCCACGCCTTCGTATATCAGCTTGGCGCCGAAATGCGTGAGCAGGACCATCTCCGGTCGGATCTCCTTGGCGATGTCGGCGGCATCCTCCGTGCACAGATGCTGCGGCACCCTGGAATGCAATGGCCTCGTTAGCGCCAAGATCAACACTCTGGCCCCCTTGTGCTGCGCCGTCACCTCCGGGTCCATCTCGGTGTCGCTCATGTAGCAGATGGCCCCGGCGCTGGTGTTGAACTTGAACCCCACCCCGCTCGGGTCGCTGTGTTTGGTGCCGAGGACATCCACGTCGAGGGCGCCGATGTTGAACCGGTCCCCTTTTCCCACCACCATAGCGCGCTCCGGCAGTCCATGGTGGTATCTCGAGATGGCCGGCCCGTGACCGTTCTCCCCCTCGAGCGCGGTCCTGCTCCCGATGAGCGCTCCCCGCTTCTTCAATCCCCCCCGGGTCATGCCTTCCAACAACACCTCCGCATCGGTGTAATGGTCGGGATGGCAGTGGGATATGATGACCGCATCGGTCTTGGCCGGGTCCATCTTCAACCTGGCCATATGCACCAATGCCCCTGGACCTGGGTCTATGTGCACGTTCACCCCGTCCTTGAGATAGATGCCCCCGGTTCCCCTGACCTGGTAGATGGTGGCGAAACGACCTCCGCCCGTGCCCAAGAAAGTCAGGGTTGTCATTTTTCCGCCGCCCATCGGCCCTCAAGGGCATATCACGGGTAGCGATGATTTCTACCTTTCGTATGGGTCTGTGAGGAACTATTTATGGGCCCCAAACCCTTCCCAGGGCGATGAAGAGCCTATTGATCAAGGATGCGAACATCATCACCCAGAACGCAAAGAGGGAGATCCTCCGGGGCGATGTCCTGGTCGAAGGCAACATCATCAAGCGGATCGGCACCGTTCAGGGCGGGGCCGACGAGGTGATCGACGCCAAGGGGGACATGGTCATCCCCGGGCTCATCAACACCCACAACCATGTGGCGATGTCCATCATGAAGGGGGTGGCCGACGACGTCCCGTTCCCCACCTTCCTGGACCGGGTGTTCGCTATTGACTCGGACCGCAAGGACGAGGACATATCGGTAGGGGCCCAGTTGGGGCTGATGGAGATGGTCCGCTCGGGCACGACCACTTTCGTCGACCTTTACTATGCCGAGGATGTGATCGCCAGGGCGGTGGTGGAGAGCGGCATCCGTGGCGTGCTTTGCTGGGCCGTTCTAGACCAGCAGTACACCACCCAGAAGGGGGTACCGCTGGACAATTGCAAGCGCTTCCATCAGGACCATAAGGATGAGGCGAGGGTCACACCAGGCATCGGTCTACAAGGCGTCTACGTCTGTTCCGACGAGACGTTCCAGGGCGCCGAGGACTTCTCCAAGAGGACCGGGGCGCTGATGCATTTCCATCTGAGCGAGACGAGGAAGGAGGTCTATGATCACAAGGCCCGCACCGGTATGAGGCCGGCCGAGCACCTCGAGTCCATCGGTGTGCTGAGCGAGAGATGCCTGGCCGCCCATGCAGCCTGGCTGACCATCAACGAGGTCAAGGCCTTGGGGCGCAACGGCTGCTCGGTCTCGACCTGTCCCGTGTCCAACATGAAGCTGGCCACCGGCGGTGTGGCGCCGCTCCCGGAGATGTTCGTCCACGGTGTCAACGTCTCCATAGGGACGGACGGGTCGACCACCAACAATAGCATGGACATGATGGCGGACATGAAGATGCTGGCCCTGCTGCAGAAATGCTATCGATGGGACCCGACGGTGCTGCCGGCGCAGCAAGTGTTGGACCTGGCCACCATCGGAGGCGCTAAGGCGGTGGGCATGGCCGACTCCATCGGTTCCATCGAGATCGGGAAGAAGGCGGACCTGGTCATCCTGGATGGGAGGGCTCCGAACCTGCGGCCGTTGCGGCCGGGAACGATGGTGTCGAACCTCGTTTACTCCGGCAACAGCTCCAACGTCAAAACGGTCATATGCGACGGCGCGGTAGTGATGAGAGACCGCAAGATACTGACCTTCGACGAGAACGAGGTCCTTGATAGGAGCGAAGGTGCCATACGGGGCCTGATGGAGCGAGGCCGCGCGTGAGATATTATTGGTCCCGACTCCCGGATTTGAACCGGGGACCTGCTGATATCGGCGTTAAAGTACCGGCGAACCGGTGAACCCACTACAGTCAGCCGCTCCAGCCAGTCTGAGCTAAGTCGGGGTGTTTTCCTCCTAAATGCATCACCATATATAGCATTTGTTCCCTATTTTCGTTCGGTGTAATTTCACCCTCGATTCTCTGTGCACCTTCCAGTCGATCAAAACGATCGAGCCAACACATCCGATTTCATGCGTTTTTTAACGAAGTTATTTATAGTCACTCAGACATACAATGTCAGACAAAGAAGGTCGAATAGACCTCTTTAATTCCTTGGGGGCGGCTATGGAGGACACAGACCTCGAAAAAGTGACCCTTAGGCTTCCAGCCCGGTACATCAGAGCGTTGGACTTCCTGGTGAAGGTCGACGACTTCCCGTCCCGGTCGGAGGCGATAAGGGCAGCCATCAGGGACCTCATCTATGACCGTCTGGATCTAGTGGCGGACAAGATGAAAAGGATGGAAGAGGCAGAGAAAACGCTAGCAGCCATCGAAGAGATGGAGCAGAAATATCTCAAGAAGTAGGCCTGTCAGAATGGGATGGGGTGCACATTCTGAGGCTGAGGTCACGATTACCTCCCCTTTTTTTTATTTTTAATTACTATTGAAAATTTTAATTTTTAAATGGTTTGGACGGTTCAACCGATGTAACCCAGGTCCTCGCGGCGCTTCTCCTGCGGCGCCTCATTCTCCTTGAGCTTGGAGGTTATCACATCGATCTGCTGCGCCTTGTCCTGCAATGCGCTGAAGTCCACCTCTACGTTGAGCAGCGCGGACAATATGCGTAGGACCGCCTCAGCCCCCTTCGGGTCGACGAAGTAACCCGAGGTCTCCCCCATGAGGCATACCGCCTCCATGCCGTGCACCTTGCCCAGCCCGAGCAACAATCCGGAGGCCCCGACTATGCCGCTTCCCGGCTCGCCCTTGGAGAAGACCACGCCCTTCTCCTTCATCTCCTCCACCAATGTCATGGAGGTAGCGGCCCCGAGCACGCGGGGTTCTTCCACCATGCGCCCGATGCCATAGCCTCCCAGGGTGTAGATGCGCCTCACCTTATGGTCCATGGCGACCTTGAGCATGAAGTCCGAGAGCTCGTACTGGCCCTCCGGCGTCAGGCCCTGATAGTCGCCCACCAATATGATCAGGTCCGGCCTTTCGCCCTCCCCGCGCACATAGTAAAGGTCGTTGCTGACCAGACGGATGACGCCATCGTCGTCCAGCAGTACCTGGGGCGGGAAGTACTTGGAGTGAATCTCGGCGAACTTGGTCGCCTTCAGCTGCTCCACCAGGTGCTCCGCCGCCAGCTTGCCCACGTTACCGACGCCGGGCAGACCCTCTATCATGATGGGCTCGTTCAGTTCCGGCTCCTCGCTGGTGATCATAATAATGTCATCCATTTCTCTCCCTCCACTCCTGACGCATCATCCTTCTGTACTTGCCGTACCGGTCCTCCGGCGAATAGCGTGGCGGTATGGGCACATCGGTCCCGACCCCACACCTGGGACAGGTGTCCTTCAAGGTGTATTCCTTGCACAATGGACATTTACGTAAAGTCGTTCGCATTTACGCCTCTGCACCCCTATGTGAACCGCCTACGGATAAGATTTGCGCGCCGACCTATTTGTTGGCCTCGCGCGAGAAAGAGCCTTCCCCCTCGGCGTCCTTGATTGAGGCGATGACCGTGCTGGTCACATCCTTCAACATGTCCTCCGCCTCCTTGTAATCCTCTGCGGTGACCACGACGCGGTAGCGTGGGGCACCGATGTATTGGATAGTGACATGTTCGGGATACATCTCCACGCCGGCCATCATGGCGGTCCGAATGCGGTCTATGCCGTCCGGGGCGGGGCATCTGACCTCCAGGTAACCGGATATCTGCACGAAGGGCGGTGTGACGTTCTCTAGCGCGACCTCATAGAACACAGAGGTCCAGGGGCCGGACATGCCGAGCTCCTTGAGGGCGTCCTTGTTCGCCGCGCAGGCTTCGAAGGCCCCATACAAGGTGCCATAGTTCTCCACCAGGTCAAAGCCGAACTCCTCGAAGCAGCTCTCCGGGGTACGGTTCAGGCGCTCGGCCACGATCTTGAGGAGGTTCTCCGCCTTGGTCTCGTTCTTCCACTCTTGGATCTTGTCCCGGCGCTGGTGCTCGTTGACCGATTTCAAGGACAGGTCGATGTGGCCCTTCGACGTATCGACGCCGAGTACCTTGCAGACCACCTTCTGTCCCTCGCGCACATAGTCACGGATGTACTTTACCCAGCCCGTGGCCACGTCGCGGACGTGGATGAAACCTTCCTTGTTGCCGTACTCGTCAAGGGTGACGAAGGCACCAAAGTTTTTTACGTTCTGTACAGTACACACAACGAGCTCGCCTTCCTCCGGGAACTCGCTGGTCTTGGGCATTAGTCGACCACCTCAAGCAGCTCGCCCTTCATCTCCCCGTGACCGCCACGGGGTTTGATCAGGGTAGAGCCGCATACGTGGCATGCGACATTGGTCGCTGGCTTCTTGAACGCTATCTGCTCGTTCCCGCAGTCAGCGCACTTGATCTTAACGAAATTGTTGGTGTGGGTCATATCGCTCACTCCGTCAGCTCGAACTTCTTGGCCCGGAAGCAGGTCTTCTGGTGGGCCTTCTTGCATTTCTTGCAGCGGTAACGTAGGTTTACGCGCTTGGTGGGCTTTTCGCGACCCTCAGGCTTAGGCCTTGGGAAACCTCCATAACCGGAGGTGGCCCGCCTGAATCGTCTCTGACCCCACTTGAGCTCGCTGGCCTTCTTTTTCTTGACCCTTTCGACCTCATGGTCGGTATGGACCTTGCATGAAGGACAGTAAGTTTTAATTGACCTGGGCATCTTCATAGCGTAACACCCTTGGAAGCAAAATGCCCTAATACTGATATATTATTTAAAGTATTACAGAAGATGAGATATCTGGTATATATCTGGCTATTGGTTCCGAGGGTATTATCCAGAACTGTTTCTTCGATGTCCAAGGGACAAGCGACCGGCCTCGTGCCGAACCAAATCGGGGCCGATCGGGACGGTAAGGTCAGACCTCATTCGTAATTTATATCTATAATGATATTATTATAAAATGAAAACACAACCTATCCAGATGGGAAATAATTTAGTGGCATTTATGTTAATGGCACGCAATAAAATTACATAGCCAGTATCTTATCCAGGCATTTCAATATTAATCATAAATAGAAAATGATTTATATCTTGCACATAATAAATCTTCTAATTGCGAAAGCAAGAAACCGTTTCAATTTAAGGGGAGGCGTTGAGTTTGGTCGAGAGGGGATTTAACAAGAAGGACGAGCAGTTAGTGGAGATCCTCATGGGTACAGGGATGCCTAAGAACGTGGCAAAGACCCTGGCATACCTAAGGAAGAAAGAGGAGACCACTTCTGTGGACATAGAGCTGTCCACCCAGCTAAGGCAACCAGAGGTTTCCATAGCCATGCAGGAGCTGCGTCGGCGCAAATGGGTGATCAAACGGGACCTAAAGAAGGAAGGCAAGGGCCGTCCCGTTCACGCCTATAAGCTGGCCATTCCTTGGGACAAGATAATCGAGACCTTGGAGAAGGAAGAACGGAAGCGCATCGAGCGCATCGAGGCGAACATAGAGCTTCTGAAGACACAGGCCAGGGCAGAGGACTGAACTACCTCTCCCTGACCTCGATGCCCCTCTCGCCTGCGACCACCACTTTCGTGGCAAGGCGGAGGAACAGGCCGGTCTCCACCACTCCTGGTATCTGTTTCAACTGCAGCTCCAGCTCATAAGGGTCGTCGATGCATTCGAAGCGGCAATGATAGATCAGGTTACCGTTATCGGTGACGAAAGGCGTCTGACCTCCTCTGAGCTCTGCACGACATCCTAACGATTCCAAGTGCTTCCTGGTCCGCTTATGCCCGAAAGGCACCACCTCGACCGGCAACGGGGCCTTCTGACCCAACTTGGACACCAGTTTGGAGTCGTCCACCACGATCACCTGCTGGTTGGATATGTAGGCCACCATCTTCTCCCGGAGCAGCGCCCCACCAAGTCCTTTGATCAGGTCCATTCGGCCGTCCACCTCGTCGGCGCCATCGATGGTGACATCGATCCTGTCCACCTGGTCCAGCTCGAGGAGAGGGATGCCGCACTTCCTGGCCTGGTCCTCTGTGGCCTTTGAGGTCGGCACGCCCCTCAGAGAATGGCCTTGATCGACCAGTCGACCGATCGCCTCCACGGCGAAATAAGCGGTGCTGCCTGTCCCAGCCCAACCACCATGCCGTCCTTGACATAACCGACCGCCCTCTCCGCCGCTTGGCGTTTCAGCTCCGACATGATCATACCTCGAAGTTCTTCCTGGATCAGCTTGGTCAGCTCGTCGGCGATGTGCTTGTTTATCTCCTCCCCCACCTCCTTGCGTCGCCTTCTTGGCGTCACCGACATAAGCCATCGGGATAGTGGTCCTCCGGGTGGCAGACCACCATGTAGTTGGAGCTGGTGCAGACTGCCCTTGCCCCGTCTCCTCTTCGACCAGGTCGGGTCGGATGGCCATGACCCGTGCCGTCTCGATCGTCCCCCCATGGCCGTCCGGCTCCTCCCCGCAGTACTCGGGGATGAACTTGAAGGCGATATCGTAGTCGGTCAGCATCATCAAGTCGCACCTCATGTCGCTCCACGATCTCCTCGCAGGCGGACTTCAAGGCGGCCAGATGGATGGTGCCCGCGTGCCCCGAGACCAGGACGATCTTGTCGATCCCGTTGGCGATGAGCGATTCCATGATGTCGATGGCCAGGGCCTTCAGCGTCTCCATACGGACGCCTAGCGTACCTGGCATCTTCTTGGTGGAGCTGTGCTGTCCGTACCGGACCATCGGGGCCACCAATCCCCCCAGGCGTCCCGCCACCTCATCGGCCAGTGCCTCCGGTTGATAGGAATCCGTCCCCAGTGGCAGATGCGGGCCGTGTGCCTCGCAGGCCCCGAAGGGAACGATCACCACTGGGCGCTTGGCCACCGCCGCCACGAACTCATCCCTGGTCATCTCCTCGATGCGCATGTCACTTCGCCTTCCTCTTTGGGTTCATCAGCCTGGTGCCACAGACCGGGCAGACCCCCTTGCTCAGCGAATCGTCGCCGAACTGCTCGGCGAGCTTCGCGCCGATCTCCTGGAGCCGCTCGTCCGGGATGGTCTTGTCGCACTTGGCGCAATACATGTCCTGGACATGATATTGGGGATATATTTGGTTTGAGAGACATGGTCTAAAGGTTCATTAGCGGTCACGACCTTCAAGGCATCATGAGGCTGGCCTCGTTGTTCTCGGGCGGTAAGGACTCTACCTATGCCACCTATCTCATGGAGCAGAGCGGTCAGGAGGTCCCTTTTTTGGTCACGATAGTGCCCCAGGACCCCTACGCCATGCTCTTCCACACCTTGAACCTGGACACCGTCCCGCTCCATGCCCAGTCCATGGGGAAGGAACTGGTCAGCGTACCATCTAGCGGTCAGGAGGATGAGGACCTTGAGGCCTTGAGAGGGGCGCTCGCAGGTCTGGAGGTCGATGGCGTGATCACCGGTGCCATCGCATCCGATTACCAATGGGACCGCATCAACCGGGTGTGCGAAGGGCTGGGCCTGCGTTGCTTCTCGCCGCTATGGCGCAAGGACCAGGAGATGCTGCTGCGCGACATGGTGCAGGCCGGGGTCAGGGCCATGATCGTCGGCACCTTCGCCGAAGGACTGGACCAGGATTGGTTGGGACGGGTCATCGATGAGAAGGCCATCGGCGACCTCAAGGTCGTCTCCAGACGAAGCGGCATCAACATATCGGGCGAGGGTGGAGAATATGAGACCTTGGCCTTCGACTCCCCTTTGCACTCCTGCCCGCTGGAGCTCTTGGGCCAGGAGCGTCAGGTCTCCCGAGATTCTTCAAAGCTTATCATAAAGAACCCGCGTTTGGCCGGTCATACCCCCAAGGCCTGTCGGATGTCCTCGAAGAGGCCATCGATGTCTGGGGTGTAGGACTGGTCCGGCGGCAACCATGTGTAGAGGATGTCCCCGTCCTTGCCCACCAGGAAGGCGCTCCGACAGGACCGGCCCTTGAGCCAGCTGTCCTCCGGGCACATCATGCCATAGCTTCGGGCCACCTTCCCGTCGATGTCGCTCACCAGATGGAAGGGCAAACGCAGGTTCGATCTGCCACGTGCCATGGGAATGGATGGTGTTGGTGCTGATGCCCAGGACCGTGACGCCCAGGTCTTGGAACCGCTGGTAGTTGTCCCGGACCTGGCCCATCTGCAGGCTGCAGTGCATGCCGAAGTCGGTGGGATAGAAGAGCAAAAGCACCGGTCCCTGGGACCAGACCGAGCTGAACCGTAAAGGGCGCCCCATCTCGTCCGGAAGCTCGAAGTCGATGGCTTTGGAACCAACAGCTGGCACTTTCGCCTGTTCCATGCCTCACTCGTACCCATCTTCCTTATGAAAACCCTTTTGGTGCCTATGGTCCGTTCTCAAGCTCCTTAAGCACATCTAGGAGCTCCGCATAGTTCGGCTCCAGCCCTGGGTCGTCCGGGGCCCAGCAATATCTTATCATACCTTCTCGGTCGAGGATGAAGACCGCTCGCAACGACCGCCCCTCTAGGTCGACCAGCTCTTTAGGTGGCCAGACGTTATAGGCCTTGGAAACCGTCCCGTCCAGGTCGCTCAGCAATGGAAAGGGGAGCTTCAACGATTCAGACCATGCGCCATGAGAGTAGGTGGTGTTGGTGCTGATGGCCAACAGGTGGCATAGGGGGCCGAATTTGTCATAACGGTCGCGGAGCCCGATCATCTCCACCGCGCACATCGGCCCGAAATCTGCGCAGTAGAAGGCAAGCAGCACCGGTTTTTTCCCGGTCAGCTCTGCCAGGTGGACCATATTGGTGCACTCGTTGGGCAGTTGGAAATCAGGGGCCTTGACGCCCAACGGCAGTCCGTACCATTTTACCAAAGCATCCTACTCCTTCTTTTTCGATAATGTGACCCGACCATTTTACCTTTTCCTCCGTGCTGGACCTCCCTTCTCCATGACCATCTTGTCCCTCCAGGTGTCCATCAGGCAAGAGGACAGGATGGGGTTCGCCTCCACATATCCGAAGCCGCCCTCCCCCCTCAAGGAACGCATGATGCTCCGCAGGTCCTCGAAGTCCTGGGGGATGGCCATGGTGGTCATGAGCTGCCTGACGTTGGAATAGGTGTTGAAGAACAGTAGGGCCGGGGCATTCCTTTCCATCACCATCCTCACCCGGTCCTCCAATGCGTATGGATCGATGGTCTCCACATGGAAAAGGCACATGGGGTTGGCGCACTGGTTCGGGTCGAACTCGATGGAGAAGTCCAGGAGGCCGTCCTGCATCATCCTGCGAAGATGACCATCCACCTCCTCCACGGCTCGCCCCAGCTCTCTGGCGACATCCTCGACGGGTTTGCGTGAGTCCTTTGAAAGAGATCGGACGATCCCCCATTCCAATTGATCGTAATCATGAGCGCCAGGTTGGGAGCCGAACAGGTCGCGCACCGCTGCGGTGGGACGGAGCAGCATGGCCTCCCCCTCCACTTTGCGCAATTGGGCGTCCTTCTCCTTTGGGTCGGGCAGGTGCAGGGCCACATAAAGCCTGCCCGCTCCGGAAAGGGCGGCCCAGGCCACTCGGTCATTGGATATCAGGTGGTCCTTCGCCTCCTCCAAGGTGGAAAGCCGGCTCTTACCGTACACCAGGACACTGATGGCGCCCAGGGAGGTCAGGGAGGGCTTGGTCGTGAATGAGCGGATGACGCCCGCCTCCACCATGGCCTCGGTTCGCTTCGCCACCTCCCCCGACGGCATTCCAGTTATTCCGGAGACCTGTTGCTCCGTCGCCCTCGAGTCGCGCATCAGCACATGCAGCAACGCCACATCCCGCCTCTCCAGGTTGCCCTCTCGCATCGGCCGCATTATGTCTGCCTGGTCCATATAGGTCTTTTGACCCATTGGCAGGATGGATTGGAATCGTTCGGGCGGGTCCGATGTTCGGTCAAAAGCATCGGGAGACGGGTTAGGCACTCTAGGCTGGACTGGAAATATCGGATCTCGTCGAAAAGGGGAAGGCATGATTTTCGCGGCCCCACTCCATGTAAATTGGCGCTCAGAGACCGGTGATCGATGGCTCTTGGTCATCAGGTCATTTCAAAGATCCTCGCCACGAAGGCCTCGGCGATATCCTGCCAGCCCTCTTCCAAAGGGCCCTTCATCTGCTCAGGTTGGACGAAGACCTTCATCTCTGCCAACTTCCTCATGCCTTTGGCGATCAGTTGTTCGTCCATCATCGGGATGGTTCGTCGCATCTTTTCCAGCTCCTCCTCCGATGGCATCTTCCCTGTCCTCTTGTCAGGTCTGGCGGCGCTGCAGGTGGCGAAGACCGCATACTTCGATCCCCGGAGGAAGGTCCAGTTTCTTCAGGAAACGGACCATGTTTCCGGGCGCCTTTCCGAAATGCGTCGGGGAGCCGAAGATGAATAAATCGGCGGATGGCAACTCCTTCGGTTTGGCATCGTCCACATGATGGTTGAGGACCTCGATACCATGGGTCGCCATGAGTCGCTTGATCTCCTCCGCCACCCTCTCTCCGTTCCCATATTTCGAGGCATGATAGAGCTCGACCTTCATCGGTGCACCAATGAAAAAATGACCTATGCCTTATTTAAGAACCTATTTGAACGGACTTTCCCCGTCATCGCCTCATCAAATTAAAATGAACCCACCTCCCTGGTCAATTAATTATATTTAATCGATATAAAATAAGATGAGGACGATCCTAGAATCTCAAGATAAAATCTGGGATAATCTATATTCGAGATGGTATGTTGCAGGTGGTATGGACCCAAATCCTGACGCGATCTTTCCATCCGTGAACGAGAAATGGCACAAACATGCGGAGAAGAGGTTCGCCAGCCCGTTCACCGGTTCCAACTTCGACAGGATCGACGTCGACCCCATGATGCTCTCCCATGCCGCCCTCATAACTGGATACACCATCAACGATTTCTATACCAACCCTGCGCTGGGGCGAGATGTGTCGCGAACGCCTCTGAGATGTACGACCTCCTCCCGGTCACCCATTGGTATTTCTCATTACCTTGGGTGGCCGAGCTTGGTGCCCAGATCGAGTTCAAGCCCTATCTTCCCCCGGTGGTCAAGGAACCCACCATCCAGGACATCGAGGCCGTCGACAAACTGGAGGTCCCCGACCTAAAGGAGATGGAGAACGGATGGACCGGACGACGCATGATCGAGGCCCAGGACTATGTCCAGGAACACTTGCCCAAGATGTTCATCCCGATGACATACACATCGGACCTGACCGGTGGTGGCGCACAGCTATGCGGCATCGCCGACTTCATCATGTGGACCATGACGGAGAGGGATGCCTGCGAAAAGCTCGTTTCAAAGTACACCGAGGTCGCTGTCAACGGGGCGGAACTGATGGCGAACCGTTATGGGATGGCCATGATCTCGACCGGGTCGGTGTTGGCCAACAACGACATATTCTCGGACACCGACGTCAACGAGCTCTCGGTGAAGTATCTCAGAACGTTCGTCGACAAGGCGATGAGGAAGGGTGCTGGACCGCAACTGCTCTATCACCTATGCGGGAACCACGAGACCTCTTACAAGCTTTTCAGGGACCAGGTGCCATACTCGCCCTTCACGATCTTCCACATCGGTTACAAAGGAAGGGAGGTCTTCCCATCGGACATTATTGGCGAAGGAGTTCGGGGACAGGGCGACCATAATGGGGTCGGTCGACACGAAGATAATGATCCTGCCTAACCCGAAAAAGGTCTACGACCAGGCCAAGGAGCAATTGATCAAGGGAAGGGACAGCAAATGCGGTTACATTTTGGGGACGGCCTGTGAACTGCCACCTGACGCCCTTCCCGCGAACGTCCATGCCTTGGTCCAGGCCGCCAGGGACCATGGGACCTATGGTTCATGGTGAGGTCCCCGAAATAATTCTAGCAAGGGTCCTGTTGGTGGTTCAGTGCTCAGCTCACCGCTTTCTTCACAAGCGCGCCGATCCTCGCCTCTTCGACAGATGTCAACTCCATGAGCGCGAACGAGGTCGGCCACATATGACCTTCGTCGAGGTTCGCCTCTTCGGTAAAGCCGAGCGTCATGTACCTCTCGGTGTTCGAGAAGATCACGCCGCGGAAGAAGCAGACGACCTTGCCGTCCTTGGCATAAGCGGGCATCCCATACCAGACCTTCGGCGATAGGGCTGGCGCGCTCGCTCTGATGATGGCATGAATCCGCTCTCCCATGGCACGATACGGTTCAGGCATCGCGGCGATGTTCGCGAGCACGGCGCTTTCCCCGTCCGCTTTGTCCACGTGCTGGTCGGGGTGGGCGACTGCCTTCTTCGTGGCCTGCTTGGTCGTCTTTTCCATAAGAAATAACCTATTCTATTCTCTATTAGATTTTTCTATCTATCAATACCAGAACCAGTACCTCTAAATGAAACATTCCATTAAAACTCACCAATCCTTCGATTCTATCTCAGACTGATAAACATCCATTTAAATGACATTCGACAATCGTCCATTTCCATCATTTCTTCGTATAGTCCTTCCTCTTCAAATTTAGGGCGAACCTCTCGGCCAGTTCAATGTCCTCTTGGTTCGGTCTGCCCTTGTTCATCCCACCGAAGTACTTGAGGAAGCTATTCGTGTTGTAACCCTTGCAAGCGAACTCATCGACGATCTCGTAACCCTTCTTTTGAAGCCTGCTTCGGAGGGCCGAATGGTCCTTCGCGACCTTATCATCGTTGATTATGGCGCTCGTGGAGAACAAGAACGCTCTCTTGCCGTCAGTCTCTGGCATCCTCTCAGCAAGGGAGAGTAGTTCCTTATGGTGCATCCCATCATAGATGCCAGAACCGAATCCTATCAGGTCGTATCCTTGGATATCCTCTGATCGGATATCCTGAGGGGATCTAATGGGCGCGTCGAGCACGTCCGCCAATACTCTTGCGATCTTCTCAGTGTTCCTGTGATGATATGATACGAGGACGAGGAGTGCCCTGATCGGAAGAGCGTCCACATTTGTCATCGCGCACCTCTGTTCCTCACGGGTCCCTTACACATATGCATCTCCTCGGTTGAAATCATGGATGGTCCGTCATTCATTCTATCACTTGGTTGGATCGGTGGTCATCCTACTTGGGGCAGGTGGGCACTTGTGGCCGGAAATGGTAACAACCATCCCCTTCGGCGATCGTAGTGTTCGCTGCGACCAAAAAGATTCAGCTAACCCTTCCTCTTTTAATTATTAACCAGTGACACGATTTCACAATGGTTTAATATTCTCGATACTATTCGATGGTTGCTATTATGGAATTCATGAATTCTGCTCAACGCTTTCACGCCGCCCTCGATGGTCAGGTTCCTGACCGCATCCCTCTTTTCTACCAACATCTGGGGGCAGCGAAGTTGTTGTTGCAGTCCACCGGGTTGAAAATGCGTGATGGCTTCTTCGATCCAGAGGTCTTTTCCAAACTGGCTATGGCAAGCTATGATCGCTATCGGGTTCGATAACGTGATGGCGGGATGGGGCGACATTTTGATCGAGGCTCAGGCACATGGTATGAAATGGAAGTTCCCGGAAAGGGATTTCTATCCGCGAGTGGACCAGTACCTCCCCATGTCTGATCTAGAAAAGGTCCAGCCCATTGACCCTTGTAAGGACCCGATGTGGTCGGTGCCAATCAAGGCTGCAAAAAAATGGTAAATCACTATGGTAGTAAAGTCCCGGTTGTTGGGTGTATAAACTCACCTACGGTGATCGCCTCGGAATTGGTGGGAATGGAGAACCTGTTGATTGCATACCTCACCGACCCGGAAATGATAGACCATTTGTTGAAGACCTTAACCGAATCCTCTAAGGCCTATGGTGAAAGAATTATGGAGATAGGAGTAGAGGATGTTTTTATCGAGAATGGGACGGCAGGAAGCGAGATTGTCAGCCAGGAGATGTACGAACAGTTCGACAGGAAATACCTATCGATGGAAATGGATTCATATCATCAGCACGGACTTAGGACTATATTGCATAACTGTGCCGCAAGCCCATTCTGGCAATCACAGCTTGAGGTCAAACCGACCGCGATGCACCTCAACCTGAAGGCCGTTGAACGTGCCCGAGGTTTTTGCATCGCTCAAGGGGAGAACACGTGGTCATGGCAGGAATAGAACACATCGATTTGCTGTTTAACGGGCAAACCGGTCGAGATCATGAAAACGTTAGGGAAGTGATAGCAGGCGTGGGGTAACGATCCTGGCCTGATCATCGCACCAGGGTGCGAGCTTCCATACAAGACGCCTCTGGAAAACATTAACGCTCTTAGGGACAGTGTGATCAGGTACGGGACTTATCAGACCAATTGAAGGAAAATCCGATTGAAAAAGATGGATTGGTGGGTCTCCCCGAATTTGGAATATAATCATATCCTAATATAAATAAATCAAGATTAGGGTATTGTCTTCCTTGACTTCAACTATCTATTTCATCATTCACATATAAAAAAGAAATTAAGCTCAGGTTAGAACCTAGTTATCAACCTAGGCCGCCCGAGATCCTCTCGGTGTTTCATAGAGGAATTTCACTTCTTCTCATCCTTCTTATCCCCATGCTTTTTCAAAATCGCTACTTTTCCCACTGCTCCTACCATTGTTGTCACCTCCTATCTATTTTATTCGACAAAGAGAATACCTATTCAGATCCCCAACGCCTTCTTCTTGGCGGCTGCGAACTCCTCGTCCGGAGATGATCCCCTGGTCTGCAGTTCGGCCAATTTCTTCAACTGCTCCGTGGGGTCGGCTGCTGCTGCCGCCGGGGCTGGTGCCGCCGTGCGGCCGCCGCCTCAGCTGGCCGCCTTCTGTTGGGCCGCACCCGCTGCCGCCGCCTGTTGTTGCGCTGCCGCCTCTTGTTTCGCCCTGTTCTCTCCTGCCTTCATCCCGATCACTAATGCTGCGCCTCTTCCTCTCATCTTCAATCACTCCCCGCTCAACTGTTTTTGCTCGGACACCATCGCGATAACATCGGCAGGGACCCGGCCTTGAGTTATTAGCATCGCCTCAGAATCGATTAGGGCCTCCTTGAACCGGACCGCCCAGGTGTTCTCATACAGCAAGATCGCTGCAGAGCTGTTCAATGGTAGTGCCGCTCCGACGGCATCGATGTCGTCCAAGGAGAGCAGCTCGCTGATGTTCCCAGCGAACTTGCCGAAGGCGTCTCCCGCCTCTCCGCCCATATCCTTTAGTTCGATCGCTTCCACCTTACCATCGATGTCCTTGTGAATAAACACCATGTCGATGATACGGATCGTCCCGTTCTTCTCCAACCTTTCCAGCTCGGGAGCGATCTTGCCATTGAACTTGTTGCCAGGGAACCCTAGGACCAAATAGTCAACCGGTCCCAATACCTTGCTCTTCTTCTTCTGATGGGTTTTCTCCATCGTCCATTTCTCAACTTTCTCTGCCATAGTCCAACCTCTTCTTCATTGATTCCACTTTGGTCTCCTTGGCTTGCCCAAAACGGGTATTGGAAAGTATTGGTGGCGGTTGTCCATTTTTAGAAATGGCAACCGGTTTTGGAGGGTGCCCCTCACTTCTTCTTAGTCGCCCTCTTCTTCTTCGGCTTTGCCTTGGCAGCCTTCTTCCTCTCCGCTTCCTCGGCGGCCGCTATGGCACCGATCTGAATGAACATGTCCCTGGTCAGCATGCCATGGGCGATCATCACGGCGTTGGAATCGAGGAGCTGCTGCTTGATGTCCTTGGCCCAGAGGTGCTCGATGATCATGATCAGCGCCGTGCTGTTGTCCGGTATGGCATCGGCTATGTTGTCCATGTCATCCTGGGTGAAGCCGAAGCCGTTCTCGATGACCGCCTTCTCTCCCTCTCTCCAGCCCACGTTGGCGCCCTCCTCTCCGGCAGCGCCGAATCCCATCAAGGCCCCGATGCCGGCGCCCAGATCGACCAGCTCCGCCTCTCCCAGGTCGGTGCCCTCGATCTCTTGGATGTTCCCATCCTCGTCCTTGGAGACGAGCATGTAGTCCACGAACCTGATGATCCCCTTCTCCTTCGCCTCTTGGAAGGCGGGGTAGATCATCCCGTTGAAGTCGTTCCCTGGGAAACCGAACACGAACATCTGCATTGGTCCAAACATTACCATTTTTTCACCCTCTTACTCCATTCGATTTGGCATGAGAGCCATTACAAGACGACCTCCCATCGGGTTTTAAGGGGGTCTTTTTTTAGGACAATCATACCGTTGACAATATTACATTCTAGTATTATATTACATTTTACATTACTCAATAATAAAGTATTTTAATACTAATACTGTTACTTAATATGCAACATTGTGCCAAAAGTGGAAATCAAGTAAGCATGGCATCAAGCGTTTGGCTCCAATGACGCCCGGTTAGGAGGTTCAAGATTGCGTGCAAGGTTCGATGACGATCGCCGCCAGGAACTACTGGATGGTGTCATCAAGATAATCACGGAGCGTGGATTCTCCAATATCACGATATCGGGGCTGGCCAGCGAGTTGCATTGCTCCGCCTCGTCGCTTTATAAGATCGCATCGAACAAGGATGGGCTCGTCGTGCTCGCCATCGCCCGCTGGGGCGAACTTGCATTGGAAGATTTTGAAGCTCAGGCACTTCATGGGGCAACCTCCATAGAAAAGGCCCGCCTATACTGGCACGCTGCTGTGGAAGCCGTTGGGCTTCTTTCTCATGAGTTCCGCAGTGACGTCGATCATTTCGAATCGGCCCGCTTGGCATATGGCAACATATCCGATCGTTTTATCCACAGGTTCGTGGAGCTCCTGGACAACGCGGTCAAGTCCGGTGAGATCGAACCCATCAATACTTGCTTCGTTGTACATGTCTTCAGAAATATCGCCTTCGTGGTCCGTGACGAAGTGATTTTGAATAAATGCGGCCTGACTGCCTCACAATCATTGCAGGAGATCGACCGCATCATTTGGAACGGATTAAGAAATGGAAAGGAGGGAAAACAATATGGGAAAACAAATAAAAAATAGTGGCAAAGCGACCGCCTGTGCCCCCGGGATCCTTGAAAAAAAGGAAATAGCCTCGAGTAGGAAGGGCGAGAAATTCAGCACCGTGCCGTTGGATTGGAAAGAGGTGTACTATACCAACTGCCCCCTAGTGTCTGCTAGCAACGTCGACCAGGAACTGGGCTGGGTCAGGGAGGAGTACAAGAAGATCGGCGTCCATTACTCCTTTCTGCGCTCCCGTCGCGAGAACAACTGGTATCCGCATTACATTCACAATCTCGACAACCTCATCAGGTTCGGTGGTCTGTTCCCCCCCATCCATGTTCACGCGGACATCCGCAGGACCAGGCTCCTTGGTACCACGCATGTGTACGAAGGCGGCTGCATGATGGTCCGGTCCAGGGACGACATCTATCGGATGAAGGACCTGAAAGGCAAGAAGGTCGGCCTCTCCAAGAGCCTCAACTCCATCAAATGCGACTGGTGGCGCATCCAGGAGGAACAAGGCATCGAGCTGATGCTCAGGTTGAACGATATGACCCGCGATGATGTCGAGATCATAGAATTCCCCTATCCGGATGATTGGTATGACGACCCTAAGATGCTGGACCCCATGAATAACCCATCTGAGCTGTGGCTCAAGCGCGACCACAAGCACGACCTGGCCTTCCGTCCGCTGGAGAACGCGTTGGAAAAGGGCGTCGTAGATGCGATCTATACCCAAAGCAAGCCCCTGGAGCAGCTTACGGAGGCGACGGGCAAGTTCAAAGCGATCGAGGACCTATCCAGATATCCGGACTGGACACTGCAGGTGGCCAACGTCCCCGCAGTCATCACCTGCACCGATGTGATGGCCGAGGAGCATCCCGAGCTAGTGGTTGCGTTCATGAAGGGCATGATCAAGGTGGGGCGCTGGGCCAACGAGCACAAGCACGCCGCCGCGGCTATCCTCGACAAGCAGACGTTCTACCTAGATGTGGAACATACGTATGAAGGGATCAAGCACGTCGACATGGTGCCCAACCTGTCCCTCCAGAACCTGGCCTCCGTGGAGATCGGGAAGGACTTCATGCTGAGCCACGGGTACATCAAGAACGACTTCGATGTGCAGAAGTGGGCCGCGCCGGAGTTCCTCGAACAGGCGGCACGAGAGCTATTGGAAGAGCAATGGAAGAAGGTGACAACTGCCAAGCTTCCCAAGACGGCCACATCGCTAGCATCCGGGATACGGCTAGGATAGGCGGGAGAAATGGAGATGGGCGAATGACCAATAACGAGAAGCCAGCTTCGCAGGTGATTAAACATCAGATAGCCCCGGGTAAAGAGACGGTCCTGGGACTTTATGTGACCGCGAAGGAAGCATATGAGATGTGGAAGGCCGACCCGAGCAGGGTGAGGATCATCGATGTGCGCACCACTGAGGAATTCCTCTATGTCGGCCATCCGAAGATGGCCTGGAACATTCCATCCCATCTTCAAATTTATCAGTGGGACGAGGGAAAGAAAAGATTCCCGATGAGTCCCAACCCCGATTTCGTCACCCAGGTTATGGACGTCGTCGAAACAACCGATGTGCTATTGGTCACATGCAGATCCGGGGTCCGTGGCAGTCTGGCGGCGAATCTGCTTGCGGAAGCGGGTTTCAAGAACGTCTATAACATCATTGATGGAATCGAGGGGGACCCAGTGCAGGAGTCGGACAGTGTCTATATGGGACATCGATTGAAGAACGGCTGGAAGAACTCCGGATTGCCATGGACATATGAGGTGGACCCACATCTGATAGTGCTTCCCAGGAAAAGGTAATGAGGTCAACGAATCAGGTGTAATTATGGCAGATGCACTGATCGTGTTATTGCAGGTATTCGGGCTCCTATTCGTGGTCGGAAGCATGCTGGCGATGGGCTTCAGTCTAACCTTGAACATGATAGTTCAACCGTTAAAGAACTGGAAGTTGGACCTATTGGCCCTCGTCGGCAATTTCGTTATCGTACCTGCCATCATCATCGGGGCGGGCTCCATACTGGACCTGCCAGAGGATGTGAAGATAGGGTTCTACATACTCGCATTGGCTGCCGGGGCTCCGTTCCTGCCAAAACTGACACAATTCGCCAAGGGGAACATAGCCTACGCCGTAGGCTTGATGACCATGTTGATGATCGTGTCGGTATTTGTTCTGCCGCTGATCCTACCTATTATCGTGGAGGGCGTGGAAATAAATCCCTGGGACGTGGCAAAGCCATTGGTGTTCCTGATGCTCATACCGTTGGGGGTGGCATTGTTCATCAAACAACGATATCCGGACTTTGCGGACCACGCCGCGAAGCTCCTCAATTCGGTGACGACGGTCAGTCTATTTGCCTTATTGTTCCTCTTCTTCGCCCAGTTCTGGGAACAGATCCTCGACACCATCGGTACCGGAACGATAGGGTTTGCGATATTCTTCATCGTTATCGCTCTGATCATCGGTTATTTCCTTGGAGGCAAGGACCAAGGGACGAAACGGGTGTCCGCCATGGGAGCTGCCCAACGCAACATCGCTGCTGGCATATTGACGGCGACCGTCAATTTCCAGGACAGGCCGATGGTCGGTGTAACTGTATTGGTCGTCTCATTGGTCGGGCTTGTGTTATTAATGATACTGGCCGGCGAATGGGGGAGGAAGAGCACAACGGAAGGACAATCACCCAAGGGGAATGTAACATAATGAGAAACCCCTTACATATTTTTTCAATCTAAGAGGTTAGAAGAGCCATTTGTAGGATGTGTGGCACCTACATCAAGCCATAGCTTTTGGTGTGATCGCCAAAGGATCAATATCATCGGAATGCCGAATCATGGAGAACCTCAAAAATGACCGAAGTGAATAACATTATTTCCAAAGGGTGCCATGACTCGGCGTTCGATGGAGCCGGAAGATCGCAGCCCTATCCGATCGCAACAGAAGATCGAGAATGATCGGGTCGTATATGGGGATATGGGATTATTACACCCCGTTATAGAAAAATATACATGTTTCTGGATATGGATGATGGTGGGTCTGCCCGAATGACCATGAATCATGTCCAGATTCACCAATTTTACAATGGAATAAAACGGTAAATTCATAACTCGAAGGCTGAAAATCATTTCAACCCTTTTCAAATTATTGATCTACAATATCAATCAATAAATGGTTGGATGAAATAGACAAAAGCTTTGTTATAATGATTATGCGATGAAAGCGGGGTAGTAATTGATGTTTAGAGACATGCGAAGAAGCAAGCAATCATTGTCGTTGGAAGACATCGTGGCTGTAATGGATAGATGCACAAATGGTGTCCTGGCCTGTCTCGGAGATGAAGATTATCCTTACGCAGTTCCCCTGAGTTATGTCTATTTTAAAGAGAAGAATCTATTTCCATTCAGCCAATGCTGAACATAAGATCGATGCTATTATGAAAAACCCTAAGGTTTCTTTTTCAGTAGTAGATGAAGATAAAGTAGTAAGTGAAAAATATACCACATACTTCCGCAGCGTTATTGCTTTTGGTAAGGCAAGAATTGTGGAAGGAAAGGAAAGGCTAGATGCTTTTAATGCTTTGGTAGAAAAATATTCAGGAGATCAACCTGAAGAATCCAAACATAAGGAAATTGTTGGATGTTCTAAAGCTCATATTATTGCTATTGACATTGAGCATATATCTGGCAAGGAAGCCATTGAATATGTCGATGCTAAAAGATAATATCATGCAACCAAAATAAGTGGCTGTAAGGGATTAGGAAAAGTGGTGGGTCTGCCCGAATTTGAATCGGGGTCTAAGGCTCCCAAAGCCCCAAGGATGGACCAAGCTACCCCACAGACCCGGTGGGGCGCTCTAACGGCAAAGTGTCCATATAGTTTATCATCCGCAAGTACGGTCCCAACCCTGCGGTCACGATACGTCCATGCGTGCAAAATCTGACCAGACGTATATCTTTTAATAATCCTCAGGACATGAGGGGAGAGCCCATCGTATTGATCGATGGGAAATGGCAACAGGAGATGGAGCGATGAAATTGAGGAAACAGGCCAAGAAGAGATTCACATCACGGTCGAGGTGAACGACATCGACCACATCCTGATACCCCCTGAAAGGGACCTTTTTTCCACCAATCCCGTGGAGTACATGGGGCAGTCGGCGATTCAAAGATGCAAGGCGATGGTCAGGGAGGAGAGGGGTTGGGACAAGCGGAAATACCATTTCACTTTCCTCGTGCCACCGGACCAGATGGGGAGGAGGAGCGAGGCGGAGATCAAGACCGCCATCAGCAGATATTGTCGACACCCTGCACAAGGACAATGATGTGCAATTGCAGGTCATCAGGCACAGGGGGTATAAGACAGCTCCCTTACGCCTTCGCCCTCCTTTTCATCTGCATCACCTCGGGGTGATTATCGGGTCCGACCGGTGTCGGAGATATCCCCATTGTTCTTCGACGGCCGATCAGCGAGGGCCTGTACGTCATCGGTTGGGTCTCGCTGTGGGGGCCGACGGACACCCTGCTCTTCGAGCCGATGGAGCTTCGCACCGAGAACAGGCTGCTGCGCATGATCAAGAAGGTGGAGATCGAGATACGACCATCGAATGTGCACAGATCCATCAGAGGCAGGGACCGAACCTTAGTCCATGCCATCGTCCCATAGCCGAGAACCAGGCGGAATCGTTTAATTATAGGGGGAGGTCCTTTTATGCGTCATCATGCGGGCAGGCAGATCCGCCGTCATCGCTCTGGCCGTCGTGGCAATGCTTCTCTTGGCCGGTCTAGTGGTCATGCCGATGTTCTTCGACCAGCCTGAGGGCTTTCAGACCGAGGACCTGGTCGCGCCAGAGGTCTACCTGGACCAACAACCCGTGCCTTGGAAGCCCCGCCCCATCACCGCGGACTCGCTGAACCACTCCATGCAGCTCTCCTGGGCCATGACCCCCATCTACGCCGGTTACGGGGGGTTCTGAACCTCACGTGGTGAGCCAATCGCCGAACCTGATCTACATCTATGGCTTCGGGGTGGAATGGCCCGACCACGGATTGGAGACGTCCCGCACCTGCTCGGTCAATCTCACCTCGGGGGGAAGGAAAACCTCGGCCTGCTATTCTTCACCGCGCCAGATATGGCCGGGAGGGAGGATTACCGGATATTCGTGGAGATGGCCGTCCAAGCGCCGGAAGGCACGGAATGGAACGACTACGGGAGGATGGACGGCAAGCTCTGGGACACAGAGGTGCTAGAGTCCATCGATCCAACGATCTACGACGTCTCGCTCAATCCGCGGAACTATTATGACAAGGCCACCGCGTTGATGGACGGGGACGCCGTCTCCGCCCTGGTGACGCAGGCCCAGGCCCAAGTGCCTGGCCCTTACAGCCTGCAGCAGCTCCTCTATGTCTTTGACTGGGTGCGGGAGAACATCGAGTACACCGCGGACCCATCGGACAAATGGCAAAGCTCGATGGACACCTTGGTGCTGAGGGGCGGGGACTGCGAGGACCATGCCATACTGGTCGCCACCATGGTCCGGGAGCTGGGGGGATGCGCGCGCTTCAACCTCATCGATGGGCACGCGTTCGCCACGGTCTTCATCGGGGACAAGTACACCGACCTCACGGCGATAAGGATGGCCATCAGCTCGCACTATGGCACGCTGGTGCCGGTGCACTACCTTTTGGATGATGCAGGATACTGGATGACCATGGACACGGTCGGCTTCCCTTACGCAGGGGGGCTGACCGCCAGCTCGGCGCCGGTGGTGGATGGCGACGTGGACTGGACCTTCGAGGGCACGGACATCCTGATCAAGGTCGATGCGGTCCAAGATCAATGAGCCTTGCTGGCGGCCAGGATCTCCCGGACCGCTTGACGCATCGCCGCCTCGCTGCCCATCCTCGGGTTCCAACCGATGGCCTGGAGCTTCTTGATGTCCAGCAGCATCTCCTTGACATCGCCGACCCAGCCTCGTCCACCCTTCACGCCCCCGGTCCAATCGTAGCGGACATCATGCAAGCCCATCTCCTCGACCACGATGTCGGCGATGCCCTGCACGTTAAGGCGGTCCAGAGAACCGATGTTGTAGATGGCCACCTGCTCCTGCGCCCCTTCCGCGCCGACCATCATGGCCTCGGTGCAGTCGGAGACATGCACGTATGATTTGTTCGTCCCTGGCGCCGCCCCAAGGATCTCCAATCGCTTCGAGTCCTCGCGGAGCTTGCGGATGAAGTCGTGCAGCACATTGTGGGTGCTGCGGGAACCAACCACGTTGGCGAAACGGTAGATGGCCGCATCCATGTCGAAGGTGTGAGCGTATGAGCAAATCAGCGCCTCGCAGGCCAGCTTGGAGGCGCCATAGATGGATATCGGGATGAGCGGTCCGTAGCCCTCCTCGGTCGGTATCTGCCCCGGCTCGCCGTACACGGTGGAGGTGGAAGGGAAACATATGGAACGGACCGAGGCGGCCCGCATCGCCTCCAGCACCAGGTAGGTGGCCTCGATGTTCTGCTCCATGTGCACCCGGGTGTTGTTCGGCCCCTGCCTCACGTCCGGGTTGGCGGCGAAATGGAACACCACGTCCACGCCACCCAAGTGCTCCTTGAGCCGACCGGAGAGCAGGTCCATCTGGTGGAACTGGAAGCGACCTGTGGCCTTTGCCCTATCCATGAACTCCTTCTTTCCCGCGGAAAGGTTGTCCACCCCCACCACCTCGCAGCCCTTCGCGAGCAGAGCGTCCACCATATGGCTGCCGATGAATCCAGCGCAACCCGTGACCAAGACCTTGCTTCCCTGCAGACGCATTCTCAGACCTCCTTCGTCATTTCCCTTAGCTTCTCGACGAATAATCGCATGGCAGCCCCCCGATGCGAGAAGCGGTTCTTCTCGTCCATGTCCATCTCGGCGAACGTCCTTTCCGCCCCGTCCGGGACAAAGATGGGATCGTAACCGAAGCCCCTGTCCCCGCGCTCCTCCATTATGACCCTGCCTGGTGCGACCCCAGTGACCACCAGACGCCCGACGTCCTCCATCTGGCAGCCGATGCAGCATCGGAAATCTGCCCGACGGTCCGGACGGCCTTCGAGGAGACGCAGGACGCCAGCGCATCCGATGGTCTTGAAAACGTAGGCGGAATAGACCCCTGGGAAGCCGTTCAGGGCGGGAATGAACAGACCGGAATCGTCCAGTATGAAATCCTTGTGACCGTAGGTTGCGATCTGGTCCAGGCAACCGTTCACCACCTCTTCCAGGTCATCCGCCTGGATCTCATCGCATTCGACCTTGAGGTGCCTCACCGTGATGCCCAACTGGCGCCAGACCATGTTGGAACTCCTGAAGCTTATGTAGGTTGCCGGTGACCAGGCCGACCTCCCTCATGTGTACCGACCTCGGTCCTCGATCTCCTTCACCTTGCGCAGCACCTCGGCCGCCCGGGGGAACGAGTCCCGGTACGATCTGATGATCATGGTCATAGCTGTCCAGGATCATGTGAATGCGCGGACTGGAACGCCTCGCGGAGCAGATGCAGGTCGACCCCTAGCTCCTCCAGCTCCGCCTTCTTAGTGCCCAACGAGAAATCGATGAACCAGACCCGTCCCTCGGACCAGATCATGTTGGAGGTGGTCAGGTCGCCGTGGGCTATGCCTCCTTTATGCAGCAGACCCACCGAGCGGCCCACCTCCTCGCATACCACGGCCCTCTGTTCCGGGCCCGATCCGTCGAGCAGGTCCTTGACGCGGGGGCCTTTGATTTCCTGCATCACCAGTGTGGCATCGATGGTGTCGATATCGTAGATGACGGGCGTGGGCACGCCCAATCGCCTCGCCTCCTGGATCAACCGTGCCTCGTTCTTGGTGCGCGTGACACGGAGCGAACTGTCCAGCTCTGGGTGGCGATATCCCTTGGGAACACGGCTCTTCAAGATGACCTCGCGGCCCATCCAGACCCCTCGACGGATCTCTGCCTCCGCCCCTCTTCTGATGACCTGCACGCCCGGACTATCGTTAAGCGCTTTAATTAACCTTTAGACGCGCTGGTGAGCGCCGGCGCCGTACTGACCTCAGCGGCAGAGTGATCGGCGTGTATCGAAGAAGCGTTCTAGTTCCGAGCTCAGGTCATGGCTCTCCTCCATGTGGAAGCTGGAGGGGAACGCCCCCCGAACCGTTGCGGACAGGTAACGGTCGTCCAGGAGGACGATGGCCGCCCGGTCCGTCTCGGAACGGATGGCCCGCCCCGCCGCCTGCAGGACCTTCGTCACCGCTGGATAGGTCCGGGCGCACATGACGGCCTTGGACGGTCCATGCCGGCTTACCAATCTTGACATGATGGCGTCCCCTTCCACCGAAGGTGGGGCCAGGGGCAGACCGACCACGAACACCGCCGAGAGCAGGTTGTCCCGGAAGTCCACCCCCTCCGCGAAGGAACCACCAATGGTGGCCAGCAGAAGGCAGGAGCGTTCTCGGACCAGCTCGGAGATCAACGCTTCCTTTTCAGCCTTGGCCATCTCCCGTCGTTCCACAAGCATCCTCTTGGCCAGGGGAATGCGCCTCAGGAAATGTTCCGTCCGACCCAGGAAATCGTAGGAGGGGAAGAAGGCCACCACGTTGCCCGGTACGGCCTGGCAGGCGTGGGACATCACCTCGGCGAAGGCCTTATAGCTCGCCTCATCCCGCCTATCGAAGCGGGAGGTGACCGAGGGCACGACCAATGCCAGGCGGTTCTCGGAAGGGAATGGGGAAGCATACTGACGACAGACCGCCCTATCTCCGATCCCTAGCGCCTCGGCGAATCGGCTGGGAGGGTGCAATGTCCCGCTCATCAGCAGGGAGCAGCGCATCCCTTCGAACAATGGTCCTGAGATGAGTCCAGGCTCGATGAAGCGGTTATGCAGCATGCCCTTTGCCCCGTCCACGAACCGGACCGTCGCACTTGGACAGGAGGACCAGCCCTGCAGGAAAAGTGCCAGTTCCTCCATGCGCCGACGAGGTCTCCCTTGATAGTAATCCAATATCCCCTGGGCAACCTCGCTGGTGTTCGCCCCCACCGCACGCTCCAACTCATCGTCCAGCGCTTCGATGGCAATGGGTCCAACACTCGGATCGAAGGCATGGTGGTCCAGGAAGGCCAGGATGGTGGTGAGGGCCTCTCGGAAGTGGCGATTCCCCGTGCCTTTGAGGGCGGAGCAAAGCTGGGACCGGGCCAGGGACTGGCTGTGCGCCTCGATTATGCGCGAAGGCAGATTATGCGCCTCGTCCACCACCAGGACCGATGAACTGGTCGGGCGACCCAGGTCCTCCAGGGCGGTCCGGTCCCTGCCGGAGAACGCGTGATTATAATCACCAACCATCAGGTCCGCCTTGGTCAGGGCGGCCCGGGCGGCGAGGTAAGGGCATCCCCCCAACCTCACGCAAAGCCTCATCGCCTCCCCCACATGCAATGGGTACTCGAGCAGTCGGGCCGCCGCCGCCTCGACCCTCTCCTTGTCCAGGAAATAACAGTCCCCCGATCCTGTGCAAGGCACCTGCCCATCTCGGCCCCGGCACAGGCACATGTCCTCCCTGGAGATGAGGTCCACCACCTTCACCCTCTCCCGCCTCCATATGTAGCGCGCCGTCTCGATGGCCGCCCGATGCTGGGATTGTCTGGAGGTGAGGAACAGGACCGCCCCCTGGCCGGGAAGCACCGCCTCCAGCGTGGCGCTCAGACCGACCGCGGTCTTGCCAAGTCCGGTCGGGGCGTCCGCCACCAGGTCCACTCGATTGGACATGCAGGACCGGGCGTCCTCCAAGAACTGGACCTGGCCTCCCCTGGCCTTCGGGAAAGGGAACAGGTCCCGATGGCCCGGTTCCGCCTCTACTGGTATGGGTTCGTGCGCTTCCATAGGAGAGGACTTGCCGGAGGGTCACACTATCCTTGTCATTAGACGCAAGCTACTCGGTGGTCTCAAATAATGGTCAATCTCTGACCTGCCATCGTGACCGAGGCATACCTGAGAGGCAGGCAGGCGGCGCTGGTCGCCGGGCTGCTCTTCCTCAGCACCCTCATGGGTTACGTGGCCCGTTCCAGCATATCCGTGGCCCTACCCTACATATCCGAGGACTATGGTTGGACCCAATCGGAGCAGGGTTACCTGGGCGGCCTGCTGCTCGGTATTTTCTTGGTCGGCTACGGTCTGAGCAACATATTCCTCAGCCCTCTCATAGACCGTTTCGGGCCGCGGAGGATGCTCACGGCCGCCATCGTCATATGGTCCATCATAACCTTCTTCACTGGGCTCCTCGGTCTCATCTTCGGGGCCTTCCTGTTCCTCCGCTTCATCCTTGGTATATCACAGGGAACGCTGTTCCCCTCGGCCAGCAAGGAGACCAAGCTGCGATTCGCCCCAGGGCTGCGATCGAGGGTGAACGGCCTCTACATGTCCTCGATGTACATCTCCAACCTGGTGATCGGTGCGGCGGTCCTGCCTCTCATCGCCTTCACCGATTGGCGCATCACTTTGTACATCGTTTCCGGTCTGGGGCTGTTGTTGGCCGTCCCGGTCTGGTTCTTCGTGAAGGACGATGGCAAACAGGACGCGCCCAAGAGCATGAAGGAGGCGTACTCCGAGATCGGTACTGGCCTGAAGGAGTCCAGTCGCATCAAGGGCTTCTGGCGTCTCACCGTGGCCGACACCGCCATGAACCTGGCATGGTGGGGCCTGTCCCTCTGGCTGCCGACATATCTCATCGAGGCCAAAGGATTCACCACGGAGGAGCTGGTATGGGCCCTGCCTCTGATCTACATCGGGGGTTTCTTCGGCATCTTCCTGGGTTCCATGCTCAGCGACAGGGTGGGGCGCCGCTCCATTATCACCGCCGTGTTCTCCCTGACCGGGGCCATCTTCCTAGGCCTACTGGTCATGGCCGAGGACCAATCATTGGTGGTGTTCGCCGGTTTCGCCACCTTGTTCTGCATCAGCTTGCTCCCGGCCAATGCCTACACGTTGCTTCAGGGCATCGTCCCGGCTCGTCTCACCGGTTCGGCCACGGGCCTGCTGAACGGTGTCTCCAATGGTGTCGGGGTGCTTGGACCGGTGCTCATCGGCGCCTCCTTGGCCCTCACCGCCAGCTTCGACGTTGGCATCGCGGTGGTGGCCGGGGCACAGATAGTGGCGGCCTTCGCGATATTCTCCTTCAGACGACTGGAGAAGGGCGAAGGGTCCGGCAGCTGAGCCAAGATTTTATCATCATCCCAATGGTTCTTCTCCCCGTGCAACACCTGCCCTTGAACTGTTCCGCCCTCGACTCCTTGCTAGGAGGGGGCATCGAGAGCGGATGCATCACCCTCATCTATGGGGAGGCGGGGACGGGCAAGACCAACCTGTGCCTGATCTTGGCAAGACAGGTGGCCCTGGCCGGTCGCAAGTTCATCTACATCGATTCCGAGGGGGTGTCCATGGAGCGGCTCAGACAGGTCTCTGGGCCGGACATCGACGCGGTCCTGAAGAACGCTCTGTTCAGCGAGGTGCACTCGTTCAAGGAGCAGGACACCATGGTGGACAAGGCCATCAAGCTGGCCGAGGGTCAGGCGGACATCGGCCTGATCGTGATCGACTCCATGACCATGTACTACCGTCTAAGCTGACCGGGACGAGGAGCGGGCAGAGCGCCGGTCCTTGGCGAACCAGAGCGCCAAGCTCCTGTCCTTGGCCAGAAAGAAGGGCTTGCCGGTGCTGCTGACCTCCCAGGTGTTCATGGACATCGAGAAGGGGTCGGTGGAGGCGCTGGGCGGGAACGTGCTGCACCACAACGCCAAGACCATCATCTTCCTGGAGCGGACCGGTCTGGGCAAGCGCCGGGCGACGGTGATGAAGCACCGTCACCTGGCCGAGGGCGGCACCGCCGAATTCCGATTGACCGAGTCGGGCATATCCTGCCTGTGATCAGCGGTCCCTTCCCACGGCGTAGTCGATGAGGGCGGAGATCATGCGCTTCTCCTCCGAAGGGGGCAGGCACTGCAACAGCTCCTTGGCCTTCCTGGCATAGTCCATGGGCCTGCTTGGTGACGAAATCGATGCTGCCGGTGCGCTCCAGCACGGCGATGGCCTCGCCGACCTCTTCAGCGCTGGCATGCTCGTTGCCCAATGCCTTCAGGAGCGTGTCCCGGTCCGAGCAAGGCCGTTTCAACTGCTCCATGGCATGGACGATGATCAGGGTGCGTTTTCCGTTGCGGATGTCGTTGCCCACCGGTTTTCCCGTCTTCTTCTCGTCGCCCAGGATGCCAAGGACATCGTCCCATATCTGGAACCCGATGCCCCACAGGCGGGCGCACTCCTTCATGTCCCGCACTTGCTGGTCCGTTCCGCCGGCTATGATGGCACCCCCCTCCGCGGCGCAGGCGAAGAGGACCGCGGTCTTCTCCTCCACCATGAGGACGTACTCCTCCACCCCCACGGTCTGCCTGGCCTCGAAATCGATGTCCATCTGCTGACCCTCGGCGATGAGATATACCGTCTCGGACACCGTCCGCACCAGCCGACGCAGGTCCTCGCCCGGGACATCGGTGTCGCACAGGATCTCATAGGCCCTCGCGAACAACGCGTCGCCGGCGATTATGGCGGTCGGCTCGTCATAGAGCACGTGCACCGCTGGCCGCCCTCTGCGCATCTCGTCCTTGTCCATGACGTCATCGTGGACCAGGGTGAAGTTGTGGATGATCTCCAGGGCGCAGCCGAAAGGCATGGTCGCCTTGCCCCTCTTCCCGACCGCTTCGGCCACCAGCATGGCCAGGACCGGGCGCATCCTTTTGCCTCCGGCCTCCGGGTAATGGATCATGGCCTTGCGCAGCTTGGGGTACTTGCCATAGTCCAGGTAGTGCATGAGTTGCTCGTCGACCTCTTTGGCCATGTCGGCCATCCTCTTGGGAAGCTCCATGTGCTCACGTCTCCAGTTGGTCCATCCATTCCTTGGTGGGACCGGTGATGATGCAATCCTTGTTGGCCAGGGAGGCGATGTTCGCCGACCCGGTGAGGAACATGGCCACCTTCAGCTCCCTCTTGGTCCGGGCCAGCACCTCCTTGACCCTCTCCGCCGATTCCAAGGCCGCTGGCAGCACCGCCCGGGCATAACCTCCGCAGGACGCGCCAAGCACGATGCCCCTCGCCAGGTCCAGGCCGTGGCGCACTCCGCCGCTCGCCATCACGGGCAGCCCCACTTGGGCATTGGACCACCGAGACCGGCGCCGGGATGCCCCAGTCCGAATACAGTTCGCCGATGGCGGCCAGCCCCTCGTCGCCTTGACGCTTGGCCCGGTGCATCTCCACGGCAGCGAAGCTGGTGCCGCTCAGACCGGAAACGTCCAAGGCCACCACCCCCGTGCCCTTCAGTCGCAGCGCCACATCTTCCGATATCCCCGCCCCCGTCTCCTTGACCATGCAGGGCATGTCCTTGGCCAGGGCCCTGATCCGGTCCAGGCAACCTACGGCTCGAAGGTCACCCTCCGGTTGGGCCACCTCCTGCAGATAGTTCAGGTGGATGGCCATGACATCGGCGTCGATCATGTCGAACGCCGCCTTGACATCATCCAGCGTGAATGCCTTCTTGCGACCTTGCTTGATGAGCTGGGGGGCGCCGATGTTGCCTATGCGCAAAGGCACGTCATGGTCCCGCAGAACGGTGTAGCTTGGGTCGGAGCGGTCCTCGATGCCCGCCCTCTGGCTGCCAACGCCCAGTCCGACCCGCAGATCCGCACAGGCCTCGGCCAGGTTTGCGTTGATCCTCTCCGCCTTGGCGTAACCGCCAGTGATGGCCGTCACCACCAGGGGCATGTCCAATTCCTTGCCTAGGAATCGGACCGAGGTGTCGATATCGTCCAGGTCCACCTCGGGAAGGGAGTTCTGAATGAGCCTCACATCGTCCCAATGGTTGTGGTCCGGCCAGACCTTCTCCTGCATTGCCACCTCGATGTGGTCCGCCTTACGCTTTTGGATCTTCCTCATCTCATCCACCTCTAACTTTGGAACATATGGTGCTCGCCCCACGCAGCGCGCTCTCCAGCCTACCAGGCACCATTCCGTTGAGGATGATGCACTCGTCGGTATGGGCGCTCAGGCCGAGCATATAATCGATCTTGGCATAGATGCTACCCGTGACATCGTCGCACCGCTCGCTCCGGGGAAGCCGGTCCAGCACGGCCCGGTCGATATCGGCCAGCAACTGGGCGTCGGAATGGAGGTGCGGGTCCCGGTCGAACACGCCGTCCACATCGGTGACGAAGATCACGCGTTTCGGTCGCAAACCCTCCGCCAGTCTTGTCATGAGCTGGTCGCCGGAGCAGATCCCGAACGAACGGGTCACGTCCAGGGTGACGTCCCCATAGGTCACCGGGACGACCCCGATCTCCAGGTAGGCGCGGAAACGGTCCAGGTCCAGGTGCGCCAGCTTCCCGTCGCGCAGCGTCGCGCAGGACCCAGGGGATATGGCCACGGCGTTGAGGCCGGCGGAGACCAGCTCCTTGAGCACCAGCAGGTCAAGCTCCCTGACGTCCAAGGCGACCTTGCTCACTCCCTCCTCCTGGCCTGGTCTGACCCTGCCCCTTTGCAGTTCGAAACGCTTGGCCATCACATGGCCGTAGGAACCAGCGCCATGGACCAGCACGACCTCTTCGCCGGAGGACGCCACCTCATCGGCCAGACGTGCGACGGTCTCTGGGCGGAAGGTGCGATATTGCCCCTTGTCCGTGATGACGCTACCGCCCAGCTTCACCAATATCATTTGACCATCTGGGACATGAGATGGTCTAGTTAAAAATGTTCCTCGGTCTCTAGGTCACCTTCTTCCCGCACTTGCGGCAGAAGGTGTCGGTGGGCTTGAGGGGTCCGTTGCAATGAGGGCATAGTGGTGGGCTTTCCAGATTTCTCCCCGCAGGAACCGCAGAACTGGTCGTCCTTGGTCAGTTCGGCCCCGCACTTGTCGCACTGATCGATCTCGGGTGCCTTGACAACCGCGGCGACCTTCGCCACCTCCATCTCCGGTGTGGCGACCGCCGTCGTTACCGCCACTCCCTCCAGGGTCTTTCTGGCCTTCATGGAGTGGGTCAGGGCGGCATTGTAATTTGCCGCCTCGAAATCGACCTTGGCCTCGTTCAGCTGGGCCTCCGCCGCCGAGACGTCCTTGGTGCCCCGGGCGGAATCGATCTCGCTCTGGACGGAGGATATGAGGAACCTGGACTCCAGATAGTTCTGGGGGAGCTTCTTGACATCGTGCACGTTGGAATCGTCCTCTGCGACATCGATGAAGGTATCAGTGGGGCCATCGGCCTCGTCCAGGTCGATAGGGAGGTCCTTCTCCGGTGCCACCATCAACGAATCCCTGGCCAGTTTGGTGGTGGCCATGACCTTGGCGTAATCCTTCCGGTCGTATTCCATCTTCGCCTTCTCTAGCAGCACTTCGGCCCTGGTCGTGTCCTTTCCCACGTTCCTCAGGGACAGGGCGACCGCAGAGGTGTTGGTGAGCGAGTTATAGGCATCATCGCGGTCCAGGACCATTACCATGTCGTCCTTTCGCTTTGGGCGCATGAACTTGAACTCGACATAAAGCGTGATGACCAGGATGATAACGAGCACACCCATGAGGATGGCGTTTATTGTGTCCAGATGAACTCCCTCCAATGAGATGGCATGTCGCGGTTATTAAAAGTGGAACCAAGATAAGTATTTATGCAGGTGGATTTTATTATTAATAATATCATTATTTATCTAATCTATTGAATATTAGTATTCAGATCCATGAGATACTAAGGATGAAGTACTGGGGCAAAAAGCAGAGCTGATCAGGAATTAGAGGAAAAATAAGAAAGGCTGACAGCGTTTGAAGCTTCCCGTGGGCTCGCGCACCACAGTACCACAGCAGACGCAGGCGGGCTTAGCTTCTGGGATCGGACGAGACCAGGCGTATCCCCGCCGCTATGGCCGTCAAGCCATTCTTAGAACCACCGAAGTGAACACATATATTTAATCATTTCTGACAAGGGGTTTTTCCCCTACATCAGAGCGTATAGGAGAACGAGCCCGAGTCCCGCCGCCACCGCCATGGAGACCATGTTATTGCCGAGCTTGGATATCCTCCCTTCCCGCTCCCAGGTGGCGCCTATCAGACTGTCCACGTTGCATCCCAAGAACCCGGTCAGGATCGGCACCGCCAATGTGATGTCGGGCCATTGGAAAGGGAAGAGTATGGCCCACCCGAGCAGCGATGCCAAGAGTCGCCCCAAGGAAGGCCCAGGCGGTACCATAGGCGGACACCCCTCCGTTCGTTCCCGGCGGCACCGGTCTGAACGTCGTTATCAACCTCACCCTCGGACTGAGCACGCCCAGCTCGCTGGCGATGGTGTCCGAGGCCGCCTCGGCGATGGCGCAGAGGTAGACCAGTCTGGCCAGCGGTTCGTCCTGGTAACCCAGGGCGTACGAGCCAACCGCGATGGCGGCAGGCACCAGACCGTTCGCGACCACATTGAGGTAATTCCTCTCCCCCTTGGTCCCTTCCTGAAGGCCGCGGGCCCTCTTCTGCTCGAACTCGATATCTGGTGACGAGGAAACCGGCCAGGGCGAAAGCGATCAGCATCACAAGCCAGCTCAAGGAGCCGAAGACACCTATGATCACACCCATTCCGAACGAGGCCATGCTGCCGCTGGCATCAAGGAGCCCGAACCGGTACGAGATGATGCTGAGGACCCCGCAGAGGGTAAGGACCAGCAACAGCTCCCAAGCCGTCGACATTGCCGATGCGAACCATCAAAGGCTAATAAAGGCGATGGTCGGAGCATCGACCATAGCCGGATGCAGGCATCACTCTTTGTCGTTGTTCCGCTTCTCGAAGAATCCCACTCGCTCGAAGAGGGGCCGGGTCTCGTCCTTTATGCCCCGCATCTTTTCCAGGTCCCCATCCCAGGCGATGAGCTCGATGCCGTAGTTCTCATCTATGCTATCCATTATCTTCTCCAGCTTGGCCGGGACATTGCCCGTCCTCGACCCCACGAGCACGACCGCCAGATAATAGAACTCCCGCTTCTCGATCATGAGCTTCTTTTCGCCGAAGTCCATGCGCTTGAGGCCAGTGACGCTCTCGTCCTTGAACGAGTCAGTGACGAAGCCTTGGATCGCCACCAACATGCTGCTCATGATCTGGTCGTCCATGCCTGGCTTCAGGCGGCGAGCCTGATGGGCGATCAGGTTCCCATCGTGGTAGATGAGGAAGACCTCGTCAACCACCGGCCTGGTGCGCCATAGGTAGATGACGATCATCGAGAGCACGCCGATGATGGCAAGCAATGCGATGACGAGATAGGTCATGGTGAGGTCCTGCTCCACCAACAGTTGCACGGGCACGGTGGTCTGGTTATACCCGTTGCTGTCGACCGCCATGACCGAGTAGTAGATCTCGACATCCTGGTCCTGGGCCGGTATCTGGCCAGTATAGTTGCCCGGCCCGGTCAGGACCATGGGGACCTCGATCCAGTTCACCTGGTCCAAGGTATAGAGGAGCACTGACCTTCTTCAACGGGGTGGCGTCGCTGACGCTGACCACGATCTCGATGGCCTCGCCCACGTTCGAGGAGGTGGGCCGATCCAGGAATGTGATCTCAGGCGGGGTCCGGTCCAATATGACCGTGGTGCTGTTCTGCACCGCTGCGTTGCTGCCGTCGCTCACTTGCAGGAACACATTGAAGACGCCCTCGTTGAAATACTGGTGGTAGATCGTCCGGTAAGTGGAGTTCCAGTCCGTCCAACTGCTGCCATCCCCGAAGGCCCACCGATACTGCAGGTTCGGGGTGTCCCCATCCGGGTCGTAGCTTTGGTTGGCAGAGAAATAGACCATGCCCTCGGTGGTCGAGACCTCGTAGGTGAATATCGCCACTGGCGGTGAGTCGATGATATCGATCTGGATGTTCCTCTCCACGCTATCGTCCGTATCGTTGACGAACACCCTCACGGTGTAGGAGCCACCCTCATCAAAGCGATAATAGAAACTTGGCACGCTGGTGGTCTGTTCGAAGATGGTGCCAGCACTGGTGGTTATCAGCCAGCGGTAGGAGAGCGGGTCGAAGCCCTGGACCGCCTCCACGGTGAACGTGACGTTGGTATGCTTGGCGAAGCTGGTGCCGCCGCTGCCTCCAGTATATATCGATCCCACCTCTGGGTCCGTGTCCTGGACGCTCACCGTGATGGACTTGGACACATTGCTGCCATCTGAGTCCAGAACGCTCAACTTGACGATATATTCGCCCTGTTGAACGTAGGTATGGTGCACTGTCGCCCCGGTCAGGACCGTGCCGTCCCCCATGTCCCAGAACCGCTTGGTTATTGGATCATAGGAGGTGCTCAGGTCATGGAAGGTGATGGTGATGCCCTCGTCGTCGCTCGCTCGGGAATAATCGAAGTCGACCAGCGGAACCTGGTCCGTGACCGTGATCGTCTGGTTGGCATAGGATTTGCTGCCATCGGAGTCGGTCACCGTCAGGTTAACATCGTAAGAGCCATTGGCAAGGAACCGATAGTTCACGCTCGGACCAGAGCCGATCACCAGTCCATTGACTCTCCATTGCTGCGATGCCAAGGCATCGCTGGGTGAAGTGGAGGTGCTGTTGAACCAGATAGTGCCGTTCTCCATCACCGACCCGGCGCTGGAAACGAACTCTGCCCAGGGCGACCCATCGGACACCTGGACCAGCATATCATAGGAATCATTCGAGCCGTCCTCATCGATGACCGTGAGCCTAACCGATATGAACCATTGGAGACGTACCTGTGGGTTGGATCGGTGCTCATTGGATAGCTCTCCACCGTCCCATCCCCGAAGTCCCAGATGAATTCAGTCAGATCATCGGCCGGGCTGCTGGATCGATCCACAAACGTGATCGACATGCCCTCCACGATGCTGTCGGTGGATGCATCGAACATGGCAGTGGGGGAGGCGTCGAGCACTGTCACCGTCCCGTTCTTGTAAGCGCTGAGGCCACCCCGGTCCGTCACCTTCAAAGAGAGTCCGTGGGTCCCGCTATCGGCGAACGAACAGTTCGACCTCCTTCCCGAGGCCAGGAACTCCAGGGGCCGCTCCCTCCGTAACGTACGCTCCATTGGTAGGAAAGGGAGGATATGTCCGATACCGAATCGGAGGAAAGGCTCGCGTCCAGTTGAACCAAGCTGCCCTCGGTGGAGGTGGCCACTGGGTAGAAGTCGGCCACTGGGAAAAGGTCGTTCTGGGTGTAGATCGATATGGAAACCGACCCTGAAGAGCCGAGGACCATGTCCATTCCGTTCATCGTCATTGACATCCTCGATCAGAGGGAGGTAATGCCCCGCTCCACCGTTCTGGATCGTGATGGTCTCGAAGACTATAACCATCAAGGTCGAGCATCCTCAAGGTTCCGACATCGGACCGGCCACCATGACCTCCAGCTCCCCATCATCGTCCAGGTCGCCGAGGTCCGCGTTGCTGAGTCCGTCCGGACAAGCGTACCCGATATTATTGGAACCGGAGAATCCGACCCCTTCGTTCTGAAAGAATACCATGAGGTTGCCGTCCGCAGTCCCGACCAGGATGTCGCACATCCCGATATGGTTGATGTCCCCGGCATAGGTGATGTCCCCGGCATCGGCCCATCTCACCGGGCTGATAAGGGGATAGTATAGGAACGGCTAGATGCGAAGCCTATTCCACCATCGCCCTGGAAGTAGATCTCCAATTGATTCGAGCTGGCGTTCACCAAGGCCACATCGATAGTTCTCGGGCCGGTCTCATTGCCCACATCGAAGTCGCCCGTGACGATATGCATGGCCTCAGACCCCGCCAGATCCACAGTCATATTATTGTCGGTAGAGAACCCAGGGAACGTTCCAGAGTTGAAGTAAACCACGAAACCGCCTTCCATTCCGACGATTAGGTCCTGGGTCCCAGATGCGTCCATGTCCGCGACGGCGATGGAGCGAGGATTCTCCAACGAGGTACTAAGGACGACCGTGGGTGTTGTCTGGCTTAGGAAATCTGGTGAATTGGCATACACTAGAATGCTCCCAGTGATCGGGTCCAAAACCACCAGGTCTTGGTAATTGGGGTCATATAGCGAGACCGAATAAGCGCTCCTACATCCAGTACTGACACCGATCTCAGTCCAGGTCCCTTGAAGATAGAATCTTAGAAGGTTCTCGGTTTGGTTCAGGTAACCGATCATCTGCCCGGTTCGGTCGAAATTACCAACGAACAATGAATCCATGCCCTCCCGGGCCAAGATATTCTCATTTGCGTTCGACAATTTTCCCTGTACTGAATAATATATGGTGATCGCCCTTGAGGTCCCGCTCGAGACCGAGAGCACCATCAGGTCCTCCCATCCATCATTGTTCAGATCAGCGGGTACCAATTGTATGGGGAGGCCAAGGCCAGGGAAGAACCCATTCGGTCCTTTGAACGCACCTGTCGGTGTATAATAATATGTCACATTGTCGCCGGTTTTTGAGATTGTCGCGATATCGACCCCACCCAAATGGTCTAGGTCAATGCCGACCGCTCCCCCGATCCCCTTCGGCGAGTCAATTTTCTTGATCTCTTCGAACCTGCCTGATGTGGGGTTGAATTGCCACATCCATACTTTGGAGGAGGCAGACCGGTTATCACCGACAAGTAAGGCGGGGTTCCCCGAGGAAACATTAGCTGAGGATATACTGACTGGCATTTCTAATTGGTAGCGACCCCCCTCATGCCAGTTAGATTTGCTATATCCAGAGGCGGTGTTGTTGTTGAACCAGATGGATACGTTTCCGGTGATGGGGTCCGCAATGGCCACATCTGGTCCTGCATTTTGATCGAAATTATCGATGCAGGAGAGCGTTGCCTTCTGCATTCCCTGCAATTCGAATTCATCACTGACTATACTTACAAAACCTAGGTCGTTATGGTATATACTGAAATAATTGACTGTTGAGCTGGAGGATAGGACCATTACATCGTTATTACCATCCAGATCAAAATCGCCAATACCCACTGCATTTGGAGTGTATCGTGTCAGTTCAGGGGCAATCAATGGTGTGAAGTTCTGTTCCTGAGAGAAGATCTGAAGACGTCCTATCGGAGATGGCCAAGGCCCTTCGTAACAAACGACTACGTCCAAACTGCCCAGACCATCCATATCTCCCAATGCTATGCAGGTGAAGGTCTGGTTAGAGAAGGTGATCAGTCTAGGGACGGACTCAAAGCCTCCATCATCCTTCTGATAATAGATCCCGACATTATTCTCATAGATGACAGCGACATCCGTTCTTCCATCGTTGTTCAGGTCGCCCGTGACCATCTGTTTGGTCGTCGCCGGGACGGGAAAAGATCTGGAGAAGTTGTCATATAGATCAACGCCAGTGGTTCGGAACCCAGTATCATAGGAGAGTTCCTTACTGTGGACGGTTTCGGGCGCATTGGCCGCGGCCATCGAGAGGAGGGCCGTTGCCAGCATCGACACGGTGAGAGCCAGGGCCATAACGGCTATAAGGCTCGTTCTCTTTTTGCCCATCACCATAACAGTTCTCTCTAGTACCCTTTACCATTATATATTTATTGGAGAAGAACAATAGTATTTGTTGAAATATAAATCAAGAAAATTACATATGGACAATATAATATAATATTATTTTAATATAAAATCATTATTATTTATTTTGATAACATATGGCTGTGACTGTGACGGGTTGAGAACTAGGAAAAAACGCTTTAATACCCTCGAGGAAGTCTTCTTCATCATGGAGAGAAAATCGGCTAGTTTCGAACTGGCACAGCTAGCCCTCGACGAGGACTCGTGCAAGATCCTCGCCTACACCTATCATAACCCCAGGTGCGTCAAGGACATTTGTGGAGATCTGAAAATCCCCCAGGTCAAGGCCTACCGTCGTATACGGGAGCTTGAGGAGCTGGGCCTCATCAAGAGCGTCGATACCGCCGCCAGGAAGAGGCTCTACACATCCAACATCGAAAGGATCCAGATGACCCTGAACGAAGCACACATTTCTATGACCGCCGAGTACAAGGACGGCGCCAAGAGCTCGTTCGACCTTAAGTTCGACACCGATGCCGGCAACGCCGTGGAATGCGCCACCAGATGACCTTACTCATTCCTCCTTAGCTTCAATCAATAGGCTGTAGAACGAATCGGCCGATCGCTTCGCGCTCTCCTTATCGTTCATTGGCGCCATCATGAGGCGCCCGTTGATATAAAGCGTGATCTCAATCCCGGAACGCCGCGCCACGATCATGACCTCTTTGTCCTCGACCTCATAACCATCCTGGGCGAGTGCCGCCGCGGACGCCTTCAGGTCATAACGCACCACCGTTTGGGGGATGGCGGACATTGCCTCGCCCTTGCAGACCCTTATCAGTCTATAGTTCATGGCGCCCTCTCCCTTGCTTCGATAAGCTCATTCCGTCCCTGCCGATTCCATGCAAAGAGGGTAGAAGTCGTCCGCCGCACCTTTTGCCAGGTCCTTCTCCATGGGATGGATGAGCAACTTCCCGGTCCGGTAGATGGTGTACTCCACCCCGTCCTTCGATGCGACCACCATCAGACCCTTGTTCTCCACCGAATAGCCCAGCTCCCTCAGCTTCTCCGCCGTCCTATCCAGGTCGAAGCGCACCGGCTCCATTGGGATGCAGGTGTTGGCCTCGGAGTTGCAGATCCTAACAACCTTGAACCTCATGGCACTCTAACGAGAACAGGCATTGCGAGCATCTTGATTTGAATTCTTCCAATGTCCCTTCGTTGACGATGAGGTGATCGGCCATGGCGATCAATGACCCCAACCCCCAGCCCAGCTCCCTCTCGTCCCTCTCATGGAACTCCTTCCAGTCCTTCGGCGCATCGAAGCGGGCCCTCGCCCTCAAACGTTCGAAACGCACCTCCGGACTAGAATGTATCGCCTAATAATACCGTCTGGCCTGGCAGCTCTCGTTTGAAGACCTCCAATTCCATCAGGCCACGGCTCCCATCGATGACGGTCCGATTGCTCTTGACATGAAGGACCGCCCTCTTTGCCCAGATGTCGTAGCCATGGCGTATCCTTTCCTCATTGGCGAAACCGCCCACCCCCTTGTCGTTCCGGGCCACTCCGGTCCGGTTCGCCTCTTCCCGGACCACGTCCCCCATCCTGACCACCTCGTATCCTTTCGCCAAAGCCACCTGGACGAACTCCTCCTTACCCGCTCCAGGCATGCCAGCGATGACTATGACCACCATATGACCCCGGTGCCATGAACCACCTGTGATTATTTGAAAAGAGGGGCGCCCGTCATTTTCACCGACCGCATAAGCTGGGGAAAATGATATAACCGGGTTATGGGGATTAAGGCACAACATCCAACGCCTCTGGGCGAAGGGAGGAATGGGATTGCAATCGGCCAAACCAGTGGAGAGCGTGCTCGACGACATCATCAAGGCGGAGTTCCAGAACCAACCCATGGTGGAGAGCGTATCGGTGGTGTCCAAGAGCGGACTGATAATCACTGGCGAGCCGTCCAAGCTGCCATCCAAACCGGAGATGTTCTCAGCGATGGTGTCCGTCATCTTCACCTCGGCCGAGTCCTGCCGCTCTGACAGCAAGAAGGACAAGCTGGACCACATAATCGGCGTCTACAAGACCAAGAAGATCTTCGTCCAGGAGCTCAGCTCCAGTCTCATGGTCGCGGTGACCACCGAGAAGGACGCCAAGGACGATGAGATATTGAGGCGCATCCAGAACGTCGTCACGAAAACCAAGGAAGAGCTGATCTGGCTCCGTTGAGCTCAGATCAGGTTGTCAGCGATGTTGTCCAGTATGCGGTCGCAATAGAGGCAGCGGAGCACTGGTGGGTTCTTCGATTCGACGTTGAACTCCGGTTCCACCGGCTCCTTCAAATTGGTGATGCAGTTAGGGTTGCTGCAGCGAGCCTTGCCCCGCACCACGTCGCCCAGCCGCACATTGTGCTTCTCCGCCACATTGAAGTCCCGGATGATGTTGATGGTCGCCTTCGGCGCTATCAGCGCGATCTTGTCCACGTCCTTGGGGTCGAGCTCTCGGTCCTCCACCTTGAGCACGTCCTTCCATCCTGATTTCTTCGAGGGCACATGCATGAGCACGCTCACCGGGCTCTGGACGTTCTCTCCGTCCAGACCGATGATGCGCAGCACCTTCAACGCCATACCGCACTCTATGTGGTCGATGACCGTGCCATTACGGATCGGGGTGACCTTGAACTCCTTCATCACAGTTGGCCCCCCAGGACGAGCATGAGCAGGGCCATCCGCACCGGGACGCCATTGAAGGCCTGCTCAAAGTACTTGGCATGGGGCGTCTGGTCCACCTCGGGGGATATCTCGTCCACCCGGGGGAGCGGATGCATGATGATCATGTCGGTCTTCGCCTCCCTCAGGGTGGACATGTCCACACGATAGGTGCCGGCCACCTTCTGATACTCGGCGATGTCGGGGAAGCGCTCCTTCTGGATCCTGGTGATATATAGGACATCGGCGTCTGGGATGACCTCTTCCAATTTAGTCTTCAGCCTCGGTTTTCCCCCGAGCTTCTCGACCTGTTTCACCGTCTCCTTAGGCATCTGCAAGGATGGCGGCGCCACAAAGGTCATCTCTGCACCGAACATCGTCAACGCCTCTGCCAGGGAGTGCACGGTGCGCCCGTATTTCAGGTCGCCGACCATGGCTACCTTGATGCCGTCGATGCTGCCCTTGTTCCGCTTGATGGTGAAGATGTCGAGCAGGGTCTGGGTGGGGTGGGAGCCAGCACCATCCCCGGCGTTGATGACCGGCTTCTCCGAGAATCTGGCAGCAAGCCGGGCCGCCCCTTCGTGCGGGTGCCGAAGCACTATCGCATCACAATAGGACTCAACCATGCGTATGGTGTCAGCCAAGGTCTCCCCCTTGGTCACAGAGGTCATGGCGGGTAGGCCCATGTCCAGTGACGTCCCCCCAAGTCGGTTCATCGCGCTCTCGAAGGACAACCTGGTGCGAGTGGACGGCTCGAAGAACAGATTGGAGAGAATCCTTCCGTCCAAGGCCTTGGTGAACCTCTCCCCTTTGGCGTATGGGATCATCCTTTCCGACAGGTCTAGGATCTCCTCGATCTGCTCCTTGCTTAGATCCCTTATGGAGACGATGTCCATTCCCTTGAAGGCCATGCTATCGCATCAGAATCCGCTGGCGCCTATATGACCTCTTCGGGGACATCTGAAAAGGTCCATTGGCCTCTATCAATGCTCTTCTCCGAAATGTTCGAGCACCGATTGCATACGGTGGTACCAGTCGTCCACGCAGTTCTGCAGCTTGGCCTTGAGCTCGTCCTTGCTTATGGCCCGATAGACATGGTAGTAGCCACCTCTCTCAATGCTCCTCGTCTCCCTGTGCACCATGCCACAGGTGAGCATTTTCTGCAGGGCCCTATAGACGGTACTGCGGTCCCGCCCCATCTGATCGGCAAGTTCGTCCGCGCGCAACGGTCCGGTCTCCGTCAGCATGTTGTATACGTTGACCTCGAAATCGTTCAAGCTGTAGGCGCACTGGACTAGGTCCTGGCATGTGCTTACCTGGGAGATGACCTTCTCGGGCAGCATGCTTCTTCCCCTTTTCGAAAGTCTTATAAAGTAGCAGTTATATAAAGTTGTTGCACAACCGTGCAAAACCGTGTGGAGATGATGAAAATGCAGAAGGATGAGACCTTAGACGCCAAGGGGTTGATGTGCCCCATGCCGATCGTGAAGCTGTCCAAGAAGATCAAGGAGATGCCGGTCGGAACAGACCCTTGAGCTCATCTCTGACGATATCGGGTCCAAGGAGGACGTTCCTGCCTGGTGCAAGAGGACGGGTAACGAGCTGGTCGGCACCAAGGAAGAGGGCGGCGCTTTTTACTACTACATCAAGAAGCTCGTCTGAGCGCAGAAGATGCAGTCGTTTCAAATCATAAAGGTGTGTGATGGAAAATGGCAGAGACAAAGAAGATCGCTATAGTGGTCTCGGAAGGGACCTTTGACAAGGGAATGATGGCGATGATGATCGCCAATACGGCCGCCAGCATGGGGACGGAGGTGCACATATTCCACACGTTCTTCGGCCTGAACCTCATGAAGAAGACGGCCAAACCGAAACTGCCTGGCATGTACAAGCTCTTCACCGGCATGTTCATCAAGAAGATGAATAAGATCGGGGTGGAGGATTATGCTGGCCAGATAAAATTGGCCCAGGAGCTGGGCGTCAACCTGTACGCCTGCAGCACCACCATGGGCCTGATGAACATCAAGCAGGGGGACATGTGGGATGGGGTGAAGGTCCTCGGGGCCGCGGGTTTCCTGGACATCGCCTTGGATGCCGACTCCACCATGTTCATCGGATGAGGTGATGACATGCAATCCAAACTGTTCCTGCTATTCAAATCCCCCCATGAGTTCACCGGTCTGGACATGATCGAGAAGATGTCCGGGTCGTCAAAGAGAGGGGTCATCCTGTTCGAGGACGCGGCATATTACGCCATCGACCCCAACAAGGGTAAGAAGCTGCTTGAGACGGGCAAGGAGGTATTCGTCATGAAGGACGACCTGGCCGCCAGGGGGTTCGCTGGGAAGGCGATGGCCGGTTTCAAGGAGATCGATTATCACGAGGCGGTCGACCTCATCATGGAAAAGTACGACCAGACCATCACATTGTGAGGTGAGGAGATGAAGACACTGACAATCCAATTACGGACCGGCACCATGATGAACATGGACACCAACGTCGCGATCAAGCTGACCGATGCCGCCTTGGACAAAGGATATGATGTGCGCATCTTCGGTTATGGCGAGGGGGTGTGGCTGATCAAGGCCGGCCAGGAGCCGAAACGGTTCCCGAACGTGGGCGAGGAGGCCAAGAAACTGGTCGAGACCGGAAAGGTCGAGGTGACCGTATGCAACACCTGCACCACCGCACGAGGCTTCAGCCGCGGTGAGGAGATACCAGGAATGAAGATCGGCAGCCTGACCAACGACCTGTCCCGCTTTGTGGCGGAGAGCGACCGCATGGTCACCATCGCGAGGTGAGTAACATGGCGAAGAGTGTATTGGTACTGATCACAAAGCCCCCCTACGGTTTCGAGGAGGCGTTCGCCGGTTCCAGACTGGCCCTGGGTATGGTATCCAGTGGGAATGTCGAGCAAGTGCAATCTGCTTCTGGTCGGAGATGGCACGCTGAACGCAGTGGCCACCCAGAAGCCGGAGGTCCTCAGGATGCCCTCCAACATGGAGGCGTTGCAGGACATGACGGACATGGAGTTCAAGGTCTACTGCGTCAAGCAGGACCTCGATGAAAGGGCGCCGGGTGCTTCGAGTCCTGAACTTCGTGGAGATGGTGGACTGGGAGACGGCACGGAAGATCATCGACGAGCATCAGATGGTAACGACCTTCTAAATTGAGCACCCAACCTGACCATTTATCTGAAGGTCAGGTATGTTTTTATTTCTGATTTGAAAAATCTAATTCATTTTTACTTTATAATAAATTTAGTTGGTGTTGACGTTCGTCATAATTCATTCAATCGTCTTCCTTTACCAATCACCCCTGTTATTCGGGAAAGGTTTAAACCAGCGAGCCCAATCAGCGCCTGTGATCGAGGTCATCGGTAGGGCAGGTCCGGCCCGTTTGGTGAAATGGCAGACCGGAGAGCACAAGACCATCGTGCCTAGCATCATTGCCTGTACCGGCCAGGCCCAAGAACGATCCGAGTGGGACCTTAAGTTGGTTCCAGGCGATACGTTCGATCAGGTCGTCTCTCACCCGACCAATGAATCGCTCTTCGAGGTCCCTTCCGATATTTTTCCCCCATTCTACCATTCAAAAGGCAATTCTGGAATAGTTCCGACCATAGGAAATGGCTGCACCGTCCTGCGGGGCGACCCGAACCGTTACCAGGAGCAATGGGGGACCGCCCCTGCACCCGTGCCATCATGGGCAACGCCTTCGAATTGCGCCGGGACGCAAGGCAGTTCGCGCACGCCATCGTCGCACTCCGCGAAGCGGTCGGGCATCGCACCTTGATCTATGCCCCGGGCATGATGGACGTCAGCAATCTGGCATTGTTGGTCTATATGGGAGTGGACCTGTGCGACGACGCCCTGCTAGGTTACCTGGCACATAAAGGAAGGGCGTGCACCGCCGATGGGGCCCTGGACGTGAAGAAGGCCCGCTGGTTGCTCGAAGAGCCAACGGTGGAAAGTACCTTGCGCCTCAGCAGGGAGAACGCCTGGAGAGAGCTGGAACTGGTCCGACACCACATCCGGGAGGAGAGCCTCAGGGAGTTGGTGGAGATGCGCGTCCATTCCTCGCCCTGGATGGTGGCCGCGCTGCGCTTGTTCGACGAGGAGCATTACGATTTCCAGGAGAGATACTACCCTGTGGTCGGCCCGAGCTTCCAGGCCAACTCCAAGGCCTCTCTGTTCCGACCGGACGTTTGGCGGTTCCGTCGCCGGGTCATGGAGCGATATCAGAAGCCGGCGCACAAGAAGATCCTCCTCCTGCTACCTTGCTCGGCCAAGAAGCCATACCACATCTCCAAGAGCCACATGGCCTTCCGCAACACCATCATGTCGGTGAGCAACTTCGACATGGTGCACGAGGTCATCGTCACATCGCCATTGGGCATAGTCCCACGCGAGATCGAGCTGTTCTATCCCGCTGCCCAATATGACATACCGGTAACGGGCCATTGGGACCGGGAGGAGGTGGCCATGGTACAGTCCATGGTCAGCATGGTCGCGTCGCAGGGATATGACAAGATATTGTGCCACCTGGGCGTGGAGACGGATATCGTTAAAGAGGTGGTGCAGTGCGAGGACACCACCGTAAGCGGACCGACCTCCTTTGAGTCGTTGGACCGATTGAGGGATGTTCTGGCCGAGGAATGTTCCAAGTACGAACGCCTGCCCCGGGGTGAGGACCGCGCCCAGACCATTGCGGCGGTGGCCCGTTTCCAGTTCGGTGCCGGAGCGGAGGTGCTGGCCGAAGGGGCGACGATCACTGGCAGCTACCCATACTCTCGGATATCCTTGGGCAAGGTCCAGATGGGCATGCTCACGCCGGAGCGGGGCATGATCTCGTTGACCCTTGAAGGGGCGGAACAGGCTTCTCGGACATGGTCTGGGCACGGTGGAGATCAAGGACTTCCAGCTCCAGACCAACCTGTTCGCGGTCGGGGTGCAGGCAGCTGACCCGGGCATCCGCATCGGGGACGAGGTGGCCATAGTCCGCAACGGTGTGTTGCAGGGTGTGGGCGTGGCGATGATGCCCGGTTGCGAGATGCCGGACTCCGACCGGGGCGAGGCCGTCAGGGTGCGCCATTATCGCAAAGGATGAGCAGTTTCGGAACTGACGTAATGGAACTGGTGTCCATTCTTGTCATCTGTCAGGTTCGCTCCCCTCCCCCGGTCCGATTTATAAACAATAACGCGAATCAGTGAAATGCAAGTGCGCCCCAACGCACAAAACGCCGGACCAGCCCTATAATCTGAACGAGGAGGGGCGGTCGGCGCTCTCAAATGAATTGTATCCATCCCATAGGCGGGAGGTCTACCCGGACCTTCCGCCACCCCCCATTTTTTTGAAAAGTGAGTGCAGGTGTCGGGATTCGAACCCGAGTAATTAGCTTGCCCCTTCCATCGAAGGAAATGGAAGGCTAAAATCCTGACCGCTAGATTACACCTGCAGGTATCGCTCCTAATGGGAAATTGATATTAAAACCTTATTTTGAGGTCTGGCGATGGGAAGGCTCTTTCAGTGTTAGGTCAAAATGATAGGAAAAATTGGAGGTTGAAGAGGGAACCCATCTTTCCCTCTTCAAAGACACATGTTAGGACCGGACCACATATAGTAATCACTTGCCCACTTGGGGAGGAGTACTTTACGCCCTCTTGCCAAAGATCGTGTTTTGGCTGCGACGATCTCTTTCAAGGGAGAGGGTATGATGGTCTCGGTCCCGGCATATGCCGTTCCTCGCTTGCATCCCATCCTATTGTCCGACTTATGTCAGACGAAATAAGTAATAGCGAACAACCATATTTATAATTTGTCATACCGTAATAAATTGTATAGCCAGCAATGACAATATGTATTTCATTTATTAGGCTGGACAGAAATAATTTCATGTCAGACAGAAAACTGTTTTCGGTCAGACAGGTTTTAAATTCGTCTCCAACCAATAAAAAGGTATTTAGTGCATCATGGCTATTCTCCCTTCGTCAGGTGAGGGGATGGGGTTAATTCTCTCTAGGGATGCCGATACTAGGTCCATTAAGAAAGCTCAGCGTTGCATTGATGATGCCGAGCAGATGATACTAAAGAACGAGCTGGAACGCGCCAAGGGGGAGATCCGCCGAGCCAATGAGAGCTTGGCGGGATGTCCGGTCTCGGAGGCCAACGCCGACGAGCTGTCCGACGCCTACGTTCGTTTGGCAGAGGACATGCTCCACTGCAACATGAACGAGGAGGCGCTGCAGGCGGCGGACCGGGCGGTCCAGATCAACCCGGACGACCTGGACGCGAACATGACCAAGGCCAGGATACTCACCATGGTGGGCCATGGCCCCGAGGCCATGTCCATGCTCAACAACCTCCTGCTCACCAACCCAGACAAGAAGCAGCTTTGGATGCTGCGTGCCGTGGTGGCGGAAAGGGAGAACGACGAGGTGGTGGCATTGGACAGCTACAAGAAGGCGGTCTCGGTGGACCCCCTCGATCTCAAGCTCTACGACCTGATCATCTCCAAAGACGTGGAGAAGACCGGCTGGATGCGACGGAAGGCGGAACTATTGCTCAGGCTGGGCAAGCCCAACGAGGCCATCAAGGAACTGGACCGGTCCCTCGCCCTGGACCCCTCCGACACCACCGCTCTATTGCTGCGCGCCGAGGCTTCCATCAAAATCAACGACATTCCCAAGGCGCAACAGGCCTACGACATGGTCCTGGCCATCGAACCCAGGAACAAGGTGGCCCTGACCGCCCGAGCGCGTCACGTGGCGCACCAAGGCAACGTCTCCGAGGCGTTGCGCTATTACAAGGACCTGCTTCGCGCTGACCCTTCCGACGTCATCGCCTGGAACGAGGTGGCCAGCCTGCTGTTGGTGGCGAACCGCTACGAGGAGAGCAACATGGCCTACGACCGGGCCCTCACCATCGACCCCAACAACAAGGATGCCATGGACGGCAAGGCCAAGGTGCTGGAGGCCATGGGCCACGGTCCCGAGGCGGACTCGCTGCACCAGAGGCTGGCGGAGATCAAGCAGATGGCCCAGGCCGCCCCGCCCGCCCCGATGGCTCCAGCGGTGGCCGAGATCGAGGTGGAGGAGGAACGCAGCCCGGAGTCGGCGGCACGGTATGGCGCAGGAAACAAGGTGGAGCTATACCTGGCCCAGGCCAAGAGCAACATGGCATCCGGTCGTTATCATGACGCGTTGCATCACTTGGAGAGGGCGGACCGCATCGAGCACGACCGCCTGGAGATCCTCATCGACATCAAGGAATGCTATAAGCGCATGGGCAAGGACAAGAAGGTCATCGAGGTCTGCGATCGCATCCTGGCCTTGCAACCGGTCAATGCCTCCGCCCTGCTGGACAAAGGCGTTGCCTTGGACAGGATGGGCAAGGGGGCGAACTCGGTGGAGTTCTACAAACGGGTCCTGCGCCTTCATCCCGAGGACCAGGTGGTGCTGCGGGACGCCAGCATGACCATGTTCTCCCTGGAGATGTTCGATGAGGCCTTCCAGATGGCCGAGGAAGGCGCCGAGCTCTACCCCGATGACGTGGTGTTCTGGCGGGTGCAGGGCGACTGTCTCTTCGCCATGAAACGGTACGATGAGGCGGTGGAGGCCTTCAGGAACGCCGCCCAGCTTTCACCTGAGGACAAGGACGTGGTCTACTCCCTTGGCCTGGCGTTGGAAGCGGACAAACGATACGAGGAGGCGGTGGCGGCCTATGACCGCGCTCTGGAGCTGGACGCCCGGGACAAGAACATCTGGATCAGCAAAGGCATCAGCCTGGAATGGCTGGACCGTTACGGGGACGCCCTGGCCTGTTACGATTACGCCCTGAACCTGGACAAACGTTCCCGCTTCACCATGGTGCGCCGGGGCCTGGTCTTGGCGAAGATGGACCGCCACGAGGAGGCCGTGCAGGCCTTCGACCGGGCGCTGGAGATGTCGCACCGCGACGTCGACGTCCTGGCGGCGAAGAAGCGCTCCCTGTTGGAGCTCAACCGGGTGGAGGAGTCGATCAAGGTCAGCGAGAAGATCGTCCACCTGGACCCGAAGAACGTGGAGACGTACATGGACCTGGGCATCGCCTACCACCGCATGGGCAACTACAAGAAGGCATTGGCCAACTACAACAAGGCCCTGGCCATAGAGCCCGACGACATCCACGCCTGGGACCTGAAACGGCTCACCGTGATCGCCCTGGACGACCCGGAGGAGATCATCCGCACCTGCGATGAGATACTGGCATTGGACCCGGGCAACAAGGCGGCCATGCTGGACAAGGTCAGCGAGCTGGAGCGCCTGGGCCAGTTGGGGCCAGCGGTGGAGACGCTGCAGCGGGCCATGCGCTTGGACCCGGAGGACAAGGCCACATTGGTGCGGCTGGGCGTGCTGCAGACCGCCATGGGCCGTTACCAGGAGGCGCTGGCCAGCTTCGACGAGGCCTGGCGCCTCGATGACACTGACATGAGCATACTGGACAACAAGGGGCGGGCGCTGCTGTTCCTGCGTCGCTACGAGGAGGCCCTCCAGGCATTCAACCGATGCGTCTCGGCCAACCCGGCCAACGCCCGCTTCCATATGGACCGGGGCCGTGCCCTGGCATCGTTGGACCGATTGGAACAGGCCATCGAGGCCTTCGATCACGCCACCGCCCTGGACCGCAACAACGCGGAGGCCTGGAAGTTCAAGGGATCGGCGCAGCTCAAGCTAGGGGACAACAACCGGGCAGTGCAGTCGTTCAACCGCGCCATCGATCTGGGCGTGGAGGATGGGACGGTGCTGCGCATGAAAGGTCGCGCCCTGGAGAACATGGGCCGCTATGAGGAGGCGCGGGAGGCATACAGCCGCGCCACCGTGGTCAGCCCGACGGACCAGGTGGTCTGGGAGCGTTTGGCGCTCATCGACGAATCACAAGGCCTTTTGGACAACGCCTTCTCCGCCATCGACCGGGCGTCCGCCTTGGACTCGGGCGTGAAGCGGGTATGGATGGAACGGGCCGCCATAGCCGAGAAGTTGGGGAAGGACGAGGAGGTGCTCAAGAGCTACGATGGGGCACTGGCCTTGGACCCGAACGACCCCATCGCCTGGAACGGCAAGGGCCTGGTGCTGCTGCGGCAGGGCTCCTATGCCAATGCCATGCGCGCTCTGCAGAAGGCCTTGGAGCTGGACCCGGCCATGCAATCCGCCCAGGAGGGCATCGACCAGGCGGAGCGGGAGCTGCACAAGGTGGAGGTGTCCGAGCATGCATCAAGGGTGCTGGACATGGAGTCCCGCCAAGGGCGCCGCCTCAACAAGGAGGAGGCGTTCCGTTCCTGCCAGGTCCCCTATGAGATGCTCGACGAGGTCAGCGCCTACATCGAGCAGAAGGAGGTCATGGACGTGACCCAGCTGACCGAGGCGGAGATGGAGATGTACGAGGAGGCATCCCACACCGTACTGCTGAACGCCTACCGCAATCCCTCGGTGACGGCATACGGCCTGAAGCTGGCCGATGTCCGGGCCTCCCTGCCCGGCTATGACCTGGTCACCGCGAAGAGGGTATACACCTACATCGAGACCGTGAACGGGTTGGACCTGTCCCGGGAGATGCCTGACGACGAGGTCCAGGCCATGATGCGCCGCGCCGTTGACCTGCCCGATGACCGGCGCTCGGTCATCGCCCTGATGGAGACCTTCGACCTGGGCATCTACAAGGCCAGGCGCCTCAAGGCGGCGATGAACTCATTGCGCTCGGTCGGTTCATTAGAGGCTGCGCCCAAGGCCAAGAAGAAAACGGCCCGACCCAAGCTGCGTCGCACCCCGGCGCCGGCCCGGCCCCAGTATGGGCCGGAGCCGATGACCGTGGCCCCGCCCCGCATGGAGGAGCCGGACATGGACGAGCCGGTGGAGGCGCAGGCGCCGGACGCGGTGTTCCTGCCCCCGGCGGAACCGGTCGATTCTCGTCCAGGCGACAGAGCGCGACCCGCGACCCATTGCTCTACACCAACACGGAGAGGGAGCTCTATTCCGCCTTCTACGGATCGGACAAGCAGTCCAAGACCGAGTCCGGCATCCACTCGCGCAAGTGCCTCTTCCATGGCGAGAGCGCCCAGTCCTCCTGCCCGGAGTGCGGTTCGCTGCTCTGCAAACAATGCGTGACCAGCGGCACCTGCCCCCGATGCCAGACCCAGATCAGGGTGAAGCCCCTCAACGCCCCGGCCCGGAAGAAGGACCGGCCGCGCCCCGAGCCGGAACCGGACGAGATCGAGCTGGAACGCATCGAACCGGGCGAAGCACCGGCCTACGCTCCGGAGAGGGCGGCGCCCCAAGCGCCGACCTGGAAGAGGATGAGGATAGCAAGGAACGCGACATCAGCCGATTATGAGACATCAGTAATCGAGCATCCCGGACTTCATCAGCTCGCGCAGGAGAACGGTGGCGTAGCAGCCCTTGCCTAGGGTGAAGGACACGTCGAGCTCGTTCTCGCCGACCTTCAGCTCCAAATCCTTGTAGTGGGCCAACAGCTCGCGCCGGCTGCCTCGGGAGTTGCACTCCGGGATCTCCGGCACCTTGAAATCCTGTAGCTTCAAACCTTCGGATTCCACCACCGAGCGCTCTATCTCTCCCATCTCTCCGGTGGAGAACACGCTGTCCTGACCGAACAGCACGCCGGAGACGAAGGCCTTGCGCTCGCGCACGTGCTTCTGCACCAGGTCCAAGTTCTGCTCCGTGACCGGCACATACTTGTCATGGTCGGGAAGCCCGTTCTTGTCCGCCGGCAGGACCACGTCCCCCACCAAGGGCCGGTCCAGGGGCATGCCGCGCCTCAATCGCTCGCTGAGGATGCGGTTGAACATGTACGATTGGTAGGCATGGACGAACATCATCTGCAGGTTGCCAGGCAGTACGCGGATGGCGCCAACGTAGTCGCCGGGGTTGCGCACCAGGTAGCCGATGACGGTGCGCTCGAAGGTCAGCTTGGACGGGAAGGTATGCAGCGCCTCCTCGAAGTCCCGGGTCTCCTGCAGGCGACGGCGCGCTTCCTGGGCCTCCTCGTTCTCGTCCTCGTTGGGGTTGCCGACGTACCACATGACCGCCCCCTCCATGTCGTTCCTGACGATCTCCCGGCCCACCAGGTGGGTGATCGGACGCACGGAGCCGAAGCGCTGCAGACCGAAGAAGTTGGGGAAGCCCCCCCACTTGGTCCAATTGCGCCTTGGTCGCCAATGCCTCCGACCGGAGCTCCTCGCCTTGCAGTGCAGTGTCCCGCACCTTGACCTGGAAACGGTTGCCCACCAGGTCGCCGATGTTCAATCGCTTGTTGGAAGTGTAGACATCTTCGATGAGGACCTGGTGGATGTGCAGGTCCCGGACCGCCTGGGCATCGGCCTCCATGGTCATCAGTTGCGATGTCACGGCCCGTTTGTCCTTGGTGCCAGCGAAATGCACCAGGTTGCGGCTTATGCCCAAGGACCGGGAGATCTGCCGCACCAGACGGTTCATCTCCCAATTGGTGGCGGTGACCTTGGCCACCACATATTTTCCCCCATCCGCTTGCGGGGGATGATTGGATATCTCCTCGACGACAAAATCCTCAGCATAGCGCTTCAGCCGCCCACCCACGCCCCGGGTGGCGGTGAGGAATACCTCCATCCCCAGGTCGGCCTCGCAGCCTGGGATCTCATCATTGACCATGGCTCACTTCAAGTGCTTCTCAAGGTCCTCCCTGGACTCCTTGATCTCGTTGGCCAGGGACTTGGAGGCCCGCTTGAGGGCCGTCTGGGGCTTGCCCGCCTTCACCCTGACGTACAGGGTGGGGTGCTCCAGGTGCGGGGTGCCAGCGGTGTACTTCACCTCTGACACCTCATCGTCCTCGAGCAGGGTCTTCACCAGAGGTGATATGAGCGTCATGTCCGCGTCTTTGATCATGATCTTGATGGAGTTCTTATCCTTCTCTAAAAGCTCGATCTCCATGCTCGGCACCTATACCAGCCCAGTTTATAAGCGTTTTTGTCCGCGATAAGGTCCTACTCGTCCACCTTCTTGAGCTGGCGGTCGTACATGAGCATCAGCTCCTCGCTGGTCGTGGCCTCCCTCGGTCCCTTGTCGTCGCGGACCTTGCCGGTGAACCTAGGGAAGCGTATGGCCAGACCCGCGTCCTTGCGCAACTTTCCGAAGGCGGCGGTGTGGGTCGGCGATACGGTGATCTCCGCCCCCAGGACCTCCAGGACCAACCCTGGCTCGAACCAGAAGTCCGCCTGCAGATTGCTGCTCACCAGATGGTGCCTCTCCGGCACACGGTGCCTTTCCAACCTTGTGGGCAGCTCGGCCAGCATGGCATCGTCGAAGCCGCTGCCCAGCTTGGACACGGTCTCGAAGCGGTCCTCGGACTCGTTATAGGTGGCCATGAGCAATGCGCCGTAGAAGCCCTTGCGCTTGCCCCGACCGGCGAAGGCGCCCACCACCACCAGGTCGACCGTGTCGTTCATCTCCGAACGGTACTCCTTCTTGTACTTGATCCAAAGGAACCCGCGGTTCCCGGCGCGATACTGCGACTCGGTGCCGATGGATTTGGCCATGAGCCCCTCGCAACCGTCCCGCAAGGCCTCCATGAAGAAGGACTGCACGCCAGCCTCATCATCGAGGACGCGCATCTCCGAGAGCCTGACCCCCTCGCCGATCTCCACGCAGGACTGCAGGGCCGAGCGGCGCCTCAGGTAGGGCGCCTCCGTCATGTCCTGTCCATCCAGGTACAGGAGGTCGAAGAGGCAGAGCCGGACCGGGTAGTCCTCCATGGCCTCCTCCAGTCCATGTTTGCGCCCGCGTCGGTGCGAGACCTCCTGGAACGGAAGGAACTCGCCGGTGTTGAGGTCCACCGGGACGCACTCGCCCTCCATGATGGCGGTATCCCCCTTGAAGGCCGCGCTCAGGGAACGCACCACGTCCGGGAATTGGCCGGTGAGGTCCTCCAGACGCCGGGAGTAGAGCGTGACCTTGCCCCCCCCGATGTGCGCCTGCACCCTGACGCCGTCGTACTTGTACTCGAAGGCGCAGCCCCCCCCATGCGCTCCAGGATCTCCACCGGGGAGGACATCCTCTCGGCCAGCATGACCCGGATGGGGTTCCCCACCGTGACATGGATGTTCTTCACGCCCTCGAGCCCGGACCGGGTCAGGACCTCCGCCACCATGCCCAGGTCGGAGGAGATGTTGAACGCCCTTTCCACAGAATCACGCTCCTCCTTGGTGGCGAAAGCGATGGCCAGAGCGTCGATCACGGTCATGGCCGCCACTCCCAGCCTCATCTTGCCGGTGACGATGCGGGAGATATACTTGGCCTCAACCGGGCTGGCATCGTTCAGGACCTCTGCCAGCTGCTTCATCTTGGTGTCCTGGGAACCACCCCCCTCCGAGACCGACACCCGTCTCCAGCGCTGAGTATACACGTTGGAAGGTGAGCGGCTCGGAGAACAAGGTGGTCTGCCTCTTGCCCTGGAAAATGCGTTCGGCCACGACGCCTAGGTCCCCCTCCTTGAGCTGAAGTTCCTGGATGGCCGGCTCCTTCATGCCGGTGACGAAGGCCAGGGTGCGAAGCAGGAGCTTGTCCGCCATGCCCAGCTTCTGGGGGTAGAAATCGGGATAGAGCTGTCCTTGGGTGAGGTATATCGCCTTACGCAGCACCTCCGGCTCCGCCTCTCGGAAGAACTCGGCCAGTATATCGGCCATCTCCAGGCGGCTGGTGGTGGCCTCCAACCTCTCGTAGGTGTCGACCAGCACGCGGAACAGCATGTCCACTCGAACGCCTTGCCTATAAATAAACCATACCCGACCCTAGAAATCCAGCAGGCTCTTCTGGCCTTTCGCTGCGGGATGTTCCGTCCCTTCCTCCCCTGAACTGGAGGGGTTGAGCTCGTCCTTCAAGCCGAGCAGGCGCCTCTTCATCTCCTTCTCCTTGCGCACGCTGGACCAATGGTAGGCCTGGTCGCGGGTGCCCTTGGTGAGGAAGATCACCACCTTGCCCGATGACCGCCGGCCGGTGCGGCCTTTGCGCTGGATGCTCCTGATCTCCGACGGCACTGGTTCATAGAAGACGACCAGGTCGGTGCTTGCCACGTCCAGTCCCTCCTCCCCCACGGAGGTGGCCACCAGCACGTTGAACTCGCCATCGCGGAAGCGCTGCAGCACCCCCACCTGCTCCTTCTGCTTCTGCCCCTTCTCCCCCACCCGGTCGGTCTGACCCACCAGCTTGGCCACCTTAACCCCGTCGATGCGGGAGAGCTTGCCCGCCACCAGATCGCAGGTGTCCCGGTAATGGGTGAAGACCAGGACCTTCGAGTTGGGATGTTCGTTGACCTGCTGGCTCACCATGCCCATCACCCTGGACAACTTAGGATGCTCGGTGCGCATGGACTGGGCCATGGTCCGCACCGCCTTGAACTGCTCCGTCTCCACCACGGCGCGGGCCGCCTTGCTCGATTGGTCCGATTCCGCCTCGGCCTGAAGGCGGTCCAGATAGGCGGAGAGGGCGCTGGCCCCTTGCGTCTCGCCCAACCCGATGGCATGCTCCACCTTGATGGCCATGGCATTGACGCTCAAGCGCGCGGTAGATCCTCTTGTTCCTCTCCCCCGCCTTCAGCCGGGCCTGCAGCGTGCTTGCCCAAGGCCAACAGGTCCTTGGTGCTTATGCGGTCACTGTCCGGCAGCATGCCCATGGCCACCAGCTCCCTGAGGCATTCCTCGTAGAGAGAGCCGAGGACGGTGGTGGCGCGGCGCAGCTCGGGCGGCAGGTCCACCTCGATGAACTGGATATGCACGTCCTGGACGTACTTGATCACATCAGGGTCGTGCTCGGTGCGCACCTCGATGTTCTCGATGCCGAGGTTCTGGCACACCTCCTTGACCTTCTCCCGTTGGCTGCCGGGGGAGGCGGTCATGCCCAGGACCAAGTGGCCTAAGGGCTTATACTGCTCCGCTACCGCCACGTAGGCATAGTTGCCCACCGCCCGATGCGCCTCGTCGAAGACGATCAGCTGCACTTGGTCAAGCGGCACCCTCTCCTGCTTAAGGTCATTGGCGACCACCTGGGGCGTGCTCACGATGACGTCGTTCTCCTTCCAGAGCAGTTCCCGTTCCTCCGGGTCGACGTTCCCGGTCATCACCGCCACCCTGCTCCCCATGAGGAAGTCGCTCAGGAAACGACTGTGCTGCTCCACCAGCGGTTTGGTGGGGGCAAGGAGCAGTATCTTGCCCCTGGACCGGCTCAAAGTCTCCGCTATGACCAACAATGCCACTACGGTCTTCCCCATGCCTGTGGGCAGGACGACCAGCGTGGACCTTTCCATGGCAGAGCGCGCCACCGAGGTCTGGTACTCCCTCTCCTCGACGCTGTCCTTCTTGATGAGCGGGTGGTCGATGAACACTGAGCGGGATATGGCCTGGTACCTAAAAAAATGGATGGATTAAGGGATTGGGGGGTTTAGTGGCATCCGCCGCCACAGGAGCTGCAGGACGACACATTGGGGTTGTGCACGATCAGACCGGAGCCGTAGGGGGTCTCCACAAAGTCGACGGTGCAGGTGTCCAGGACCTCCTTGGTCTCGTTGTCGTAGTACAGGGCGAAACCATCGTCCTGCTGTTCCAGGTCCCCATCCTTCTTGCCCTGTTGGAAGGTCATGCCGAATTGAGGCCCAGAGCAGCCCATGCCGGAAAGGTAGATCTTGATGCCGTAGCCTTGCTTGCCGTTCTTGGCGATCAGATCGTTGATGTACTTGGATGCCTCTGGTGTGACTTCTACCATTTGAGTTTCACCTAAGGCGTTCAAAATACCATCCCTTATTTAAATAATTCCAACGTTCCTGACGTCGACATGTACCATTTTTCTTGATTGGCACAGTTCTTTCACAATACTTTTTATCGGGGCAAAGGGCTCCCTCGCCCAGATGACCTCCTTCCGTCCGGTGCAACGCGCCGACCTGCCCATCCTTTTGCGCATGAGCAGGGAGAACATGTCCTCCATCATCCAATCATCATGGGGAATGCAATGGCAGGACGAACCAGTGTTGGATTGGCTCACCGACAAATCCTTGGTCACCGAGGTGGCCGAGGACGACGGCGAGGTGGTGGGGTATTATTGCCTGGAGATGGCGGACCGTTACCTATTCATCACCTCCATCCAAGTAGACCGTTCTCACCAAGGGCAGGGGCTGGGGGGAGCGATGATGGAACGAATCGAGGGCCTGGCGCGGGAGAAGGGGTCGGAAGGGGTGGAACTGTGCGTACAGGAGACCAACCAAAGAGCCCGAACGTTCTATCTGGAGCTAGGATACCAACCGATCTGGCGCAAGGGCAGCAATGTCATGATGAGGAAAAGGTTGCCTTGACGGGGCGAAAGAGATATCCATAGGCTCGAACTTCATGGGCCGAGGGATCAAATTGGGATTTCGGGCCTTGGTCGCGTCTATCATGGTTCTTGGTTTGCTCGTCGTCACGATCGGTGCTTCGTCCGTCCTTGCAGCGGATGAACCAGACCCCACAATCCCTCAGGAACTGAGTGGCAAGGCTGGTCTCGATTTCGCCGACCTTTCGTGGTTCAAACCGGTGCTAGGACCATATTTATTGGAGAATTATTCAGTATATCGTGGCTCTGGGCCAGAAGACATGTCCCGAATCGCAAACGTTTCCGCCAACATCTCAGCATACCACGATGGGGAACTGACCGAAGGGTCATTTTACTATTATTACGTCACAGCATGGTATGATGGCATCGAGTCCGGTCCTAGCAACGCCATCTCCGTGACCACTGGGACACAACCTGAGAAGGAAAACCTTGTCTCCATGGGCGTCGTACTGGCCATTATCATCTCAGCAATTGCATTACAGATGGCGGTGGTGGCCATTTGGGTGTTGGTCCGAAAGGGATCGAAGTGAGGGTACTTCACCAGCGTTTACCCACTCTTTTTTATATTTTTCATCCATCCAGCATCCATCCATGATACGTTGAAATAGTAGTAATGATAATTATTACTGATAATTTGCTTAAGAAGGGTGCACGTTGGACCAAGCAGATCAAGGTCGTCATCGACATCGTGTACGAAAGCGAACGTCCGCTCAGCGCCGATGAGGTCTATCGCAAGGCCAGGCGTAAGATGCCCAACATCAGCCTCGGGACCGTCTATCGTAACCTGAACAAGCTGGTGGATGAGGGGCTGGTCTCGGAGACGCAGAACAACGGCATCGCCACCTTCTGTCGCCATCCTTTCCCCAACGCGACCTTCGAATGCGAACATTGCCACCGACTGATCACCGTGCCGGTGGAGCTGAACATCCTGGACCTGTCCCGCCAATCCGGTTTCAAGGTGGAGAGATGGTCGCTCCATCTGAGCGGGGTGTGCAAGGAGTGTGAGCAGAAGTGCACATAATGGAAGGCTTCCTGCCCCCGCTCTGGTGCGCCTTCTGGTTCCTGCTCTGCATCCCCTTCTGGGTCTGGGGGACCATGCGATTGCGGAAGCTTTTCCGCGAGAGCCCCGAGCTCAAGCTCACCGTGGCCATCTCCGGTGCCTTCATGTTCGTGCTCTCTTCCCTGAAACTGCCGTCGGTCGCAGGCTCATCCTCGCATCCCACCGGAACTGGTCTGGCCGTGGTGCTCTCCGGGCCAGGGATAACCACCATACTGGCGACCATCGTCCTGGTGTTCCAGGCCCTGCTCCTGGCGCATGGCGGCATCACCACCCTGGGGGCCAACGTGTTCTCCATGGGCGTGTCCGGCCCCTTTGTGGCCTATGCCGCTTTCAAGGTGATGCACAAGGCAGGGGTGAACAGCAATGCCACTGTATTCGTGACCGCGTTCCTGGCCGACATAGTGACCTATGTCGTGACCGCCCTTCAGCTTGCCCTGGCCTACCCCGGGGATGAGGGGTTCCTGAGCTCCATGGCGGCCTTCATGGCCATCTTCGCCATCACCCAGATCCCCCTGGCCATCGTGGAGGGCATCTTGGTCGTATTGTTCTTCGACTTCCTCTCCAAGCGCAGGCCGGAGCTCATCCATGAGAGCCTAAGGGCGGCGGAGGCGGAGCCATGAGGAGGGCCTGGTGGTACCTGATCGCCATCGCCGCATTAGCGATCATACTCATCACGCCCCTGGTCATGTACCAAGGGAAGGACATGCAAGGGGCAGATGACAATGGGGCCGACCAGACCGGCGCTGACCCATGGTTCGAGAACGTCTTCAGCCCGCCCGAGGGCTCCGAGCCCATCCTCTTCGCCTTGATCGCGGTGGTCGGAATATTGGTCATCGCCTTTATCGTGTACCGCACCGGGAGACGCCCTCGCGCTGGGGGTAAGAGCTGATGTTCGCGATAGACGAATTGGCCTACCAGTCCCCCATGAAGGAATGGCCGCCCCTGGGCAAGTTCCTCCTCGCCCTCTCGCTGCTGCTGGTCTCGTTGTTCTCGAACTCAGTGCTCGTGCCCTTGACGGTCCTCGCCATCGGGTCTTTGATGCTGTTCTATTCCACACGTTTCCAATTCCCTCGGGTGATAGCCTTGGTCCTGCTGGAAGGCATTGCTATCATAGCTATCGGGTGCGTCATCATCGCCTTCGTCACCCCAGGTGGCGAGACGGTGTTCAGCATGACCTTTCTGGGATGGGAGCTCACCGTTTCCGCGGACGGCCTGAACCTGGCCGTACTGGTGCTCACCCGCGCCTTGGCGGGGATCACGGTCATGCTCGCCTTCGCCACCAGCACGCCCATTCCCCACCTGGCCCTGGCATTACGTCAGCTTCATATGCCCAAGGAGATCATCGAGCTCACTGTGCTGGTCTACCGTTATTCCTTCCTCCTCCTGGAACAGCTTGACACGATGTACATAGCGGCCACCTCCAGACTGGGCTTCCGAGGTGTGAGGAGGAAGATGAGCACGTCGGCCAAGCTGGCCGTGGGGTTGTTCACCCGCTCCATCGACATAGCGGAGAGGTCGCAGGTGGCCCTGCACTGCCGCAACTTCCGCGGCGATTTCCCTACCTATCGCCAACCAGCGCCTCTGACCGCCGTCTGGGTGGTCTTTCCTCTGCTCGTAGGCGGAGCGTTGTATGCTTGGGGGATCTGGATGGGTCAGAATTTGACCTTAGGGTGGTGACGCACGTGAACGAACCGGTCATCAAAGTGGAAGGGCTGAGCTATCGATACCCGAACAAGACCCTGGCTTTGGACGGGGTCAGTTTGGAGATCGCCAAAGGCAGCAGGGTTGCCTTGCTCGGACCCAACGGGGCGGGCAAGAGCACCCTTTTCCTGCATTTCAATGGCATCTTAAAGCCCCGAGAGGGAAGGGTCCTCTTCGAGGGCAAGGAGATCAATTACGGAACGAAGTCATTGGAGGAGCTGAGAGCTAAGGTGGCCATAGTCCTCCAGAACCCCGATGACCAGATCTTCTCGGCAACGGTGGAGGAGGACGTGGCCTTCGGCCCCATGAACCTCGGTCTCCCCATGGACGAGGTGGAGGAGAGGGTGACGGAAGCGCTGGACCAAGTGGGTCTACTGGACCAGCGCTCCAAGCCTACCCAGCAGCTCTCCTTCGGCCAAAGGAAGAGGGTCTCGTTGGCAGGGGCCATAGCCATGCGCCCAGAGGTATTGGTCATGGATGAGCCAACGGCCGGGTTGGACCCGAGGATGGTGCACGAGCTCCTCGAACTGGCGGATGAACTGAACCATAAGGGGTTGACCGTCATCATGTCCACCCATGACGTGGAATGTGCCTACTCCTGGGCGGACGAGGTGAAGGTGCTGGAGAAAGGTAAGATGGTCTATTCCGGCGCGACGCCGGGGTTCTTCTCCGAAGCTGGGCTGGTGCACCGGGTCGGCCTCACAGAACCGCTTCTGTTCGAGATGAATCGCTCCCTCAGCGCCGTCCACGGTGTCCCGGAGGCCCCTCACCCCCGAAACATCTTCGAGCTGGAGCAGAAGTTCTCATTGGACACCGATCGACAATCTGGAAGGTTGTTCGTCATGCCTTTGGATGGGATTGAGCCAAGAGCGGCTGAGCATTTTGCGAAAGGAGATGCCCCAGGTCCGGTTCGGTCTGCTCGGTTCAAGGGCCAGGAAGGTCGGTTGCGCCAAAGGAGTGGACGTCGAGGTGCGCTTCGATGCTCTGGAGAAGGGCCTGGCCGAGGTCTCCTCAGGACGCGATTTCGTCCTCATCGCCGACGATGCATGGCGTGAGATCGTGGAGGGCAGATTGGAGACGGACAGGGAGTGGTACGGTACGAAGCTTAGGCCCCTGCCTCTATCTTGATATGAACCAGCCATTAATTATGCTCCAGACGAGGGTGCTCCATACAAAACATTATTTCAACGGATGGAATTAGGGCAGCAAATCCATGGAGCACTCGGTGGAATCAAAGGGCCAAGATGGCGTGGAGGTGACCCTCCGCCGGGACCTCGGTCTCCTAGAGGTCCTGATGATAGGGATCGGGCCTAACATCGGTTCCACCATTTTCATCCTGATCGGCACCGCCGCAGGGATCGCCGGTCCCGCCATCATCCTCGCGTTCGTCCTTAATTTCGTGGTCACGCTCTTCACAGCCATGGCTTATGCCGAGCTGGCAAGCGCTTTTCCTGAGACCGGGGGAGGGTACCTTTGGATCAAGGAGGGGTTGTTCCCCCCATTCGGTTTCTTGGGCGGATGGATGTCATGGGTGGGACATTGCATCGCTTGCAGCGTTTATGCGCTCGGGTTCGGAGAGGGCGTCAGGATATTGATGTCGCTCTACGACCTCGAATTCTTTGGCCTGACCATCGATCAAACCGCGATCCTCTCCTCCGTGCTCGTCGCGGTCGGATTCATCTATCTCAATTACCGGGGGGTGAAAGGTGCTGGAAGAGCGGAGATCGTGGTATCGGTCATCCTCCTCGCCATCATCGGGATCTTCGTTACCGCCACAGCGGTCTTTATCCTGATGAACCCGCCAGATGACTCGAACTTCACGCCGTTCATACCGTTTGGCTACATCAGCATCATCACTAGCATGGGCTACACCTTCATGGTCTTCGAAGGCTATGAGATAGTTGCCCAGACCGGCGAGGAGGCAAAGGACCCTCAGAGGACCATTCCACGTGCCATGTTCCTTTGCATCGCCATAAGCTGCATCATGTTCGTGGCCGTGGCCACTGTGGCGATCGGAGCGGTCGGGTATGAGGCACTGGCCGGCCATCCTTTCGACGCCATCTCCTATGTGGCTGGCATTTCGATGCCTGGCATAGGGGCATTGTTGATTTCTTTCGGGATTCTTATCGGTTCGGTGGCGGCTGTCAATTCGATCATCTTCTCCGCCTCCCGAGTGTCGTTTGCCATGGGGCGGGATGGGAACCTACCCCAGAAGATGGGCAAGCTACATCCAAAAAAACAGACCCCGGCGACCGCCCTGGTCGTGAGCGGCTTCATCATCGTTTCCATGATCATCTTCCTGCCCATCAATCAGGTCGCCGCTGTGGCGGACATACTCATCCTGCTCCTCTTCACCCTTGTCAATGTTTCCGCCATCACATTGCGCCGGAAACGACCGGACGTCCATAGAAGTTTCCTCATGCCATGGTTCCCGATCATACCATTGATCGGTATCGCTACAAAACTCATCTTGGCGGTCACGCTGTTCAGCTATGATGCGTTCGCTTGGTATCTGGCCATTGGTGTGATCAACGTCGGTTTGCTCATCCATTATTTCATGGGCGGGAAGAAGGCCATGGAGGAGGCCCCCATCCCCGAGAGGGCCCCGCTCACCAGGGAGGAGCTGTCCAAATTCCGTGTCATGATACCCATCGAGGACCCGCACAGCGAGGACCTGGTGGACCTGGGCTGCCTGATGGCAGCCGAGCATGAGGGCGAGGTCCTGCTGGTCAGCGTGGTGGAGATCCCCACCACCGTCCCGCTGAACAATGTCGACCGCAAGATGGTCGATGACCGCAAGAAGATGTTGGAGAAGCTGAAGCGGCAGGCGGAGCTGAACGGGATATTCGCCCGTGCCTTGGTAACGGTCTCTCACGACGTGGTCACGGCGCTCATCGACACCGCCAAGGATGAGGAGGCCAACACCATCGTGGTCGGTTGGAAAGGCTTCACTCGCACCCAGAAGCGCATCCTCGGCAAGAAGATGGACCTGCTGCTGCGGCTCACCCCATGCGACGTGGTGTTGCTCAAGACGGAGGAGCGGTGGAAGCCTGACCACATCATGATCCTGTCCGGAGGGCTGTGGCATGTCAGCCGCGCCACGGCGCTGGTGGCCATCATAGCCAAGCGTTACAACTCCCGGGTCACGATCTTGAACGTCATCGCCGAGGACAAATACTTGGACACAGCGAGGACGTACTCGAAGAGGCTGGAGGACATCCTCGAAAAGGAGAAGGTCCCGGTCGTGGTCAGGGAGATACGGCCTGAGAACGTGGTCGGCGGCGTGGTGGCGGAATCCTTGGACTACGACCTGCTGGTCATGGGTGCGAGCGCCGTGCGCCGAGTGCACCGCAGCGATTTCGGCCTAGTGCAGGACCGCATCGTGAAGAGCGCCCAGTGCCCAGTGCTCGTTTACAAGCGCGTTGCCACCTTCGAGGACAAGGAAGCGCAGGAGACGGAAGTGGTCGACGTCACCGAGTGATGGCGGCCGACACGAAGTCCCCCTCGAATCGTGATGCCACCTCCAAAGGGATCCGCGCTCCCGCGCTAGAGGGATGGCCACCCCCCTCCAATCCATGCATGCTGATGAAACCCTCCACGAACCTTCCTACGTCCATCCCCCTCGGGCTCATCCCTCGGATGGAAACAGAGGCGCTCTCCCGCCGGGCATTCACCATCAGAGCGTAATCACAACCCCTCCTGGAAGCCACCTCGACCAGGGCGCGGGTGCCGAAGCCGTAGAGCGATCGGTTCTTCTCATTGTTGTGAAAAATGCCGACGGGGCCTTGGACCTTGAGGCCAGCCTTGACGCGGGCCAATGCCTTGGGCCATCTCTGCTCATTGACCACCTGGACATAGCGTCGTTTGATGGCAGGGACCTGCGAGGGCCAGAATCCTTCGGCCAGGTGCTTGCAGGCGATGGACCGGAAGACATCGTCCTCGATGTCCAGCCTCCATGAGAAGTCAAGGACCTTCGACTCCTCGTCCACCTTCTGAGCGCCATGCTTCCTCAGGACCTCGGTCAGGACAGCGGTGTCGCAATATTCGATCAGGTCCGCGATGGCCACGAGCCTTTTCAGGTGTGGCGTGGAATGGAGATAATGATAGAGGACGCCAGCAGCGCTCATGCCCTCCTCCACGACCTTGACCCCATCTATCTTTTCCTCCGCCGAGCTGGGGTGATGGTCGATGGCGAGGACCCTCTGATGGTCGCGACGGGAGGAGGCCGAGCGCAGCACATCTGGGACCAGGGCGATGTCGACCAAGAATATCTCGGACGAGGTCCGATCCCTAGCCAGGCTCTGTCCTGCAGCTCTGGGGGAGGTTACGAATGACACTTTGGCAGAGGGATACCTGTTCAGAAAGAGAGCGGCGGATACCAGACCGTCAACGTTGCCGCGAGTTATCAGATGCTTGTCCCGGTCATCCCTGGATAAGCTGTCCAAACCTTCCCTCGGGATATAATAATTCACATCTGGATTATTTGAATCTATGGATTTTTAAATAAATACGGAGAATTATTACATATACCGTGGGCTGCATCGATCTCCGGTTCATAGGCATCGACCTGGCTTGGAAATGCGGACCTGACCCGCGCTCCAGAACGGCCATCTGCGAATGCGACCAACATGGCCAGCTATCTCATCCGTTCATGGTCGGGACAGATGAGGAGATCTTGGGGCACATCCCCGGACCGGATAGGTGCTGGCTCGCCATCGATGCACCGCTCAATGTGCCCAATCGGTTCGGATCGAGGCTGGTGGAGAAGGAGGTGGCGCGGTCCGGTGTGAGGATATTGCCCTCGAATCGGGACTTCCTCAACCGGAAATGCGGCGGGGTGAGGGGGGAGCAGTTGGCCATGGAACTGGAAAGGCGTGGTTTCTTGCATCTCTCCACCGAGGTGGTGGACCCAGGGATAATGGTCGAGGTCTATCCATTCGGCATCCTATATGGCATTACCAGAGGCAGACCCCCGCGATACAAGCATGGGGGAATGGAGCAACGCAGGGAGGGTTGTCTCTCTGTGCTAGAGGCGATGGGCCGATGGGAGCCAACCTTGAAAGGTTTAGATTGGATGGAGGGGCAGATCGAGCTGGCGGACTCGAGGGGCATGAGGCACATGGGCGACAAGGTGGACTCGATGCTCTGTGCAATGTGCCTGTACGCCCATTGGTTATATCGCGGTCAGAGGACTCGCCTGTACGGTGATGGCAGTGATGGGTGCATCCTTATCGTTTGATGGCGGAGGCAAGTCGATGGGACGAGGCGCGGGCATTCAGCGTCTTTTCGAGGAGGTGGGCGGTGGTCATGGATATGATCCGGTCTCGGCAGGCTTCCGTCCATTCAAGGAGTTCAAGGTGCAGTGGCAGAGAAATGGGCGGTCCGCCGCCTTCCAGGTCACGGATTACCTTGGGTCTGCGGACCAGGACCTGCTAAGGGAGTTCGCCGACGGTCTGTTCAAACGGATCGAGGCCAAGGGCAAGCAGGAGATCTACACGGCCAATCTGAAGGAATGGTTGCGTTCCCGCTCCTTCGTGGAAAACGCCCAACCGATGTACCTGAGACGCAGTCAGAACCTGGCATACAGCGATGAGGGCACCACCTATGACCTTGGCGAATCCTATGAGAGGTTGAAGGGATTGGGACTGGTGCGCGACCATGACGGGCTGTTCCTGACCTGGACCAAGAGACCGAACCATCAAAGGGTCGGTTATTGCAGCGCGCTCATGCGCGTCATCGCCATCAGTTCTGTGATGGACTCGGCACGGGTCCCGGAGTTGGTGACGGACTATGTGCTGTACCACGAGCTGTTGCACATGGAGGATGGCCTGAGCTTCTCCAACAGACATCATGGCTCTGGGTTCCGCCAACGGGAACGAAGGTTCCCTGGTTGGGAGGAGGCGGAGCGTACCCTCAGGAATTTGGCCAAAGAACAGGGGCAAGGGCTGGTTGAGCCAAACCATAAGTCATAAGGTCGCTATTCACCGAGGCGATAGGCATGGGCAAGAAGCAATTCATCAACGCGCTGAACGAAGGCGACAGGGTGGACGACGTCTTCTCGATCCGGTTCAAGAAACCAGTGCGGCAGACCAGTTCGGGCAACTTCTTCTTCGAGATGAGGTTGGGCGACGGCACTGGCGAGATGGCGATGAAATATTGGGGCGGGAAGGGCGAGCAAGAGGTCCAGAAAGCCTACGACAGTGCCTCCAAAGGGGAGGTGGTGCGCGTCAAGGGGAAGGTCAAGCGTTACATGGAGAACCTCGAGGTGAGCGTCAACCCCGAGGAGAAGGAAGGCATCCGCAAGGTCCCCAAAGAGGAGTTCGATATCTCCGATTTCGTCCCCATCAGCACCAGGGACATCGACACGATGATGACCCAGATGATGGAATATGTCGAGGGGGTCGCCAACCCCAACCTCAGGGCATTATTGGACTATTTCTTCACCGACGAGGAGTTCGTGAGGTCGTTCCGGCGCTCCCCGGCGGCGGTGAGGCACCATTGCAACTGGATCGGAGGACTTCTGGAGCACACCTTGAAGGTGACGAACATCTGTGCCTCCCTCATCAACGACTTCCCTCAGCTGGACAAGGACCTGCTCATCACCGGCGCCATACTCCATGACATCGGAAAGGTCCACGAGTACGAGATGGGGACGGCCATCGAGGCCACCGACCATGGTCGCCTGGTGGGACATATCAGCATGGGGGCGGAGATGGTGGGACGGGCCTGCGACTCCATGCCCGAGTTCCCCTCCATCCTCCGCTCCAAGGTGGTGCACATGGTGCTGAGCAGCCATGGTGTCCTGGAGTACGGCTCGCCGGTGGTGCCCATGTTCCCAGAGGCGCTGGCGGTCAGCCAGGCCGACACCCTCGACGCCAGCCTGGAGGAGTTCATCCGTTTGAAGGACGAAGCCGTGACCGAGGACGAATGGACCTATAGCAAGAGCAGAGGGAACATCTACCTGAGATGAACCGGTGTCCCCCGGGCCTTAACAGATTGGTTCATGGTCGGAGCGAACTCCCCTCCCCACACTGACCCAGGCCGGGGGCTTGATGTCGTGCCTCGGGGTTGTCCTCCAGTCATGACTCGGCGTCACACCGTAAGTTCCTGCAGGGACCCAATAACGACGCACTGTGTGCCGTTGGATTATTGCTCGGATCACGGGTCACCGGCGTTTTGCCAAAGGCATCAGGTCAATTCCGGAAGGGGCTCTTCAATCTTTTCCCCCCAAGCCTCGATCGTTAGGACGTTGTCGCGCATCAGCAGGACCTCGAGGTCCTCTCGCAGCATCGGTTCGAAGTCGAAGGCCATCAGGTAGAGGAGCATGAACCCGAACAGGTCCAGGTAGGCCACCGTGTATGATTGGGCCAGGCGAACCTGGGTCTTCATGCGCCCGAACTTGAAGCGTACCACCTTGGGGTTCTTGGCGAACTCCTCGGCCGAGGCGTACTCCGCGGACGAGAGGGCAGGCAGTACCTCCTCATCCACCCACTTCTTGCGGAACTTCATGACGTTCAGCACCTGGCGCTTGCCATACCATCCCTGCAGGGCCCGGAACACGAAGACCTGGACCGCGAAGATCAGCCGCGATGTACAAGCCGTTGCTCAGGACGAACTCCTCGGTCAACTTCCCCTTCGTCGAACCAGGGACCAGGAAGGCGGTGAGGAAGAGGAGCAGCACCGAGCCGAACAGTACGATGTAGGCGGTGATGAGCAGGCCGCGGATCAAGCGACTCGCTCTCGAGGTGCGATCCCAGCTTCCCCCTCAGCCATAGCTTCAACTTCTGGATGTCCCAAGAGAAACCGCGGGAGTAAGGCATGCGCCAGGAGATCATCCAATAATAGGTGATGATGAGGAAGGACTGTATGAAGACCAGCATCACGAAGTAGGTCTCGACATCACCTGGGTAGGTGAAATAGGTGTAGAATGCGAAGAAGATGTTGATGAGGAACAACGTCACCGCTCCAGGCAACAGCTGCTCGCTGTCGCAGAGGAAAACGTTCCAGAACATCTGACCGAACAGCTTCTTGTTCTTCTTCATCATGGCGCCCATGGAGCCGGCGGCCTTCTCCTCCTTGGTCTTCTTCGGCCCCTTCTCGCTGCTGACCGGGATGAACATGATGATGAAGTAGATGGAATAGGTGATGAAGCTCGTGATGAGCCAGTATAGGTAAGCCTCAGCCCCGAATGTGAAGAGGAGCACGATGCAGATCGCGATCAGGACAGCGCTTATGGCCAAAGGGAAGGGCATCTTGTCCTTCTTTTTCGCGATCTTGTCCAATTGCTGCTGCGCATACTCGGAGGCCTTCTTGGCCTCCTCCTTCAAGGCTTCGATCTCCTTGGTATGCTGCTCGAAGCTGACATCCTTGATCTGCATCCTTCACGTCCCCCAATCTAGAGAAATTACCTAACCCATCGCGATTAATAATACTTATGTCAGGGCCAACATGGACATGGCCTTGGCCAAAGGATATTATCCAGGGAGTAGGATTCATACCCGATCGGATGAGAGAGCTTTTTGAGCCCCGCAGCATCGCCATAGTGGGGGCGGCCCGTGAACCGAACAAGGTGGGCCACGTCATCCTCAAGAACCTGATAGAGTCGGGGTTCGAGGGGCCTTTGTACCCAGTGAACCCGAAGGCCGACCGCATACTCGATAAACCTTGCTACGCTTCATTGAGCGACATCGGTCAGCCTATCGACCTGGCCGTCATCGTCACGCCTGCCCGATTCGTGGCGGATGTGCTCGACGAGGCGGGGCGCATCGGGATCAAGAGCGGCGATAATCATCTCAGCGGGGTTCCGAGAGGTGGGACGGGAGGGCATCGAGATGGAGCGGAGGTTGGCCGCCATCGCCAAGCAGCATGGCATCCGCGTCATCGGTCCTAACTGCCTGGGCGTGATCAACACCCACCATCACATGAACGCGACGTTCACGAGCAACTTCCCTCGTGCCGGACCCATCGCCATCAGCTCCCAGTCCGGGGCCATCTGCTCCGTCCTCTTGGATTGGGCGGCGGGCACCAACATCGGTTTCAGCAAGTTCGTCAGCGTGGGCAACAAGATGGACGTGGAGGAATCGTACATGCTCGATTACCTCCGCCATGATGACCGGACCAAGGTCATCGGCATGTACATCGAGGGCGTGAACAAGGGCAAGGAGTTCATGGACCAGGCGGCCGAGACGACCAAGGTCAAGCCCATCATCGCCTTGAAGGCCGGCAGGACATCCACCGGGGCCAAGGCCGCATCCTCCCACACCGGGGCCCTTTCCGGTAGCGACATGGTCTATGACACCGTGCTCCGCCAGTCCGGGGTGATCCGGGTCACCACCATAGAGGAGATGTTCGACCTCCTCGCCATCTTCGCCAACATGCCCATGCCCAAGGACAACCGCGTCGCCATCGTGACGAACGCGGGAGGCCTAGGGGTCATGGCCGCGGACGCGCTCGGCGATCATAACCTTACCCTGGCCAGCTTCAGCGCGGAGACCGTGGAGAGATTGAAGGCGAAGCTGCCTGCCGCGGCCGCATTCTACAACCCGGTGGACGTGGTGGGGACGCGGACGCGGAACGATATGAGTATCGCCATCCGCGCCATCGTGGAGGACGAGAACGTCTCCAGCGTGATCGCCCTGATGGCGCCCACCGACCTGGTGGACGTGGCCTCGGTGGCCAGGACGATATCTTCCTTCGCTGGGAAGGCGGAAAAGCCCATAGTGACCTCGTTCGTGGGGGGCGAGGACCTCAAAGAGGCGGTCTCGATACTGCGGGCCTCTGGCATACCGAACTACGATACCCCGGACCAGGCCGCCTTCGCCATCGGGGCCATGCTCCGGTACCAGGCCCACAACCAGAGGAAATCGTCGGCGGAGGTCTTCAAGGTCGATGCGGACCTGAGCTTGGTCAGGGAGGTGTTGGAAGGGGTCCGGGAGCAGGGCCGCCTGCAACTTAGCGAGGGGGAGGGCAAGCGGATCCTGAAAGCCTATGGCCTGAACGTGCCGGAGGAAGGGTCTGGCCCACTCGCCCGATGAGGCGGTGACCATCGCCAGGCGCATCGGTTATCCCGTGGTCATGAAGGTCGAGTCACCGGACATCGCGCACAAGACCGACGTGGGCGGGGTGGCGGTCGACATCAAGGGCGACGAGGAGGTGGCGCAGCAGTACCAGCTGATCATCTCCCGCAGCCGGGGAAAGATGCCCAATGCCCGAGTGGACGGGGTCTCGGTGCAGAAGATGCTCAAGGGTCGCGAGGTGATAGTGGGCATGGTCCGCGACGAGCAGTTCGGTCCGGTGGTCACCTTCGGCCTGGGCGGCATATTCGTGGAGATCATGAAGGACGTGGCGCAATTGGTGGCGCCCTTCGGCCGGGCGGAGGCGGCCCAACTGGTCCGGTCCATCAAGGCCTACCCCATTTTGACCGGGGCGCGGGGAAGGAGACCGGCCGACATCAAAGCCCTGGAGGACACCATTCTCACTCTGGCGCAGATAGCCACGGACTTCCCGGAGATATCCGAACTGGAGGTCAACCCGGTGATCGTCGGGGACGAGGGCCAGGGAGTGGGGGCGGTCGACGCATTGGTCACTATCAGGAGGGACAACGCATGAGGACACTTTACTTGGGATCGGTGGTGGAAAGGTCGGGCAAGAGCATGGTGGGGCTGGGACTGGCCATTAACCATCCCGGTCCAGTGGGTTACTTCAAACCGTTCAAGGAGCGTTTGATCTGCGAGGGGGAGCGCATCATCGACCAGGACGCATACCTCATGCGAAAGACGCTCAAACTGGACCAGGACGAGGACGAGCTATGTCCCTTCTTCTACGACCTGATGTCACCCATCGGCATGGGCAACATCATCAACGCCTACGAGAAGGTGCGCTGCGACTGCGAGCTCATGCTGGTGGAGGGCACCAGGGACATCACCACGGGATACCTGCACGACCTTTCCGGGATGGCCATCGCCGAGCGCCTCAAGGCGGACGTGGTGCTGGTCTCCACCACGCAGCCGGGGGACCTGGACCGCATCGCCATGCTGAAGCAGCTCATGGAGGGCTACGAGCTGAACTTCCTCGGGGTCATCCTCAACATGACCGACGACCCTGCACCGGTCAGGTTGCTGGAGAAGAAAGGCGTGAGGGTCCTGGGCGACCATTCCTCCCATGGAGCAGCTGACCCGTTTCACCGTCAAGGAGGTGCAGGAGGCCTTGGGGGCCGAGGTCATCGTGGGCGAGGAGAGATTGGACCGCACGGTGCAGAGGGTCATGGTCGGGGCCATGATGCCCGAGACCGCCCTACGGACCATGCGGCGCTACGCGGACAAGGCCATCATCACTGGCGGGGACCGCACCGACATCCAAATGGCCGCCCTCTCCACCGACACTTCCTGCCTGGTCCTGACCGGCGGTTTCTATCCCGATGGTCAGGTGGTCTCCCGAGCCTATGAGAAGGGCATCCCCATCCTGCTGACCAGGCATGATACCTTGGAGGCGACGGAAAGGGTGGAGCACCTCATCGCCCGGATCGACCCCGACGACAAGAAGAAATTGTCGATGATCAAGAAGGCGGTCAAGGAACATGTGGACCTGGACGTTCTTTTCGCTTGAGGTCGGACAACCTTAATATGCGACGAGGCGATGCTGGGCGCCATGGTAAAGGAAGTTCACGCCGCACACATACTGGTCAAGACCAAGGACAGCGCCGACAAGCTATTGGCAGAGATCAAGGCGGGCAAGAGCTTTGAGGAATTGGCCAAGAAGCACAGCACCTGCCCCTCCGGCAAGAAGGGCGGGGACCTGGGCTGGTTCAAGCGAGGCATGATGGTGAAGGAGTTCGAGGACGCGGCCTTCAACGGCAAGAAGGGCGATATCGTCGGCCCAGTGAAGACGCAGTTCGGGTTCCACCTGATAAAGGTGGTCGACCAGAAGTGAAATGACCTTCATGGTCCGGGGGCATGATGGGTCAAACCTTGACCCAGTGGCAGACCTTGGTCAAGGCCCTCTCCCGGCCCAACCCCATTCTCCCTTCGTCAGGGTCATAGTAGATGGCCACCACCCGGTAGCCGGACCTCTCCGCCATGGCTGACAGCACTTTGGCGACCGGGACGTCCCGTCCCTTCCATTTCAGGTCGTCCACCACCAGCATGACCTCGGCCTTGTCCTGCAACTTTTCGTGCATCCCCGGATAAGCTCGGACAGGCCATGGAAGTATATTCTGGCGGTGGCAGGGACCTCAAGGTCCTTGACCAGCCGCTCCCAGTTCGTCCGATGTCCTCATACGCGTCCCTTGGGTCCACCCTGGTGGGCAGCATGCCCTTGGCGACGTCCAAGACCTCCTCCGGTCCCAGCCCCAGGCACCAGTGTTCCACCGCGTATTCCTCCAGGTAATCGAAACCGTTGAGGTAGGGCGGGGAGGTGATCACCAGGTCGAAGGCGTCGTCGCGCAGCTCCGGGACCAGCCTTGGAGCCGAGCCGAACAGGAGCTTCGTTCCGGTCATGTCGATGAGGTCGCCATCCCTCCCCGCCTCCGTGATGGCGTCCAAGCACTGGTACAGGGTCTCCAAGTAGACCTCTTCGAAACCGGCATGGTAATTGCCCTTCCGGTCCTTTATGGTCATGGCCCCCCTCCGGGATCGCCTTACCTGGTCGGTGCCTCTCCGCAATGCCCTCAGGGCCCTCATGAGCACGAAAAGGGCCAGGTCCTTCTCCGGACCAGATGGCACCGCATCGATCGCCTCGCGGTAGGACAGGGCGCAGGAGGCGTGGGCCGGTCCGACCCCATCGATGAGGGCCAATGGAAGCGATTCGATGTCCAGGAACGGGTCGGCCACCTCGTCCCTTATCAACCATTGGCCCAGCAACGCCACCTCGTCCACATCCACCTCGTACGCCTGGGCCGCGGAGCGATGGCAGAAATGGGCGTAAGGGAGCTGCTCGATCCCCAAGGCCTCCATGCCCCCAGGAACGGGCGGACCAGAGCGAGGAGCCCGCCCCAGCGAAGGGGTCCAAGAGGGAATGATGCTCCTCGAGGAACCTTTCATGCATCCTTTCCATGAGGCGATGGCCGAACGATTCGCCCAGGGTGAATTGGTCCAGATATGGACGTACCGCCCTTGGTCTCACCGTGACCGCCGCCCTGATCATGGGGCGATCAGGCTTGGACCAGTCAACCTGCGACGATCTTGCTGTTGCCATCCTCTCCCTCCTCCACCACGATGCTGTTGCCGAGCGATTCCTTGATGTCCTCGATATGGGTGATGACCAGGATCTGGCCGAACTGTCTCTGCAACGATGATAATAGCTCCAACACGTTACGTTTCCGCCCCTGGTCCTGGGAGCCGAAGATCTCATCCAGCACCAGGAAGTTGACGTGGTGTCCGGAGCGTTCCCCGATCATCCTGGAGATGGCCAGGCGCAGGGAAAGGCTGGCCAGGTCCGATTCGCCCCCGGAGAATCGGTCCAAGGGATACTCATGGCCCTGGTCCATGATATGGACGTCATATTCCTCGTCCAGGCGCATGCCGCCGTACTTGCCATCGGTCAGCTCCACGAAGAGCTCTGACGCCATCTGGGAGATGCTCGGCACCACCCGGGTGACGATATTGGCCCGGAACTCCCTCATCGCCTCCTGGAGAACGTTCAGTTCCAATAGCTCCGCCCTCTTCCTCTCCGCCTGCGAATGGTTGCGCTCCAGTTCTTCCAGGTGAGCGGTGGCCGCCTTCTGTTCCCCCTCGACCCGGGACCTTTCGGACAAAGAGGTTTGGATGGAACGCTGCACCGATTCCTTGCGGTCCCTCCATAGCACATATCTCTCCCGCCCCTCCTTCAGCTCCTCCTCACGGAAGGCGAGGACGGTAAGTTCCGATCGAGAACGGCCCTCCTCGAAGGTGATGGCATCCAGGTCCTTCTTCAATTGGGCCTTTTCCTTCTCCAGACCCTCCATACGTGCCAGCTCGGTACGGAGCTTGGTCAGGGCGTTCTCGTCCCTCTGAAGTCCCTCCAGTTCAGAGCGGACCGTCGATAACCTGCTTGGGTCCAGGTCCACCTCCCCCAGGGCGGACCTCCTTTCCTCCAAGGAGGCGATCTCCGACCTCATTTTCGAGAGGTTCCTTTCCAAGGTTTCCAAGCTGGACCTGAGCATGAGCGCTTGGTCCCTTTGCCGCTGCGCCTCCTTCAACCTTGACTCCAGACCGACCCTTCCCTTGCTTAGTCGGTCCAGTCCTTTGAGGGCTTCGTCGATCCTCGAGTTGGCCGCCCGAGCCTTCTCATCGCTCTCGGCCACCTCTGCGTCCATTTTTTCAATGAGGGCCCGGTAATGGTCATCCAACCTCCTTTCGCAGGTGGGACAGGCACTGTCCGGTCCGAGCTCCGCGATCTCCCTTCGTTTCGACGATCGATGCTCCGACTCCTCCAGGTACCTCCGTTGTTCCGCTTGGTTGCGCGCCAGACGGTCCCGCGCCTCCTCCATGGTACCTTGGTTCGTGGCCAGGGCCTCTTCCAGGCTCGCGATCATCGGCGACGGGTCCCCCAAGGCCTCCAGCTCCTTCCTCTTCGTCTCCAGCTCCGCCTGCGTCTCGGCGAACCGAGCGGTACGCTGGTTCAGATTGGATGTCAAGGAGTCGAGGTCCTGTTTTCGGACCTTCAGCTCCTCCAAGCGTTCCCTCTCTTCCCTTAGGGGGCCAAGGCCGGCCACCCTACCTTCAAGCGCCAGGAAGGTCGGCTTTCCTCCTCTCCAACAGGTCAAGCTCCGACTCGACCTTCTGCGACCTTGCCTTCTTTGACCTGGCATCGGCGGCCAAGGTGGCCATTTTCGTCATCAACGCCGCGTTGACCTTAGAGCGACCCTCCGCCTTCTCCATCTCCGCCCGGGCCCTCTCCACCTCATCGGAGATCGGCCCCAGCTCTGCCTGTGCGCTCTCGATGTCGGCCGTCAGCTTCGTCCTCATCGATCCCAATTCGGCGAGCTGCCTTCTCATCATCTCCCTCCGGTCCTTTCCATCCGGGGCGGTGAGGTTGGCGGACATCGCCTCCAACCCGTCCCGGCAGGAACGGAGGTCGGAGGAGATCTCCGCGATGACCGTATCCAGGGTCTCGATGCCCAACATGCGCAGGATGAGCTCCCGGCGCTGCGCTGGCCTGAGGTTGGAAAGGGCGTTGAGGTCCTTCTGCCTTGCGAACACGGAGACGAAGAACGATTTGTGGTCCATCCCCAGCCTGCTCTCCATCGCCTCCGTCACCGCCTTGTCGGTCCGGGCCACCAGCATATCGTTGACCAGCAAGGTGGCGTCGGCCTTGCTGTCCTTTCCCTTCAGGGAGCGGGTGAGGCGGTAGCGGTCCGCCTCCAGGTCGAACTCCAGGGTGACCGAGCATTCCTCGTTCACCCCGGCCGAAGCGCTCCTCACCCCCTCCTTGGTGGTCCTCACGATGCTGGACTCATTGCCGAAAAGGGCCCAGGCCACCGCCTCCACCAGTGTGGACTTGCCCACGCCGTTCTGCCCGAGGATGCCGGTCACGCCGTCGCCAAGCTCGACGATGGCGTGGCGGAAACGACGGTAGTTACGGAGCTCGACGTACCTCAATCGCAACGTTCCAACCCCCGGCTCAGATATCTCAACCCCAGCTCCCGCACCCTGTCCTTGTCCGTCCCGGTCACTGGATAGTGGTCCATGAACGAGTTGAACTCCTGGTCCAACGCAGTGATGCCCGAAGCGGTCTGAACGGAGAACTCGTCATCCTGGAGCTGGAACCGAGGTTCCACGTACAGGGCCTTCTCGCGCCCAGCTCTGGATGCGCTTGAAGTCGAGCGATCGGTACAGTGATGGTTTCACGTTATGCACGGTAAAACGGACCAAAGCCCCCTCCAGGTCCTGTGCGGCAAGCCATTCGTTCGATCTCCCTCATCAGATCCGCTGCGGACATGTCCTTGGCCTCGATGTGGGGGAGGTCGAACATCGGCCGGGTCGGCAGAGGCTCGAACCTCACCTTGCCTCTTTGCGAGATCGACCATCAGGAACCCTTTGTCCTGTCCCGACTCGGTGAACGACAACCTTTCCGTGGAGCCGCTGTAGAACGTCATGGGAGCGACCTCGCGTGCATCCGATGGTAGTGTCCCAACGCCGTGTAGTCCATTCCTCTAGGAAGCGTCCCGTCCGGTATGACCGTCTCGTTGAACTCGTTGGAAGCGTAGGCACCAACCGCCCCGACGCTGGCATGGAGGGTCGCAATATTGACCAGGTCCGGGTCGGGCCTGACCTTGGCCAGTTCCTGTTGCATCGTGACAGGGTCTGAATGTGGGACGCAATGCACGACCAATCCCTCCAGCATCACCCTCTCATAAGCCCCGGCGTACACTGGGTGGATCCCCTCCAGGTGCTCGAATATCTTGAAGACGCTGCCCGTCTCCCGAAGCTTTGGGGTGGAATGGTTCCCGGCTATGACCACTGTGGGGATGCCCGCCTCGCTGAGGCGTACGAACTGCTCCACAGCGAAGGAAATGGCACGATTTGATGGTCTGACATTGTCGAACAGGTCCCCGGCATGCAGGAAGAGGTCTGGACGCTGCTCCAACGCCTGGTCCACGCAGGTCTCGAAGGAGCGATAAAGGTCCATCTCTCGCTGGTTGAGCCCGGAGATCTCCTCCACCTTGCGATAGGCGGAGAAGCCCAAGTGCGTGTCGGCCACGTGCATTATCCTCATTGTATTCCCCTGCGCGCCTTCCTAACCGTCCTATCCGTTCATCCATCCTTCCCAGAGGCGGTCGAAAGTGTCGATCACTTCTCCACCTCCTCCTCGAAGCCCTCGCCGAGCAGATTGCACACCTTCTCATAGGTCGCCTTGTTGGCGTCCCAGATGAGGTAGGCCACGATCGACCCCACCACGATGCCCATGATAGCGATGATGGGCACGCCCTCATAGAAGGACGCCAATGGAAGGAAGGTGATGAACAGCACGATGCCGATGATGACCATCATGAAGTTGAAGAGGAGCTTTAGGATCAGCCTACCGCTGTCCCACTTGTACTTACCGCCGCTCATGATGCCCTCCACCGAGGCCAGGACGATGGTCCTGGTCCGCCGCACGATGTCCACCACCGGCGGGATGATCAGCGCCACCGAGACGATGGTGGCCAGGGTCGAGGGTATGACCTTGAGCCAGTCCGCCACCTGGTCCAGCGCCTCGGACAGGTTGTACAGCCCTTGGACCACCAGCTGGATGATGAAGAGGATGACGAAATCGATGATGATCCAGAATATCTGGAACTTGACCTGTTTCTTCAGGTCGGCCCTGACCGCCAGACAGGCGCCCAGCTCGTTGCGCAGGCTGTCCATGCGCTTCGCCTGGGTCACCCAACGCTTCGGGATTTTGTTGTATGGTCAGATTTATGAACCCCATCGGAGCGCTTGAAGACGAACGGCATAAGCGCCATGGTGATCACCGCCACCCCGATGACGTCCGAGTAGAACGCCTCGTCCACAGCGCCTGCGTCCAGGCCGGTCTTGGCGATGACGAAGGAGAACTCCCCCATCGCCACCATGGCGAACCCGGTGGTGACCGAGGTCCTGATGTCCCGATTGGCGGATAGGAGGCGATGGTCACAGCGAAGATCTTGCCGAAGATGAACACCGCCACCAAGTATCACCACCACCGGCCACGTGTCGGCCAGCAGGTTGGGGTTGATCAGCAGTCCGATGGACACGAAGAAGATGGCCATGAAAACGTCCTTGAGCGGCTCCACCCGCTTGGCGATGCGTTCGCCGTCCCGATACTCGGAGATGATTATGCCCATGAGGAAGGCCCCGATGGCCACGGAGAGGCCGATCTCAAAGGCGAATATCGCCAGGCCGAAGGTGAACCCCAAGGCCACTATGAGCAGCACCTCGTCATTGCAGGTGCGACCGATCCAGTTCAGGCATCTGGGCACGATGGCCAGACCTAATAGCAAGGTCACCACCAGGAAGATGGCGATGGTGCTCATCTGAGCGAAAAGCGACCCGGATACGATGGAGTCCCCAGTGCTCAGGGAACCGAAGACGGTCAGGAGGACGACCGCGGCCACGTCCTCGACGATGAGCAGTCCCACCACGGACTCCCCCACCTGGCTGTCCAACTTCCCCGTCTCGACCAGCACGCTTGACGATGACGGCGGTGGAGCTGATGGCCACGACGCCGCCCAGGTAGATCGATTGAATGTCCGACCAACCCATGAGCTTGCCCACCTCATATCCGATGACCAGCATGATCAAGACCTCGATGGTGCCGGCCAGTATGGCGAAGGAGCCGATGCGGCGCAGCCGCTTGAGGTTGAACTCCAGGCCGATGGAGAACATCAGGAGGATGATCCCCAGGTTGGCCAGGAAGTTGACCTCCTCGATGTAATCGGAGATGGTGTCTATGCCCAGGACATAAGGCCCGAGCAGCATGCCCACCAGGAGGTAACCTATCACCAAGGGCATGCGCAGCTTGGTGAACATGACCGCCACTATCGCCGCGCCCATAAGGATGAGGGCGATATCGAGCAATAGCGCGGTCTCGGTGCTGACGGCCATCAGAAGAATCGAGAGTCCGCCTTTTTACTTATTGGTTTCGAAACATTTCCAGAGGTCCTTTCGACCTCAGAGACGTATTCCTCGAAGAGGTGCACCTTGGCGGGATGGCGAACGGGGTGAAGGGGGAGGCGATCAGCACCTCCCCGGGCATCAGCATCTGGATCTCGTTGTCGAGCATGCTGATGTCCTGCTTCGCCGAATTTCGCAGGATGTCCCGGTCACGCTTATCGGCCAGACCCATGATGAACAGGGTGTTGAACTGGCTGAGTATCTCCTCGTTGATGAGCTTGGGCTGTTGGGAGATGGCACAGAGGCCGATGCGGAACTTACGGCCCTCCCGGGCCAATTGGCTGAAGACCGTGCCCTTGGCCTGGGAAAGCACGCGCTGCGCCTCCTCCATGGCGATCAGCAAAGGCGGCAGCTTTTCGAACTTCTCCTTTTCCGAGTACAATGCCTTGTGATGTTCGAAGATGGCCCTCGTCAGCACGGTGGATATGAGCAGCTCCTCGGCCTCGAACATGTTGCTGGTGTCCACCAGGACCACCTTCCCCGCGTGCAGGGCGGAGATCACCCCTTTGGTGATGGAAAGCTTCGGGTCGGATGGTTATCAGGTCGAACTGGAATATCGTGTCCAGGCGACGCTTGATGACGTTGACCGAACCCTCGTGGAACCTTTCCTGCAGGTCCTTGACCACGGTCTTCACGTCGCGATGCAGGAGCTCGTTGAGCCAGTTCTCCCCATATCGGTATTGCGCGGTCTGAAGGCACTCCAACTGCGCCCCGGTGAACTCGTAAAGGTTGGCCAGGTCGGAGATCTCGATCTCGAAGGAGGAGACATGGATGGAGTTGTAAGGCCCTTCCAGCCTTCGGGAGCTATAGACGCACAGGGCCTCGGCGGCCATGGGGGCATGTCGCAGCCCTTTCCTGTTCGCCTCCCCGCCATCATAGTATTCGCCATGCGGGTCGAACAGCAGGAATCCATATCGGCGCGAGCGCATGCACGATAGAGCCAAGCCCTTTCATCAGATTGCTCTTCCCCATGCCTGTGGTGGCGAACACCCCGACGTGGTAGGGCATGAAAGCGCCTGAGATGCCCAACTGGGAAATCGACGATGCGGTCGCCGGAGCGCAGCTTTCCTATCTCCACGTCCCCCATGAGCGAACGGAGGAACCCATAGTCCTCTGGGCCAGCCCGGCGTATGGAGGAGAAATGCTGCGGGATGGACTTGGCCTTCTTGAAGCTCCCATCCTCGATATAGCCCAGCGGGAAGCATACGCCGACGCGGTACAATCGGTCGCGCATGCTGTTCGGGTCGAAGTCCTCGGCGAGACGGTCCTTCTGGACCGCCGTGCCCGCCTCCCGCTCTGTCCAACCATCCTCGTCGGAGTCAGCCCCATACTCGACGTCCATTATGCGCACCAGGTAGCTTCCTCGGTCCCTTTACCGTCCTCAATGACCAACAGTCTCTCCTACCTGTATGTCCTGGTCGAAGTCCGTTCGAAAGCGGATCTCCATCACCGAGTCCCCGTACACCCGACCGATCCTTGTCTGTTCCATCTCTTTCGCCCCTTGGAATCAATGGTGCATCATAACCCTTTCCACCATCGGACCGAAAGTAGAAAGCTTATTCTAATTGAGATGAGATTTCGCCATGGCTCGAACGGTCATGATGGTCAAAGGGCTGGTCTCGATCCTGATCACGATCGTTCTGATCTTGGCTTTCGTCACAGGCCTGGTGGGCGAGGAGGACGAGGGCGGCTCTTGTGGCGAGGAAGGTGGCGGACATGTGCTTTGGGCCTACCTCCTGGTGTTCCTGTTCCTGGTCCATTTGGCATTGAACTATCGCATGTTCATCACGGAGATGCGCTCGTTCTTCCGCAAGGGTGATTAGGTCCGAACCAAATCTTTTCAAACGTAATCGAGCGTGGTCTCAGGCATTCGACCTATATAATATTTGGATAAGATAATAAATTATCACCGCCATATGCCCCCTCATGCGCGGCGGCGAGCCTACATTCCTTAGGGCGGAGGCGGAGGAGAGACCTCGCTGCGTCCTGGTCGGCGTGGGAGGGGCGGGATGCAACGCCATATCCGTCACGGACATCGACCGGTTCGGGGTGGTGCTGGAGGACCAACGCCCCCATGCCGCGGGAGTGGATGTGCTCAGACTCCGGGAATCGGAACTGGCGATGTTCCGCACCACCGCACCTCATCTCCTGACCCATGACATACCGGTGATGCGACGATTGCTGGAAAGGCTCCAGGACCGGGAGCTGGTCTTCATCTTCAGCGGCATGGGCGGTGAGACCGGGACCCATGCGGCACCGATCGTGGCCAGCGCCGCCCGGCGGCACGCTCGTTTGGTGGTCTCGACGGTCTGCACGCCGTTCGTGGTGGAAGGGCAGGACCGACAACGCAACGCCGACGAGGGCCTGCGCCGGCTCAACGCCATGAGCCACCTCACCGTGGTCCTTTCCAACGATGGCCTGGCCAAGGTGGCGCCATACATGCAGTTCCAGAAGGCCTTCAACGTCATGAACCAGATAATGGGTTTCGTACCGCTCGAGCTGTCCAAGCTGTTGACCTTGGACGTTCTCAAGCAGGTCAAGGACCATTTCAACGGCTGCAGGGAGGTGCGCCTCGGCGTCGGTTATGGCCACGGGGTCTGCGCCGACAGCCTGGCCATCAGTGACGCCTTCTCATCTCCCTGGTTCGACATGCCATGGGACAATGTGCGTTCGGCGCTGGCCCTGTTCGCAATGAGCGAACCGGACGAGAGGACCTTGAATCGGCATGGCGCACGAGGTGCAATCAAGGGCACCTTTCTCCAAAGTGCTCTACACCGCACGCCAAGACAAGGAGCTGGGTCAGACCGTTCAGGCCATGGTGCTGCTCGGTTTCTGATCAATCCTCTTTGGCGATCTCCGGCGGGGCGCCAGCGAACCTGACCAAGGCCATCGCCTCCATGAAATGCAGTTTTCCCGGCACGACCAAGGTATGCAGCGGTCCGCCCAGGTCCAATTGCGCCATCCTCTCGGGATAGTTGGCGGCGACCCTCTCGTCCTTGGCCCCCACCCTGGCGGCGGCGCATATGATGCTGTCCTTCTTGATCAATCCGGACCCCATCCTCTGCTCCGCGTCCAATAGCCATCTCACCCCTTGTTGGGAGGTCATGTACCGTCCCTCCTCCTCCTTGATGTCGAGCAGCACCAGGGTGTGCAAGCCCCGTTCCTTGTTCTCCACTATCCTCTCGTATGGGCTCGATGGAATGAACCCCGGTTCCGGGAACGGCAAGGTGACGGTCCGGCCGAACTTGTAAGGCTGCAGGCCCAAAGCGGACGGGGCGGCCGAGAATATCGAGGTGCCATGTACCAATCGGGTGGGGATGCCCTCCTCCTCCGCCCGGATGCGTATGTCCACATGGGTGGTGGCGGCCATGGTGTCCCCGGCGGTGACGAAGGCCACCTTGCGGTCCCGGGCCGCCTCGATCATGGAGTCGCCCTCCTCCACATCCACCCTCCGCAAGGCCACTATCGGTCGACCTACCATCGCCTCCAGGTCCTTGAGCGAGGAATCGATGAGCTTCGAGGTGTAGAACTCCGCGTAGATCTTATCGCAGGACCTCAGCTCGTTCAAAGCCTTCAGGCTCATATCGTCCACTGACCCCAGCCCTAAACCCACAAATATCAATTCACCCATGGACAGCACCGTGCGCTCTTTGGCCGTTAAGGCTCCCAAGGGGGTAGGGGAGTCGACCCGTAAAAAGCTGCTTGACCTGGGGGTCCTGGACGTCTCATTGCGCATCGCCCGTACCGATGAGCACATCATCATCCCTGTCACAAAGGAGGTCGAAGGGATGGAAGGGCTCGAGGTGGTCGAGGCGGACCTCGAGGAACGCGGCCTGGCAGAGACGGACTACAAGAAGGTGGTGCGGCTGCCCGAGAACCTGGTCCCTCTGCTTCCCACATCGTTCGATATCATCGGGGACGTGGGCATCGTGCGATTGCCGGAAGAGCTCATCCCTCATGCCGGAGAGGTGGGCCGGGCCATGCGTCAGGTCTTCCCCCGTTTGCGCGTGGTCGCCTTGGACCGGGGCGTGAGGGGCGAGTTCCGCGTCAGGGAGCTGGAGGTGGTGGCAGGGGAAGGGGGATTGGAGACGGAGCACCTGGAATACGGCGTCCGACTGCGAGTGGACCCAGGCAAGGTCTACTTCAATCCTCGCCTGGCCAACGAGAGGATGAGGGTGGCATCGCTCGTGAGGCCCGGCGAGACGGTGTTCGACATGTTCGCCGGGGTCGGCCCCTTCGCCATCATGATCGCGAAGCACTCCCAGGCGATGGTGGTGTTCGCCATGGACATCAACCCCGATGCAGTCCATTACCTTAGAGAGAACATAGTCCTGAACCGCGCAGAGAAAGTGGTGCCGCTGGAAGGCGATTCTCGGCACATTATTTTCGACATACCTTGCGCCGACCGCATCGTGATGAACCTCCCCCACTCGGCCCTTGATTTCTACGCCGACGCGCTGACCCGCCTCAATTTCGGAGGCACGATCCACCTCTACCATATCTGCGACCGTTCCGAGATCGGCCCGGTGCTCGAGGGTCTGGTGTCCCAGGCTTTGGGCATGGGCGTCAAGGTGGAGGTGGAGAGGTGCGAGGAACTGAAGACCTACTCGCCAAGCTCCAGCGTCTTCTCCATCGACCTACGGCTTCTTGATTGGTGCCAGGGTGACGCCTGATTGGTTCTGGTAGTTGCCGCTGCGCTTCTCATAGGTCTGGGCCACCGGGGAGTGCATCCTCTCGAAGACGATCTGCACGAAACGGGAACCGATGGGAAGCTCAAGGTCCTTTCCTGAGGCGTTGAAGGCGGTGAAGGTCAGCGTCCCCCTGAAGCCCGCGTCCACCTTGCCCAGGCCGACCATCACGCCCTTGCGGATCCAACTGGTGCGTGCCCAAAGCTGGGCGGCGACATCGTTGGGCAGCTCCACCCTCTCCACGGTGCTCACGTAGAACATGCTCCTCGCCGGCACGAGGATGGTGCCCTCTTTCTCCGAGTCCTCGTTACCTTCCATCCTCACCTCGGCCACCCGAAGGTCGTAACCGTTCGGGGTGAGGCCTTCCGGCGCGAACCCGACGATGCGCAAGGAACCGCTCTGCATCATGCTCTGTATCTCGTGGTCCGAGAAGAGGCACATGCTCCAGCATCAAGGTCCAGTGAAATATGATACTTTGCATTGATTATTGCCTCGAAAAAAACCTTCAAAAGGATTAATAGCTCCGAAGGCAAACATATCGAACGATGCCAGGCCCCCATCCCGCCATGGACCGGAACCTATCCTTGGAGAAGATAGATATCCATGACCATGTGGCCTGCTTCTTTCGCAACGAAGGTGAAAGGGCCAGAGGGATGGCGAGGCTGGCGCGCATCGGCATGGAGCGCAATGAGCGATGCTATTGCCTCCTCGGCGAGTGCCATGAGGGCGATGTCAGGCAAGCCCTGCGCGAATTGGGGATGAAGGAGAACGAGGTGAGGTATTCCCCCGCCCTGTGTCTTCCTCAAGGCGGAGGAACTGTTCCTGGGAGGCGACGGATTCTCCGAGGACCGATGCCTGGACCGGCTCATCGAGATGGTCGCGTTCATCCGTGTCGGAAGGGTACGGTGGGACCCGGTTCATCCTCGAGGCCGATCCCATCGTCAAGCGCATCGGCCATGAACGTTTCGGTCGCTTCGAATCCGGTCTGGAACGAATCGGTGGACACGGAGCAGGTGGCCTGCATCTGCCTTTATGATGGCGAGAACAGCTCCCATTCCGAGGTCCTCGCCGCGGTCAGCACCCATCCCAGCCTGGTCATCCGTGGTTTCGTCTGCAGGAACTATTTTTACAACCCCCCGGAGGAGTTCGCTCAGACCGGAGGGTGCCTCCCCGAGGCCAAGCAACTGCTCGAGAAGATGCTGGACATCCAGATCTGCCAGATCAGTCTGGCCGACGAGGACTCGGGGGAGACCAACGCCGTCCTGGAGGAGGAGGTGGCCCGACGGGAGAGGGCGGAGAGGGCGCTGAAGGAGACGTTCGCGCACCAATCCGAGGTGCTGGACGGGCTGGAGGATGGCATTTGTCTAATGGATCTGGATCACAAGGTCCTCCTTACCAACCACGTGTTCGAGCGATTCCGGGAGGCTTGCGGTTGTAGGGGTACTGCCACACGGGCTGAGTCTGGCCCAGATATGGCCATTACGGGTGGAGGATGTCACCTCCTCCTGCGATCGGGCGGTCTGGACCGGGGGAACGCAGAGGATGCGTCTGGTGCACCTATCGGACGAGACGGTGGTGTGGTACGACCTACGGATCGTTCCCATCGTTCACTCAGGGAGGCCGGACCGGATACTTTTGGTGCTGCACGACTCCACTGACCTCCATCAGGCCAGGTTGGCCTTGGCCGAGATCAGGCGAGGATTGGAGCTTGCCCCGGGTATCGAAAATGAACCGTCCCTCAGGTGGGAGAGGTTGTTGGCGACATTGGAGCACAGCCCGCTCCCCCTCTTCGTTCAAGACCGTGATGGATAGCGTGCTTTACGCCAACCAAGCCTGCGGTTCGATGGTCGGCTATAGTCCCGAAGAGATGGTTGGCAAGTCCTCCTCCCAGCTGATAGTGCCCGACCCCATGGACTTCTTGAACCTGGAACGACGGACCCTGCTCGAAGGGGAGGAGGTAAGCCTGTGGGCCGATGCCCGCCACAAGGATGGCAGATCCTTCCCTGCAACCTTCGCATGGTCGAGTCTGGACTCAGGCAGCGGACACCTCCTCGCGCTCCTGACAAAAAGGGGGGACCGTGGGATCAGGCCAGATGATCAGACATTCCTGATGGATCATCCATCCAATGCATCCTACTTTCATCCAACAAAAGCATTTATAGGAATTAACTGTTCAGTATCGATTGGATGATACATCCAACTGATATTTCATCCAATTAAACGGGAGAACATCTGATGGCAAACAAAACAATCGTCGTACTGGTCATCGTCGTGGTGGCCATCCTGGTGGGCGCTGGGCTGCTGGTGGCCCTGGGCGTTTTCGATGAGCAACGATGGCCCCGAGGCCAATGTCTCGGACGCCATGGACACGGCAGGTCCTGGTCAGTTCCGAACCGCAAAGGGTGGTCTCAACCTCCCCGAGCACGACCGAGCTCATCTATGCCCTCGGCATGGAGGACAAGTTGGTCGGGGTGTCCGATTATTGCGACTATCCATCCGCTGTTCTGGATGCCAAGGCCAACGAAACGCGTCTCCACGTAGGCGGATATTATACCCCGGATGCCGAGAAGATCGCCGCCCTTGAACCGGACATCGTCTTCATTGGGTCCGATGTCCAAGTCCCAGAAGGACCTCATACCCTTGATGGACTCCTTCAACATCACCGTGGTGGCGCTCTACCAGGGCACGAATGTCACCGAGGTCTATTGGAACATCGACCTCGTAGGCCAGGTCCTTTTCTGTCAGGACAAGGCCACGGACCTGAAGTATAGGATGTCCAATATCATCTCCAGCATCCAGGACAAGATCGACACCAGCGTGCAGAAGCCCAAGGTCATGGTCACCGTATGGCTGGACCCGATCTTCGTCGCCGGCAACGGCACCTTCGTCAATGACATCATCGAGATCGCCGGAGGCGTCAACGCCTTCGAGAACATGACATCGTTCCCGGTAGTGAACAAGGAGGCGGTGGTCGAGGCGAACCCGGATGTCATCATCGTCGCGGCGACCATGATGGTCTCTGACGCCACATCCCCCGAGGATGTGAGGGACAGCATCATGGAGGACGAGCTCTTCCAGGAGACCAACGCGGTTAAGAACGGGAAAATATATGTCGCCATCGGCCAAGCGGAGAACGCCTTCCTGAGGCCTGGGGTGAGGATAGTGGATGGAGCGCAATTGCTTGCCAAGATCCTCTATCCGGGCAACTTCACGGGGGAGGAGATACCGTTGACCATACCGAGCGACTATGAGGGGCTGATCGCGATGCCAGTGAACTCCGGCACCTCCGCTCAGGTGCCACATGGTCACGGCCAAGTCCTAAGGAAAAGGTGGAGGATTGGAAGACTCGCTGGTGAGAAGGACACGCCGTCGCCTGAGCGTGATCATCGTACTAGGCCTGCTGCTCCTAGTTGGCCTGTTCGTGGTCTCGCTATCGGTCGGCATCCTACCAGATGTCGGTGATGGAGGTCCTGCGAGGCCTTCTGGAACGCCCTGATGGTCGGGGGCGACACCAGCCAGATGACCTTGGACGAGAAGGTCGTCTGGATCGTGCGCTTCCCCCGTTTCCTGGCCGCGGTCGGTGTAGGCATCGGACTGGCTGTGGCCGGCGTGGTCATGCAGGCCATCATCCGCAACCCTCTGGTCGACCCCTATATCACCGGGGTCTCCTCCGGGGCGGCCTTGGGCGCGGCATGTGCCGTGCTCCTCGGCGTGGCCATTGGATCGGCCGGGACATACTCCCTTCCCATCATGGCCTTCATCGGCGCGATATTGGCCTTCACCATCACGCTCGGTCTGGCCGAGTCCGCTGGCGGTAGACCCGTCGCATTCGTTTTGGCCGGGGTCATCGTCGGCATATTCCTCTCCTCGATAACCAACCTCTTGATGATCACCAACCCCAGCGAAGGGGTCCAAGGCGTGCTCTATTGGCTCTTCGGTAATCTGGCCAATGCCACTCTGCAAGAGGACGCCATCATCCTATTCGTCGTCGGCGTCCTGACCGTGATCGTCCTGGTCTACGCCCGGGAGCTGAACGTCGTCCTCCTCGGGGACGACCAGGCCAACCAGCTGGGCGTGAACGTGCGATTCATGAAACGAGGCATGCTCATCCTGACCTCGTTGCTCACCGGGGTTTGCGTGGCCTTCACCGGCGTCATCGGCTTCGTCGGTCTCATCGTCCCCCACATGACCCGAATGGTGGTCGGAGGCGACCACCGGCTCCTATTGCCAGCATCCATCGTGGTCGGGGCGAACTTCCTGGTGGCATGCGACATCATCGGTCGCCTCATCGGTGGTTCTGAGGAATTCCCCGTGGGCATCGTGACCTCACTGATCGGGGCACCGTTCTTCGCCTACCTGCTCATCCGCAAGGGGAGGGAATATGTCTCCTGATGCGGTGACCACCATCAAGGTGGAGGGGGTCACCTTCAGCTACGGCGGGAAGGAGACGCTCTCCGACATCAACTTCGAGGCCAAGGCCGGGGAGTTCATCGGCCTCATCGGTCCCAACGGTTCGGGCAAGACCACTTTGATGCGCTGCATCAACGGCCTCCTCCGTCCCAGCAAGGGGACGATCTACATGGATGGGAAGTCCACCTCCGGCATGAAGATCAAGGACATCGCCATGATATGCGCCAACGTCCCGGCCGACTGCAACGAGGACTTCAGCCTCACCGTGCAGGAGCTGGTCTTCCTCGGTCGGTACCCTCACGTCAACAGCATGTGGTGGGAGAGCCGCCAGGACGAGACGGTCGTCGCCGAGGCCATCAAGAAGTTCCGCCTGGAGGGGCTGATCAACCGCCGGCTCAACGAGCTGAGCAGCGGGGAGAAGGCAAGGGCGCTGCTCGCCAAGGCGGTGGTGCAACAGCCGAAGATATTGTTGGCGGACGAGCCGTCCGCTCACTTGGACCTTCGCTACCAGCTAGAGGTGATGGAGACCCTCTGGGAGCTGTCCAGGCAAGGAGTGACCGTGCTCACCGCCTCCCACGACATGAACCTGACCTCCAAGTTCTGTGACCGGGTGGTCATGCTCAACGGGGGAAGGACCGTCGCCACGGGCAGGCCGGTGGACGTCATCACCGCCGAGCGCATCCGGGAAGTATATGGCGTCGAGGTCTCGGTGTTCCGGGATGGGGACGAGATCTTCTCCATTCCGCGCAAGTCCATAAGGTGATGCGCATGGACATCGAAAAAATGGTCAGGAAGGAGATGCAAGGCCTGGTGCGCCCGGTGCACGGCGGTCTGGGCTGGCAGCATCCGGGGGTGGAGGACTTCAGCTCCAACCTCAACCCATACGGCCCACCAGAAGGCTTGATGGAAAGCTTCGCGGAGGCGCTTCCTCATCTGGTCCATTACCCCGATGACCGGTCCACCGTGTTCCGAGAGGCCATCTGCTCCCGTTTCCATGTGAACGACGGTAACGTCACCGTCGGAGCTGGCAGCGCGGAGATCATCCGTCTTTTCCCGGACGTCTTCCTTTCCCCGGGCGACCGGGTGGTGATGCCCTCGCCCACCTTCTCCGAGTACTCGTTCGCCTGCCAGGTCCGAGGGGCCAGCATCGATGCCGTTCCATTGCCGGACGACCTACGGGTCGATATCGATGAGATGATGAGGACGCAGCAAGGGGGCGAAGTTGGTCTACCTGTGCAATCCCAACAACCCCACCGGCGGCATCGTCCCGCGCAAAAGGGTATTGGAGCTGGTGGAGGAGTGCGAAAGGCAAGGGACGCTGGTCTTCCTCGACGAGACCTTGCTCGAACTGGTGGAAGGCTCCAAGGACATCACCTGCCTCGCGGAGGTCGTCATCCCACGACAATCTGTTCATCATCCGTTCCCTCACCAAATGCTTCGCCATACCCGGCCTACGCATCGGCTACGCGGTGGGAAGTCAAGGCATCATAGATCACATGGAGAGGGCCCGTCTCTCCTGGAACCTGGGCAGGTTGGAGCAACTGGTCGGAGCCAAGCTCCTCAACGACCATTACGGTCATATCTCCAAGGCGGCCCGTGTCATGGCGGCGGAGAAGGTGCGGGTGGCCCAGGCGGTCTCCGCCACCGGGCTGGTCAAGGCCGGTGTGCCGGACGCCTTCTTCTTCTTCGTAAGGTCGAAATGGTCCGGAAAGGCCACTCAGGAACGCATATTGAGGCACAAGGTGCTGGTGCGGGACTGCGCCTCCTTCGGTCCCCGTTTCAATGATTTCATCCGCTTCGCCGTCAAGACGCCGGAGAGGAACGACATGCTGATCGCCGCCTTCCGAGCGGAGGCGGAACGATGATCGAGCTCTACTATCTGGCCGCTCTCATCGCCGTGCTCGGCCTGCTCCTCGATCTGCTGCTGGGGGAACCCCCGAACGCCTTGCACCCGGTGGTATGGATCGGCAAGACCATCGGTTTCCTGGACAAGAGGACCGAAGCGCACCACGCCCCGCGCCGATCGCGTCAAGGGCATATTCGTGGCCTTGGTCCCCCTGCTCCTCTTCCCTTTCGCGTTCACATTACTACTGGCACTGACCCACGACCTGCTCGGTTCGCTGGTCTGGGCGGTGGCCTGCGCCATCGTGATGAAGACCATGTTCGCCATCACCGCCATGGAGCGCCACGTCCGCCCGATAATGAAGGCGTTGGAGGCGAACGACCTGGAGGCGGCGAGGAAGGGCGCCTCCCGGATCGTGTCCCGCGACGTGAACCAGCTGGACCGAGAGCATATAATATCTTGCGCGGCGGAATCGGCGGCGGAGAACACCGTGGACTCGGTATTCTCTCCCCTGTTCTATTTCGGACTGGGCGGCATCCCGCTCATGGTCTTCTACCGGGTCTCCAACACCTTGGACGCCATGGTCGGCTACATGAGCGAGAGGCATCTCTATGTCGGCTGGTTCTCCGCCAAGCTCGATGACGTGATGAACTGGGTCTGCGCCCGCCTCTGCGTCCCGTTCATACTCTTGGCCATGATGCTGCTCCGCCTGGACTGGCGGAACGCCTGGGCCATGGGCAAGAAGTACAAGAAGGCCACGGCCAGCCCGAACAAGGGTTGGTCCATGTCCGCCTTCGCCGGCGGCCTGGGGATATGCTTCGAGAAGCCCGGCGTCTACCGTCTGGGGGATGGGCCTTTGCCCACCGACCCCAAGGTCATCGGCCGGACCGTCGCGGTCATGAAGGTATCCGCACTGCTTTTCTTCTTGATGGTCGTTCTACCATCGTTCATGTTCATCGGTGTCGAGGTCCAGGTCTATCTGGAACAGTTGCTGACGGGGTGGCTCTAGGGGGGAATGAATGGAAGCGAAGGACATCAAGATCGGATTTCACAAGGTCGATGACTACAAGGTGATGGTGGTCCAGCTGCCGCACCGCATGCGGGTGCTGAGCACGACCATCCTGAACGGCGCTTTCACCGAGACAGACACCATCGTCATGGTCCAAGTGCCCATAAGCTACATGGGCGCGGAGCCGGAGGAAGAGGTCAGGTCCATCGTGAAACGACTGGGCCTGGGCCAGGCCACGGTGGGTTTCATGACCGCCGCGGACATGGAGAAGGTCATCTCCGTCAAGGAGGAGAGTTACAACGGCATGGAGGCCATCGCCATCACCACCGCCGGGGTGAAGAACGCCGTCTATGCCGGGGAGCTCATCCCAGAGAGGGTAAGGGCGTTGTTGGGCAAGGCCCATACCATCAACACCATCGTGGTGCTCGGGGTCCCGTTGCACGACACCGGCCTGGCCAATGCCATCATCACTGCCACCGAGGCCAAGTCGGCCGCCCTGATGGACTGCAAGGTCCGAGGGACCGGGACCACCAGCGATGCCATCGCAGTGATATGCCCGATAGGCAAGGGAGAGAAGTATGCGGGTACCGCCACGGACATCGGCATATGCCTGGCCCGGGCGGTGCGGGGGGCGGTGGCGGAATCGGTGCTGAAATGGTATGCCAGGGAAGGGCCCATGGACTACCTGCAGTTGCTGGACGAGGTAGGCGTCACAGTGGAGAACATGTGGGAGGCGGCCTCCGCCTTGATCATCCCCAATGAGAGCTGGAGCGAGGAGTTCTTACAAGAGCGGTTCGTGGCCAAGCTGAGATCCTTGCGCCAGGACGTCAACGTGACCTCGCTCATCTACGCCGCCATCCTCATCGATGATGCTGGCAACCGCAACGAGATCTTCGGCCTGGACCAGGACCGTTTCAAGGAGGACCCGGTGCACCTATTGGCGGACGAGGTCCTCGGCATCGGCCTGGCGGAGTTCCTCACCGGGACCAAGGGCCTGTTCGAGTACATCCGTTACGACAAGAAGAAGCCCGGGGTGCTGGGCGAGCTCGGCCCCTTCCTGGACGACATCGTGGCGTCGCTCATAGGAAGCGTTATGTCGATGATCTACTCTGAGCTGTTGGAGAAGGAGGGAAAGCTCTCATGAGAGGAACGATGCTATCGGCGGCCCTGTCCAGATCTGTACACGGGGACGCGACCGCGCCAGAGCCGGTCAAGGAAGGCGGGAAGGAAGAGCCCGGCGTTCGGTGCGCTGAAGGCGGCCTTCTCCATGTTCACGATATTGCCCATAGACGTGGAGGGGGAGGACGTCATGCACCTCTCCAAACGCTTCTGGCTCGTCGTCCTGGTCGGGGCATTCCTCGGTGTGGCGGCGGGGGGCGTCATGTACCTGCTCAGCGACCCGGTCGGGCCGTTCAGCCCCCTCGTCTCCGCGGTCATCGTCATCTTCATGCTCTTCTCGTTCAACCGCTTCCTGCACCTGGACGGGCTCAGCGATTTCGGCGACGGGATGCTGGCCATGGGGGACAAGGAGAGGAAGATCGTCATCATGAAGGACTCCCACGTGGGAGCGGGCGGTCTCGGCTACGCCATCATCTTCACCTTGCTGTCGGTCGCCGCTCTGGCCACCCTCCCGTTCCATATCCAATACCTGTTGTTCCTGGCGCCCTTGGTGGCCGAGGTGGGCTGCAAGTGCGCCATGGTCAGCTGCGCCGCGCTGGGCGAGTCCCGGGAAGGCCTCGGCGGCATATTCGTCAAGAACACCAAGGGGGAATCCGCCCTCATCGCCATCGTTCTGGCCCTCGTCATCGGTTTAGGGGCGATGATGCTCCTCAAACCTGAGGACCTGGACTATCTGGAGGTCGCCGTCCTGGCCGTCATCGCGGTCCTCGCCTCCATCGTGGTCGGGGCATGGATGGCCCGCACGGCGATGAAGAACTTCGGCTGCGTCAACGGGGACGTGCTCGGGGCGGCGAACGAGGTCGCTAGACCTATAATCCTGCTCGCCATTACCGCGACCATATGGTTCATGACGTCGCCGCCCTGGTGACCGCCGGGGGGCAGGGAAGCCGCATACGCGAGCTGGGCGTGGAGAAGCCGTTGCTCCCGGTGCTCGGGCGCAGGCTCATCGACCGGGCGGTGGAGCACCGTCGGGTCGGTCGCCTTCCATCTCCAGGACCTACGTCTCCGTGTCCAAGTTCACCCCGAAGACCGAGGCCTACCTTCAGGGTCTGCCGGTCCAGGTCATCCACACCCAAGGGGAAGGTTACGTTCCCGACCTCCAGGAGACGATGCGGGTGATCCGGGAGAGGAGCGTCCTCATCTGTCCGGTGGACATGCCCTTGCTCACCGGTGGAGGGATTGGACGGTCTCGTCGAGGAGTACATGCGCCGGGGCGAGCCCTCGTTGACCGTGGCATTGCCTCCAGAGGTGGTGATCGATCTCGGCCTGGACGTCACATACTCCGAACCGATCGACGGCAAGGAGATGACCTTTTGTGGGGTGAGCGTCGTGGAGCGCGAGGCCATGCTTCGGGACCATTTCGTCGCCGGGGGATATTACGTCACGGAAGACCCAGGACTTCGCCGTGAACGTCAACTCCAAGCGGGACCTGGCAGTGGCCGAGTCCATTCTGAAGAGCGAGGGAAGATGCCTAGTGCTTCGTCATGAGACGCTCGTAGGCCAGATCTATCTCGTGCATCATCTTGGAGGCATCCAACCTTCCCTTCGGAACGGCATATGGCGGCGATGGTCGAACCGCCGCAGCCCACGCCTTCCTTGACGATGCCGGTCTCATAGATCCGGAGCCCATCGAAGCGCGACCTGGAGAAATCGAGGTTCGCGCCGAGCACCGGGACCGGGCCGATCTGCTCCACCAGGTGGCGCAGGTCCGAGCTCTTGTCGTTGAGGATCCAGCGCGTGGTGCCCAAGGCCACATTGTCCAGGACCTTGGGCTCGACGGATCGCACCACGGACAGGACGGCCGCCATCTGCGTTCCGCCGGCCATGATGACCGGCACCTTCCTGGCCGCTCCGACGATGATACCGGCAGCGGCGGGCATCATGGGGTCTCCCACCGCCGCCACTGCCTTCAACGCGTCCTCCTTCATCTCCTCCGCAGAGAACTTGGCCTTCTTGATGCCCTCGCGGGCCGCCTGCACCTTGATGGGGTGTGGGTTCACGGGCAGGCTGCTGCTGACCTTGTTCTCCGCGTCGTAAGCCCTGGGCCAATAAGGACGGCCAGGGCGGTGGTGGTGCCTCCGGCGATGCTCTCGCCCACCACCAGATAGTCGGTCTGGGAGGCCAGGTTCTCGCCGGCCACCACCGCGCTATCGAAGACCTTGCGGGGGTCCTTCACCGCGTTGCCGGTGCGGATGTCCTCTCCGGGGCTGCCGTCCAGCTCAAAGTAAGGGGCTATGGGCCGGACGCGCACACCTCCGTTGACTGCAAAAACGGGCATCTTGGCCAGTCCCACCGCGCTCATGGTGATGAGGCCGGGGGTGGGGATGCCATCGGGCGTGACAGGGACTCCAGGGATGCACTTGCACTTGCCATAGAAGAGGAGCTCGACATCGGCGGCCGGGGTGAAGTCGGTGATGGCCGGGTTGGCACCAGCGGCGGATATGCCTGGGATCTTGGCGGTCTCGGTGTTGCCGATGGTGCAAACGAAAGTGGGCCTTTTGCCCCATATGCGATCAATGAAATCCGCTCCCCGCCCCTCCTCGGAGGCGAGGATGATGCTGTCCGACGCCTTTCCTCTCATGACAAATCCTCGATATGAGTTGGATGTATAATCCAACTAATGATGACCCCGATATATAATGCTTTTTCAGGACATCGCCAGGGCTCAGAACCGATATATCCTTTCCAAGAGCTGGGACAGTTCCATGTCATTGCAGTCCGTCTCTTGGTAATGGTGCGTGGCCTCGTAGGGCAGGACCGAATCGGATATGGCGAACGGGACGTTCATGCGGATATGGTCGCCGGTGAGGGATGAGGCCCCATGGTCCACCAAGAGGGCGATGCGGCAGTGCGAGAACGACTTTGCGAACCGGGACAGCTCTTGGTCTATGCCCTCGATGAGCTCCACCTTGCCGCGCGGGTCGCGCTTGTGGCTGATGTCATCGGTCTCCTCGAAATGCAGGAAGACGTCCCCGTTGCGGATGAGCTCCTTGGCAAGCTTGATACCCTGTTTGAAACCGGCGATGCGTTGGCGCTTGATGTTCAGGAGCGCGGCCACCCCCAGCGCGGAGGGGCTCTTCGATATCACGGTCATGGACGGGATCGGCCTGACCTGGTTCCGGAAGCGCTCCGCCTCCAGTCCGCTGCCTCCTCCCCAGGGCAGCAAAGTGATCCCCCCGGTGAGCTCCGCCATGTGCTCCGCGAAAGGCCTGAAGTCCCCGAGGTCGCTGGGCATGACATCGGCGGGCGCAGGCGGTTTGGGCAGGTCCATAACCTCGGTCCCCTTCACCGTCATCACCGCCTTCCCACCGTTATAGAAGATGATGTGGGGGTCCATCTCCCTGATCTTCTCCCTGGCCCTGAGCACCGCTTTCTGCAAGGTGATCTCATCCGCGCAGGAGATCTTGTAGTACCATTCCACCCGGCCGTCCTTGATGATGGCCGGGGTCATGCGATAGGCGACCCGTTTGCTATCGAAGGGGAGTTCCAGGCCGTAGGCCTCGATCACGCCCCGAGGCATCTCGCTGCGTTTGCCGGTGAAGAGCTCGAGGAGGTAGTAATGGGTGTAGTCCCGGGACTCGGTGCAGCCCAAGGCCCCATGCGAGGCGACGGAATCGAGGAAGGGCTTGCGGGCGACCTGCAGTGGGGTCGATCCGCCCAAGGAAGGGTTCGGATGGTCCGTCGCCCCGTCAAGGAAGATGATGAGAACCCGCTTGCTCTCCGCCATTCCCTGGGAAAATGGCTATCGGTATAATAACATCTTGCTCACTGGACCAGGTTCAGAGAGAGCTCTTCCTCAGGGCGATGGCGCATTGTCCTGCCGATATGCACCCATCCCCGTTGGGCAGCTCGCGGGGCACGAGCAGCTCCAATCCCCTCTCTTTGGCCATCCCCTCCATCCAACTCGTGATGGTGCGGTTGTATGAGACCCCCCCGGTCACCCCGATGGCCTTGGCACCATTCTCCCTGGCCCGGTCAGCGGCGATGTCCACCAGTCCCTGCAGGACCGCACTGACGTAGGTGGCGGCGACGTCCTCCCTCCGACCAGTGGCATCCAAGACATATGTCATCATGTCCACGCTGCGCACGACGCCCTCCTCTACGATGCATTGGAACGACCGGTCCGGACGTCCCCGGGAGAGCCATTGCTCCAGCTTCATGGCCGGTTCGCCGTCATAGCTCCGATATTGGCATATGCCGAGGGCGCAGGCCACCATGTCCAGCACCCTGCCCATGCCGGTGCTGCTCGTGCTCTTCCTCATCACCTTGTCGAACAGGCCCGACTCCTCCGGCGTGAAGTAGGAGCCATCCCGGCCGAGCATACGTTGGGCTGCGAACACCAATCTACGGACATCATACACCGCCTTCTCTCCGCCGATAAGCGGCAATTCCTGCAGGTGGCCCACCCGTTCGAACCCGACCATGCTCGCATCCAGCACCTCTCCGCCCCAGGCCTTTCCGTCCGACCCATATCCGGTGCCGTCGATGGCGATGGTCACCAGTTCGCCATGCCATGGTCGAGCATCAGCGCCGCGGCATGGGCCCAATGGTGCTGCACCTCCACCAGCTCCGCGGACCATTCGTCCGCGAGCCTTTGGCCGAGACGACGGGTCGAGTATCCGGGATGGAGGTCCACACCCACTGCATCGACCTTCTCTACTCCTAGCAGCTTCCGGAGATAGCCTAGGGCGACCTCCAGATACTCCAGGACGCCGGCGGAGCTGCTGTCGCCGATGTACTGGGTCTGATGCAGGCGGTTCTGGAACGCCAAAGACCCGGCGATGTTCTCCTGAGCCCCCAGGCCGATGGCGGTGCCCGGGTACGGGAAGGGGATGCTGGTGGGCACATGCCCCCTCGATTTGCGGATGAAGAAGGTACCGGTCCCATATGCCCGCACCACCGAGTCGTCGCATCGGTTGATGATCTCGCGGTCGTGCATGAGATAGATGTCCGCCCCAAGCGCCAACGCCTCCGCGTCCCTCAGCACCATGGGTTGACCGGGAACGTTGGCCGAGGTCATGACCAAGGCGTCCGTCCTCAATTTGGCAAAGAGCAGATGTTGCATCTCGGTGTATGGCAGGAACAAGCCCGATGTTGCCTAGACCGGGGGATATGATCTCAGTGATCTCATCCTGGACCTTGTCCACCAGGACGATGGGGCGATGTCCAGAGGCAAGTAGCTCCATTTCCTGCTGTGAAGGGCGGGCATACTTTCCAACTGCCTCGATGTCGCGGACCATGATGGCGAATGGTTTCTGTTCCCTCCTATACCATCTGCGCAGATGGGCGAGATTGTCCAGGGTGCAACAGATATGCATACCGCCCCAGCTCTTGATGACGCCGACCTTGCCCTGTTGCAGCCCTTCGGCAAAGAGGGTTACCGCATCACCCTTGCTGCCTCGCCCCCTCTCTGTCAAGTACGTAATAGATCGGACCGCAGCGCGGACAGGATATGGTCTGATGGTGGAAGCGGCGACTGGTCGGGTCCTCGTACTCGGCACGACAGTCCGAGCACATGGGGAACGACCGCATCGCGGTCTTCTCCCTGTCATAAGGGAGATCGTCGATGATGGTGAAGCGGGCACCGCAATCGGTGCAGTTGGTGAATGGATAGAGGTATCTCCGGTCCGCCGGGTCGAACATCTCCCTCAAGCACGGGCCGCATATGGCGAAATCGTTCGGGATGGCGACCCCCCGCTCCCCTCTCTCGCTCTTCACGATCCTGAAGCCCATCGTCCTTCAGCTCGGGTCAGGGAGCCCCGGACCGTACTCCACCCGGTCCAAGCGGGCCAAGGGAGGCAAGGGCCTTCCTCAGCTCCTGCATGAAAAGGTCCGGGTCGCAGTCCACCTCTATGACGACGTTGGAACCATTGTTCTGGACATATCCATGGACACCCAGGGCGGTGGCCACCCGGTGCACGGTGGGCCTGAAACCAACCCCTTGGACTATCCCATAGATGGTGATCCTCATCGACGGAGCGAGAGAAACCGACCTTATATATCATTTATCAATTTCTATAGAAGGCTACGGTTAAAACAGTTGTTCTGAGGTGCCGGGGCAGTGATCATAGTATATAAAATTATACCAGTATGAGGTAACAGGGGTGTTAAATAAAAACCATCATCCATATTTTTCTCAAATTTGTTAATGCGAATCCATCGAAACTTATATATTGCTATACTAAATTTTATTGCTCAGTCTTTAGGGGGGAAAACAACTGAAGAACTATGTAGCGGAATTGCTAGGAAGCATGGCCCTGATCGTCGTCGGTGTCGGGTCTTTGCTGATGGTCGTCGCTGGTGAGAGTAGTGCTGGTTTGGTCGGCATTGCCCTTGCTTTCGGTCTGATCGTCATGGCATTGATCTATACCATCGGCCCGATCTCGGGTTGCCACATCAACCCGGCGGTAACGATCGGTGTGATGTTGATCAAGGGAATGAAGCCAAAGGATGGTATAATGTACATCGTCATGCAGATCATCGGAGCGGTGATCGGTGGCGCGATATTGTACTACCTGGTCTGGGACTATGCGTCCGGATGGGCTGGCCTCGAGGGAAGCGCACTCACTGACACGATCCAATCGGTCTTCCAGGGCGCATCCACCGGTTACTGGGCAGGAGCGGAGTTGACAACCAATACAAGTGGGGTATCGCCGCGGTATTCCTGGTCGAGTTGTTGATCGCGTTCGTGCTCCAGCTGGTCATCCTTGGGTCCCTAGCGAACAAAGATGGAAAGGCATTGGCAGGTGTGGCTATCGGTTTCACCGTCACCGCCTTGCTGTTGGTCGCCGGTCCCGCCGATGGAGCAGGTCTGAACCCGCTCAGGTCCCTTGCACCAGCCATATTCGCTGGCGAATGGGCGCTGGAGCAGCTCTGGCTGTTCTTCGTGGCTCCGATCGTCGGTGCGATCGTCGGTTCGTTCGTCTTCGCCTGGTTCGCCAAGCCTGCAAAGGCCTAAGCGATCGGCGAAAGGACGCGATCAAACCCTTTACATATTCCTTATTTTTTGACATCATCCGAGGCAAAGTTATTTTTCTGGAAGTCCGTTAAGGGGCGGGATAGCTGATGAGCGAGGTAAGAGAGGGTCTGAGGTATTCGAAGGACCATGAATGGGTCAAGGTCGAGGAGGGAAGGCCAAGGTCGGACTGAGCGACCATGCCCAGCACCAACTCACCGAGCTTGCCTTCATACAGTTGCCGACCGTTGGTCAGAAGGTCAAGGCCGGAGAGGTCCTAGGGATTGTGGAGAGCGTGAAGAACACCGCCGATGTGTACTCCCCAGTGTCTGGAGAGGTGGTCGAGGTCAATTCCCCTTTGGAGGATGACCCCCAGGTGATCAACAAGAGCCCCTATGACCAAGGCTGGATCGCCGTCATCAAGATGGAAGACCCCAATGAGGTATCCGCGATGATGGACGCCGCGACCTACAGGAAGTTCATCGAGCAGGCGAAGAAGTGATCAACCAAGCTCCTCCGTCAATCGGCGGATGAAGTCCTCCCTGTCCCGATCAAGCTCTGCTTTGACGGCCTTCCAGGTGTCCGGGCAATGTTTGTAATCAACGCCCACCACGCGGTGGATGGCCCGGTCCACCTCTTTCCGGTCCATCTTTTCAGGGTCGATCCCCGCCTCTCTGAGGACGTCATTGAGATGTCTGAGGTAACAGGACATCGAACTCGCTCTATTGAGATGTCTTAACATCTGAAAAACTTTGGGTCGCATGATCGGCCAGAAGGATTATTAGGGAAAAGCTACCACCATGTCACGGTGATGATGTTTGTCGAGGATAAGGACAGGCGATAAGGCCCCGACCTTCGAGCTCATGGACCAGGATGGGGAGCGATGGAAGATGGAAGACCATCTGGGCAAGAAGGTCATCGTGGTGTACTTCTACCCCAAGGATGACACCCCGGGATGTCTCAAGGAGGCCTGCGCTTTCCGGGACCGCTATGAGCAGTTCATCCAAATGGGGGCCGAGGTGGTTGGCATAAGCTCCGACGACCAGAGGTCCCATGCCGAGTTCGCCGCCAAGTACAAGCTGCCCTTCCGCCTCCTCAGCGATCCAGACCAGAAGGTTAGAAAGGCCTATGGGGCATTGGACCTTTTCTTGCCGGGTAGGGTCACCTATGTCATCGACAAGCAGGGAGTGGTGAGGCACGTGTTCTCGTCCCAGTCCCAGGCGACCCATCACATCGACGAGTCCTTCAAGGTGGTCGAGGAACTAAGCAAGGCTTAAGGGGTGATCAAGCCCCGGCCGCCTTCAATGAGTCCGGGCATGGGCACTTCTTTCGTACCGCCGGTATCTTTGGCAACGCCGCCTCGATCAGGGTCCGGATCTTGTCCACGTTCTCGGCCATGGTCCGCAAGATGGAGGCGGTGTCCACCGGGTGGTCCGCCCAGACATCGTAATCGGTGATCATGGCCAGGCTGCAGTAGCACATCTCCATCTCCCGGGCCAGCTGGCACTCTGGCACGAGGGTCATGCCGATGATGTCGGCGAACGCCCTGTACATCTGCGACTCCGCCCTGGTGCTGAAGCGAGGCCCCTCGATGCAAACATAGGTGCCCTTGTCATGCACTGGCACCTTCTTGCGCTTGGCCTCCTTGATGAATATGGAGCTCATCTCCGGGCAGAAGGGGTCGGCCATGGATATGTGGACGGTCTTAGGGCCGTCATAGAACGAGTAGGCCCGGTTCTTGGTCATGTCGATGAACTGGTCGACGATGACGATCTCTCCCGGTTCGTACTCCTCCTGCAAGGACCCGACGGCGCAGGGGGAGATGATGCGGTCCACCCCCACATCCTTCAAGGCCCAGATGTTGGCCTTGTAGTTCACCTTGTGCGGCGGGTAGACATGCCCCTTGCCATGGCGAGGGAGGAAGGCCACATCCACGCCTTCCATGGTCCCTATCTGGATGTCGTCGGATGGAGGCCCGTACGGGGTGAAGGGACGTACCGTCTCCTTTAACTCGAACATCTTCGGGTCGTAAACCCCCGTCCCACCGATGATTCCTATCCTGGCCTTCATTATGATCGGCTCGGCATTGTCAGTGGTCCATTTAAATCTCATCCCTGGTTCAGACCGATTCGAGCCGGTTATGATTTAACAATAGACAATATTTTCATGAGACAATCCTTCGAATTTCAAGAAATAAATTCGAAAGTATTATTTTGAGTATGCCTTAATGGTGAGCCGTTATTGGCTATGGGTCAGAAGAGCGAGGTCAATCCGATTTGGGCCTGTCGGGCCTTCCCAGCCTATCCAGTGGTACTTGCAGCGGTCGGGGACCCTGATAACGGAGGGAAGTGCAACGTCATCACCATCGTCCTCGTGCACATGTTCTCCTTCAACCCACCCGTGCTCGGCATCGGGGTCTCACCATCACGCTACAGCTACAACCTCTTCGACCAGAGCCCCGAATTCTCCATCAACGTTCCGGGCAAGGAGCTGGTGGAGGAGGTCCTATACTGTGGCCAGAAATCAGGCCGGGACATCAACAAGTTCGAGGAATGCGGTCTCAGCATGGTCAAGGGAAAGAAGATCAACGCCCCCATCATCCAGGACTGCATGGTCAACTTGGAATGCAGGAAGGTCAACAAGTTGGACGCTGGCGATCATGGCTGGTTCCTCGGCGAGGTCGTCCATGCGGAGATGGAGAACTGCGTGGACCGGGAAAGGGCTTTGATGTATTGGGCCGGCGAGTTCCGGGTCATCGGCGACATCATCAGACGGCGTTGAGCGAGTCCGTCATTTTTCAGTCAATGTCGTTAAAAAGATTTATTACCTGATGGTTGCCAATCGTTCCTCGGTGTAACGTATGGTAGAGATCGAAAAGGTAGATGTCCAGCACATGGATGCGATTCAGATGCTTCCCCCTTCACCGGTACTTTTGGTGGCCGTGGGGGACAAGGAAGGCAAGGAAAGGAACATCGTGACCATAGGCATGTTCAATCTGTTCTCTCTGAAACCCCCCATCATAGGCATTGCGGTGATGACGTCCAGACAATCATACAAATTCTTGGAGGAGTATGACAATTTCACCATCAACGTCCCAGGCAAGGACCTGCTGGACGCGGTGGTCCTATGTGGCCAGAAGTCGGGAAAGAACATCGACAAGTTCAAGGAGGCCGGTCTGACCCCCGTCCCAAGCAAGCGCATCAGCTCCCCCAAGATCGAGGAGTGCCTCATCAACATGGAGTGCAAGAAGCTCGAGTCCTTCGAGAAGGGGGACCACACCTGGTACCTGGCGAAGGTGGTGCACACCGATGCGGCCGTTAACTATGACCGGACCAAGGCGCTGCTGTTCTGGGATGGGGAGTTCCGCACCGCCGGTCCGATACTGAAGAAATTGGATTGAGGCTGAATGATCAGTTCCATCTATTCAAACCATTTCCCTGTTTTAAATATTGAAGTCTAGGATGGATTATTGCACATATGCAATTGTTTAATATACACCCCAGGTAAAACATTTACCTGTAATATCACAGGGGAGGTATTGAAATGGAAAAAGTCAACCTAGAGGCGTTCCAGGCGGCGAAGAGATGCATCTTCCCTGGAACTCTGCCCCCTTCCCATCTTTCCAACGTTCGATCGACTGGAGGTGGGATCTAACACCAGGGCATTGGTGTTGGTCCCTCACGTTGACGACGAGATCATGGGATGCGGGGGGACGATGTGCCGCATCGGCAAGCGCGGCGCCCATATGAAAGTGGTATACATGAGCGGTTCAGCCCATGAGCATAACAAGGGATGCACCACCCATCTTGACCAGGATGGACCGGGGGGAGACGGACGTGGCATTGCGCACCCTCCATTGCTTCGATTCGGAGCTGATCGACCCGGAGCTCAGGACAGTGCGGTGCGATGACCAGAGCTTGACCAAGCTGTCCAATATTATGAACCAATACGAACCGGACGTGGTGTTCGTGCCGTGCTTCGATGAGTCCAGGCCCGATTACATCAAGACGGCCGCCATGGCCGCCAAGGCCCTGGAGAACTATCCCTACAACGCGGAGTGCTATTGCTACTCGTTCGAAGGTGTGCGGGGGCCGAACGCCCTGGTGGACATCACCCTCACCATCGAGGACAAGATAGAGGCCATGAAGGAACGCCACACCCAGCGCAAGGTGGTGGACGATGAGGAGAACATCCGGTCCATGCACCTCTTCAGCTACTCCACCCGGACCATGCGACAGGTACTGCGAGCGCTTCAACCGCTATCACAAGGAAATTCCTACGTCGGTATGGCTAGGGACCTTGGGTTTACTCGGACACTGATCGTATGATCCAAACCTCAATCAATTATCATTCGTGAATTTACGAAGTTTCAGGAATTGTGTTCCAGCATTAACAACGTCATTAAATATCGACATAATGAAAGTAATCATGATATAAATTGACACGGGGCAATGAGAAAATGGCAGAGCGAATTCATACGGAGGGTGAGGGGGTCACGCCTAGGAAAGGGTGCAGTTATCACCCGGACTATCAGGCCCCCGGCCAGCCCATTATTCGAACCATCTGGAGGTAGGGTCGAACACCAGGGCTCTGGTCCTGGTGCCACATGTGGACGATGAGATCATGGGATGCGGCGGGGCGATGTGCCATCTGGGCAAGAGCGGGGCCCATGTCAAGGTCGCTTATATGACCGGCGCGGCGCATAAATGCAACGCCAGTTGCTCCAAGGGCCTGGTCCACATGGACAAGGGTGAGACCGATGTGGCCTTGCGCACGCTCCGTTGCTTCGATTCGGAGATGATCAATCCCAACCATAACGAGGTGAAATGTGATCAAGACACCTATCAAAGCCGTCAAGGAGATCATCTATAACTATGAGCCAGATTAATTTTTGTGCCCTGCTACGTCGAGTCGCGTGTCGATTATATGAGGACGGCATCAATGGTGGCAAAGCACTGGAGAACTACCCCTACCATACACGATGCTTCGGATACTCCTTCGAGGGGGTGAGCCGTCCGGATACCTTGGTGGACATCACCCAGGACATTGATGACAAGATCGAGGCGATGCAGGAGCGACGTTCCCAGGTCAAGCTGGTTAATGATGAGGACCAGATCCGCAGCACTCACATGTATGCCCTCTCTTCGAAGAACCACGAACGTTATTGCGAACGATTCAACATCTACTCCAGGGAGAAATATGTCCAGATCGCCAAGGACCTTGGTCTGATCAAGACCTGAGATCAATGCCGTAAGCTCTAAACTGCGACCTCCTCAGGGAGCTGTGCCCGGGTGTAGGAACCGAAGATCTTCACGAAGGAGGCCTTGCGCATCAGATCGATCAACGCCTCCTTCACCTGCGGCTCGGAGATATGCCCGTCGATGTCGACATAGAAGACATACTCCCACATCCTCTCCCGCCGCGGCCTGGATTCCAGCTTGGTGATGTTCACCCCATGGTCGGAGAAGGCCCCGATGCATTTGTGCAACGCGCCCGGGACGTTCTTGGTGGTGAAGGCCAGCGAGGTCTTGTCCCCTGCCACATTGTGCGGCGGGTTCTTGTCCAGGACGAAGAAGCGGGTATAGTTCTGGGTCGTGTTCTGGATGTCCTCCTTGAGCACCTTCATCCCATAGAACTCGGCGGCCCGGCGCGAGGCGATGGCCGCCTCCTCCCTCAGACCCTCTCTCCTTGATCATGCGCACGCTGCCCGCGGTGTCGAAGGCGGGTATCTTCTCCCACTTGGGGTGCTTGGAGAGGTAGTTGCGGCACTGGCCGAGCGCCTGCGGATGGCTGTAGACCTTCTGCACGTCGGTCAGCTCAGCGTCCGGATGGCCGATGAGGCAATGGCGCACCCAGACCAGCACCTCCCCCACCACGCTCAGGTCCGATTCCAGGAGCAGGTCGTTCGCCACGGTGACGCTCCCCTCGATGGAGTTCTCCACCGGCAGGACGCCCATGGAGGCCAGCCCCCGGTCCACCGCATGGAACAGGTCGCGGAACTCGGCGCAGGGCACGGTCTCCACATCTGGCCCGAAGTATTGCAGGATGGCGTCCTCGCTATATGCGCCATGCACCCCTTGGAACGCCACCTTGGTCCTCATGCTCAGCACCCGAAGAACTCCTGATGGACCGCCCTGGTCACCCTTTCCAGGTCCTTCTTGTCGACCGTGAAGTGATACGCCACCAACGATGCGCCGGCGGATATCAGGCCGATGCTGGCCCCTTCCTTGGCCACCGCGTTGAAGACGCGGGAGGCGATGCCCTTGCTGAATCCCAGCCCCTCGCCCACGATGCAGACCAAGGCCAGGTCCTCGTGGGTCTCGATCTTGGAGATGAATCCCTCCTTGATCTCGTCCAGCTCCTTCTTGGCCAAGGCCAGGTCCTTCTTGTTGACCAGCATGGCGATGCAGGTCTGGGACGTGACCGCGGAATAGATGTTGACGTCCGCGTCGCTCAAACGTTGCGATATCACCGACATGACGCCGGTGCGATATCCTGCGTCCTCCCCGAAGACCTTGACTATGGCCAGGTCCCTCATGCAGGAGATGCTCTTGATGCATCCTTTGGTGTCGTCCCCCTTCTGCTGGATGGTGGTGCCCTCGGCCTCCGGGTTGAAGACGTTCTTGACCTTGATGATGATGTTCTTGGCCTTGGCCGGCTCCACCGTCATGGGATGGAGGACCTTGGCGCCGAAGTAGGCAAGCTCGGCCGCCTCCTCATAGGACAGGGTCTTGATGGGCACGGCGCTGGGAACGATCTTGGGGTCCACGGTCATGAACCCGTCCACATCCTTCCAGATCTCCAGGACCTTGGCGTCCAGGGCGTTGGCGATGGCCGCGGCCGAGTAGTCGGAACCGTTGCGGCCGAAGACCGTGACCGAACCCGTCCGGGCTAACGCCGAAGAACCCGGTGACGATGGGCATCTCCCGCTTGTAGAACATCTCCTGCACCTTGGGAACGATGCTCCAGCGGGTGGCGTCCAGGTCGGCGACCGCGGCCCCGAAGGTGCCGTCGGTGATGATGCCCAGCTCGTCGGCGTCCACTGGCACCGCCTTGACCCCCAGGTCGTTGAGCATGGCCGAGACCACGATGACGCTGAGCCTCTCCCCGTAGCATTGCACGAAGTCCTTGGTGCGGGGCGTGACCTCCTCCAGGTACATCACGCCGTAAAGGGTGCGCTCCAGCTTGACCAGCTTGCGCTCCACCCGCTCGATGCCCTGTTGACGTATGCCCTCGTCCTTTACCGCATCGCTGAAGCAATCGGACATGCAGGTCCCGGACCCCTTTGATGAAGTCCTTCACCTCGTTCTCCTTCCGTTGTGATGAGACGAACTGGATGAGCGACTCGGTGACGCCGCTGACCGCGCTCACCACCACTACCTTTCGCTCCTGGTCGGCCGCGATGATGTGACCGACGTCAAGCATGGACTCGCCCGTCTTGAGCGAACTTCCCCCGAACTTCAGCACTCTCATTCAGGATCTCCTCTTCTTGATTATTTCGTAGGGATTGACCAGGACCGCCCTTTCCGCCTCCGCCTTGCTCAGGCCCGCGGCGGCGGCGATGGACAGCGCCGTCCCGGTGTCGATCAGGTCCGATGGGGCATGGGCGTCGGAGTTGACCACCATCTTGGCCCCCACCCTCTTGGCCAGGGCCGCGACGTGGCCGTTGGTCTTGCAATGCGATGCCCGGGAGGTGATCTCCAAATAGACATCGTTGCGCTTGGCCATCTCCACCTCCTCCTCGGTGATGAAGCCGGGATGGGCGAGGATGTCCACCTCGGGGTTGAGCACCGCCGCCCGGTTCGTCCCTTTCTCCACCGGCTCGCTAATGGTCTCACCGTGGATGACCACTATCTCCGCCCCCAGTTTCCTGGCCCGTGAGATCACCATGTCCATCTTGGACGCTGGGACGTGGGTGATCTCCACGCCCACCAGCACCTGCAGTCCCCAGGCATCGGCCAGTTCCGCGTCCAGACGCGCCTCGTTGATGACCCTCTCCAAGGTGGAGAGGGCCACATGGTCCGTGAAGGCCAGCGCCTTGTGCCCTAATACGAACGCTCGGCGGGCCAGCTCCATGGGGAGCAGCTCGCCGTCGCTCAACAACGTGTGAGTGTGCAGATCGACCCTCATTTTCTCCTCTCCGCCAGTTTCCTATATACGTCCTCCATGGGCAGCTCCGCCGCCTCCAGCACCACCATCAGGTGGTAGATGAGGTCGGCCACCTCCCAGGTCATGGCCTGCATGTCCTTGCCCTTCGCCGCCAGGACGGTCTCCGCCGCCTCCTCCACCAACTTCTTCAACCTCTTGTCCTCGTCGGTCAGGAGCTTGTTGGTGTACGACCCCTCCTTGGGATTGGCCTTGCGGTCCTGGATGACGCGCTGCAGCTCGTTGACGATGGCCATGGTGCCGCTGGTGTCTCCGTAGACCACCTCCTCGAAGCAGGACATGCGGTCCAGGTGGCAGGCCACCCCCTCCTGCCTTACCCGAAGGAGCAGGGTGTCCCGGTCGCAGTCCAGCTGCATGGAGACCACGTGCTGGAAGTGCCCGGAGGTCTCGCCCTTCAGCCAGAGCTTGCCCCGGGAGCGGGACCAGTAGTGGGCCTTGCCCGTCTCCACCGTCAGGCGGTAGGCCTCCTCGTTCATGTAGGCCATCATGAGCACCTCGTTGGTGGCGGCGTCCTGCACGATGGCCGGGATCAGGCCCTCCGCGTTGAATCTCATCTCTGGGTTCATCTCACCGGCACCCCCCTCTGGCGCAGGTAGTCCTTCGCTTCCTGCACCGTGTGCTGCCCGTAATGGAATATCGAAGCGGCCAGGGCCGCCTCCGCCTTGGTCCTGGAAAGCACCTCATAGATGTGCTCCAGGTTGCCGCAGCCGCCGGAGGCTATGACCGGGATGGTGACCGCATCGGCCACCGCCGCTCGTCAGTTCGATGTCGTACCCGTCCTTGGTGCCATCGGCGTCCATGCTGGTGAGCAGTATCTCCCCTGCCCCCAGCTCCTGGGCCCTGCGTCGCCCATTTCACCGCGTCCAGGTCGGTCGCCTTCCGACCGCCGTGGGTATAGACCCGCCAGGAGTCGCCATCCCTTTTGGCGTCGATGGCCACGACCACGCACTGGCTGCCGAAGTCCTCGGCGCACTCGGAGATGATGTGCGGGTGCTGCACCGCCACGGTGTTCAAGGAGACCTTGTCCGCTCCGGCGTTGAGGGCGTTGCGCATCTCCTCCCGGGTGCGGATGCCCCCGCCGACGGTCAATGGCACGAAGAGCCGCTCCGCGGTCCGTTCCACCACATGCAGCATGGTCTTGCGGGATTCCGCGCTGGCGGTGATATCGAGAAAGACGATCTCGTCCGCCCCTTGCCGCTCGTACTCGCTGGCCAGGGCCGGAGGGTCGCCCACGTCCTGCAGGTTGAGGAACTTGACGCCCTTGACCACCTTGCCCTCCTTGACGTCCAGGCAGGGGATGATGCGCTTGGCGAGCACCTACATCCTCCTCGTCTTGGGCCTGTCCTTGGTGCTCAGCAGGTCCTGGCGCGGCTGGGTGGCCTTGCGCAGGGCCGAGCCCAGCGCCTTGAAGCTGGCCTCCACCACATGGTGGTCGTCGAAGCCTCGCTTGACGATGATGTGCAAGGTGATGCCAGATGACATGGCGAAGGAGCGCATGAAGTGGTGATAGAGCACATTGGGGCAATCGATGTCGGCGTAGGGCCGGTCGATGATGTCCAGCGTCACCTCCACCAAGGCGTCGTCCATCGGCACCAGGCTCGAGGCGATGCGCTCGGTGGGGATGTCGGCCAGCGCTTGCTTCAAAGCCGACCCTAGCACGATGGCCACGTCCTCCACCAGGTGGTGGTCGTTGTCGCCCTACCGCGTCCACCGCCATGTCGAAGCCCGAATAGCGGCAGAGCGTCTCCAGCATGTGGCCCAGGAACTGGTCGTCGCACCGCACCTGCGCCTTGCCACTGCCTTCCAGCAACAGGTCGATGGTCACATCTGTCTCCTTGGTCTTGCGATTGACTTTGGCACGGCGCTCGGTCATCTCTTGCCACCCCACAGTTGATTAGCATTCAGTTTTCCAGTATATAGGGCTAGCCCGACCACCGCCTCCGGCACGCCACAGGCCTCCAGCTCGGCGATGTCGTTCATGTCGGTCACCCCACCGGAGGCGATGACCGGGTGCGGACAGGCAGAGACGAAACGGCGGACCGCCATCACATCGATGCCCTTGCACTGCCCTTCCACGTCGACATTGGTGAACAGCACCCCGGCCAGGGGCAGGGGCTTTATGATCGAGAACATCTGTGCCAGGGTGAGGGGCGCGTCCTCCTTCCAACCCCGGACCTGGACGTTGCCCCCCTTCACATCGAGGGCGAGCACGACCCTTCCTGGGTTCTTCAAGGCGAGCTCCTCCAGCCATTTCGGCTCCTTGATGGCCTTGGTCCCGACGATGACCCGGGCGGCACCGCAGTCCAAGAGATACTGCGCGGTGGCGCTGGTACGGATGCCCCCGCCGACCTGCACCGGCACCCGGGCGGCGCGGACGATGCTCGCGGATGGTCTGGACGTTGTTGCCTCGCTCCAGCGCCGCGTCCAGGTCGATGACGTGCAGCATCGGCGCCCCCTGGTCCTGCCAGCCCTGGGCCGATAGTAACGGGTCCGGGAGCTTCAATCTGCTCCGTTCCGGGGACGCCGCCCACCAGCTGCACCACCTGGTGGTCGAGGATGTCGATGGCCGGAATGACCTTCATCTCTCCTCCTCCGCGAAGCGCACGAAATTGCGCAGGAACGTCATGCCCGATGCCGACGATTTCTCCGGGTGGAACTGGGTCCCGTAGGTGTTGCCCTTCTTGAACAGTGTCGGCACCCGGCCGAAATAGTCGGTGGTGCCGACCACCACGTCCTCCCTCGGGCTGCCATGGAATGAATGGGCGAAGTAGAAGTACGGCGATTGCACCCCGCGCATCAGGCGGTCGTTGCTCTGCACCGAGTTCCAACCCATGTGCGGGACCCTTTCGGCCTTCAGCCTGACCACCCGGCCGGATAGGAAGCCCAGTCCAGGCTCTTTGCCCTCCTCGCTCCCTTCGAACAGGATCTGCATGCCTATGCATATGCCCAGGCAGGGTGTGCCAGAACGAAGCATGTCGACCAACTCGTTCTCTCACTGGCTGCAATCGCTCCAAGGTCTTGTCGAAGGCGCCCACGCCGGGCAGCACGATGCACTCCGCGCTCGAGCAGGTCCTCTCATGTCCGTGACCACCTCGACCTTGGCGCCGCAGTTCTCCAAGGCCTTGCGGATGGAGTGCAGGTTGCCCACGCCGTAATCGGCCATGTGCACCTTCAAAGCCATTCCGCCATCACCTCCGCCATTCGTTCCAGCAGGATGTCGTTCTGCTCCCTGGTCCCGATGGTGGTGCGGGCGCAGTCCTCCAGGAGACGCTTGGCCCCGAAGTCCCGGATGAGCACGCCCTTGGCCGCCAGTCGGGCGGTGAGCTGGGCCGAGCTCTTCGGGCATCTGAACAGTATGAAGTTGGCATCGGAGGGCAGGTGGTACCATGCCCAGGCGGCGCAGCCCCTCCTCCAGGTGCGCCCTCTCCTTCCTGACGATGTCCACGCTCCGCCTCACGAAGTCCTGGTCCCGCAACGCCTTGATGGCCACATGCTCGCTCACCTTGTCCAGGGAGTAGGGCACGCGCACCTTCTGCATGGCCAGCGTCATGTCCTTGCAGGCCACCGAATAGCCGACCCGCATGCCTGCCAGGGCATAGGCCTTGGAGAAGGTCCTGGTGACGATGAGGTTGGGATACTTGTCCACCAGCGATATCAGCGATTCCCCGGCGAACTCGCCATAGGCCTCGTCCACCACCACCGGGCGGTCGGAGCCCTCGACCAACGCCAGCACGTCCTCCTTGCGGAAAAGGTTGGAGGTGGGGTTGTTGGGGGTGCAGACGATGATGATGTCGCCCTTGGCCGCGCAGCATGCCCTCGACGTCCAGTTGGTACCCGGGCAGCAGGTCCACCTCGACCACGCCGCCCCCGTTGGCCTTGGAGAACCAGCCGTGCAATGAGTAGGACGGGTAGGCGATGACGACCTTGCCGCCTGGCTCCATGAATGTCTTGCAGATGATGTCAAGTATCTCGTCCGAACCGTTGCCGACCACGAACCGGTCCATGTCCAGACCGTATAGTCGGCCCAGCTCCGTCCTCAGACCGTCGCCGTAGGTGTTAGGATACTGCCCGAGGTCCATCTCCAGGCATTCGCGCAGGGCCTCCTTCCCGGCCGGGTTCTCGCCCAGGGGGTTGGTGTTGGTGTCCATGCGCAGAGGGCTGCCTGTCGATCTTGGGGTTGTAGTAGAGCTGAAAGTCCCGCACCGAGGATCGGATCCATCTTCTGGTCCATCTCCTCACCTCAGGGGACCATGCGGTCGATCGGGGTGATCAGGATGCCCGTCGCCCCCATCTTCTTCAAGCGGACCACCGCGTCGTAGACCTTGTCCTTGTCGATGACCACATGGATGGCCACCACGTCATCCCGTCCCATGATGTTCATGATGGTCGGCCCGGCGATGCCGGGGAAGAAGCGCCTCACCTCTTCCAGGGAGGCGGTGGGCACATCGGCCATGAGGTACTTCTTGTTCTCCGCGTCCAGCACGCTGCGGATGGCCGCGACCAGCTCGTCCATCTCCTCCTGGCGCTCAGCATAGGCCTTGCGGTTGGCGATGATGACCGCCTGCGACTCCGCGATGACCGCCACCTCCTTCAGGTGGTTCATCTTGAGGGTGGAACCGCTGGAGACGAGGTCGACGATCATGTCCGCCACTCCCAGGTGCGGGGTTATCTCTGCCGCTCCCGAGATCTCCTCTATCTCCACCTTCTTGCCGTTGGCGGCGAAGAATTTCCTGGTCATGTTCGGGAACGACGTGGCGATTATGCTGCCGTCCTTGACGTCCCTCACGCTCTGGATGCCCAAGCCATCAGGTGCCGCCAGGGAGAGGCGGCAGTGTCCGTAGTTAAGGTCATGGAGGGTGAGCACGTCGGCTCCTGCCTCGAGCACCAGGTCCCGGCCGGTGACCCCCAGGTCCACCGCCCCTGAATGCACGAAGCGGACTATGTCGGCAGCGCGAAGGAACATCACGGTGATGTCCCGGCGCTTCACGTTGGCGTACAGCTTGCGCTCGTCCGCGTCCTCGAAGTCCAGGCCCGCTTGTTTCAGGATCTGAACGGTCCTCTCGTTCAGCCTGCCCTTGTTCGGTATGGCCAATTTCAATGCCATCTGCTCACCAGTCGCAGGCCGGACAATGAGCCCGCCATACTTCAAGGTTTTTATACCCATTTGTGTCGGTGGTTAAAATAGTCGTTCCGACACCTTGCACCGAGGGTCGGTGCAGCGCATCATCTCCGGCACCTTGCCTCGCATGGCCATATGCTCGCCGATCATGACCACGCAGCCGTCCACCCCGGGCAGGGATCCGATCCTCTCCACCGCCTCCCCCAAGGTATCCTCGTCCTCGTCCACCACCAAGTTGCCCAGGGCGGTGGCGCAGGCATCCGCGAGCGCCACATCCGCGGCGAACACCGTGGCCGCATCGGCCCTACCGAGCGATATGGACGGGCCCACCGTCCCGGACGAGGTGCATATGCCATAGATCCCATGCGTGGCTGGGACCAGATAGGCCAATCCGCGGAAGGCCGATTGTCCCGCATAAATGCCCACGGCGGTCTCCTCCTCGGTCAGCAGGGCGATGTCCCCGCCATTGTCCACGATGCGCGTGCCTGGCCCCATTCTCCTTCATGGCTCTCGACCGCATACTGGGCGATGGCTCCGGCCACCGCGGCCATCGGTCCCACCCCGGCGATGGTGGCGGCGCGGCACATGCTCCTTGACGATGGCCGGCGCGTCGCTGGGCGCCCGATAAGGTTCGAAGGTCAGTTGGAAGAAAGGGTCGGAGACGATGAACGACTGCAGGTCCCGGCGCGCCTCGAAGATGGCCCTCTGGGCGTGCTTGATGTGCTCGGCCTCGGCGACGATGGTGACCGCGGTCTCGCCCAGCTCGAAATGCTCCCTGACGATCATTGGCCCAGCTTCATCGCCATGGAGGGGCAGGCGTCGACGCACATGCCGCAGGCGATGCACTTGTCGTTCAGGAACACCACCTTCCAGGTGACCTTGTCCACTTGGAAGGCCATGACCGGGCAGATGGAGACGCACATGCCGCAATCGGTGCAGCGCTCGCTGTCCTTCCGGACGTACTCCACCAGCTCCTTGACCTGCACCTTGTTGTCGGTGAGATACTTCAGGGCCTGCTTGATCTGCTGTGGGCTCCCTTCGAAGTTGATGATGAGACGTCCGCCATTGTCGTCGATCTCCGCCCTGAGGATGTTGATGTTGAGGTCGAAGTCCTTCACCATGCGATAGGTGATGGGCTCGTTCACCAGGTCCGGGGTGAACATGAGCATGAAGCGGTTGTTGCCCATCACAGCACCTCCTCTTTGGACCGGACGTCGAGCGGTCGGATGGCCTTCTCCTGCGGCAGCGCCTGGACGAACTGGGACAGAAGGAAGTCCCCCTCCTCCACCCTGCGCTTCAGCTCCACCGCCACCTGCCTGGCCTTGAAGTAGCTGGACAGCGCGGAGGTCCGCACCTTCTTGCCCTTGACGGTGATGGTCCCGGAACGAAGCTCGGCGTAGGAGACCTCTTGGACCGGGCGGCGGTTCCTGGACTGCAGCGCGTAATCGACCACCGGGGCGAAGAGCTGCTCGTCGGTGAGCGCGCAGGTCCTCATGATGTCCTCGTCCAGGACCGGTATGGGGATGCCGATGCCCAGTCCGAGCGTGAACCCGTACTTGTGCATCTCCAATGCCCGGACGTAGTCCGTGGACATATCGCGCAGATCGCCGATGACCGCCAGCGAGCGCGCCGAGGCCGATGGCACGCCGTTCCGCAGCGGGACGTTCGTCTTGTACTGCGTCCCTTCCCAGGAGACGTAGCCCTGGGCCCCTCCCAGGAAGATGCGCGTGCCGATGCCGATGGTGCGCAGGTTGGGGTCCTTCAGGAGGGGCGACAGCTGCCCCGCGCTGGAATAGGTGCAGTTCTTCAGGTTGGGCAGAAGCTTGCCCATGTAGGTGAAGAGCGTCTTCTCCCCGGAGTTGATGGCGGCGGCGTAGTTCTGATAGGCGTTCCTGGGATTGAACAGGTAGGCCTGGTTCACCGTCTTGAGGGATATGAAGGTCTCGATGTCCTTGCGAGGGTAGCAGTCCGTCCCATGGGAGGTGGCCTTCAGCTTGACCGGTCGGCCAGCGATGAGGTCCTCGATGACATGGGCCCCGCCATAATCGGCCCGCCCGTTCGTGGAGGGCTCGGTGGCACCGATGTAGGCATCCACCGCCGCCAGGCCGCCATAGGCCGGCACGTCGTTGAGCCAGACCTTGCCCATCTTGATCGGGGGCTCGGAATGCCCGAAGTTGATGAAAGCGCCGGAGGAGCACATGGCCCCGAAGGTCCCGGTGGTGACCACGTCGACCTCCTTGGTCGCCTGCTCCACGCCTACCTTCTTGACCAGTTCGATGGCCTCCTCGGCCGTGAGCACGACGGCGTCCCCGCTCTTGATGCGGGCGTTGATCTCCTCCACGGTTCGCTTCAATCTCTTCACCTCACAGATACCCTTTCGCTTTGGCCAGCTCGGCGTTTATGACCGAACCGCCCGCTCCTCCCCGGAGCGTGTTGTGCGATATCAACCACAATTTGGTGTATTTGCCGCTTTGCCTCACCCTGCCGACGGTCACGGCCATGCCTCTGGCCCGGGCCGGCTCGCCGGCATAGGCGTCGCAGAGCGGCTGGGGCCGGTCGTCCTCCATGCGGACGATGATGGCCTGGGTGGGGGCGGTGGGCAGGTGCAGCTCCTGGGGCGCTGGCTGGAAGGCCCTCAAGGTGGCGATGATCTCCGGGACGCTGGGGCTCTTCTCCATCTGCAGCACCACCGACTCGGTGTGGCCGTCGATGACCGGTACGCGGGCGCAGGAGGCCACCATGTCGAAGTTGGCATTGACGACGCCCTTGGGGGTCATCCTGCCCAGCATCTTGTGCATCTCGATCTCCATCTTCTCCTCCTCGTTCCTGATGTGAGGGACGACGTTGCCCAGTATGTCCAAGGACGGCACGCCCGGATAACCGGCGCCCGAGACCGCCTGATAGGTGGAGACGCAAACGAAGCGCAGGCCGTAAGCGACATCCAACGCCTTCATCGGCACGGCCAGGCCAGTGGTCGAGCAGTTGGCGTTGGTGACGATGAACCCTCCCTTCCCGTAGGTCGCCTGGCCCTTGATCAGGTCCAGGTGCTCCGGGTTCACCTCCGGGATGAGCAATGGCACGTCATCCCGCATGCGGTGCGAGGCCGCGTTGGAGAACACCGCCACCCCTGACTCCGCCAAGGTGGACTCCGTGTCCTTGGCTATTTCCGTCGGGAGCCCGGAGAAGGCCACCCGGCACCGGCCGGCGATGGCCTTGGCGTCAAGCTGCTCGATGCGTCTCTCCAGGGTCTCCTCCCTGAGGCGGATGTCCTTGACGCGCATGACCTCGCGCAGCCTCTTCCCCTCGGACCGTTCGGAGGCATAGAGCCCCCCGATCTCGAACCAGGGGTGGTCCTCCAATAGCTGGACGAACCTCTGCCCGATCATTCCCGTCGCTCCTAGGACCGCAACCTGTATCTTTGCCAATTCAATCCTCTCCGAAGTATCTCTTGCCCTCTTCCATCAGCTTCACGAACGCCGCGTCGTCGTCGGCCGTGGCGGCCAGACGCAGCTGGTTGACGACCATCTCGAACATCTCCAGGCACCTCGCCGTGTGCGGGTTCTCGTGCTGGATCTCGTAATAGAGGTGTGGGCTCTCCAGCGACACCCTCCTACTGATCGCCACCTGCCTCTTGAACGTGGTCGAGGAGATTGCCTCCAACGTATTGAAGTCTACGCCTGATTCCTTCAGGGTGGAGAAGAAGGATATGTTCACCGCGTGGGACAGGCCCAGCACCAACGATATCAGCTGGTCGTGATCCTCCACCATCATCTCCGTGACCTTCGCCCCCATGCCGTCCACCAGGTTCTTGAACTCGGCCACCGCCCGGTGCGACCCGCAATCGCACACGATGATGTTGCGGCTGTACATGCTGAGCGCGTCCGGACCGAACATGGGGTGGACGCTGCAGACCATCACACCCTCCTCCACACCCTCGCGCAGCGCGGGCACGACCGGTCCTTTGACCGACATGATGTCGAAGACCAGGCCAGTGGGCTGGGATGCGATCACTTGGCGCATGACCTTGTCCGCCTCGGATATCGGCACGGCCACTATGACCACCTCCGCCTTGCGTATGGCCCCGGCCAGGTCCTTCACCATGGGGAACTCCTTGGTGGGCTTGATGTCGTAGACTTGGACATGATGGCCGCGCATCGCCATGTAGCGGGCGAACCACAGTCCCATCCGACCCGCCCCCCCGATGACCAGCACCTTGCGTTCCGCTCCCATGGGGCGGGGCAGCCGGGCCTGGGCCTCCACCGATTCGCGGATGAGTATCTGGGCGATCTCGGCGGCGGCGTCCTCGCTGATGCCCACCTCGCTGGCCCTCTGGCAGTAACGGGCCACGACCTGGTCCTCCACCCGCATGTCCCGCACCGGCAGGGCCTTCTCCACCTTGGTCTTGCCCATGGCCAACGCCGCTTCCATCCGCTTCTTCACGAGATCCAAGATCTGGTTGTCCAGCTCCTCGATCTTCCAGCGGATGCCGTCCACCTTCTCAGTCAATTAAACCACCTCTGATGCTTAGGTCCGCCATAACCAGGGCGGCCGCTGCCTCCACCACCGCCACCGCCCTTGGGGCGATGCAGGGGTCATGCCTTCCTTCGATGGTGAGTGAGGTCTCCTCCATCTTCTTGAGGTCCACGGTGCGCTGCTCCTTGGCTATGGACGCCGTGGGCTTGATGGCGATGCGGAACTCGATGGGCATGCCGTTGCTGATGCCGCCCAGCACGCCCCCGGCGTCGTTCTTTGCCGTGCGGAGCCGTCCCTGCACCACCACGAACGGGTCGTTATGCTCCGAGCCGCGCATGGCGGCCGCCCGGAAGCCTGCACCGAACTCGATGCCCTTGACGGCGGGGATGGCGAACATCATCTTGGCCAGTTCTCCTTCGACAGTATCGAAGAAAGGCTCGCCCAGTCCGACCGGCACACCATCGATGAGGCAATGCACCACCCCGCCGACGCTGTCACCCTCCTCTCGGGCAGCGAGGATCTCCTCGCGCATCGCCTCGATCACGTCCTCCGAGGCGGCGCGCAGGTCATTTGCACGAGCAATGGATAACATGTCTTGGATGCCGTGCCTCCTGGCATCCACCACCTTGCCGATGCTCTCGGTATAGGCGGCCACCACTATGCCATGCTCGGCCAGCAATTGCTTGGCGACCGACCCCCCGGCCACCAGTGCGGCGGTCATCCGGCCCGAGAACTGGCCTCCTCCGCGGATATCGTGGCACTCGCCATATTTGGCCACCGCGGTCTGGTCCGCGTGCCCGGGCCTGGGCTTGTCGCGGAACTGTTTGTACTTGTCACTGTCCCGGTCGCGGTTGCGCACGAACATGGTGAGCGCCCCGCCGGTGGCCATTCCGTCCTTGACCCCGGAAAGTATCTCCACCTCGTCCTCCTCCTGTCGGGGCGTGCCGATGCCCGGCGCGGGCCTGCGCAGGTCCATCTCCTCCCTCAGCTGCCTCAGGTCCAGGACCATCCCCGGCGGGACGCCGTCCAGGACGCAGCCGACGCCCTCACCGTGGCTGGAACCGAATATGGTGATCTTGAACGAGGTCCCGATGGTGTTCAGGGTATCAGCTCCAGGTCCGCCCCCAGGGCGGTCATGTCCTCCACGAAACCCGGGTACGATATTTTAAAGCAATCGCCATCGGTGATGACGCTCTCGCCCTCCGCCACCAAGGTGGCGATGGCGGCGGCCATGAGGATGCGGTGGTCCGCCAGGGAGTCCACCGAGGCGCCGCGCAGCTGGCACGGCCCTTTGATGACGCAACCGTCCCTCCTCTCCTCCACCTCCGCCCCCATGCGGCCGAGGAACTCCACGGTGGCGGCGATGCGGTCCGATTCCTTGAGACGGACGTGCTCCGCGTTCTTGATGACCGTGACCCCTTGCGCCTGAGTGGCCATGACCGCCACTATCGGGAAGAGGTCCGGGGCCTGGGAAAGGTCGACCTCGTTGCCGACCAGCGGCACCCGGGACGTCTCGACGGCGTCCCCGACCCAGTGGACCGGGGCGCCGAACCGGCTCAAGTATGTCCAGCACCACCTTGTCCCCCTGCCGGTCCCGCTGGTCGAGGTGGCGCACCTTGGCATGGCCGGCCAGTGCCCCGGCCATCAAGGGGAATGCGGCGGAGGAGAAGTCCCCCGGGACGGCGTAATCCTGAGGGGTATATCGCTGGCCACCCGGGACCATGAAGCCTTCGGGAAGCGCCTCGCTCCGGACCCCGAACCGGGCCATCATGTCCATGGTGATCTCCACATAGGGTCGGGAGCGCAAGCGGCGTGGTCAGCACGATCTCCGTGTCCACTGTCTTGACGGCGGAGGAGATGAGCAGCGAGGAGATGAACTGGGAACTGACGTCGCCCTTGATGTGCGTGCGGGTGCCGGTGTTCGGTCCCCGGACCAGCAGCGGGGCGAGCCCGTTGCCCCGGGTGGAGCGGCACTCCGCCCCTAGCTCTCCCAAGGCATCGATGAGCGGTTGCATGGGCCGCCTTCGTATGGACTCGTCCCCGGTGAGGACGGTGATGCATGGAAGGAGGGAGGCGATGCCGGCCATGATCCTGATGGTGGTCCCGGAGTTGTCCACGTTTATGACGTCGTCCGGGCAGCGCAACCGGCCTCCGTCGATGTGCAGCACTTCCCCTTCGCGGTCCGCCTCCGCCCCGAACTTCCTGACCGCCGAAAGTGTGGCCAGGGTATCCCCGCTGAGCAGCGGGCGACGCAGATGCGAGGTGCCCTCCGCCAACAGGGCCAGGGCCATGGCCCGGTGGGTGTAGCTCTTGGAAGGGGAGGAGCTCACCTCGCCCTCGATCGTCGACGGTCTGACCCTCAGTTTCATGGTCGATCCCTCCTAATCGCAATTGTAAACATCGGCCTGGATGATGTCCTTGGCCCCGCTCATCTCCGCCCGCAGCGCCTCGGCCCGGTCCCTCTCCATCAGTATGACCGTGGCCGGACCGGTGCCGCTGATGCCCGCCGCCACCGCGCCCTTGGCCAGGGCCTCGTGCATGATCGAGGGGTCGACACCGAGCACGGAGGCGTAGGCCAGACCGTTCAGCTTCATGGCCATGGCGTACTGTCCCTTCTGTGCCAGGATATATGCCAGTTCGATGATGTCGGCGATGTTGCGTATGCGGTCCAGGGGCAGTCCGCCCTTGCGGATCTGGTAAGATGGCACATGGATCAGCGCCACCAAGGACGGGTCCATGCGCTCCCGGTCCACCAGCTCCATGTTGGTGTTGTCCGTGATGACCAGCCCGCCCATGACGGAGGCGCAGGCGTCATCGAAGGCGCCGGTCACGGAGACCCCTGCCTCGATGGCGCATCGGCAGCCCAGTCGGATCGAGTCCAGCAGGGGCATGTCCTCCCCCAGCGCCCTCAGGGTGGCCTTGATGGTGGCGTTGGCCGCGGCGCTGCTGCTCTTCAACCCTTTGGATATGGGTATCTCGGAACGGGTGACGACCTGGGCACCCCGTCCCTCCTCTCCGTAGGTTCGGAGCACCGAGCGCACACATAGCTCCACCAGCTTGGTGCTCTCGCCTTCCGCCCCATCGATGACCACCTCTATCTGGCCAGAATCGTTCAGCTCCACCTCCGCATCGGTGCGGAGATCGATGCCGAAGGCCGCCCCCTTGCCGGTGGCTATGGCGTTTATGATCGTGCCGGCGCCGTGGGCCATGCCCCGACCCTTCATCGAGAGATGCCCTCCTGGAACCCGGCCAACATGACCTCGTATTCAGGCATGTTGCCGGTCCAGACCGAGAAGGCCTTCATGGCCTGGTAGATCAGCATGTCGCGACCGGAGACCGCTTTGGCGCCGCGCTCCTCCGCGGCTATCACCAGCTTGGTCCGGGCCGGGTTGTAGATGGTGTCCATGACGAACTGTCCCGGTCTCAGGACGCTGATGTCCACCGGCAGCTCGTCAGGATAGCCCTTCATCCCCAAGGGGGTGCAGTTCACGACCGCATCGAACTCCTTCTGGAGCATTTCCTCCTTGGAGACGACCGTGGTCCCACCGAAGGTCTTGGCCAGCTCGTCGGCCTTGTCCTTGGTCCGGTTGTAGAGGGAATATCTCGGCCTGGCAATGGGACAGGTGGGTGAGCACCGATCGGGCCGCCCCTCCCGCTCCGACCACCAGCACCTTGCGCCCCTTGGGGTCGAAGGCGGCCTTCTCGAAGGTCATCTGCACACCATAGAAATCGGTGTTAAAGCCCACCAGCTCGCCGCCGGTGTTCAGGACGGTGTTGACCGCCCCGATGCGCTCCGCCTCCGGGTCGACCTTGTCCAACAGTTCGATGATGGCCCCTTTGTAGGGTATGGTGACGTTGAAACCCCGCACACCCAGCTCCCCCACCAGCTCGGTGAACGCAGTCAAGCTCGTGCTTATCCATCTGGAACTTGAGATAGAGGCCAGGCAAGGAAAGGGAACGGAACGCCGCGTTATGCATCCAGGCCGATAAGGGAGTGGGAGAGCGACTGGCCGACCACGCCGGCCACCACCTTCTCGCCGTCCAATGCGCGCAAGGCGGCCAGGTCGATCTGTCCCGGGGCGGTGGGCCTCTCCTTGTGGAGCGTCGCGTAAGTGAACGCCGCGCCCATGTGGTCGTAGCAGGCCCGGGTCACCGAGCCCCTCTCGCCCATGGAGATGGCCACGAACTGGTTCCCGGTCTGCGAATAGAGCTTCGCCGCTTCCGTCAGGTGCAGCACGTCCTCCATGTTGGTGGCGTGGTAGGCCACCTTGGCCACGTCGCCTTTGGCGGCGCAGGTCACCAGCGCCTGCACCATCAAGGAGGGGCTTGGCGTCTTGTGATGGTCATGCTGGGAGATGATGAACTTGGCACCCTTGATCTCCTTCTGCGCCTTGGTCAGCAGTGGGAAGTCGAGCTCCAGGTCGATGTATTGGAACCCAGCGCGGGCCGCCTCCTTGAGGAAGGATAGTTTGACCGCGTCCGGACCGGAATAGCCGCCCGCCCTGACGGGAGGTGCGCAACGTCGCCACCATCGGCTTTTCGAAGGCCTTGAACGGGGTCAGGTCCTCCGGAAGGGCCGCCATGCGGTCGAAGCGCACCTCTATCATGTCCGCTCCCTTCTCCACCGCCTCGCGGCAGGCCGCAAGGGTCGATTCCATATCCTTCTCCGCTATCGAAACACATGCTCGCATCATATTCACCTCTCTATGATCGTCTCGGCGATGGCGTGGCCGAAATGCCTACCGCCCGCCTCGATCCTCGCCAGGACCTCCTGCCCCACCTTGAGCGCCGATACGGATACCGGCCCGGAAGGGGTGCAGAGCCTGATGGTCTCCGCGTTCTGCAGAATGGTGGAGTAGCGGCGGCCATCCGCCTCCGCCTCCAATAACAGTAATGGTCTCACTTCCACCTTGGCCCGGCCCACGACGACCGGACGGCATTTGCCATCGGTGTCGATCGCCATCAGCTCGTCGCCGCCCCTCACCTCGGACAGGTATTTGGTGCGGCCATCGGAGCCAAGCACATAGGCGTGCACCGCCCCGGCGTTGACGCGGAACGGCCGGGCCGCGACGTACTCGCTCTCCATGGCCTCCGACTGGACCAAGAACAGGCATCCGGATTGCGAACCGATGAGCATGCCCTCGCCCACCCTCATTAGGGAGCAGGTGTCCACGCAGACCCGGTCGCCCATGCTGAGGGGCGCGATGCGGGTCACCTTGATCGGAGTGAGCTCGATGTCCGGGAGGGCCCCGACGACGGTGCCCTTGAAATCCTTGATGACGCCTGGATCGGACGGAGTGATGACGATGCCGTCCACGCCCACCTCCAGGGTCTGGGCGAAAAGCCTGGCCTCATCCGGGTCGCTGGCCCCGGCCAAGCACCTCGGTGCTGGAGCGCTGGAACTCGGCGATGAGGTTCTCCAAGGGGATGACCTTCCAATCGTTCGCGGCGATGACCACGAACTCGACCTTGTCCTTCAGGGCGGAGGCCTTGGCCAGGTCCTCGGGGCGGTTGATCTCCACCATCACCCCCACCCTCTCCTCGTCGATGTACAGGTCGTCCCCGCGCCTCTCGATGGCCTGGAACCGGCCCAGGCGGCGCAGCTCCTGGTCCTCCTGACGGACCACTATGTCCACCAGTCCGGCCTCCAGCGCCGCTGTCACTACCTTCTTCCTCTGCTCGTAGGTGGGCAGGTGGTCGCTCCGCACCCACATGATCTTATCGGACATGTGGGGTCACTTGAGGATCTTCAGGGCCTCCTCCACGTCCATGTCCTCGAGCACGATGCCGCTGATGGCCTTGGTGATGCCAATGACGTTGCGGTGCTGGAAGACATTGCGGCCGATGCTCACGCCCTTGCCGCCTGCGTCCATGGAGTCCTTCACCATCTGCAGGAGCTTCTCATCGGAGTCCACCTTCGGGCCTCCGGCTATGATGACCGGGGCCTGCGCACCCCGCACCACCTCTTTGAAGCTGTCGATGTCGCCGGTGTAATTGGTCTTGATGATGTCCGCGCCCAGCTCGGTGGCCGTGCGGGCGCACTTCTTGAGCATGTCCACGTTGTACGCGTCCGGGATGTCCTTGCCCCGGGGGTAGATCATGACCAACAGGGGCATGCCCCACTCGTTGCACTTGCAGGCGATCTGCCCCGAAGTCGCGCAACATGGCGTACTCGTGGTCGTCGCCCAGGTTGACATGGATGGAGACCGCGTCCGCGCCCCACTTGATCGCTTCCTCCACCGTGGTCACGATGACCTTGTGGTTCGGTTCGGGGGAGAGCCCGGTGCTGGCGGACAGGTGCATTATGAGGCCGATGTCCCGGCCGAAGGAACGGTGGCCGAAGGGAAGTATGCCCTTATGCATGCACCACGGCCGTGGCGCCCCCCTGGGAGACCTTGTCCACTGTCGACCGCATGTCGACCAATCCTTCGATGGGGCCCATGGAGATACCGTGGTCCAGAGGGACGATTACCGCCCTTCCTGTGGACCTGTCCATGATGCGCTCGATCCTTATGTTCTTGCCAAGCAACATATCACCTCAGGTGAACCGTGTCAATTTATAGCACGCATATAAGGGTTTCGTCATCATTCACATTGTGGATGGCGTCCCCTGTCAAAGTGCCGTCTCCCTATTGCACCAAGTTAAGAATAAGTTTTGCCTTGACGTCATCCGCTCCTCAATGAACATAACCGTACAATGGGAAACGCTTTAATCCACCGCACCCATAGTGAAGGACCATGTGGAAGCAGATCTCCAACTATTTTGGGAGGTACCCATCCCAGGCCAAGGTGGCCAAGCTGCTGCTCGACCAAGGGCTGAGCGTGCGGGACGGCCGCATATACAGTGGCGAGGTCGAGGTGGGGGACGTGGCGGTGGGCAAGGCCGCTGGCGTGGACCGGCGCATCGTCAGGGCCACGGTGCACACCATCGAGTCCAGTCCCGAACTGCTGCGGGTGTTCTCCAAGCTCCGGCCCATAGGCTTCCTCAAGGACGTGGCGTCGGAGATGGGTTGGAGCGCCATCGAGATCATCCCCACCAACGCCGGGGCGCCAGGCATCATCGCCGACGTCACCGGGGTGATAGCCACATCGGGAATAAGCATCCGCCAGGCCTTGGTCACCGACCCGGACCTGAGCAGCGACCCCCGCCTCTACGTCATCACGGAGAGCCCGGTCCCGGCCGAGCTCATCCCTCGCCTGAAGTCCTGCCGCGGGGTCAAGTCCATCGTCATCTACTGATACGATGTTCGCCAACCGCATGGACGGTACCGGCTACACGCCGTACATCGGCATCATCATCGCCGTGGTGAGCGTGTCCTTCGCCTCCATCTTCATCCGATGGAGCGACTCCCCGCCTTTGGTGATCGCGGCCTACCGCATGCTCTTCGCCTCGCTCATGTTGTTGCCTTTCGCCCTGGGCCCCTGCCGTCGCCAATGCGTCTCGCTATCAAAGAACTCATACGGTCTTTTGGCCGGGATCGGGGTGGTGCTGGCCTTGCACTTCTGGGCCTTCAACGCCTCGCTGACGCTGACCACCGTGGCCGCGTCCACCCTGCTGGTCACGGCCCACCCCCTCATCATCGGGGTGGTCTCCATATTCCTTCTGAAGGAGACGGACAAACGGGCCATGGTCGGGATGGTCCTGGGCTTCTCGGGCATCATACTGATGTCGGTGAGCGGACTGGAGGGCGGGGAGCTGGCCGGTGACGTTCTGGCCTTCACCGGTTGCATATTGGCGGCGATCTACATCGTGGGGGGCAGGCTGATGCGCCAGAAGGTGGACCTGGTGCCTTACGCCTTCTTCGTCTATCTCGTTCGCCACGATCTTCCTCTTCGGGGCCTGCCTCGCCACCGGGGAGCAGCTCTGGCCCATGAGCAATGAGGACCTGGTGCTGTTCCTTCTCCTCGCCGGGCGTCTCCACCATACTGGGCCACACCATGTACAACTGGAGCCTGAAATACGTCAGCGCATCCCTGGTCAGCGTCTCCCTGTCTGGGCGAACCGATCCTCGCCACGATATGGGCCGCCCTGTTCCTCAGTGAGGTGCCGTCCCCCTTGGTGCTCGTCAGCGGCGCGCTGCTTCTGGTCGGGGTGCTGATAGTGGCCAAGTACGAGGTCAAGATCGAGAGGGAGAAGCCCGCCCTGCTCTGAGCCCCATCATCGCTCTTTGTAATAGGAGGCGATGTCCCGCACCGAGACCTCGCCCTTCCGGGCCCGGGCGATGGCGCCGACCGTGGCCTTGGCCGCCTGCACCGTGGTCAGGAACGGGATCTCCAGCTCCACCGCCAGACGGCGCATCATGGACCCGTCCCGCACCGAGCCGGAGGTGTAGGTGGGGGTGTTGATGATGAGATTGATCTGGCCTTGCCGCATCAGGCCCAGCGCGTCGGGCGAGGTGTTGTCCCTCACCTTGTAGACGGTGGTGCAAGGCAGCTCATGTGACCGCAGGAAGGTGCTGGTGCCTTTGGTGGCGTAGATGTTGAACCCCATGTCGTGCAACTGGCGCGCTATGGGCAGCACATCGTTCTTGTTCAGGTCCGCCACGGTGATGTAGACCCCGCCCTTGAGGGGCAGCTTCATGCCCGCCGAGACCAGGGCCTTGTACATGGCGGCGTCCAGGTCCTCGTCGATGCCCATGACCTCGCCGGTCGACTTCATCTCCGGGCCGAGGATGCTGTCCACCCCCGGCAGCTTGAGGAACGGGAACACCGAGGCCTTGACGGCGATGGAATGGAACTCGGCCACGCCCACGTAGCCCGAGGTCCTTCAGCTTCCTCCCCAGCATGACCTTGGTGGCCAGCTTGGCCAGCGGCATGCCGATGGCCTTGGAGACGAACGGGACGGTGCGCGAGGCGCGCGGGTTGGCCTCCAGCATGTAGACCTCATCGTCCTTCACGGCCAGCTGCAGGTTCATCAGGCCCTTTATCTGCAAGGCCTTGGCCACCTGCACGGTGATCTCCACGATGCGGTCCATGACGAAGGTGGGCAGTGTCTGCACGGGCAGGATCATGGTGGCGTCGCCGGAGTGCACCCCCGCCTCCTCGATGTGCTCCATTATGCCGCCGATGAAGACGTCCTCGCCGTCCGCGACCACGTCCACATCGATCTCGATGGCGTGGGAGAGGTACTTGTCGATGAGCACGGGGTGCTTCTTGGACACCCGCACCGCCGTCTCCACGTAGGTCTTCATCTCCTCCTCGTTGTAGATGATCTCCATGCCCCGGCCGCCCAATACGTAAGAGGGCCGAAGCAGCACTGGGAAACCGATGCGGTCCACCACGGCCTTGATCTCGTCGTAGGAGTGGCCCGTGCCCGGACTCCGGCTGCTTGATGCCCAGCTCGTTCATGAGCTGGGTCCAGCGCTTGCGGTCCTCGGCCATGTCGATCATGTCCGGGAGGGTGCCCAGGATCTTGGCCTTCTTGCCCTTCAAGGCCTCCTCCAGCGGAACGGCGAGGTTGACCGAGGTCTGCCCGCCGAACTGGACGATGGCGCCGTCCGCGTCCTCCCTCTCGATGACGTTGACCACGTCCTCCAGGGTGAGCGGCTCGAAGTAGAGGCGGTCCGAGATGTCGTAGTCGGTGGACACGGTCTCGGGGTTGTTGTTGATGACGATGGCGTCCACGTTCTCCTCCTGACAGGCCATGACGCCATGGACGCAGCAGTAGTCGAACTCGATGCCCTGGCCGATGCGGATCGGGCCGGCCCCGACGATGACCACCTTGCGGCGGTGGGAGCGGCGGGCCTCGCAATGCGGTCTCGTAAGTGGAATAGAAGTAGGGCGTGGCCGCCTCGAACTCGGCGGCGCAGGTGTCCACCATCTTGTAGGTGGGCAGGATGTTGTGCTTGAGGCGGAGCTGCTTGACCTCGGCCTCGGTGCACTTGGTGAGGTTGGCGATGCTCTCGTCCGGGTATCCCATCCTCTTGGCCTGGCGCAGATCGCTCGGCGGTCAGAGGCTGTTCCCTTGAGCTCCCTCTCCATCTCCACCAGGTTGCGCACCTTGCGCACGAAGAACTCGTCCCACTGGGACCAGGCGGCGATCTGCGCCAGCGGCATGCCCCGGCGGATGGCCTCGGCCATGATGAAGAGGCGCTTGTCGGTGGCGACCTTGAGCTCCTGCTCGATGATCTCGTCGCTCCACTTCTCCGCCTCCAGGTCGATGCGGTCGATCTCCAGGGAGCGGATGGCCTTCATGATGCCCTCCTCGATGGTCCGGCCGATGGCCATGACCTCGCCGGTGGACTTCATCTGCGTGCCCAGCCGCTTGTCCACGGTGCGGAACTTGTCGAAGGGCCAGCGGGGGATCTTCACCACGACGTAATCGATGGTCGGCTCGAACGCCGCGGCGGTCTTGCCGGTGATCTTGTTGACGATCTCGTCCAGGGTCTTGCCCACGGCGATCTTGGCCGCCACCCGGGCGATGGGATAGCCGGTGGCCTTGGAGGCCAGGGCGGACGACCGGGACACGCGCGGGTTCACCTCGATGACGCGGTACTCCTTGGTGGTCGGGTCGAAGGCGAACTGGATGTTGCATCCGCCCTCGATGCCCAGGGCGCGGATGATCTTGATGGCCGCGGTTCGCAGCCTCTGGTGGTCCACGTCGTTCAGCGTCTGCACCGGCGCCACCACGATGCTCTCGCCGGTGTGGATGCCCATGGCGTCGAAGTTCTCCATGCTGCAGATGATGATGCAGTTGTCGTTGCGGTCGCGCATCACCTCGTACTCGAACTCCTTCCAGCCGATGACGCTCTCCTCGATCAGCACCTGGCGGATGCGGGAGTAGATCAGTCCCCGACCGACGATGGGCACGAGCTCCTCCTCGTTGTAGGCGATGCCGCCCCCGGTCCCGCCCAGGGTATAGGCGGGGCGGATGAGCACAGGGTACTTGCCGATGAACTTGACCGCCTCCTTGGCCTCCTCGATGCTGTGGACGGTGCGCGATATCGGGATCGGCTCGTCGATGTCCAGCATGGTCTGCTTGAACAGCTCCCGGTCCTCGCTCAGGGCGATGGCCCGCGGTTGCGTGCCCAGAAGCCTACAGTTCAGCCGTTCCAGGTAGCCCTTCTCGGCCAGCTCGGAGCAGAGGTTGAGGCGCGGTCTGCCCGCCCATGCCGGAGAGCACGCCCTCCACCTTCTCCTTCTCGATGATGCGGGCCACCGTCTCCACGTTGAGCGGCTCGATGTAAACGATGTCGGCCATCTCCAGGTCGGTCTGGATGGTGGCGGGGTTGGAGTTCACCAGCACGGTGGTGTAGCCCTCCTCGCGCAGCGAGCGGCAGGCCTGGGAGCCGGAGAAGTCGAACTCGGCGGCCTGGCCGATGACGATCGGCCCGGAGCCGATGACCATGATCTTGCCCTTTTGCCCGCTCATCTCCTCGCCTCCAGCAGCTTGACGAAGTCGTCGAAGAGGAAGGTGGTGTCCCTCGGGCCGGGGCAGGCCTCCGGATGGTATTGCACCGAGAAGATGGGCAGCTCCTTGTGGGTCATGCCCTCCAAGGTGCCATCGTTGGCGTTGACGTGGCTCACTTCCAGGCCGGTGCCCTCCAGGCTCTTCGGGTCGACGGCGTAGCCGTGGTTCTGGGAGGTGATGTACACCCGCCCCTTGTGCTTCACGGGCTGGTTCACGCCGCGGTGGCCGAACTTCAATTTGTAGGTGTGGCCCCCGAAGGCCAAGGCCAATATCTGGTTGCCCATGCATATGCCCATGATGGGCAGGTCCTCCTTGATCTCCCGGACCGTCTTGATCGTGGCGGTGCGCATGTCGGGGTGGTCCGGGTCGCCCGGACCGTTGGATATCATGACACCGTCCACCTCATGGTCCCGGAACCATTGGGCCGGGGTGTCGTATGGCAGTTGTATGATGTTGAAGCGCTTGCGCAGCTCGCGGAGGATGTTCTCCTTCACGCCGCAATCGAAGAGGGCGATGGTCTTCGCCCCTTTCTTGATGCTCTCATGGCGCACCGGCATCTTGATGCTGGCCTGCCCCACCAGGTTCTCATCCGAGGGGAAGGGCATGTTGCGCACCTTCTCCAGGACCTCCATCGGGTCCTCGTCGAAGACGATGGCGCCGCGGGGCGTCCCCTTCTCTCGGATGCGGATGATGGCGGCCCGGGTGTCGAGGTCGCTGATACCAGGTATCCTGTTCTCCTTCAGGTATGCGTCCAAGGTCCGACCCTGGTACATGTCGCTCGGCTCCATGCAGTTCTGCCGGACCACGAAACCACGCACCTGCACCTTGTCCGACTCCACGTCGTAAGGGTTGGTACCGTAGTTGCCTATCAGAGGATAGGACATGATAAGGATCTGGCCGAGGTAGGACGGGTCGGTTAGGCTCTCCTGGTAACCGGTCATGCCGGTGTTGAAGACGACCTCCCCATAGGTGGTCTTCTCATAACCAAAACCGGTGCCCTCCAGAATGGTCCCGTCCTCTAAGACAAGAAAGCACCTTGACATCAGGTTTCGATGGTAAACTTATTTCATATATAACATTACTCAGGGCCGACCTGACAAGGGTAGCCGTTTTTGTCCTAAAAAGAACATCGGAACACTATGCCATGTCCGATAAATGGCTTTCATAGGACGCAGGACAGGTACCCTACCGATATCGGTCATCAGCCACCTCAATCCCGTTGGCGGCCGCCCTTCTCATGGACCGGATATGACCTCGACCTCACACCGCATCTAGAGGCATCTCAAGCGATCTCGCTCCCTCAGCCTTTGAGACGATCGTACGGCGTGGTACTGCCAACGAATAAAAATAGTGATGGCGCAGTTGCCATCCCCATGCGCATCCTGCACCAGGACCGCTTCAAGGGGGAGATCAAGCTCATGGTCGAGGTGAGCGACGACCTGTGGCATCTCTACAACATCGTCCGGCCGGGGGACCTGGTGTTCGCCTCCACCTACCGTCGGGACGAGGCCAAGAGCGACAAGATCCGCGCCGAGCGCACGGAGAAGAAGCGCATGACCCTGGGCATCCGGGTCGAGAAGATGGAGTTCCACGAGTACGATGGCCGGCTGCGCATACTTGGGGTCATCGAGGACGGGCCGCAGGACATCGGCTCCTACCACACCCTCAGCATGGAGGAGGGGGAATGGATCACGGTGGTGAAGGTCCACTGGACGGACGCGGACCTGGACCGGGTGAGGCGGTCGGTGGAGGACGCCAAGAAGCCGAACATCGTCTTCGTCTCCTTGGAGAACGACGAGGCCACCATCGCCGTGCTGCGCCAGTACGGGCTGAAGAACCTGGCCACCATCACCGGTCCCACCGGCGGCAAGATGTACGAGCAGAAGGACAGCGGGGAAGGATATTACGACGAGATCATCGCCAAGGTCAAGCAGGCCATGTCGCCCGACGTGCCGCTGGTCATCCTTGGTCCGGGGTTCGCCAAGGAGACGTTGCTGGCCATAGGCAAGCAGAAGGAGCCCGAGCTTTTCCGTCAGGTCTTCGTCTATCATACCGGCCAGGCGGGCATGCAAGGCATCCATGAGCTGATGAAGCGAGGCATCGGCGGGGAGGTCCTGAAGGGTTCGAGGGTGGCCGAGGAGATGAACCTGGTGGAGAAGGTGCTGGAGGAGGTGGCCAAGGACGGTCCGGTGGCCTACGGGCCGAAGCAGGTCGCCGACGCGGTGTCGGCCGGGGCGGTGGAGGTCCTGCTCATCATCGACACCCTGATCCGGGAGAAGGACATGGAGAGGATCATGAAGGGGACGGAGCAGGCCCGGGGGACGGTGGTGGTGGTGAGCGAGCATCACGAAGGCGGGAAGAAGCTCGAGTCCCTGGGGGGCCTGGCCGCTCTCCTGCGCTACAAGATGTCAGAGACCTAGGTCCAATCTTACCATCATAGGTAGACCGCCTCGAACAGTGCCACCGGAGAGCCGTTCTCATCATAGAGCTCCATGGTGTGGGCCAGGATGTGATATCGAGCGGAACGGTCGAGCGCAGCGATCAGATCCATCTCCAAGGCGTCCAGCGGCGGGGGGCATGCCATCAGCGTGGTCATCATCGGACCGAACTTGATGCTATCCTCCTTCGTCTCATAACCACCGAATATCTGGTTGCATCCCACGGTGGCCGAGCACGACGGGTTGATATCCTCATTCCTCAGCACCATGTGCGGTTCCCTTTGACCATCATCTACCACGACCTCATTTCCCAGTAGGCGGACGATGCGCCAGTAGGTGTTGGTCAACGAGGCGTCGGCCATCGCCCTCTCGCAACGTTGCCCGGGCCAAGCCCTGATGAAACGAACTACCTTCACCCAGGGGGCCTGTGCCCTTCCCCCGAGGCATCCCCTTCCATCAGCTCGCCTTCGAATGTGACATAGATGCGACCGTCGGCCCCATCGATCCAAGTGGAAATCGCCACCATCATCCGGTCCAGCTCATCATTCTTCAGCGAAGGCGTAGATATTGCCGCCCGAACAGTCCTTGAAAAAGGCCTGGCCTTCCGACCTGGACAGCTCGCCCCCCCACACCATTGGCCTCGAACGCCCTGCCCCACCTCGACCCTTGCTCGTTGGCATTTTAAAGGCTCCTTCAACAGCGGCACTTCGAGTCGGACCTATACAACCTTTTTTCAAGTCGGTCGATCAATCCATCGCGCCACCCTTTGATAGGGTCGGTATGCCTGGGGTCCGATGGTCTCAGGATAGGAGATGGTTACATTGAGGATAGCGGTGATCGCCCGCGAGACCTTCAGGCAGGAACTGGACAAGGTCCTGGGGGATGACCCGGACATCATTCCTTTAGTTCCAGATCTTTCACCATTTCCCCGAGCCCCTTCAACGCTCTTTCCCCTCTTGATGTCAAAAAATAAAGGTGGGTCCTTCTGTCCAGAAGCACATAACCAGCCTCACTTAGGATCTTGACATGGAATTGGAGGTGCCCTTTTTGCAACCCCATCCTTCGGCTCAGTTCGGTCAGGCCGCCCTCCCTGGCCTTCAGCTCCAAAAGCACACCTACCCTTATCGCGTTGGAAAGTGGTCCGATCAATTCCTCAACCTTCTCAGGGCTCAGGACCTCATTTCTTCCAGCGAACTTGACCTTCTGGGAGGGTCCTGGACCGGATAGCTGCTCATTCCATCCAACCGATATGGAAAAGTAGTTGTCGAATTGCTCGACGATTTCGTTCACCAGTCGCATGCAGCGTTGGAATGATTCCTTCGGTCCATCCGGCCATTCACCGGAGACGAAACCTCCCAGGACCTTGATCGCCTCCTCCCTGGTCAAGCAGCTGATAGGCGGAGATCGTTTGGTCGATCATCGACCATGGTCCTTTCCTCGAACTCATCCAGCCATACCATGGGGGCCCATTCCCCAACAGTCTTCCTTTCTTTTCGAAGAATCGTTGGGCCCTCTCGACCAGCACCGACCTGATCTGGCTTCCGTATACTCGCCTCACGTCCTCCGCTTGGATCCTCTGGAGGAGTGTGTTGATGCCCCTGACCTCGGTCCGCAAGGATTCTATTTGGTCCTGGATGTCCGAAGCTCTCATCTTAATCGTAATAGAATAATTATACATAGTAATATTTTAATATTTCCAGAATCGTCATTAATCATCGGTCGATCCTTGCTAATCGGAAGGTGGGGTCGATCAGGATGTGTTACATGAGGATAGCTGTGATCGCCTGCGAGACCTTCAGGCAAGAACTGGACCAGGTCCTGGGTGATGACCCGGACATCATCTACAAGGAGTACGTGGAGTTCGGGCTGCATGAGTACCCGAAGGAGCTGCGGGCCGCCATAATCGAGAAGGTGAACGCCTGGGAGGGGCGGGCCGACGTGGTCCTGCTCGGCTACGGCATATGCCAATCGCTGAAGGACATCGAGAACGAGCTGAAGGTGCCCACCATCAAGCTCCCTGCGGACGATTGCATCGGGGTCCTGCTCACACCCGACGAGTACGACCGGGAGAGGAAGATATGCGCTGGGACGATGTTCGCCACCCCTTTCTTCGCCGATTGGGGGAAGGAGTATTTCGAGAAGGACATGAAGCGCAAGATGAAGACCGATATATTGGATTTCGATGTCGATTATATGCTTGGCCTTTTCTTCAACGGCTATGAACGGGTCCTCTTCGTCGATACTGGTGTGGGCGACAGGGATGAGCTTGCTCGCCGAAGAGCAAACGTTTCGCGGCCGACCTGAAGTTGAGGCATGAGAGCCGGGAAGGGACCCTCGAGGTCCTAAGGGAATCACTGGCATAAGGTCAAGGAACAGGGCGCCAAGCACACAGGTCTGCTAGATCGCCGATCGCCCTCACGCGCCCGTGACCCCTCGGTCCGACGCACTGGTCCAGGGTCTTCTTCGCCTCGGCATAGGAATGTTCGAACACGTCCAAGCGGCATTGCCGGTCCAGCACCTGGAAGTTGAACATCCTGGCGAACCCATTGACCCTCTCGCTGAACTTATCATGGTCTCCCAGTCCGTTCTCGAGCATCATCACCCGGTTGTATCCGGTCCTCTCGAAGACGAACCGCATCTGCTCCACCTGCTCCACCACCTTGACCAGGTCCTTCTTTCTCTGTCGTCGGTGCCAGTTCTCGGCGTATCCGGGGAAGACGAAGATCGTGCCATGGTTTTCCTTGATGGCGTTGAGGTATGGCCTCTTCCCCCCGATGTTCGCTCCGAAGCAATCGTCCACCGGATGCCCTTCAGGTATCGACCAGCAGGCTCACGGGCTTACCGATGCGGTCCGCGATGCGCTCCGTTTTGTACAACGAGTTACGGCATAGGCCATAGAACAGGAAGATCGAATCGCATCTATCGCAAATCTCGTCCACCGCTCCCTCGATCGCCGCCCGCAGATCACCGGAATTATCGTGAGGTCCGGCCGGCAGCACCCGCACCAGGACCGTCAGACCTTCGTCCCCATCCATCCGCAACAGTTTGACCTGGTCCACCATGGCCAACTCGAAGGGACGCGGCCACTCCCTCAGTTTGTGTTCAAGGATGTCGCCTTCCTCCCCTTTGACCACCAGGACCCGGGTGACCTCAGTGTCTCTGGATATGACATGGACGAGCTCGTCCGCCAATACCAGACAGCAGACCACACCTAGTGTCCTTCCCACCATCGTAAAAACCATTCATGGGCCATATATTAAAACAATGGAGTGATTTCTTTACATTTAGAATACTTAATGTTGTCGATGATCATCCAGTATGACGATGGTGGTTCTAGCCGACGACGGACAGGCCAACAGGAGGCCACAGAACGAAACTCTTTTGTACCGCACCCTATATGAAGTAAAATCCGCGTGCGACCTTATGCCATGTCACATCTCGACATATGTCCATGAGCGGACTCGATTCTTGGACATTTGTCTACACAAGGTCAGATGGAACAAATATTGGCGAAGATTGCACTAGGGTAGGGGCAGGCCGTAGGCAGTCACTCCCCCATCATATCGATGCGTCAGGGAAAGGAATGAGAGATGAAGGACAGCTCGAAGATACTGAACAAATTGAACCAGTACCCGCTAGTGATTTGCGACACCACCCTAAGGGACGGGGAGCAGTCCGCAGGGATAGTCTTCGCCAACCTGGAGAAGTTGCGCATAGCCAAGCTGCTGGACGAGATCGGGGTTCAGCAGATCGAGGCGGGCATCCCGGCCATGGGCGGGGACGAGAAGAAGGCTGTCAAACAGATAGCCGGTCTAGGATTGGACGCCTCCATCCTGGGCTGGAACCGCGCCAACAAGGAGGACATCGCCCACAGCATCGATTGCGGCGTCGACTCCGTGGCCATATCCATGTCATCGTCCGACATCCACATCCAGCACAAGCTCATGAAGTCGAGGGAGTGGGTGTTGGAGAAGATCACCGAGGCCGTGGAGTACGCCAAGGCGCACGGCGTCTACATCTCCGCCAACGCCGAGGACGCCTCCCGCGCCGACCCGGACTTCCTCATCACCTTCGCCAAGACCGCCAAGGAGGCGGGGGCGAACCGTTTCCGCTACTGCGACACCATCGGGATGTTGGAGCCTCGCCGCTCCTATGACGACATCAAGCGCATCATCGAGCACGCCAAGATCGATGTGGAGATGCATACCCATAACGACTTCGGCATGGCCACCGCCAACGCCATAGCCGGCGTCCAGGCCGGGGCCAAGTTCGTCTCCACCACCGTGCTGGGCATCGGCGAGCGCACCGGGAACAGCCCCCTGGAGGAGATCGCCATGACGGCCAAGCACATCCTGAAGATGGACGTGCACTTCGACACCACCCGGTTCCGCGAGGTCTCCGAGTACGTGGCCAGTGCGGCCAGCCGCACCATTCCTGGCTGGAAGCCCATCGTCGGGGAGAACTGCTTCGCGCATGAGGCCGGCATCCATACCGATGGCGTCATCAAATACCTGAGCAACTACGAGCCCTACACCCCGGAGGAGGTCGGCCTGAAACGTAAGATCGTCATCGGCAAGCACTCCGGACGCCACACCGTCAAGCAGATGCTGGCCAAGTACGGTTACGAGGTGGACGACGAGGCCGCAGGAATCATTCTGGAGTCCGTCCGGGCCAACTCCATCGCGCTCAAGCGCAGCCTGACCGAGAAGGAGCTGGTCTACATGTACATGGACTACAAGGCTGGCCTGGTGGCCGGTACGAAGGAATGAGCCCAACGGGAGCATGAAATCATGGGAACCATAGCTGAGGAGATCATATCCAATCACGTCGGTAAGAAGGTCAGGGCCGGGGAGATCGTGGTCGCCCCGGTCGACTACATGATGAGCCAGGACGGGACCACCCCTTTGACCATCAAAGCCTTCCACGACATGGGCGGCCAGAAGGTCCAGGACCCGTCCAAGTACGCCATCGTCATCGACCATAACGTGCCATCGCCTCTGGAGGGCGTCTCCAACCTGCACAAGCAGATGAGGGAGTTCGCCCACAAGCAGGGCGTCAAGATCTATGACGTCGGCGAGGGCGTGTGCCACACACTGCTCCCGGAGTCAGGGAAGGTATTGCCCGGGATGATCGTCATCGGGGCGGACTCGCACACCACCACCTACGGTGCGCTGAACGTGTTCAGCACCGGCGTCGGCTCCACCGACATGGCGGCCGCGCTCATCAGCGGCAAGATGTGGTTCAAGGTCCCCCAGAGCATCAAGTTGGTCTATCAGGGAAGATTGCAGAAGGGCGTCTACGCCAAGGACGTGGCGCTGCACATGGTCAGCACGCTGACCGCCAATGGGGCGACCTACAAGGCCTTGGAGATATATGGCTCCGTCATCGACGACCTGAGCATCGAGGGGCGCATGACCATCTCCAACCTGGCGGTGGAAACGGGCGCCAAGGCCGGCCTCATCCACGTGGACCAGAAGACCATCGACTACCTGAAGGACAAGGCCACATCGCCCTACAAGGCGGTCTACGCCACCATGGACGCCGTCTACGACCGCGTCATCGTGGAGGACCTGAGCAAGATGGGGCCGCAGATCGCCTGCCCGCCCGACGTGGACAACGTCGAAGGCGTGGAGAAGGTGGCCGGCCTCAAGGTGGACCAGGTGTTCATCGGCACCTGCACCAACGGGCGCTACGAGGACCTGGAGGTGGCGGCGAACATCCTTGCCGGGCAAACATGTCAGCAACCATGTCCGCCTCATCGTCGCCCCCGCATCGAAGGAGACCTACATCCGCGCGCTCACCAGCGGGATCATCGAGAAGCTGGTCAAGGCAGGCGCCACATTGTTGTCGCCTTCCTGCGGTCCGTGCGTCGGTACCTGCAACGGGGTGCCCTCCGACGGCGAGGTGGTCCTGTCCACCGCCAACCGCAACTTCAAGGGGCGCATGGGCAACACCAAGGCCGACATCTATCTGGCCAGTCCGGCGACCGCGGCCTACAGCGCCCTCAAGGGCTGCATAGCCGACCCGAGGGAGGTGCTGTGATGGACCCCAAGATGCAAGGGAAGGCCCACGTCTTCGGCAACAACATCAACACCGACTACATCATCAGCGGCAAGTACAAGTTCAAGAGCACCGACATGAAGGAGCTGTCCACCCATCTCATGGAGGACATCCGCCCCAACTTCCACAAGGAGATCGAGAAGGGCAACTTCATCGTGGGCGGCACGAACTTCGGCATGGGCTCCAGCCGGGAGCAGGCCCCTCTGGTCATCCAGGCCGCGGGCATCAGTGCCGTTCTGGCCCAGTCCTTCGCGCGCATCTTCTTCCGCAACTGCATCAACGTCGGGCTGCCGGTCATCGAGTGCGACACCAGCCAGATCTCCGAGGGGGACGAGCTCGTCGGTGGACCTGGAGAAGGGGGTCGTGATCAACCGGACCACCGGCCAGCAGATCAAGGCGGTGCCGTTGCCAGCGGTGATGGTGAAGATCCTCAACGAAGGCGGCCTGGCCGCAGCACTTCCAGAAGCACGGTGGCTTCAACCTGGATTGAAAAACATTTCAGTGAAATTGGAAGGCATCGCCTTCCGACATCAATTTTCATTTTTTCATCTAAATGTGAGCACATTTCTTAGAGCGCCTCATTGCGCATGGCGCCGTTGATGGCTATCTCGGCGATGTCCATGGCGTACATGGTGACGCGGATTATCGAATCGACGATGGAGGAGTAGATCACCGCCGCCTCGGTGTGCTTGGAACGCACATCGGAGCTGAGCTTCTCGCAGCGGGCCACCACATCGTTGCCGGCATCGATGGCGGCGTTGGCGGTCTTGATGTTCTTGAAGAGATGCGATTCGATGGCCTTGTCCAATATTGCCAACCCGGAGGCGCTCATCTTGCGCATCTCTTCCACCTTGTCGAACTTCAAGCCCCTCTTCGTTGGCCAATATCACGTTCTTGGCGATCTTCTCAGCATGGTCGCCGATGCGCTCCACGCCACGGGCGATGATCATCAGGTTCATGCCCTCGAAGATGTCCACGCCTATCTTTTCGGAGAGCTTGCGGTCCTTGAGGATGAGGTTATACTGCTTGACCGCCATCCAGTACAGGCGGTCCACGTCCGCGTCGCGTTCGACGATGTCATGGGCCAGGTCCACGTCCAATGTCGCCAGCGCATCCATGGCATCACTGTGCATGGAGTTGACGATGAGGTGCATGCGACGCACGCACTTCTCCTGCGGCAGCTCCACCGGGTCGGACAGGTCGTGCAAGACGATGTAATTCGCCGTCTCCTCGATGACCTCCGGACCGATGACCAGTCGGGAGAAGTCCTTGATGGCATGCTTCATATCATGGTCCAAGCGCTCCTTGGAGCGGACCTCGATGATGTTGATAGCCGGCCAGATAGGCCCCGATGAGCTTGCGGGTGAGGTGCTCGGCGTTCTCATTCTGATCCAACCATATCAGACGTCTCTGGGTCTCCCGCTTGCGGTCGGTCTTGGGGTCGACCGATATCGTGCCATCGGGGAGAACCACCATGGAAACGGGATCCCCGGGCTTGAGGTTCTGCTGGTCCACCCATGATTTCGGCAATGACACCGTAAGGGTGGATGCCCCGGTCTTCTGTATTCTCCTTATCTCCAATTGCACGACCTCCCGACTTGTAAAGGTATGGTTATCTAGATATTGTATATACAATACATATTGAATATATAGATATATATACAATATATTAGAATATATTCTACCTGCACAATGTATATAGCCCTACTCCCGGACTCGCTTTTTCGAATAGGATGCAGGCAGGGCAAGATAAGGGCAGGTGGAACAGCAGGCTTGAAAGGACATCGGCTTTCCTCCTTGTTCGAACGATGCTGACCACTGCCCCTCGCCCTCGCCCTATCCGACCTATGGTGATCAAATGGAAAAGAAGACAATGACAATGCTGGCCGTTGTAGTGGTGGTCGTGGTCATCGCCGCCGCCGTGGGCGCCTTCGTGCTCATGGGGGATGGGGACAACAACGAGGAGACCACATCCAAGATCGTCCTGTTGAAGAACAACAGCACCGCTCCGGCCTTTTCGCCTCTGGATGAGACCGCCGTCTACAACAAGAGCTACCCATTGGCCCGTTACCTCTACCTCTACACTGACGGATATCCCAATGGTTCCGTCTACACTTGGATCGACTATGTTCTGACCGCCGACAAGGGACAGGCCCAGGCCGTGGACTCGGGCTTCTATGCCCTGCCGGCCGATGTCCTGGCCGCTGAGAGGTCCAAGCTGACCACCCAGGGCACCCCGAGCAGCAGCACCTCCTCGCATACAGCAGAAGGGCTCAGACACCATGCTGGAGATCTGCCAGTTGTGGTCCTCCAACTTCAAGACCGACAAGAGCATCGATGTCAGCATCGCCGGTGGCGGCTCCGGTACCGGCATCACCGCCCTCATCAACGGTGACGTCGACGTGGCCCAGGCCTCCCGCGCCATGAAGCAGAGCGAGATCGACCAGGCCATCGCCAACGGTGTGAACCCGGTGGAGTGGCGCGTCGCCGTGGACGGCATCGCCATCATCGTGAACTCCGACAACCCCATCGAGGTCCTGACCATGGAGCAGCTGCGCGGGCTATACAATGGCACCTACACCAACTGGAACCAGGTCGGCGGAGAGAACGCCCCGGTCCTGCTCTACGGCCGCAACCAGGCCTCCGGCACCTATGCCTACTTCCAGGAAGTGGTGCTGAAGAACGAGAACTACTCTGCCTCCATGCAGCAGTTCACCGGCAGCTCCCAGGTAGTGGTCCAGGTGGAGGACAACCCCGGTGGCATCGGCTATGTGGGCATCGGATATGCCCCGCAGGACACGGCCGCCCAGGTCATCATGTCCGACGAGAACGCCATGATGATAGAGAGGCGCAACTAAACCCTGAAACTCGAGGCCCGGTCGCCCTCCGGGCCTCAATCTTTTCTAATCAAAGGAAGGATGAAATGGCCAAGAAAATATCGAGCTATGGTGTCGATCAGAGCCGCCGGTTCAAGGAGATACTGGTCAGTGCCGTGCTCTTCACGTGCATGGTCATTTGCCTTTCCGTGCTCTTCCTGATCTTCTGGATGCTGATCGGCAACTCCATCCCCTTCTTCGAGGAGGTCAGCTTCTATGACTTCCTCACCGGGGAGCAATGGAACCCGTTCCATCCCAACTACCCCCTGTTCGGCGTTCAGCCCCTCCTGACCGGCACTCTGCTGGTTTCCATCATCGCCGGGCTCATCGCCATACCCATCGGTCTGGGCGCCTCCATCTACATCTCCGAGGTCGCCGACCCCAAGCTCAAGAACTGGCTCAAGCCTTTCATCGAGATCATCGCCAGCGTTCCGTCGGTGGTGCTCGGTCTGTTCGCCGTGATCATACTCGCTGACTATGTCATGATCATCTTCGACCCATATTCCAAGCTCAACGCCCTGTTGGCCGGAATAATCCTAGCCGTCATGATGATCCCCATCCAGGTGACCATCGCCGAGGAGGCCATGAACGCCGTTCCCAACTCCCTCCGGGAGGCCTCCTACGCCCTCGGCGCCACCAAGTGGGAGACCATTCGCCACGCGGTGGTCCCCGCCGCCTTCTCCGGCATCATCGCGTCGATAGTCCTGGCGCTGGGGAGGGCCATCGGCGAGACCATGGCCGTCACCATGGCCGCCGGGAACGCCGCCCTCAACACCTGGAACCCGCTCTATCCCGTGCTCACCATGCCGGCCACCCTCGCCATCGAGATCCCCGAGGCCGCATCCGGCTCCTTGCAGTATCAGGCATTGTTCGCGGTCGGCCTCCTGCTCTTCATCATCACCTTCGCCGTGAACATCGTGGCGGACATCGTCCTGGCGCGTTACCGGGAGGCATACAAATGAACCGCAACGACAAGCAGACCATAATATTCGGCCTGCTCGGCGCCTGCATGGTGATCGTGCTGTTGACCCTGGTCATCATTCTAGGGTCCATCATCGTGAACGGTCTGCCCATGCTCTCCTGGGACTTCCTCACCCAGTCGCCGGAGATAGACGACACGGGGGCGCAGACCGAGGGCGGCATCTGGGGTCCTCTGGTGGGGACCTTCTACCTCATGCTCCTGGTGCTCGGCATCGCCATACCGGTGGGCGTCCTGGGGACGATATTCCTGGTGGAGTACTTGGGCAAATATTCCTGGAACCGCATCCTCTGGATAGTGATCAACAACCTGGCCGGCGTGCCGTCCATCGTCTACGGTCTGCTCGGCGTCGCCCTGTTCGTCGGCTACATGCAGTTCGGGCTCAGCCTGATCGCCGCCGGCCTCACCTTGGGCCTGATGGTCCTGCCGGTCACCATGGTCGCCACCCGCGAGGCGCTGGAGGCCGTGCCCCAATCCCTCCGGGACGCCTCCATCGCTCTTGGGGGCCACACGCTGGCAGACCATGAGGCACCACACCGTCCCCTATTCCATGTCCGGGGTGCTCACCGGCGTGATCCTGTCCCTGTCCCGGGCCGCCGGCGAGACCGCACCCATACTGGTGACCGGCGTGGTGGCCACCGCCGCCATACCGAACTCCCTACTTGGACTCGTTCCAGGCCATGCCCTATTACATCTACATCCTGGTGACGCAGACCGCCAACGTCGACCGCGCCTACGCCGTGGCATGGGGCACCGCCCTGGTGCTGGTGGCCCTGGTGGTCGGCATGAACCTGGTCGCCATCGTCATTCGCAAACGCTACAGACAGAAGTACAAGTGGTGATCCCCATTCGCAAGATAGAAGTCCAGGACCTGAACGTATATTTCGAGAAGACACCACGCCCTGAAGAACGTGGACATCAAGATCAACGAGAGGGAGATCACCGCCATCATCGGGCCGTCCGGATGTGGCAAGTCCACCTTCATCCGCAGCATCAACCGCATGAACGACCTGGTGATGGGCTGCACCGTCAAGGGCACGGTCAACGTCGACGGCAAGGACATCTACGGCAAGGGCGTGGACGCGGTGGAGGTGCAGGAAGCGCATCGGCATGGTGTTCCAGAGGCCCAACCCCTTCCCCAAGTCCATATTCGAGAACATCGCCTACGCCCCCCGTCTGCACGGTTTCGTCGGACGAGAAGGGGCAGCATCAGCAGCTACAACAAGCAGCAGCTGAAGGACATCGTGGAATGGAGCCTGAAGCGGGCCGCCCTTTGGGAGGAGGTGAGCGACCGCCTGGACAAGAGCGCCTACAACCTATCCGGAGGTCAGCAGCAGCGTCTGTGCATCGCCCGGGCCCTGGCCATCAAACCGGAGATCATCCTCTTCGATGAGCCATGCTCGGCCCTCGACCCCATCGCCACCGCCAAGATCGAGGACCTGCTCATCGACCTGAAGAAGGATTACACCGTGCTCATCGTCACGCACAACATGCAGCAGGCCGCCCGCGTCGCCGACCGGACGGCATATTTCTATCTTGGCGAGCTGATCGAGTTCGGCGAGACCAAGCAGATATTCGAGAAGCCCGAGAAGGATCTGACCGAGCAGTACATCACCGGGAGGATGGGTTGAAATGACATCGAGGGTACAGTTCGCGCACGAGATGGAGGAGCTGAACAAGGAAGTGGAGGAGATGGGCGAGCTGGCCCGCCTGGCCATCGAGAAGGCGGTCAAGCTGATCGTCACCGGGGACTACTACCTCAAGGACGAGGTCAGGAAGCTGGACAAGGAGCTCTACCGTACGAGATGATGATCGAGAAGCATTGCACCGACATCATCGCGCTGTACACCCCGGTGGCCAGCGACCTGCGCCGCGTCTCCGTCAGCTGGAAGGTCATCGAGGACCTGAGCCGCATCGGGCGCTATGCCTGGGACATCGCGGAGATCGCCGAGGTCTTCGACGGTCAGAAGTTCAAGAAGATGCTCAGCCTGCCCCAGATGGCATCGAAGGTGGTGGGGATGGTGACCGATTCGGTGGACTACTACACCACCGGCAACGCGGTGGAGGCGCGTAAGCTCTTCGACCGGGACGATGAGATCGACGAGCTCTACGACACCATCTTCCGGGAGATGCTCACCTACATGTTCGAGGACCCGAAGAAGATCACGGTCGGCATCCACTACATCCTGATCGCCCGGTACCTGGAGCGGGTGGCGGACCATGCCTGCAACATCGGCGAGCGTGTGGTCTACATGGTCACCGGCGAGCGCTGGGACCCGGCCAACCGCAAGCGCAAGCTGCCACCTGCGAACAAGAACGGCACGGAGGCATATCCAGCAGCGAGGTCGGCCAAGAGCCTGCAAGGAACCGAACCGGCCCACGGATGTCGGGGATTATCACCAGCACGAGCTGGCAGAGAAGTGAGCACCGTTCGCCGATAACGCTTTTTACCCCCACCTCCCATTCCAGCAGCAGTGATCACATGAGGGAATGCATGAGAATGGGGGCCGACGAGGCCGTTGATAAGCTTTCGAAGGAGATGGGCGGTTACACGCCGAACACCTTGCACCACATCAAGAAGCACCACCCTGAGCTGGCAGCGCTTGATCCACGACATGGACCGGATCATGGTGGAGGACGGGGCCTTGGACCGCAAGACCAAGCGCCTCATCGCCTTGGCCTGCGTGGCGGTGCGCATGTGCGACGACTGCATCTATCCCCAGGCCAAGGTGGCCAAGAACTATGGTGCCACCAGGGATGAGATCATCGAGGCCCTTAACGTCGCCGTCCTCACCGGTGGCGTTCCGACCTGGTCCACCGCCAAGTATGGCATCACTCAGCTCTTCGAGGAATGGGACGAGGAGGACCTGGAGAAGGCGGAGAAGAAACCCGCCCCCAAGAAGAAGGCGGCCCCCAAGAAGAAGAAATGAGGGCGCTCCGAACAAGACCTGGACTGGTACCTACCAGTCCTATCCATCCTTTCCGTTTTTGAAATAGATTTATATATGGGTTAAGCGTCATAGAACATCCACTGGAGAAATAATTTTGGCCTATCGAGGAAAGAACTTCAAGGACAGGAAGGAGAAATACAGACCGTCCGCCAGCGATACCACCCGCGTTCCCATGCTCAACTTGAGGCGAATTAACGAGTTCAAGTATGACCTAAGGGAAGCGATGAACAACAAGGAAATGGACCCCAATCTCATGCAGACCTTCTTGGCCAACATCATCGCCAAAGCGTCGAGGACCTCCATCGTGGAGGCCAAGAACTATGTCCGGGAATCCCAGACCAGCGGTCTGGTCTCCAAGGAACTGGCCGACAATGTCTGCTACGTTCTGGACCGCTACACGAAGTTCCAATCCCAGAACAATCAGACCTGATCATATCACGAACGGTCCGGTCATTTGGCAATCTACTTCCAGCTCCAGCCCTGCCCTTAACAATCTTTTAATAACCTGTCGCTCCCCTTGATTTTCCGAGGCAATCATCATGGCAGCGCATCCGTTCCCATCCGGCGAGGGCAAGGTGAGGTGGGTCTCCAGCGATTGGCTGGCGGACCATCTCGACGACGACATGGTCATCATCGACACGCAACCGAACATCCACGATTACATCGCGGAGCACATACCCGGGGCCGTCTACGCCAACGAGGGATTGCTCCGGGTGAACGAGTATGGCTTCCCTCAGGTCTTCGTCCCCGGCGAGGCGATCGAGCCGATCATCGGGCGACTGGGCGTGGAGAGGGGCAAGCCCGCCCTGGTCTACACTGGCGTAGGTGCGGTGAAGAAATGGGGCGATGGTCTGGAGCAGTCCAAATGGGCCTATGCATCTGGCCCGTTACGGCCACGACAAGATCTATGTGCTCGATGGCGGGCTGGACAAGTGGAAGGCTGAAGGAAAGGTCCTCACCCAGATGTTCCCCTCCAAGGATTCCAGCGAATTCGAGGTGGAAGTGAACGACGACTACTTCGTGGACATGGAGGACGTCAAGGAGATGAAGGACAAGGGGAACGTGATCGTGCTCGATGCCCGGCCCCCGGCGGTATACGAAGGCAAGGGCGTCTGGGCCCGACCCGGGCACATACCTGGTTCGGTCAACCTGCCCTGGGCCAGCCTGATGGACCCCAATAACACCCGGTTGTTCAAACCGGTAGAAGAGGTGCGCCGTCTGGCCGAGGCGGTCGGGGCGACGAAGGACAAGATCGTCATCTGCTCCTGCGGCACGGGGCGCGAGGCGACCCTGGAGTTCCTCACCTTCAAGTGGTTGCTGGACTACCCGAGCGTGCATATCTACGAGGGCGCCTTCACGGAGTGGTCGGCCTATCCGCAGAACCCGGTGGTCACCGGCAAGAGCCCTTACTGAGCCCACCAACAGGTCTAGGACCATAGAGCCTAGTGGCAACCTTTAATATGGATGAAGGGGTGGAAGAGGTTCGATGGACCCAAGGGTCGATAAGCTGGCCACATTGCTCGCCTCGTATTCGCTAGAGGTGAAACCGGGGGACCGGGTCCTGCTGCACGGCGACGTCGCCACCCTACCGTTGCTCCGGGCCTTCTATGGCCAGATCGTACAGACTTGGAGGGCTCCCGGAACTGATGGTCGAGGACCAGCATTGCTACGAGGCGCTTTTGCGGCACGCATCGGACGAGCAGCTGCTCACGCCCTCCCCATCCTACCACCGGGCGGTGGAGACGGCGCAGGCCTACCTCACCGTCTGGGGGAACAGGAACACGCGATACCTGAGCAACATCGACCCGGAACGCATGCAATTGGTGCACCGGGGCCGGGAGTCGGTGGAGCGGTTGATGTTGGAGCGGGAGCAGCGCAAGGAGATCCGCTGGTGCGGCACCCAATTCCCCACCGAGGCGGGCGCGCAGGAGGCGAACATGTCCCTGGGCGAGTACGAGGACTTCTGTTACTCGGCCTGCCTGCTGGACCGGGAGGACCCGGTGAGCGGAGTGGCGCGAGGCGAAGCAGGAGCAGGACCAGATCTGCGCCAGGCTGGAGCGCAAGCGCGACATACGCATCGTGGCCGAGGACACCGACCTCAGGATGTCGATCGCAGGCCGACCGTGGGTCCGCTGCGCCGGCAAGGTGAACATGCCGGACGGGGAGGTTTACACCAGCCCGGTGGAGGACTCGTTGGAGGGGCACATCCGCTTCTCCTTCCCCGGGATCGAGATGGGCCAGGAGATCGATGACATCCAGCTCTGGTTCGAGAAGGGCAGGGTGGTCCGGGCCGAGGCGGCGAAGGGCGAGGCGCTGTTGAAACGATTGATACAGACCGATGCCGGCGCATGCTACGCGGGTGAGCTGGGCATAGGCACCAATTACGGCATCAAGCGCTTCACGCGCAACATGCTGTTCGACGAGAAGATCGGCGGCACGGTGCATGTGGCGCTGGGCCGGGGCTTCCCAGAGTCCGGGGGCAAGAACTTCTCAGTGATCCATTGGGACATGCTGTGCGATATGCGCCATGGCGGCGAGCTCATCGCCGATGGCGAGGTCATCTACCGCGACGGCCGTTTCCTGCCATTGATGCGTCAATGCACCTGGTAGGCCTTCCACTTCCTCTCCAGGTCCGGGTCCGTCAACGTTTCCATGAGGTAGCCGGCGAACTGTTCTCCGGTGGCGCCGTCGGACCGTCCGGTCATCTTGAAGCGGCGCTCATGTCTGGCAGCACAGGTCCAACGCCATCTCCAATCGCCTGGCCTTCTCCACCTTGCCGATGTGGTTGAGCAGCATGGCCGCTGCCTTGATGATGCTGCTCGGGTCGGCGTACTGCGCCCGACCCTCATCGACCATGCGCGGCGCCGAGCCATGTATGGCCTCGAACATGGCATAGCGCATGCCGATGTTGGCCGAGCCGGCCGTTCCCACGCCGCCCTGGATCTGGGCCGCCTCGTCGGTGAGGATGTCGCCATAGAGGTTGGGCATGACCATGACCTTGAAGTCGCTACGGCGGTAGGGGTCGATGAGCTTGGCGGTCATGATGTCGATGAACCAGTCGTCCCACTTGATCCCGGGGTAGTCCTTTGCCACCTTCTCGGCCGTGCTGAGGAACTTGCCGTCCGTGGTCTTCACCACATTGGCCTTGGTGACGACGCTCACCTTGTCGATACCGTTCTTCTTGGCATGCTCGAAGGCGAGACGGATGATGCGCTCGCAACCTTGGGTGGTGGCCACGCAGAAATCGAAGGCCAGGTCCTCGTCCACGTTGACGCCCTTGCTGCCAAGGATGTAGGCGCCCTCGGTGTTCTCCCGGAAGAACATCCAATCGATGTTCTGCTCCGGCACTCGGACCGGGCGCACATTGGCGAAGAGGTCCAGCTCGCGGCGCATGGCCACGTTGGCCGACTCGATGTTGGGCCAGGGGTCCCCCTTCTTCGGAGTGGTGGTCGGTCCTTTGAGCACGACATGACAGGCTTTGATGTCCGCCAGCACGTCCTCGGGTATGGCCTTCATGGCCCTGGCCCGGTTCTCGATGGTGAGGCCCTCGATGGTGCGCAGCTCGACCTTGCCCTGGGCCACCTCCTCTCTGAGGAGGAACTCCAGCACGGTCTTGGCATGGGCGCAGATGAAAGGCCCGATGCCGTCCCCTCCAACGATGCCGATGACGATCCTGTCCAGCCGGGAGAAGTCCGTCCAGGATTGGGCGGACCTCATATGCTCCACCCGTCTCATCTGCTCCTCCACCACCTTGGCGAAGTGCTCCTTCGCCCTGTCCACCGCGGCCCGGTCCAACCTCTCAACCTCGGTCCCTGATAAAATCGTACCTCTATTTTAGCTCTGCCCGTGTTCCAGGCCGACCATTACCGGCTGTAGGTGGCCACGGCCTCCCCCCGCATCAGTACGTGGCCTTCCATGGCCCCCTCCAAGGCGGCCTTGGTGGCGCCGGGCCGAAGGTCGAGCGGCCCGTCCAAGATGTAGACCTTGAAATGGTAGTGGTGCGTCCCATGCCCCTTGGGCGGGAACGGCCCATCGTATCCCAATCCCTTACCGGAGTTGGTCCCTTGCCTGGCTCGGAAAGGGTTGATGATCTCGCCCCCTTTGGGCACGCCCTCCGGCACCTTGACCAGCACGGGCATGTTCCATATCACCCAGTGCACCCAGGTGCCGCTGGGGGCGTCCGGGTCGTCCACGACCATGGCCATGCTCTTGCCCTCCGCCCCGTCCAATGTCATGGGCGGGGAGAGGTTCTTGCCCTCGCCAGTGTACTGCACCGGGAAACGCTCGAAGCCGAGACGGACCTTGATCTCCTTCACCTGCTTCACCTCGGAGGAAATCATTCGAGCATGAGGCCATCAACCTTTCCCTGCATAGGTATATCAAAAGCCCGGTACGATAAGAGCCCGGTGGTCTAGATAGACGCGATCCTGAAGCGAAGGAGCATCCGTAAGTACACCAAGGAGCCGGTGAGCGACACAGAGCTGGAGGCGGTCCTGCGGGCGGGAATGTGCGCGCCCTCGGCCGGGAACGAGAGACCATGGCATTTCATCGTGGTCAAGGAAAGGAAGAGTCTAGAGGAGCTCTCCCGGATCCAACCTCATGCCCAGATGGTCAAGGAATCGCAACTTGCCATCCTGGTCTGCGCGGACGAGCGCCTGGAGCGCTACAAGGGCTTCTGGCCCCAGGACTGCGCGGCCGCCATGGAGAACATGCTGCTCGCCTGCACCTCATTGGGGCTGGGGTCGGTCTGGTTAGGGGTATATCCCATCGAGGACCGGGTCAAGGCCATGAGGGAGCACTTCGGGCTTCCCGCGGCCGTCGTGCCCTTCGCCCTACTGCCCATCGGCCGTCCAGGGGAGAACCGTCCCACCAACGACCGTTACGAGGCGGACCGGGTGCATCACGAAAGATGGTAGGCCTCAGGCCTCGTCCTTGAACGAAGCCAGATTATCGCCGAGGAACTGAGCGAAGCTCCTCGGGCCCGAGCCGGTCAAAGCCTTCAGGTCGTTGGTCACCGGCGACAGCAAGGAGGCCCGCTCCATCTGCATCACCTGGAGCATGGCCTTGGCCTTCCAATCATCTTCGGTCAGATGCAGAAGGGTGGCATAGGCCTCCTCCGGGTCCGTGTCCACCGCCTTGATCCCCTTGCCAAGGCGCAACGAGAGCTCCTTGGCCACATCGTCGTCGCTGAGCGCCTTAGGTCCGGTCAGGCAGTACTTCCTGCCGCTATGCCAGTTTCCGTCCAGCACGAAGGCCGCGGCCCTTCCCACGTCGAAGGCATCGATGAAGCTCGTCCGTCCTGGGCCCACCGGCCGGCGCAGCTCCCCGTTCTCCTTGATCGAACTCGCATGGTAACGGGAAAAGCCCTGCATCAGCTGGTTCGGCCGCAGGATGGTATGGTCCATGATGGACGCCTGCACCACCTTCTCGCATTCCCGATGCAGGAGGTGCGCCATCGTCCTGCCCTGGTCGGCACCGAAGAACGATTGACGGACGACGGAACGGACCTCGGCCCTCTCCGCCTCCATCACGAGACGCTTGGTCATGTCCAGCATGTCCTTGGCCAGAGGGGTGGCCAGGTAGACCTTGTCCACGTCCTGCATGGCCGCCCGGACGGCATCCTCGTCCCGCAGGTCGCCCCACACCAGCTCCACGTTGGGCAGGCGCAGCTCGTCCTTCCTCTCCAGGTCGAAGACCATGGCGCGGACCGGGGTGCCACGGGCCGAGAGCTCTTTGACGACATATCCTCCGATGACGCTGCTGGCCGAGGTCACCAAGATGGGTTTCTTCAATCTAACACTCCAGGTTCTGACTGGTCGGCCGACTTATTTACTTCTTTGCCAGCGAAGGATAGGTCAGGGCCCAATCCGAACGAAGGGATCACTTCGCCTTGCCCTGCTTGGCCACAGCGTCGATGGCCTTGGCCAGCTCCTCCGGGTCGCCCAGATAGTAGTGGCGGAGGGGGCGGAGGTCGTCATCCAGTTCATAGACCAGCGGCACTCCGGTGGGGATGTTGAGCTCCACTATGTCCTGGTCCGGCACATCATCGAGGTATTTCACCAACGCCCTCAGGCTGTTGCCGTGGGCGGCCACGATGACCTTGCGCCCGGCCTTGAGCTGAGGGGCGATCTGCCCTTCCCAGTACGGCACCACCCGGGCCACGGTGTCCTTGAGGCATTCTGTGAGGGGGATGTCCGAGTCAGCGAGAGCGGCATAGCGCGGGTCGTGGCGGGAATGGCGGGGGTCGTCCAGCGTCAGCGCCGGCGGCCTCACATCGTACGAACGCCGCCACACCAGCACCTGCTTGTCGCCATAGGTCTTGGCCATCTCCGCCTTGTTCAGGCCTTGCAGCGCGCCGTAGTGGCGTTCGTTGAGGCGGTAGGAATGCTCCACCGGGATGTACATAAGGTCCATCCCGTCCAGGACGATCCACAGGGTGCGGATGGCCCTGGTCAGGACGGAGGTGAAGGCGAGGTCGAAGCTAAAGCCCTGCTCCAACAGGATGGAGGCGGCCCGCTTCGCCTCCTCCTTCCCCTTCTCGGACAGGTCCACATCGGTCCATCCGGTGAAGCGGTTCTCCCGGTTCCATTGGCTCTCCCCGTGCCTTAGAAGCACCACCTTGATCATGCTCTGACCCCAGTGCAGGAAACGGAATGCCGGTATTAATCCTTGGCACCGGCGAAAAGAATATGCCGGTGGCGTACCAAACATACACCGATCACTATGATGATGCCCATCGGCCCGTTGATGATCGAGCACCGCCTGATCGAACGCATGATCGCCGTACTGGCCCAGGAGAAGGACCGGCTGGTCACCGGAGGGGACATGGACGCCTCCAAGGTAAGGGACGCCATAGATTTCATGCGCTACTATGCCGACCGGTGCCACCATGGCAAGGAGGAGGACATTCTGTTCTTCGAGCTGGAGGGGCGCCCCCTATCGGACGAGCTAAGGGCGATCATGAAACGCCTCAAGGACGAGCACCAGCAGGCCCGCAGGTTGGTGAGGGACCTGGAGCGCTGCAACCAGGCGGTGGAGAGGGGCGACCTTTCCGTGCGCCAGGAGATGATCGAGCTGATGCGCGAGATCGCCAAGCTCTACCCCAAGCACATCGAGGCGGAGGACCGCCACTTCTTCCTACCGGTGATGGAGCTGTTCTCCCCGGCGGAGCAGGACATCATGCTGGTCAAGTTCGAGGAGTTCGAGGTCACCCTGATGCACGAGAAATACCAGAAGATGGTGGAGCGGTACGAGGGATGAGATGCCCCTAATGGACTGGCAATGGGTACGACCGATGCTTTACCGCCGTTCAAACAAGCGGGCCCTCCTGGAATGACTATTTATGACTTACCATCGGACCGGCTCGAAATCGGGCGCTAAAGGGGCAAGACCTTGATACGATGCCTCGGAGCATATTCCGAAAACCTCTGTTCGGGATAATTTTAATATGCGGAAAGGTGGCATCCCCTTCCAAGGTAATCACATGGACATGGAGAAGTATGTCTGTCAGATCTGCGGCTACGTATACGACCCTGAGGTTGGCGACCCGGAGAGGGGCTTCCCCCCCGGCACGTCCTTCGAGGCCCTGCCGGAGGATTGGCAGTGTCCAGTGTGCGGCGCCACCAAGATGAACTTCATGAGCTTCGCCGCGGTGATGGGCGGGTTCCGCTGAACTCGCCATTCGACAAACCCCTTCCCTAAATCATCTTTCCCCTTTTTACAGTTCAATCGTCCACGGCCGGTTCCTGTTGGGTCACGCAATGGAGGCCGCCATAGCCGTACACCAGGTCCCGCGCGTATATGGGCACGACCTCCCGACCGGGGAAGCAGTTCAGGACCAGCTCTATCGCCGCTGCGTCGCTGGCATCCTTGAACACCGGTAAGAGCACCACCTTGTTCGCGATGTAGAAGTTGGCATAGGAGGCCGGCAGGAACCGCTCCTCCTCCGGTAACTGGATAGGCTCGGGCATGGGCAGCTCCCATACCTCCAACTGACGTCCGTCCTGGTCCGTGGCCTCCCTCAGGGTGCGCAGGTTCCTCTCCAGGACGGAGCGGTTGCCCCCGAGGTCGGAATGGGAGTGGGCGCAGAGCACTGCGCTCGGTGATACGAAGCGGGCGAAATCGTCCACATGGCCATCGGTGTCGTCCCCGTCGATGCCTGAGCTGAGCCAGATCACCTTGGACACGTTCAGGTAGTCCTCCAGGTAGCCCTCGATCTCCTCTTTGCCCAGCTGGGGGTTGCGGTTCTGGTTCAGCAGGCATTGCTCCGTGGTCAGGACCGTCCCGACGCCGTTCACGTCGATGGAACCGCCCTCCATGACGATGTTGGGCCGGAAGGAGCGCACCCCGGAACGGCGCAGGAGGTCCTCCCCGGCGATGTTGTCGTACATCAGATCGTCGTACTTGCCTCCCCAGGCATTGAAGTTCCATTTGACCGCCGCCTTCCTCTTTCGGTCGGTGCTGAGCACGAAGGTTGGGCCATAGTCACGCACCCAGACGTCCGCGCTCTTGATCTGCAGCAGCTCCACGTTCCCCCAGTTCGCCCCGACCCCGTCGATGTGGGCGCGGGCACGCTCGGACATGGCCTCATCCTCCACCAGGATGCGCACCCTCTCCCCGCCGCTCAGGGCGGAGACCATCTGGGCATAGACCCCCTCCACCGCGGGAAGGACCTCGTCCGGGAACGTGAGAGGGTTCTTGGGCCAGGAAAGCCAGGTCGCCTCATGGCGGTCCCATTCCGCGGGCATGCGGTAACCCGCCTCCTTCGTGGTCTGGGCGGCGATCATCCTGGTGGGCTCGCAGTTGCAGGTCTCCTTGCGGGGCATGCTCACTTCCTCTCCGTTATCTTACCGTAGCACTCGGGGCGGCGGTTATGGAAGAACCGCCAGCTCTCCTTGATCTCGTGACCGTAGTCCAGGTCGACCGGTACCACCGACACCTGCTGCCTCAGGCCCAACCGCTTCTGCGTCCTCCCGAAGGCATCTATGACGAACGAGCCACCCCAGAAGCGCATCTGCCCCTCCTCGCCGACGCGGTTCACTCCGACCACCGGGACCCCGTTGGCTATGGCGTGGCCGCGCATGACGTCCTCCCAGGGACGGTGCCAATCGCCCTCCTTCGGATCATGTCCCTTGACGTGACCGATGGCCGTGGGGTAGAATATGACCTCGGCCCCGGCCAGAGCGCAGCAGCGGGCCGCCTCCGGGTACCACTGGTCGTAGCAGATGAGCACGCTCACCTTGCCCACCGATGTGTCGAACATCTGGAAACCGGTGTCACCTGGCTCGAAGTAATCCTGTTCGTAATAGTAAGGGTCATGGGGGATGTGGGTCTTGCGGTACTTGCCTAGCATCCTGCCGTTCTCATCGATGACCACCGCGGTGTTGTAGAGGTGCTTGTCATCCACTTCGTAGACGGAGCCCCCCACCACGATGACGCCGTTTTCCCTCGCCGCCTTGCAAAGCGCGTCCGTCGCCCTTCCCGGGACCGTCTCGGCATAAGCGCACTTCTCCTCGTGGCCGAGGCAGGAACCCTCGTACTGGGCCATGTATCGGGTGGTGAAAAGCTCAGGTAGGCAGACCAGCTCCGCCCCTTGTCTCGCGGCCCTACCGATGAGCCTGACCGCCGTCGCGATGTTGTCCTCGATGTCCACGGCCATGCCCATCTGGAGCAGGCCCACCTTGACGAAGCGCGGCGCGTCCTTCATTATTGACCAGTTGTGAACATATGGCATTGGTATTTCAGATTGTCGGCGCTCATCCAGGGTCACGTCTTGGCCCTACCTTCCCTTCCAGTCATCGATCATGTCCCTAAGGTCCTTAGAGAACGATTATATACCGAGCCACGCTTGGCCCGAATTCAGTGCACAGCATGAACAATCAATCCAGTGAAGCATCTCCACCAACTCCCAATGCAGACGAAGAGCTGTTGAACGGCCTCGTCCAGGAGATGGCCCTCCTTCCCCGCCTCTACCGTCGCATCCTCAGGGAGAGCGGGGAGAACAGCCTCTTCACCCCCAAGTTCTGGGTCCTGGGGATGTTGGCCTGCGAGGGCCCGATGTCCATGTCCGCCATGGCCCGGCGCATGCAGGTCACCAAACAGTACATCACCGCTCTGGTGGACCGGATGGTGGAGGAAGGTTTGGCAACGCGTCAACCCGACCAGGGCGACCGCCGCATCATCAACCTGTGCATCACCGAGACAGGCAACGGAGCACTTCAAGATGCCAAGGCAAGGGCCCGCCAGGAGATCCGGACCACCCTTGGCCATCTCGAGGAGGCCGATCGACGACGCTTGTACAAGGCGCTACAGGAGCAAAAGGAGATACTGTTCAAGTTGGAGGGGCCCAGATGAGCACCAACGTGGTCAAGCGCAAGGACATACCCTTCATCATGCTCGGGCTGATGATGGCGTTGCTCATGGCCTCGCTGGACAGCACCATCGTGGGAACGGCGCTGCCGACCATCGCCATGGACCTCGGCGGGGTGGAGCATTACACCTGGCCGGTGACCGCCTACATGCTCTCCTTCACCATCTCCCTGCTGATATTCGGGAAGCTCTCCGACATCTATGGCCGCCGCTCCATGTTCCTGCTCGGCCTCATCATCTTCATCCTGGCCTCCATACTCTGCGGCATGTCCCAGACCATGGACCAGCTCATCATCTTCCGAGGTCTCCAAGGCATCGGCGGAGGGGCGATCTCGTCCATCACCTTCATCATCGTCGGCGACATGTTCTCCTCCCGGGAGAGGGGTAGGTACATGGGCATACTCGCCTCCATGTTCGCCTTGGCCAGCGTCATCGGTCCCTATCTGGGCGGTTTCATAACCGACAACCTGGATTGGCGCTGGGTGTTCTATGTCAACGTCCCCTTCGGGGTATTGTCGATGGCCTTGCTCTACCTCAAGCTCCCGAACTTCCGCTCCGACCATGCCAAACCGAACATCGACTACATCGGCATCGGGGCGGTCTCGCTGGGGATCGTGCCTCTGTTGCTGGCCGTATCCTGGGGCGGTTCCGAGATGGCCTGGGGCTCGTGGGAGATCGCCACGATGGTCGGGATATCGGTCGTGTCCCTGGTGTTCTTCATCTGGTGGGAGGGAAGGGCCAAGGAACCGGTGCTCCCCCTGCAGATATTCAGGAAGCGCACCTTCAACGTCGCCACCCTGGCATCGGCGCTGGCGAGCTTCCTGATGATGGGGGCCATCATCGCCATCACCCTTTACGCCCAGGGCGTGCTGGGCCTGGATGCTACGACCTCGGGCCAGGTTCTGACCCCGGGGGTCCTGGCCTTGGCCCTGACCGCCATCATCACCGGACGCACCATATCCAAGACCGGCAAGTATCGCCTGTTCGCCATCGTCGGGTTCGCCGTCTGTTGCCTGGGCGCTTGGCTTCTGAGCGGGATCGAGATTGACACCCCCTTGGAACAGCTCTACCTCTATTCGGCGGTGCTGTGCATCGGGGTGGGAATGACCATGCCGGTGTTCAGCATCGCCATCCAGAACGTCTTCGAACCGCATGAGAGGGCCACCGCCACCGCCTCGAACCGGTTCCTCAGCAACATCGGGGGCACATTAGGGCTGTCAGTCCTGAACAGCATCATCGCCGCCTCCTTGGTCGGGGGCTTCCAGCCCGAGGCGTTGCTGTCCTCGCTGCAGGAGGCCTTCTGGCTCTGCCTAGGCATATCGCTGGTCGGACTGGTGGTCGTCTCTTTGTTCTTGAAGGAGGTCCCTTTGAAGTCGCACGATGCCATGGTGCAGGTCAGCCACGAGGTGTGAGCAGAACAAAGGGTAAAAACAGGGTCATCGTCAGGACCAGCCTATCGGCGCGCCCAGACCACAGCGCCCATATGGTCCTTCCAGACGACGTCCACCTTGCTGAAGCCCACCTCGGAAAGCCACCGCAATTGATCGAGCAGATGGGGCAAGGAGTCCTCCCGACGGAATCGCTCCAGTATGGAGTCGATCTCCGACCGCTTCATGCTCATGGCCATGAACTCCTGCCACCTTTGCATGTAAAGCTCCTCCATCCATTCATCGGAGGAGAGCACCGCGTCGGCGTTGACGAACACCCCGCCCGGTCTTAGGCACTCCTTTACCTTCCGATAAAAGCCCTTCTTGTCCTCGTCGGTGATGAGGTGGTGCAACGCAAGGGATGACACTACTGCGTCCTGTTCGGTCGGCAGCTCCAAGTGGTAGAAGTCCTTGGTCAGATACTCGACCTCGTGCCCGGGGCCGAACCTCTCCTTCGCGACGGCCAGCATGCCCTCGGTCATATCGACGCAGAGCAGGTGGCTACGCGGGAACTGTCGTTTCACCCTCCAAGCGAGCATGCCGGTCCCGGTTCCCAGGTCGACCACCTTGATCTCAGCATCGCCCCGGAAAGGCAGGGAGGAGACCGCAACATCTAGCATCCTTTCGTAGTTCGGCACTATGCGCACGATCTCAGCGTCGTACTCGGAGGAGCGCTTGGAGAAGTCCTCCTTGATCTGCGCCATCTTGTCGGATGGGTGCATGTCGCCCTCTAGAGCGGTCCACGGCTTATAACGGTTTCACCTCCTCCGAACGACATGGTTGACTTCCCGGGTTGGGAGACCGAGGACCGGTGACATGAACTATCTATAGCTATGAATCAATGTTCAATGGTCATTATATGGACCGGTGGGTCCTCTCAGTCTAGAGGCATGGATGATATGCAGGGAAGACCAGACACTGGATGTCCAGATGATCACGATCGCGACATTGATACTTAATGCGAGGGATGCGTCGACATGGAGAAGCTCCGCTTCTCGTCCGGCTCGTAGTTATCATGTGCCGCAATGATTTCGATATCTTTCCCTTCCTTTCAGTACGTCTCCGGACAGGCCGAGGAAATAGATGATTTCCAGAGGCAGAATGCTCAGCAAATCGCCATGGAGCAGAACCTATCCAAATGGCCAGGGGGGTTCGCTTGGGACTATCTGCAGGACGATGCCTATCCGAACCTATTGGTGGAGGTGGACATGTTCAAGACCCCTTATTCCATCAAACCCAATGATTATTTCGGGGTCTTCAAGGAAATCATCGCCTCTGAGTGCGAGAAGGACGATGTGCGCTTCGTCTTCGAGAACGCCCTGGCCACCGGGATGATATTCCCGGAGTTGGGCGAGGAGAGCTATTCGATGGAGGACGTTACCGAATTGGCAAGGCAAAGTTCCGACTATGAAAAGGGAGGTGACACCTGCGTCATCCATGTCCTGATCATGAGCGGCACCTATGAACGCAATTCACGCATCGTGGGATTGGCCTTGGATGCTAAGACTTTCGTGGTTTTCCCAAGTTCGATGGAGCCTTGGGCAGCGGCCATCATCGTCGCGCACGAGCTCGGACATCTATTGGGGTTAGTCGGAACCTTGGGCCTGGATTCCCCCTATTGCTCACCGAACGCAAATACCCATTATGACATAGTCAATACAAAGCACTGCACCGAAGCGAGATGCATGATGAACTTTACCGTAGCCTCTTTCGATTCCTACTGTGATGACTGTAGGGAGGACCTGGCTTGGATCAGACAGAGCCAAGTGCCCCTACACTATTGATGAAACTCCGCCTGAGATAGATTGGACCCCGTTCGGAGTCTCCTTCACGCTCACCGTTAACTTCCTGGTGCTTGGTTACACGGCATTTGTCGCCAAGGACCAGAGCATGATGTCCCAGACTAAGAAAGCGATAGGGAGTTCCAGGAAGTTTTCGGATCGTTAACAAGTCGTGAGTTTCAATTCACCAAGGAGTTCTCGAGAATCCCTTCAATCGTTTTAGAACCATCGACAATGACCAAAGGGCGCATCTCCAGATTGACGCTTGGATTGGCTCATAATATCATGGTGACCCTGAGCCTAGCCTATCGATATCTGATGAACAATGTTCTAGAAGCGAGCAAATGTCACTGAGGGACGGAACTTGAGGTTGACTCTGTTCTTGTCAGTGTATCACGATCATCGTAATTTTAGTGTTAGCTTATTATTTATAATTCATTAATTAATTATAATTTAATAATAATATATTTATAAAATAATTAGGATTCATTAATTCAAGCCAGTATGAAGGAAAATGTGGTGGGTCTGTCCGGATTTGAACCGGAGTCCAAGGCTCCCGAACCCCCTAGTATGGCCAAGCTAGCCCACAGACCCAGTGGTAATTTGATGGGCAAATGGACTCGACATATAAAACCATATTGCCATCAATTGGATATTCAGCTCCCACCCCCATCCCCTATTTGGAGTTCATATCCACCGAATCTCCCGAAACATCTAGGACTCACTGCCTTCCTATTACCGGAGGGCTTGCACCTAAGCTCCAGGACATTTGGGACCCATCCCATCATCATGGCTTGATGCATTTGGCTTGTGAGCAAGAAGCCTGCCCAATCCAGATTTACCAGAACGGGCGATATTCCTCGAGGCATTCAGATCGGCATTTAACATGTATCCGCATATAATGCACTTGAAATCCGATTTTGCTCTATTCTTCCTGGATGTGTGACCACATTTTGAACATCTTATCGAGGTGTTTTGAGGATCTACAAGAAGAATAGTTTTTGCTAGATCTTCAGCTTTATATTTGAGCATCTGCTCTAAAGACCAATAAGGCCACACTTTCAAATTCCTTTTATGCTTTTTATTCCAGCACCTTTTTGCATTGATTCCAGAAAGATCCTCGAGGGCGAACACATTGTACGACATGTTCACAATTGTTTTCGATATTCGGTGGTTTACCCAGGCCGTAAACCGTTTTTCCCTTCCCGCTAGAGCCTTTAGCTTCCTTTTTGCAGAACGGGTGTCTTTAGCCTGCAATTGAGCTCGATTATACTCATACATCCCACGAACGTTTCTTATCTCACGAAGAATTAAAAAATATATTATTGGAACAGACCGCAAGATTGATCAATCCTCGGTCAATTCCCAGCACCTCCCCATCCAATTTTGGAGGGGGTGTATCACATTCAACAACAGTCCCTAGATAGAACCTGTCCTTCGATTTTTCATATTTTAAAACACATGAAATTATTTTCCAATTTATATATTTATTAAAGTAATCAGGTATTTTTAACATAGTCTTAATTCGACCTTGGGTCGTCCCGATTGATACCCATGACTTTTGAAAGTTAAATCTTAATACATTTCTATTATACCGCATTGCCGAATAGATTTTACGTCTAGGCAACATTCTGTTCTTTAACATCTTTAAATTCTCGCACGCCACATCTCTAGCAGCCTGCACTAGGCCAGATGGAAGATCGGGGACCATCTGCCGTACTATGGCATAGGTCCCACGGTGATTATAGATCTTGTTCCATGTTTTATTATTAAAACCCCATGATGCAGAAATATGATAGGCCGTGGTGTAAGCTTCCATTGTCGTTTTGAGTTTTAATTTATCTACATCGGACAAATTCAACAACAGCATGATTGTCCGTTTCATTGCCTTTCAATAGGTTATTAGGTACTTCCCTGTTA
>CAWBKY010000004.1:0-322390 GCA_963789555.1 Methanomassiliicoccaceae archaeon | reverse complement strand
CATTCCTTGTAAGGTCAGCATAGAAATCCACTGGTGTTTTTTGTCGAATTAATGCGGGACCCCAAAGATGCGGCCGTTAGGGTGATCGGTTGAGCTGTGGATTGAACCAATACCAGAGAGACATTTTAGAATATCTTGTCCGGGGAAGATGCCTTAGCCAGAGCCATAGTATCAGCTTAAAGGCGATCGAGCGAGACCTTGGAGCGGACATTGAAGACCTTGAGAACGTCCTAGACGGCTTGGTAGAGAATTCTTATCTGGGGTGTAAAAAGAAGAAGGCAAAGAACTATTATGCGGATGCTGGAAGAGTCATCAAGGCATTAGCCTCACACGGGATCATCATATGGAAAGGGGGTCGAGGTCGCCTTTGATGCACAATTTATCAGTTATTAATATTGAATTTATTCGACATATTTATCTCTTGGTCATTTCATGCATATTCTGATACGATGAGAACGCTTGAGAGACCGTTCGAGGGTATTTTGGGCAATACCGTTGAACTTGCGATCATGGAAAGATTAATCGCATCCCCTCGAATGGAATTCAACATCGCCGACCTGAGCAGAATGGTGGATGTCCATCGGGACAGTGCTTCCAAGGCAATACAGAAATTGCTCAAATGGAACGTCCTGGTCAAGATGGAACATGGTCCTCGGTTCAGGCTGAACGAGGAGGAACCAATGGTAGTTGCCATGAAGGCCTTCAACGATTCGATCATGATTCAGATGTTCCCAGAGGTTGCTGACGCCCTTGAGGAACAAATGTCGGAGGACCAAGAATTCGAGAGAATCAAGAGAGGGAGAATGCTTGGCCAATATGTCAGAAATGAATCAGGCAAGTGACATGATGAAACTAGAAATGACTTTTTAAATCACTCGGTCAGGTGCTTCTCGCGGAGCTCCTCATAGACCTTCTTGCCCTCCGCCGTGAGGATGTAGCGCTTCCAGGTCCCTTTTTCTGGCGTGAGGCACTCCACCAGGCCCATGGACTCCAGCTCATGGATGGCCCGGCTGATGTTCTGGACCGACCTGCCGCTGCGCTCCGCCACCTCCGCGGCGCGGATCACACCGTTCTCGTGCACCTCCTTCATAACCAGCATGCGGCGGTCCACGCTCAGGACCCAGCGGGTCCGGTCCTCTATGTCCATCGTTCCCAAGGAATTACGAAGGATGCTTTAATGCTTGTTCCTCGACTGAACGTTCCAACTCATCGGTGCTAGAGCGCCGGTAGCCTTTGGCCATGCTCACATTGGTGGCGACTACCCTCCTCACGAAATGGAAGGTCTCCTCGGGGACGTCGGGAAGGGAGGAGGCATCCACCTGACCCTCGAGCACCGTTCCGATGGGGACCAGTTTTCCCGAGGGCAGGTCGGCGTCATGCACCACCGCTCGGTGCATCACCACCACCCCATCGCCCAAGGTGGCGTGGAACACCACCGCCCCGAAGCCGATGAAGCACATCTTCCCGAGGGCGCACGGACCGTGCACGATGCAGGAATGGCCGAGCGAAGACCCATCCCCGATGCTGACGGTCGAGCCGGCCAGCGCATGCACGACCACATTGTCCTGGATATTGCAGTTGTCCCCGATGACCACCTGGGACCCGGGCTCGTCGGCGCGGATGGTGGCGTGGGGGGCGATAAAACATCCCGCACCGACCTTCACCGCTCCGACCAGTACTGCGGTGGGCATCAATGTGGCCGTTGGGTCGACCTGGGGAAGGCGCCCTTGACAGTCCGGCAGGATCATCGGGGACATAACTTAGGAATGCTCATTCTAATATTAATAATTATGAGAACTTATGAAAAGATATATATGATTATGAATGATGCCTTCAAATGGTAATCAATCGTGAAAAACGACAGATCGTTCGAGCCCGAACCGTTCCCAGCTAGGGGGCATTGGGCTTGAGCCAGATGGATTGGGTCTGGATAGGGTTCTTCGCCTTCATAATCGTCATGCTCGCCCTCGACCTGGGCGTGCTGCACCGCCGCTCCCACGTCATCAAGACCAAGGAGGCGGTGCTGATGAGCCTGTTCTGGATCGGGCTGGCCCTGGTCTTCAACCTCGGTGTCTGGCTGTTCATGGGCTCCGAGAAGGCTCTGGAGTTCTCCGCCGCATACACCATGGAGAAGGCGCTCAGCGTGGACAACCTCTTCGTCTTCATCCTGGTGTTCTCCTACTTCTGCGTCCCGGACAAATGGCAGTACAAGGTGCTCTTCTGGGGCGTCATCGGGGCTTTGGTCTTCCGCGGCCTGTTCATCGCCGCCGGCATCGCCCTGGTGGAGCAGTTCAGCTGGATGGTCTATATCTTCGGCGCCTTCCTGATCTTCACCGGCGTGAAGATGCTGCTGCAGAGGGAGAAGGAGCTTTGTCCAGACAAGAACCCGGTCATTCGATTGTTCCGCCGCTTCATGCCGGTGACGGAGGAGTTCCATGAGGACAAGTTCTTCGTGCGGCACAAGGGGGTGCTCATGGCCACCCCCCTCTTCCTGGCCATGCTGTTCGTGGAGCTGACCGACGTGGTGTTCGCCGTCGACTCCATCCCGGCGGTCCTGGCCATCTCCACCGACCCTTTCATCGTCTACACATCCAACGCGTTCGCCATACTGGGTCTGCGCTCATTGTACTTCGCTCTTGCCAGCGCCCTGCCTGCCTTCCATTACCTCAAGTACGGGCTGGCCGCCATCCTCGCATTCGTCGGCGTGAAGATGCTGATATCCGACATCTATCACATGCCTGTGAGCGTCTCGCTGACCGCCATACTCGGGATACTGGCGATATCGATCCTGCTGTCCGTGTCTCATAACAAGGGCGGTAAGAAAAGGGTTGAGGCGAAAACGGACACTTAGTAAATGACCTAAGAGGAATATGCTAGACGGCGGAGGGCGGGTCTCGCCGTCCAGACCATTCGATGATCATCTCGCTAGGCGCGTCCTCATCGTTCCGACCACCCCGAAGATGTGGTCGTAGACCGCCAGCATCTGGGGGCTGGGGAAATCGTACTTTCCCGTTGACAGGTCGAAGGTACCGGCGCGAGTATGCCCTTGCCCTATCTCCACATAACTGTCCTTCTTGTTGGCGCTAACCTCGATCCAGGGCATGCCCAAGGCCTGGAGCATCGATCTCAATTGGGTGTCCTGGTTGAGCCTTTGTGCCAATGCCCCGCCCTTCCACGAGAAGTCCACCACCTCCTTCTTCATCAGACCCTTGGTGACGTAATCGATCTCCGCCCTCAGCTCCTTATCATTGTCACCCACGTCGAAGCGGGTGGATGCGGTGTACTCGTAAGCGAGGTTATCCGAGGGATTGCCTATGCTCATACCCCCAACACCAACGCTGAAACCGCTACGTTTATGCTCGATGTAGCGGAACATCTCCACGTAGTCTATGTTGCACCCCTCCAGCTTGACACAGCCAAGCGGTGGCATCCCAATGATCGCCATCGAATGATGCAACCCCTCCGGCCCTTTTTTATCGACCACCCTGGCCTTGAGCCCGCAGCCGTTGAGATGGCCGCAGAGCTGTTCGGTCAGCCCCGTCTCGTTGAGCTTGTCCTTCAATGCACCCATCAGTCCCATGGTAATATCTCCTTGACCTTGATCACATCACTTCATCCCTAGATCTCCACTTCCTGAATGAGAAAAACAATCCGATGGCCCCTATCGCCACGAAGATGGACGTTATCGCTGGAATGATGAGGGCGTCGGTCTCACTATTCTTCTCCAACACCGCTTCGTAGGGATTGTCAGGGTTGTAATAGACGACGACATGGGAGCCGACCGCATGTTGTTCGACATAGCTCTGAGCGTCAGCATAGCTCGAATATGATGTCTCTAACTTGGCCACATCGCTCCCTATGTAGGTGGCCCCGTCCACCTCGTAGGTGTACTGCAACTGAGGAAGGTAATCGTAATATGATGGATTCCCTCTTCCCTCCGCTATCGTACTGCTCCCCAATCCCTGTCCCTGCGACCACCCCGGTGGTCGATGGCCAATCCTGTACTTCCCGGACCTCCATATATGCACTGATCGCAAATGCAGTTGAGATCAATCCCATCATCAGGAAAAAGCTGAAGAACAACATCCCGCCCCTCGGCGAAAGGGACCTACCCCGCCCACCAAACCTGAGACTTGGAATACCAACTCCCCCCCATATTTTACATTCACGCCTCAGTTATTAAAACTTATTAACATTTAAAAAATAAAATCAATTATAAATGATGAACAGAAGGATAAAATGATAAAAAGGTTTTTGATATGTTCAGATGAAGTAGAACCTGACCCCGTACTTTATGGAGATGTTCGCCACCTTCTCCAAGCGGTCCAGGACGCCGGAGTAGCGCCGCACCGCCATCTTGCTCTCCAGGGGCAGCTTCTCGCGCATGACCTTCACTTCCTCGAGCAGGCGTGGGGCGTCCTCCACCTTGAACTTGGTCTTGTGCTTCACCGCGTCCGGGACGGAGGCGATGATGCTACATCCGTACTTCTTTGCCAGCGCTGGCAGCTCACCGGTCTCCGGCCCGAAGGTGCCGATGCAACCACGACCCTCGTCCCAGGACAGCTCGCACTTCTTGCAGGTCTCGCCCATCTCGTCGAAGGAGAGCATGTCCCATTTGGTCAGGCGCTCGTCCGGGTCGGCCAGGTCCAGCATCCTCTGCTTCGACGCCTGGTCCGCCTGGTCCAGGACCACCCAGCCGGTGTACTGCTTCTTCGCCACCGGCAGGAGCTTGGCCTTGTCCGCGTCGTTCTTGACCTTCTCCATGTAGACCAGTTCGATCTCCGCGTCCATGCGGTTCCGCTTCAGGAAGCCCTCCCAGTCCGCTCCCATGACCGCCTTGGCTTCGGCCAAGGGAACGATCATGTCGAACTCGGCGCAGGACTCGAAACCCTTAACGTCCTTCAGGTTCACCTTGAGGACGGATATCTTCATGTTCTTGCACAGGGACTTTTCGGAGTCCAGCTCACAAATGGCCATGCTTATTCCCATCTAATGCACCTTCGGATGGGGCTCCGAGCACCGGTATTATATTTATTCCTTATCACCCCGACCGAGGCCAGGGTCCGGCCAGCATACCGACGCGCTTCCAGCTCAACCACGGGCAAGGATATTATTATGTTCGGACCGTTCTGGGAAATCGTTCACAGGTGCATGTCCATGGCGGTGGAGGAAAGGCGTGAGAGCGGCGAGGACCTCAAGGTCCTCATCATCACCACGGACTTCCCTCCCTGCGGTCGGGGAGGGGCGGCCATCAGCGCCGACCTGCTCCGCACCGGCCTCATCGAACGAGGCGCCAACGTGATGGTGGTGGCCACAGGCGACGGTTGCGCGCACTTCTCCGATGGGGGAAGGCCAGTATCGATCGCCAAGAAGCTCCCCACCTTGTTGGGGTACAACCTCATGGCGCTCCTGGCCTTCGGACGGTTGCGGGAAAAGGGGAACATCGACATGATCCATGTGTTCAACATCGTCCATGTCCCCCTCGGACTGATACTGGCCAGAGCCACCGGGGCCAAGCTGGTGACGGTGCTCAATTGCCTGGACGCCTGTTGCGACATCTACGGCAACTTCGATTGCCAGGCACGATGCGGCATCAGCAGCTCCATCCCTTGCGCCAAGCGTTGGTCCGTCCGCAAGCATGGTACAGCGCGTTTCGCCCCCTATCAATGGTTGAAGGGACTGACCCTGCGCTGGTGCGTGAGACGGAGCGATGCCTACATCGCCCTTTCGGACTCCATCCTGCAGGCCTACCGGCGCATGGGCATCGACGTCGGCAAGGCCCGGATCATACCCAATGCCCTGAACGAGGGCCAGTATCGCCCCCCGTCCGCCATCCCCTCCGACCTGGTGAGGCGGGAGGGCGACTTCCTCTTCGGCTATGTCGGACGCCTCTCGGACGAGAAGGGGGTGGACATAATATTGAAGGCCATGGCGTTGGGCCGGGAGGGCCGGATGCGATTGGCCATCGTCGGGGACGGGCCTTACCAGAAGGAGCTGGAGCGAATGACCGACGAGCTGGGCCTGAGGGACCGGGTGCAGTTCCTGGGACGAAAGGCACCTTCCGACCTCCCGGACTACCTGGCCCAGATGGACTCGGTGGTGTTCCCCTCCCTCTACCCTGAGCCTTTCAGCCGGGTCACCCTGGAGGCCATGTACTATGGGAAGCCGCTGGTTTGCAGCGCGGTGGGCTCTTTCATCGAGGCGACGGATGGCCATTGCCTCGCCGCTCCCCCCGGGGACGAGGTAGCCCTCCATCAGGCCATGGTGCGCATGATGGAGGATGAGGGGTTGCGCCGCTCCATGGTCCAGGCCTACAGTGGGATAATCGGACGGTATGACCGGCAGCTGATCCTGGACCGCACCATAGCCTTGTACCGCGAGAAAATGGGCAAGAGGGCCTGAGACTGCCCATACACGATATCTAGGGCATCTGGCACCGAATCCCATGATATACATAAAGCGCATATCCCAAACGTGGCCTCAGGGTCTCTGTCCTCGGACGGACTAGCCAAACCGGCGATGCTCATCCTTGCCGCCTCATTGATCGGCGGTCTATGCAACTACCTGTACCAGAGCATCATGGGCAGGGCCCTAGGGCCGGCGGACTATTCCGAGCTGGCCTCGCTCATCTCTATCTACACCATGCTCACCATCCCCAGCACCATCATCGGGCTCACCATGCTGCGCAACGTCTCCAGGCTCAAAGTGGAGGGCCGCCATGAGGAGATCGCCTGGCTCATCCGTCGCAATGGCATCATCTGCCTGGGGGTGGGAGTTGCGATGACCGTGGCGGTTCTGCTCCTGTCCCCCATCCTCTCCGATTTCCTGGACATTAGCCATGAGGATCTGCTCCTGCTTCTGGCCGTCGGAGCGTTCCTGACCATGGTCGGGACACCGGTGAACTCGACCACCCAGGCCCTGGAGCGTTTCCGTTATTACGCGCTCTTCAACCTGGCCAACCCTCTCGTGAAGCTGCTCTTGGGTATCATCCTGGTAGGGGTGGGCTATGGCGTGGCCGGGGCTTTCGGCGCGGTCATCCTTGGCACGATCGCGGCGTTGTTTATCCTTTACATCGGCATGCGGGATTACCTGCGCATGGAGCGCCGACCCACCATAGTGGGCGACCAATGGTTCTACACTGGCGCGGTCGCCCTGTCCACGATCAGCTTCCTCATCATCACGAACGTGGACACCTTCCTGGCCCGGGGCTACCTACCGCCCGAGGAGGCCGGCCTATACTCCGCCTGCTCCACCCTGGGCAAGATGCTGTTGTTGCTCACCTCGGCCATCACCACTGTGGCGCTGCCCCGTCTGACCGAGTCCAAGGCCCGTTCGCTCGACCCCTCCGCCCTCATGCGCCAAGCATTGTTGTACAGCGTCGTAATATTGGGTGCAATCACCGCTTTCTGCTTCCTGTTCCCCGAGTTCGTCCTGCGCTTCGTCTACGGTTCGGAATACCTGGACGCAGTGGACGTGCTACCAGTGGTGGTGCTGGCATTCGCCCTCCTTGCCCTGACCGCCGTCTACCGCACCTATGGCCTGGCCCGAGAGGTCTGGTCCCTCATCGTCACCATGGCGGTCTTCACGGTGGTCGCCGTCGGCCTGATGGTGCTCTTCCATGACAGTCCCATGCAGATTGCCTTGGCCCTATTGGCGGCGAGCGCGAGCATAGCTGTCATCAGCTTCATCATCGTGGAGATGAAGCACCGGGAGATGAGAAGGGCCAGCCCAAGACCGGGGGGGCAAGTTGAAGGACGTGGGTCAGTATCGCGATCCCGGTGACACGTGTGGAACGCATTCTTTTCCAAGATCATCCTGTCATCAACTAATATAATGGTGCAGCCCCTATCCGGGCCGCGATGGACCTGAGGCGGTTCTCATTCGAGGGTCTGGCCAAGCCGGCCATGATGACGTTCACGCGGCGGTCGCAGGCGGTTTCCTCAACTACCTGTTCCAAAGCTATATGGGACACGCCCTCGGACCCGATGAATTATCGGAGCTGGCATCGATGCTCTCTGTGTTCCTCATGCTTGCATACCAAGCACATTGGTGGGGACCACCCTGCTTTACTACCTCTGTCGTCTTAAGGCGGAGGAGAGGGACCATGAGATCGCCTGGTTGATGCGTCGCAACCTCCGTTTCTGCATCCTCGTTGGAGCGGTACTGGGTCTGGTAATCATCCTGATATCGCCCTTCTTATTCTCATTCCTGGACATCCAAGGATAAGAATGCTGATGGTCCTGCTCGCCATTGGTGCGTTCCTGCTTATGGTGGGAACCCCGGCGATTAGTACCACCCAAGCCCTGCAGCGATTCGCTCGCTTAGCTTCAAACGACCTTCTCAACCCATTGATGAAACTGATCCTGGGCATATTGCTGGTGAGCCTGGGGTGGAGCGTTCTGGGAGCGTTCGCTGCCGTTCTCCTCGGTACGGCGATCGCCTTCGCTTGGCTTTTCTTTGGTCTGCGGGACTATTGGAAGAAGGAACGAAAGCCTTACCAGATGGAAGGCATCGTCTCATACTCGATCCCCGTGGCGGTCTCCACGATATCGTTCATGGTCATAGTCAATGTCGATAACCTGTTGGCCAGGGGTTTCCTTGACCCGACCGAGGCCGGGCTATATTCCGCGTGCTCGATGTTGGCCAAGATCGTGCTATGGCTACCATTGGCCATCACTACGGTCACCTTTCCTCGATTCAGTGGGGCCAAGGTCAAGGGCGAGTCCACTAAGGCGCTGGTACATAAATAAATACACCTCTAGTAATCGTCTGATAATGTCAGGGGCCATAACCCTGTTCTGCGCACTGTTCCCCACCTTCGTGCTCCGAATAACCTTCGGCGACCAATTCCTCGCCGCTGCAGATATACTCCCAATAGTGATCTTTGGCATTCTCGCTCTTCGGTCTAGCCACAATGTTCCAGCGTTATGGATTGGCCACAGGCACTTGGGGCTTCATCACGATCTACGCCCTATTCACGGTGATGGGTATAGTGTTGATCCTATTGTTCCATGAGACCCCTATGCAGATCGCGCTTGACATGCTGGCGACCAGCGTCTCGGGATATCGGCCATAAGCTTCATCTATCTTGAGATTAAGCTCAGGGAGGAGACCGAGCGCAGAGCTATCAAAGTGGAGTGAAGGCTCTTATCGGGCTATCGCATCATTGGATCCAAGCTTGTGTCGATTGGTCTCCTGGGTGCAATGGGAGCGGACGCAGGTCGGGACATATTAATCGTCACAACAATATAGTGGCAAGAATTTCATATCGGTTGCGACATCAATGGGGGAGAAGGGAACCGCTTGCTAATGCACTGGGTCAACAAGATGAAGGGTCTCTTGAACCGGTTCGGCCGTCCAGGGGAGAAGGAGGCCCTGGCAAAGATATTGAGGGAAAATCAGGGTCGATCGGTGATAATCTCCTGTCCTTCCATCGATTGGAACCATTACCTGTTCCAACGACCCCAACAAATGGGCAGGAATCTGGCTGAACAAGGACATCTGTTCTTCTTTTGCACCGAGAACGCCGGTTACGACCATGTGCAAGGGTATGATAGGATGGCCCCAGGCCTCTATCTTACCAACCGTTTCCATTGGCTAGTGCGAAAAATGGGTCCCCACATCCTATACATCCTTTCCACCAACCTGAAGATCGATTGGGATTTCGTCAAAAGAGAGATGGAGAAGGGGAATGTCATCCTCTACGAGTACATCGACGAGATCGACCCGACCATCTCCGGGGTGGAAATACCTCGTACCGTTTTCGAACGTCACGACAACATATTGAGGGACGAGAGGTGCATCGTCATAGCCACGGCGGACAAGTTGTTCCATGAGGTTTTAGAGCATCGAACTGGCAACTGCGCTCTGGTAACCAACGGGGTTGACTTTGACCACTTCTCAAATGCTACCAGGTCCAAGGCGCTACCGGATGCCTATGCTAAGATGATCGATTCAGGACGACCAGTCATCGGATACTATGGAGCCCTGGCATCTTGGATGGATTATGATCTTATCAATGCCCTCGCTGAGGCTAGACCGAATTATCACATCGTTTTGTTCGGGTTGGATTACGATAAGACCGTGAACGTATTACGGTCCAGTGGGTCGAAGAACATCCATGTTCTTGGCCCCGTTCCTTACCAGGACCTTCCTGGCTATGCTGGTGCTTTCACCGTATCGATCATCCCTTTCCTGCTCAACGATATCACGCGATCCACATCCCCATCAAATTGTTCGAGTACATGGCCCTCGGTCATCCCATCGTCACCACCGATCTTCCTGAATGTCGCAAATACCGCTCCGTCCTCATAGGGAAGGACATCCCTGGGTTCATCGCCGCGGTCGATAAGGCAGTGGCCTTCAGGGACGACATGGAATACAGACAGATAATAAAGGAGGAAGCGCTGGAGAACACCTGGCAGTTGAAAGCTGAGGTCGTGTCGGCACTCCTCCGGTCCAATTTTGGTGGCTCTAAAGGTTAACGAGACAATGGTGTTGATCGACCCAGGTAAAGGGCAGGATGTGGGCGGTCATATTCCTTGACGAGTCTAATGCTCATTCCATCCACCTGAATTGGCACAAGGTTTCCGGTCTAGGCAACGCCATCGGTACGACCCGATCACTTCGTGATTATCTATTTTGTTAGCCTATAATCACCTGATGCCACACTGTCCAACCAGTGTATGTTGTCCAGGTACCAGCTGATGGTGACCTTTATCCCGAAGGGAAATCGAATTTCGGCCTCCAGTCCGAGCTCCGACCTTATCTTGTTGGCATTTATGGCATATCTCAGGTCATGACCCGGACGGTCCTTGACATAATGGATGAGCGAATGGTCCTTTCCCATCTCCTTGAGGATCAGATCTTGACGAGGTCGATATTACGCCACTCGTTGTTACCCCCGACGTTATAGACCGAGCCATCGGTACCCTTTTCCAGGATCAGGTCCAAGGCGGTGCAGTGGTCGTAGACGTGGAGCCAATCCCTGACGTTCTCCCCCTTCCCATAGACTGGCAAGGGTTTATCATGATGGGCTAGAAGGATCATCTTGGGTATGAGCTTCTCCGGGAACTGGAACGGCCCATAGTTGTTCGAGCATCGGGAGATCGTGACCGGTTGACCGAAGGTCCGATGGTACGCCAATACCAATAGGTCCGCCGCCGCCTTGCTGGCGGAATATGGGCTGGAGGCATGGAGCGGCGTGTCCTCGGTGAAAAGCAGGTCCGGTCTGTCCAATGGCAGGTCCCCATACACCTCGTCCGTTGACACCTGGTGGAACCGCTTCGTGTGGAATTTGCGGGAGGCGTCCATTAGGACCTGGGTGCCCAGCACGTTCGTCCTCACGAATATGTCTGGATTCTCGATGGAACGGTCCACATGGGACTCCGCCGCGAAGTTGATCACTTGATCGAAGCCCTCACGCTCAAAGAGCTTGAAGACCAGGTCCTTGTCCCCTATGTCCCCCCGGACGAAGCGGAAACGAGGGTTACGCTTGGCCAACTTCAAATTGTCCATGTTCCCGGCATAAGTCAGAAAGTCCAGGCATATGACCTCTGCCTCCGGGTGCTTCTCCAGGTAATAGTTGATGAAGTTGGTACCGATGAACCCGGCCCCCCCAGTTACCAGGATCTTCATGCAATCGACTCCCGTCTCTCGATCAGATACCTCTCCAAACCATCCCTCCAGTGTGGTAGATGGGAGAACATACTATGGTCCAATGAAGCTTTGCTTAACCGCGAGTCCCTCGGTCTAATCGCCTTTGTCGCATAATCCTCAGATCGTACCGGCCTCATCGTCGCATCTATCCCTGCCAGGCGGAAGATCTCCTGAGCGAACTCGTACCAGGAGCATTCCCCCTCGTTCGTGGCATGGTACGTCCCATAGTTCTGGTCCTCGACCATCATTCACCAACAACGTCTGCCAGGTCCCGGGTGTAGGTGGGGGAACCTATCTGGTCCGAGACGACCCGGAGCTCCTTTCCGGCCCTGCCTAGCCTCAGCATGGTCTCGACGAAATTGTTACCTCGGTGGCCGAACACCCACGAGGTGCGCACGATGTGATGTTCATGTAGATGGGACCGAACTGCGATCTCCCCTTCCAGCTTGCTTTTTCCATAAACGTTCAGCGGGGCCGGTCGGTCATCGATCTCATAGGGCGCGCCCTTCCTGCCGTCGAACACATAGTCGGTGGAGATGTAGATGAGGTGGGAGGACAGCTCCTCCGCGGTCTTGGCCAACACCCCAGTGGCCGTTCCGTTCACAAGCCGGCAAAGGTCTGGTTCCTCTTCCGCCTTGTCCACCTTGGTGTACGCCCCGCAGTGAACGATGCAATCTGGGGCGATACTGCGGAGGATATCGGGGATGGCATCAGGGCGGGTCAGGTCCATCTCTCTCCGACCCACTCCGATGGTCTCATGCCGCTCTCTCAAGGCCTCCACCACGTCATGGCCGAGCTGCCCCTCGGAACCGGTCACGAGGACGCGCATCGGCCCCACCTAACCAATGAAGGAGAAATCATTGTCACAATCCTTCAGTAGCGGACCTTTCCCATCCTTGTCGGAGAGGATGGGTCGGTCGGTCCCCCAATCGACCCCGATGGTTGGGTCATCGAACCGCACCACCCGGTCATGTTCCTTGCTGTAATAGTTGTCGACCTTGTACTGGACCTCGGTATCGTCCTCCAGGGTCACGAACCCATGGGCGAACCCGGATGGGATGAACAACTGTCTGTTGTTCTTGGCGGTCAATTCCACGGCCACCCATCTGCAATAGGTTGGCGACCCCTTCCGGATATCGACCGCCACGTCACGCACCGAGCCGCGGCTGCAGCGGACCAACTTGGCCTGCTCCATTGGCGCCTTTTGGAAATGCAGTCCCCTGACCGTCCCCTTCTTGGCGGAATAGGAGTGGTTGTCCTGTTTGAATATCACTGCCACTCCGAGGGGGGCATATTTGAGGTGCGAATAGGACTCCATGAACCATCCACGCTGGTCCTGGAAAAGGTCAGGTTCTAGGACGATGACCTCCTTCAGGTCGGTCGGCGTGGCCCTCATGCTCCCCCTTCATTTGTAGATGATCTTGCCATCCAACACCTTGTTCAGGTAGATGCCATAGTCGCTCTTGGGGTTCTTGCTGATGACATCCTCGAGGACGTCCCTGCCCACCCAACCGTTCAGGTAGGCGATCTCCTCCAAGCATGCTATCTTCAGGCCCTGGTGCTTCTCCATGGATTGGATGTAGGTGGTGGCCTCGGACAGCGAGTCAGGCGTACCAGCGTCCAACCAGGTGAACCCACGGCCCAGGAGGATGGCCTCGAGGCTGCCGTCCTGGAGATAGAGGTTGTTCAGGTCGGTGATCTCGAGCTCATTGCGCTTGGAAGGCCTGACCTTCTTTGCGAAGTCCACCACCCTGTTGTCGTAGAAGTAGAGACCGGTGGCGGCATAATTGGACTTGGGGTGCTTGGGTTTCTCCTCGATAGATTTGACGGTACCATCCTTGGTGAACTCGATCACCCCGAAGCGCTCCGGGTCGTTGACGTTATAACCGAAGACAGTCGCCTTGTTCCTCTTGACGTTCTGGACCGCATGGCTGAGGTTGTCCCTCATCCCACTGCCGACGAATATGTTGTCCCCTAGGATCAAGGCGGCCCCATCGTTGCCGATGAACGACTCCCCGATAAGGAATGCTTGGGCCAGTCCATCCGGTGAGGGTTGGACCTCGTAGGATAGGTTGATGCCGAAACGCTCCCCGTCACCCAGCAAGGTCTTGAAGTTCGGGGTGTCGGCGGGAGTGGAGATGATAAGAATGTCCTTGATGTTGGCCAGCATCAGGACGGAAAGCGGATAATAGATCATCGGTTTGTTGTAAATGGGCAACAAGTGCTTGTTCAGGACCGAGGTCATAGGGTAGAGCCTAGTTCCGCTTCCCCCCGCCAGGATGATTCCTTTCATGAGAGTTCAACTGGGTAAATTAAGAGGATATTTATTAATAATTGCCTAGGACACCATTCGCGATTAGAGAATGCAGGTCCGACCCATGGTTTGGACATCAATTTCTATGATAGAATTCATGGACACTCGTCACGACATAGTCCAACATCGCTCGGTCGAGTCCTGGGAACACCCCTATCCAGAACGTTTGGTTCATTATTATGTCCGTCTGCTCCAGTTCCCCCACGATGCGGTGCTCCACGCTCTGGAAGTATGGTTGTTTGACCAAGTTACCACCGAAGAGCAGTCTAGTCCCGATCTTCTTATCATCTAGGAACTGGACCAGGAGCTTTCGTTCCTTCGGACCACCCCTAACCGTGAGAGGAAAGCCGAACCAGGAGGGTTGGCTCCCCTTTGTGGCCCTGAGGTAGCGACCAGGACATCCTCCAGGTCATGAAGGCCTTCGAAAGATCGATCCAAATTATCCTTCCTCCTCTGGATGAACCATTCCAACTTGGCCATTTGGGCCAGTCCGATGGCTGCCTGCATATCGGTGATCTTAAGATTGTACCCAAGCTCCGAGTAAACATATTTGTGGTCATATCCTTCAGGCAGACCGCCGAACTGGAAACCATAACGGTTCCTGCAAGTGTTGTCTCGTCCAGGTGGGCAATGACAGTCCCGCCCCCAGTCCCTGAAGGACTCGACTATGTGCGATAGCTCTATGTTGTCGGTCACGACCGCCCCCCCTTCCCCCATCGTGATATGGTGGGCGGGATAGAAGCTGAAGGTGGCCATGGCGCCGAAACCTCCTACAGACCTTTCGTGATATTGGGATCCCAGGGCATCGCAGCAATCCTCCACCAACCAGAGGTCATGCTTCTTAGCCAGACTGGTGATGCGGTGAAGGTCAACAGGGTTTCCCAAGGTGTGGGCGAACATGATCGCCCGGGTCCGGTCGGTTATCGCTTCCTCGATCAGTTCGGTATCGACATTGTAGGTGGGCAGAGCGACGTCCACGAATACAGGCGTCAGACCGTTCTGGACGATGGGATTGACCGTGGTAGGGAATCCTGCCGCTACAGTTGATCACCTCGTCACCCTTTGACCAATTTCCTTCCTGCCAACTTCTTCGAGGTGAGGGCGGTCATGGCCAGCAGGTTGGCTGATGAACCAGAGTTGGTGGTCAGCGCATGCCCCACCCCAAGGAATGCCGCGAAACGCTCCTGGAAGGCATCGTTGAAGCTACCGGTGGTCAACCAGAAGTCCAACGAAGCTGGCCACCAAGGCCTTCATTTCCTCGCCGTCCCAAACCTTACCTGACACCGGGACATGGGTCACACCTGGCCGGAATGTTGCTGGCCCATGCGCTTCTTTATGATACTCTTCCACCTGGTCTAAGATCGGAACGGCGCAATCCCATTACTTGCTCATTTTTATCCAGACGGTCGTTCTCCAGCCTCATTTCGACCCTACCTTTGAACGTTCCAAGCATCCGAGCCGTTCCTGGTATCTGTCTATCTGGGTCATGGTACGCTCCCACATGTCCTCGCCTTCCTCATGGGCCTTATACCAGTCGACCGTCATCGCGATCGCCTCGTCAATGTCCAACTCAGGGGTCCAGCCTAGGAGATTGTTGGACTTTGTGCTATCCAGACGGAAGGTATTGAGCCTCGTGCGGGGCGTTGGAATGTGGACATCCAGCCACTCCCCGCTCCCCCACTCTCGGATGATGGCTTCCACAAGTTGTGAGACGGTGACATTACTGCGAGACGGTCCGAAGTTCCATCCTGACCCGAAGGTCGCGGGCTCACCATCGAGGGCGATGCCAAGGCGGAGGTATCCATGCAAAGGTTCCAGCACATGTTGCCAGGGGCGGATCGTTGGGGGTTCCTTAGCTTGATCGGCTCACCCCTCTGTAGATGGCCAATGGCATCTGGTACGATGCGCTCGGGGGACCAATCCCTCCCACCTATCACGTTCCCAGCTCGGGCGGTGGCGATACCGCGATGTCTTCCCCGACTAAGCGGACCTTGGAAGAAGGAGGAACGGTAACTGTGCACGACGACCTCCGCCGCACCCTTGCTGGCACTATATGGGTCATCCCCACCCATGGGATCGTTCTCACGATATGCATATACCCATTCGTTGTTCTTGTAGCATTTATCGCTGGTTATGACGACACAGGTTCTAACCCGTTCGCAGGCTCTGACCGCCTCCAACAGGTTGACCGTGCCCATGATATTCGTCCTGAACGTGTCCACAGGGTGCTGATAGGACCATCGCACCAGCGGCTGGGCCGCCAAATGGAAGACGATGTCAGGCTGGAACGTGCTGAGGTCTTCTTGGAGATCGGGGAGATCGTTGATATCCCCTATTGTGCTCTCCATCCTTCTCTCCAGGTCCAACGCCCCAAAGAGACTTGGCTCCTTAGCAGGTTGGAGGGAATAGCCGTGGACCTCCGCCCCCAGATGCTTGAGCCAGGTTGCCAACCAACCTCCCTTGAACCCGGTATGGCCGGTGAGAAATACCCTCTTCCCCCATATAAGAGAGTTCAGACATAGCCAAGGTCTATCACCATACCTTCCACGGGGCCTTGGAGTTGATCCAAAGGTTCTCCAAGTAGGTTCGGTCCCTCAGCGTGTCCATCGCATACCAGAAACCGTCATACTTGAACGCTGCCAAATTCCTATCTTGTGCCAATGACTCCAGCGGATCCCTTTCCCAGAATCGTGGCATCTCCCTCGATGTAATCGAAGATGTCCTGCTCAAGGACGAAGAAACCCCCATTGACATAGCTGCCGATCCCCTTTCGGTTTTTCAATAAAGGAGGAAACGACGCCATCTGGAAATAGATCCATCTGTCCCCATCGCCCAGCTGGTTTTACGGCAGTCAGTGTGGCCTTTGTCCTGATGCGTCGATGGTAATCCACCAACTTGTTGATGTCCATGTCCGTGAGGCCATCACCGTAGGTCATGTGGAATGTTTCACCATCTACGAAGGGCTTGACTCTTTATCCTTCCACCCGTCATGGTGTCGACCGCAGTATCTATCATGGTGACCCGCCACGGCTCTGAATTGTTATTGTGGACCTCCAACTTGTTGTTCCTCAGGTCCACCGTTATGTCGGACATGTGGAGGAAATAGTTGGAGAGACTCCCAATCATCATATCCTTTATAACCCAGACATATGATGAAGTCATTGAATCCATAGTGGGAATAGATTTTCATGATGTGCCAAAGAATGGGCATCCCGCCCAATTCCACCATCGGCTTGGGCCTTACGGTCGTCTCCTCGCTGACCTTGTGCCAAACCGCCCGCCAAAATGACGACTTTCACGTTAGCCACATTCCTGAATGATTGGGGGTTATATTTGAATGGTATTAAAGTTATTTTGAAATATCATTTACAATTCAATATATAAATCAAATCGTGGGCAGCATTCTCCTAAGGGTGCTCAAAAGGATTATTTTCGTGTTTCGATCATCATCGATCTACGATTCCGTTCATTCTAAGATGTGGCCGAATCCAAATCCATATGAACGAAATCACATTTACTGTAATGGGATTCTCAATGGACAACCAGAACAGCGAGGAGCAAGAACTTCGGAGGAAGGTGCTGGAGGCGGCCTCGGAGCATTTCAAGATTTATCACAAGGGAGGCGTCCACAAGGATGATACCATATCCTATGGGGAAGGATATTCGATGAGACCGAGATCAAGTACCTGATAGATGCATCCCTCGACTTCTGGCTGACCATGGGTAGGTATACTGATCAGTTCGAGAAGGGATTCTCCCGGTTCCTTGGCACCAAACATGTCTCAATGGTCAACTCCGGCTCATCGGCCAATCTGCTGGCTTTCATGGCCCTAACCTCAGGTAGAAATGGAAAGAGGGCGCATACGAAAGGGGCGATGAGGTTAACACCACCGTAGTCAAGGGTCCCCAACCACCGTCTCGCCCATAATCCAATATGGTGCAGTACCTGTGTTCTTGGACGTAAAAATTCCCCGAGACAATATCGACACATCCCTATTGGAAAAGGCCCTCACGGACCGTACGAAGGCGGTCGTAATGCTTGCCCATACATTGGGCAATCCCTTCGATCTTACAAAGGTGAAAAAATTCTGTGATGATAATCAACTCTGGCTGATCGAGGATAATTGCGACTCGCTGGGGTCACGCTACCTCTATGAGGGGGAGTGGAGATACACCGGGACCATCGGCGACCTGGGCACGTCCTCCTTCTCCACACCGAACCATATGACCACTGGAGAGGGAGGAGCGGTCTACACCAACAACTATGACCCTCGACCCGAATCGTCAACTCCTTCCGGGATTGGGGGCGGGACTGTCATTGCCCCATCGGAAAGCAGAACGCCTGGTGGGGCCAGGTTCTCCCAGCAATTCGGAGAACTCCCTTACGGTATTGACGACAAGTACGTATTCTCCCACTTTGGTTACAATATGAAGGTGACGGATATGCAGGCGGCCATTGGTTGCGCCCAGCTGGAGAAGTTACCAGATTTCATCCAATCCAGAAGACGTAACTGGAAGACCTTGAGGGGATGGATTGGCCGACCTAGAACGATCCATCATCCTGCCCAAGGAGGCCGAAGGGTCAGAGGCCAGCTGGTATGGTTTCATGATATCGGTCAAACCGGGTTCAGATTTCTCGCGGGATAGCCTGGTGGACTATCTGGAATCTCAGCACATAGCCACAAGGATGCTTTTCGCGGCAACCCTATTAAGAACCCTCTGCTTTGACGAAATGAGGAAATCTCGCACTGGTTATCGCACGATAGGAGAGCTTACTAATACCAATTTCATCATGGCCAACACGTTCTATATCGGGGTGTACCCGGGGATAGGCGCGAAACAGATCGAGCAGATGATCGCCCGCCTGCGCGAATACTTCCTGTTCGATAGTTAGGAGGTAAGGAAAATCAATAATCCCAATGTTCGAAGACCTATTGTTCTTGAGCTCGCCAACAACCATTGGGGGGACCTCAGGAGGGGTATCCAGATAATAAAAGAGTACGCCACTCTGGTTAAGGAATACGAGATTAAGGCGGCCATAAAGCTCGCAGTTCCGCAATGCTGATACCTTGATCCATCGGGATTACAAGGGCATGCAACCGCATCCGCGTGACGTTCATCGAACCCTGAGGCCAGGATACTCTCCAAGAACGCCTACAAACGCCTGGTGGAGGAAATCCTGGCCCAAGGTATCATGACCATGTCCACTCCGTTCGACGAAGAGTCGGTGGACTTTTGCGAGGAGCTCGATATCGATATTATTAAAATCGCCTCATTCGACCTGAACGATTGGCCACTGGTACATAAGGTATTGGAGAAGAAACGTCCGACTATCGTCTCGATCGGTGGCACGGATAATTCAGGACATCGATCTGATTGTCCACCTCTTCAACCACGCCAAGGTCCCTCTGGCGATAAATCAATGTGTTTCAATATATCCCTCAGAACCAGGGGAGCTCGAGCTCAATCAATCGACCTCCTGGTCAATCGGTATCCAGAAAACGTCATCGGGCTATCCTCTCACGAGTACAAGGATTTCGCTGATTCCCCTGGCAATCGGTTATGGAAAGGGGGCGCGTACCTTCGAGAGGCACATAGACATCCCCCATCCCATCCATATGTCCCCGTACAACATGCTGCCAAGCAACGCCGCACTTGGTTGAAGACCTTCCGCATGGTCAAGGAGATGTGCGGGGCCTCCGGAGGTCTCTGGCGTGTCCCACCAAAGAAGGAGATCTATTACATCAACGAGCACGTCCGAGGCCTATTTGCTAGAAAGGACCTTGTAAAAGGTGAGCCAATCAATCTGGACACCTGCTACATGGCGGTACCAGTCCATAAGGGGCAGCTCTCATGTCGGGAGGTCTTGAGCGGAGGGACCCTGAAAAAGGCCATTTGCCAAGACGAGGCCATCATGCATGAGAACGTGGACGCAGAATATCTTTCGTCCAATAAAGTAAGGGATGAGATCGACCGCCGGGGGATGGACCGTGATAAGCTCAGTGACTACATCGTCAAATTCCTTGAGGGCCTTGGGATAGATACAGTATTCCTGGTCACAGGTGGTGGGGCCATGCACCTGAACGACTCCTTCGGGCAGTCGGAAAGGATGCGAAAGGTATACAACCATCACGAGCAGGCCTGCGCCATCGCCGCAGAGGGATATTCCCGGGCGAGCGGCAGGTTATCAGTGGTGAATGTGACCACTGGCCCCGGAGGGCTCAATGCCCTGAACGGGGTATTTGGTCAATGGGACGACTCGGTCCCCGTCCTCTATGTGTCCGGCCAGGTACGCTACGACACGACGGTTGAATCGCTCAAGGGACGCCTAGATATGAGACAGATGGGCGACCAGGAGGTCGACATTATTGAGGTGGTTAAGCCGCTTACAAAGTATGCGGCGATGATCAAGGACCCCAAGGATGTCAAATGGGTCCTGGGGAAGGCCGTTCACGAGGCTACCTATGGCAGGCCCGGACCGGTCTGGATCGATGTACCTCACAATATCCAATCGGCCCTAGTGGATGAGGATGGGCTTCAAGGATTTGATGCTGGTGGGTACGGTGGGATTGCCAACAGAAAGCAACTCCAATCGGAGGTGGAGCAGGTGGCAAATATGCTGGCTACCTCTAAGCGCCCCATATTCGTCGTTGGCCATGGCGTCCGTCTGTCCAAGACCATCGGTTTGGTCCGGAACCTTGCCATTCATGGACATTCCCATGAGGACCACACAAACGGTTTTGAATCTCATCGAGGATACGTTCCCCCAGTACGCAGGAAGGATAGGGACGGTGGGGCAGAGGGCTGGCAACTTCGCCCTTCAGAATGCGGATCTGGTCATATTCCTAGGAACGAGGAACAACATCCGCCAGGTTGTAGTTATACATGGAAATATTACGCCAGGGCCGCTCGCAGGGTCATTGTCGACATCGATTATAATGAGCTAAGGAAGCCAACTATAACCTACGAATTGGCCGTCCATGCGGACCTGAGAGACTTCCTGCCCCTCCTTCACAACGCAATCACCGTCCAGAGTCTCGGTGGATGGAAGGATTGGAACGAATGGTGCCAGGAGCGTCGCCGCCGTTTCCCGGTTGTCACCCAGGAGCAAATGGACTCGAACCCTCTTAACCCCTATCACTTCACCAACGTCCTGACGCAAAGGCTGTATCCTGACGCGGTCGTGGTGGCTGGAAATGGAACGGTGAGCCTTGGTCTTTTCCAATCGGGCATTGTAAAGGCTGGTCAAAGGATGTTCATCAACTCTGGGTGTGCCTCGATGGGCTATGATGTCCCAGCATCCATAGGCGCCGCTTGTGCTGTGGGCCGGGACGTGGTCTGCCTAGCAGGGGATGGTAGCTTCCAAATGAACCTGCAGGAGATGGCCACTATAGCCCACAATCGGTTTCCGGTGAAGATATTCTATTATGACAACGGAGGGTACGCTTCGATACGTCAGACCCAGGACAACTTCTTCGGAAGACGATTTGGCATCGACCAAAAGACTGGAGTGGCCTTCCCCAACACTAGTCTCTTGATGGCTGCTTATGGCATACCCTTCAGGGAGATAAAAGGAAAGGAAGGCATGGAAGAGGTCATCGACGAGGTCCTCTGTATGAAGGGACCGGTCTTTTGCCATGTACATCTGGACCCAACCCACATATTCGAACCGAAGCTTTCGTCCGAGCGAAAACCGGACGGGCAGGCTCGTATCGAAGCCCCTTGAAGGACATGTACCCGTTCCTTAGCCGGGAGGAGTTCGAGGCCAACATGTCATTCGAGCCCGCCAAGGAGGATTGAATTGCGTAAGGTACTTCTCACCGGGGGGAGCGGGTTCATCGGCCGGAACCTCTTGGAACGACTAGCAGACAGTTACGAGGTCGTGGCACCCAGCAGCAAGGAGCTGGACCTTTGCTCCTATCGACAGGTGCAAATGTATCTAGAACGGAACGATTTCGATCTGGTCCTCCATACCGCGACGTGGAACGCCACGGCCAATTCACCAAAGTCTACCAAGTGAAGTTCTGGAAAAGAACCTATCCATGTTCTTTAATCTATCCAGGAACGCCCATCGGTTCGGCAAGATGATCTCGATTTCGGTTCTGGTGTGAAGTACCACCGTCATGACTATCAACCAAGGATGCCAGAGAACTACTTCGATACCCATGTCCCAAAGGACCAGTACGGCTTCTCCAAGTACATCATGGCGAAATATTCAGAAAAGCTGGAAGGGATTGTCGATCTCAGGGTCTTCGGATGCTTCGGGTCCGCATGAGGACTGGGATAATCTGGTTCATATCCAATTCCATATGCAAAGCCATGAATGGGATGCCTATCACTTTGCGTCAGAACGTGAGATTCGACTATATTTGGGCGGGCCAACCTAGCCAGGGTCACGGAATGGTTCATCTACAACGAAGGTCGTCATAAGGCATACAACGCCTGCACAGGGCAGGTCTATGACCTTCTGCAGATAGCCAACATGATAAATAAGGTCACAGGGGCAGACGTCCCCGTGATCGTGAGGGAGGAGGGCATGAAACCTGAGTACAGTGGGGACAACTCACGCCTGCTGAAGGAAATCGGCGATTTCCATTTCACGCCACTTGAGGTAGCCATCAAAGAACTGTATGATCACTATTCTAGGAATTCGCATATGATCGACCGACGCCTGTTGGTGCAGGACAAGGAATGAGATAGCAATGTTCGGTTATCGTTCCCGTTGAGAGGTATAATGCCCTACTCAGATTACATCTTTGACCTCGATGGAACCTTGGTCGATTCGTTCGAGGACATATTTTTGGCCATGGGCTCGGCGGCCTTAACCTGTGGAATGGAACCACCATCCCGTGATGCTGATGAAGTCGATGCATCTTAACCTGAATGATATGGTCCAGCATCTGTTTCCAGAAACGATTTGACAAGCACCCTGCTATCGTCTCTGAGTTCAAAAGGGTTTATGACAGCTCGGGGTACAATCATATCGAAATCGTTCGATGGGGTGGAATCAGCCCTGAGACAGCTCAAGGAACGGGAGTGTGGACTTTTCGTGGCCACGAATAAAAGGTCCTCCGCCACTGAGGCCATCCTGGGTCGGTTGGATATCGGTCAGTATCTCGATGGTTTCATCTCTTCGGACTGGCAAGGGAGGAGATTGAACAAGAGGGAGATGGTGAAAGCCCTACTAGACGGTCAAGATCTTGTGGTCAAAGAGTGCGTGCTCGTCTGGCACACTCAAGGAGACCTCGAAGCAGCCCGGAGTTGTGGCATGGATTTCATTTTTGCCTCATATGGGTACGGTCACATCGATATTCGCCCAGAGCAGGCGACGAAGGTTATCACCATCTCCAATTTCTATCAGGTGCTGAGGGTTTGAATCCTGAACATACAAAAGGGCCGTTACCACAAATTTAGATTTCATCTTATTCATTTTCGCCTAAGATTACTCATCCAAAGGCTGGCCCTGTCCCGATTATTGAGGACGATCCCTCCCAGATGTAATGGATTGAAGTAAGGGGTACGTGTACTCTCCATCTGCCGCAAGATCTGCTGGGGCGAGCGTGACAACACCGCAGTCCTCAAAACCCCCATCATGGCCTGCCGCGTTTCGAAGATCGATACGTTCCGTATTACCTTCTTCTTGATGGCCATGTCGTTCTCCGCGAGTCCAATCAGGATATCATCACGATGGCGTATCTCATCAAACGGCAAAAGGCCGCAGTCCTGCCCGGTATGGATGCGATATTCGAAATGACATTCCCCGAGGCATCCAATCTTACCATAATCGGCCAGTTCGCAGAGGAAGAGTGAGTCCCACCTTGCCGTTCTCCTCCTTCAACATTATCTTCTGAGGGGGTCCATTCCGATAAACGATCGAAGGAAAAGGTATGAAGGAATTCGAATACAGCAAGGCCATCTCAGCCGGGTTGCCATATGTCCGTAATGGCTCCTTTCCTGGTTTTAGGAGGCGATTCCCTATCCTAGCCCCGTTCGTGTCGATAAGCCACCCGTTGCAACCCACTGCCACGAAATCGGGTCGGCCTTCCAAGAAATGACATAAAGTGCTCAGGAAATTGGGAAGAATTCTGTCGTCGTCGTGCATCATGTAAAAAAATTTCCCTTCCGGGCTCGCAATCGCCCTCCTGAAATTCCAGATGGACGGGTGCCCAATATCCGAACCATTCCAACGGACCCCCAAAGAAGCTCTTCCTTCAGAGCTTCCTTCACCGGTGCGGTGCTCCCATTGTCCAGAATGGTTATGCTTCGAGGTATGGGAAACTCGACGAAGGACCGATCACGGCCTCAAGATAATCCGGGCGATTATAGGAGAGGATGAAGACATTCAGGTCGACCTTCTCCTTTTCCTCCGGATTTACCGCATCATGAACCATATGCATCTTCACCCCCTGCTCCGATCTCTAATGGATGGAGAACACCGGATCAAGGATATACATTCACCTCTAACCGAAGGTACTGAAGTTCTTTGTTCACACATTCGACTATGCGCCAACTCACATCCACATCCGTCGAATAATCCTTGTTTGGGTCCAATGGATATTCTGGCAAGGGATCGGCCGTTCCCTTGAACATGATAAAAAATAGGAAAAAGGGTCCTGAGGTGGTCAAGTTAACTGGTACTTTGGTTTCGAATTGGGCCTTCCAGGGTTCATTGAGGTCAACGTCCACATTATCCAGTGTCACATTGAATCCATTGACAAAGAACATCTGATGGACCCAGACCTCCTGGTTGGCATAGGTGTAATTCACCAACCAGACCTCAACGGTATAATTGATCTCCTTGCCCTCGTGGTTAGCTAGACCCACAACTATAGAATCTTCGGCGCCTACGGAATAGTTGCGCGTATAATTGTACGCGCCACCATTATTGCTCAAGATATAGAACTCCGTGTATTGCTCCTTCTTCACCTGCATGAGAAGTCCGACGGATGCACCGATAACGATGATGATGAGTAAAAAAGATGCTACTACCAGCAACTTCTCCTTCTTCGTCCTCTCCTTCCAGGTCCGTACACCGCCTCTGCTCATGTTCTGATCTGGTGCTGCACGACCTTTTTCGATCGTTTCAGCCGGCCCCTTTGCGATCATGATGACCGATAGCAGACCGCTTAACCCAGCTAGAGCGGTTGCCGCCAAGGACACGCTTCCGCCATCCTGGACAAGATAAGTGAGGAGGAAAGAGACCAGGGCAAGAACGGCACTGATCGAAATTGCAGCAATGATCGTCTCAACAATTTCCAGACCGTATCTCCCAAGGAAGAGGTGTGTGATCAAAAATCCAGGAATGATGACTAAGAAAGGGATGGAGAGAGATAGTGTGATAATGCTCGAAGGGGCCAGGAAATATATGACTAGTTGAATAATTACGAGCCCCAGGACTGCGTAAAGAAACATTGGATGACGCAAGGGGGAGTGGCCCATCTTCGTCGCTGATTTTTGTAGGGTATATATAATTATTTTCAACCAACCCCGAAGATTTTGATCGACTATCGAAGACTGGGCGAACTTATTTTAGGTGCTATGGTTAAATAATATCACTATTATATTCGGCCGAGCCGTTTTTTAGCATTGAAAAATGGAGAGTAGATGAGCACAGTGGAGATGGAGAATGACAGGTGGCCATTCGTCAATGACTGGCCTAATCGCAGGTTCTTCATCCTAGCTGTCGCCTTAATCGCCATTATAGCCTGTTTCGTAACAACGATATTCCTGGTAGGTGATGGTACTCCCATCAATTACATCGGCTATCTACTGGTACCATTCCTCCTATTCATTCCAGGCGGGATGATCCTAAAATGTGCACGATTGCACGACCTAGGTCTGACCCGTTCAGCGTTCTATGCATTGGCTCTTAGTATCCTGTTGATGATGGTGGTCGGATTCTGCCTCAATCTTCTCAATATTTTCGGCATAATGCAGAGGCCCCTTACCGTTGGGATGATAGCCACAGCCTATCTATCGGTATTGGTGGCGCTCACCTTCGTTGCCATCAAACGTGATAAGACACACAAACCTTTGGCAATTGGTCACGTCATCAGCCTGGAAGGATGGCTAATGATCGCCTTTGCGGTGTTGATGCCCCTGGTTGTGTTCGTCGCAGCCCAATGGGGGGCTTCTATGGCGATCGAAGTCTGATGCGTGTCATTGTTCTGATTATCTGCCTGATTCCTTTATCCATCTTAAGCACAAAGACAAAGCACTATGAGCTGTTGGTTCTCAGCCTATCCCTATCGTTGCTACTTCATCAAGCCCTGATGACAAATTACATAATGGGATACGATATTTTTTCTGAGTACAGTGCGGCCAGGATAACGACGTCCAATGGTTGGTGGGATGTCTCTCAATCCATTGGGTTATACGGTGGTTCTGCCAACACCGCCCTCAGCATCGTCATCTTGGCTCCTATGTTGACCAACCTGACATCTATCGATACGCTCTATCTTCTCAAGGTGATATATCCCATAATTTTTGCTTTTGTACCATTAGGCCTCTATAAGGTGGTAGAAGGACAGTTCAATGCAAAGGTAGCTTTTGTGGGGGTATGCCTCTTCATGGGTTACGAGGCCTTCTTCGTTCTGATGGTACAACTGGATAAGCAGATAATAGCTGAAGTGTTCTTGGTGGGCTTCCTTCTCGCGGTTACCGATCCATTTCTATCAAGGAACATGAAAAGGATATTTGTCTTCCTATTCTTGACCGGAATCCTTGTCTCCCATTACGCAATTGCCTACCTAGTACTGGTCATGCTGATAGCACTGGTCCTTTTCCAAATATTTATCACGCTGAGGGAAGGCTGGATCTCAAGTAGAGATGGGCCCAAGCAAACATTCTTCAGACGTGTGCTTGCGGTTGTGAAGGGATGGTGGAGTGCGCAGAGACATGAAAAGGTCCTTACCTGGGACTTATTGTTCTATGGGATTTGCTTTTTCATCATCTGGTTTGCCTTGACCGCCTCCGGCATAGTATTAGGTTATGTTGGTCTGGGGCCTCCTCCACCGTCAGCAACTACCGGTCAAACTACAATGACCTTAGCGAGGGTCGACGCGCTGGAATATCTTCTAATAGATTTCGGGTCGCCCTTGAATAGCATGTTGAAATATCTGGTGGTGACCACTCAGATAATCACTGTGATCGGGGTCATCTACTTGTTGAGGAACAGGAAAGCCATTGGCAAGGTGAATGAAAACTATCTGTTACTAGGTTTGATCGCATCGCTCTACCTTCTCGCTTGCTATACCGTTCCAGGCTTTTCAGCCTCCTTGTACTTTGGAAGGATGTTCACCTTCCTTTTGATTTTCCTAAATGGTTTCCTATTTATTGGGGTCTTTGGTCTGTTGATGATTACCTCAAAGATAAAGAAAGGCATAACTGGCTCAAAGAAGGAATGGGACCTCCATCGGGCAACATTAACGGTTTGTGTGCTCATCGTCACCGTGTTCCTATTGTTCAACACAAAGGTTATTTATGCGGCAACGGGCGAGCTATCACAAGGAAATTTGGGCACAATTTACATAGGCTCGTTCCCTCTCGACAACACCACAAGCGGTTCATATTACTCTGATTCCGACGTCATAACCGCATCTTGGCTTGGCACACCCGAGCATCGCGGCTATAATTCTCCTTATGCGGATTGGCATCGATTCCCCATTTATGGAGGTCAAGCATCTCCAGTGGATAATCTACCTTACCAAATTTTTTCCAATGATACAGACATTCTCATATACTTTTCAAGTTGGAACATGAAGTATGGATATTGCTATCCCGTGAACCAGGGAACCCCGGCCACCCTTACATATTGTCCTGTGAATCAGGTGATGGATCAAGTGAATGGAAGTTATGATGTGCTCTATTCGTCAAGTGGCGGTTCCATCGTTTACTACATTCCTTCCGACGCGTCTCCTTCCACAAATCCACCAGGCCCTACCATCTACCAATATGAGACCACACCACTCTATTACTTGGTCGCATTGGCCACATCCCTCATTGCTCTTTTAGTGATAGCTCGGTATATCGATCATCGTCAGAGCCGTCGGAATTGAAACAATAGATTAATATTTTTATTTGAATATATTTATTTTTCAACGTCTTGGTATCAATTAGATCCCACCCATTAGTTATATAACGATATGCTGACCAGATTCTCTGAGAGAACACCAGTTATTGGAATCGGGCTGAAGCTCCGTTGAAAAGGTTATTAATCCAACATTTTAAATTCAACCATTTTATTCAGTGAAATTTGAGAAAGGTCGCATGGAAAAAGTCAGGGTAGGTGTCATCGGAGCCGGGAAGATGGGCATCCTCCATTGTTGCCTTTTTAACAAATTAGAACATTCGCAATTGGTGGCGATATGCGATAAGACCCCGAGGAACCTCAAATTATTGGGCTCGGTCCTGCCTAAGGTCAGATTGTTCGATGATTATGAAAAGATGATAAATGAGGTGGAAATGGACCTTGTGGTAATAACCACTCCCGTCTTCCTCCATAAACGAATGGCCATGAAGGCTTTGGAACATGGGGCAGCGGTGTTCGTGGAAAAACCCCTCGCAATAAACGGTGATGAGTGCATGAGTCTGGTTGAGAAAGGCTCAGGTAAGGTAACTTATGTCGGTTATTGTAGACGTTTCATGGGCACATACAATCTGGTGAAAAAGATAATCGATTCCCGGGAGTTGGGATCAGTGATTTCCTTCCAATCACATATGTTCGTCACTCAGTTCTCCGATAAAAGGGAAGGTTGGCAGTATGATGCAAGGCAAAGCGGCGGCGGCGTCGTGATGGACCTTGGTTCCCATGCGGTAGATATGGCGATATACCTCTTTGGGAACATACAAGATGTTTCCGCTAAAGCGGACAAGATGCTTTCCGAGACCGTGGATGATCATGCCAGTCTCAACTTAAAGTTCAACTCAGGGATTGTTGGAGCAATTGAAGTCTCCTGGTCTATGAGTGGTTATCGCCTACCTGAGCTTCTTTTTGATATCAAGTTGGAGGGCGGACGAGTCAAGGTGTGCGAGAAAAACGTCGAGATCATCCGTTCGAACGGCCATGATGCGGATGGCGAACGTGAGGTCATCTATAAGCAATCATTGGAGAGTGGAGTTCAGATCGATATTGCTGGACAAGACTATACCCGCGAGGACGAGCATCTCATCGATTGCATCCTCAATAATAAGACAACAAGATGTGATTTTAAGGAGGCGGCCAAGACCAACTATGTGATCGAAGCAGCTTACGACTCGATGCGGGAGAAATCCAAGTGGGTTCCACCGAGGTATGTTCCATGAAACTCATACTCGGGCATAATCAGTTCCTTGGGATATCCCACATCTCGGAAAAGAACGCATCTGAGAGAGAATCGCGTTTCTCGGACCCTCATAGGATTTTCGAAATCGTCCAAGCGGCCAGTGAGTTTGGTTTTAAACAAATGATCATCGAGAGCCATCCCAGGATGAAACAGTTCATGGACATTTATGAGAAGGAAAGGACCTTCGATATGGAATTCATCCTACAGGTCCCCCACGTCAGCGGTTATGTAAGGAGCATGGCCGAGGGTGGGGTCAACGGGGTGGTGAGGGAGGTGATCTCAGGGGCCAGATTCACCGAGTTGGCGAAGGCTCCATTTCAACTGCTTCCCATGCTGTTGCGTTCGGACTATCTTGCGATGGGCATAAAGGCGTTGGACATCGAGATGTCCAAATATTCCCATTATGATATCAGCGGTGTGGTTCTCCACAATGTAATCACCGATGTCCTTCTGTCCTTGGATGCCAAGGAAGGGTTTAACGAATATAGGGACAGGGTGAGGCGGAGATTCGGGTTCGATCCAGGATTGATTACATTGAACCTTCCACTGCTACATTCCCACCTTTCGGAGTGGAAGGTCATTCCCAACATGCTCATCACCCCCCTCAATCCGTTTGGTTTCGACATGAACCCATCGAAACAGGCGGTCGAAAATTGCGTCAGGGAGAGCAAGTACGACATCATCGGGATGAATGTTCTGGGAGGAGGTTCAATAAACCTCTCGGCTGCCTCGACCTATCTAAAAAATTTGGAAGGATTGGAAGGCATAGTCATCGGTGCATCCACAAGCAAACATCTTGAGGAACTGGCTAATGCGTTCGGGGTGGTGAACCGCCCCTCACATTAATATCGTGGAGTATCATAACGACGTATTAAAAATGAGGAAATGAAGTGACATTGAAATGGATCATTACTCGTCTAAAAAAAAACTGTCAGTAACACACGATGGTGGAAGATGGATAAATTGATTTTATTGGAGTGAACTATGAACATCTTGCTGTTGGCCCCAGATTTCTTTCCAGTCTGGGGGGGCGCTGGCACCTACGTGACCGAGCTGGCAAGGCATCTCCCTAAGGATATCAAGATGCACATCGTGGCATTGAAGAGAAAAGAGTTCCTAGGAGATGGCAATCAAGGGGGATTGAGTTCTGCTGACGGCATGTTCCCAGACAATGTCACCATCCATTACATCGGTGATGCCCGGGACACATTTGCCTATAATATCAACTACCAGCTTCAGATCGTAAAAATGATTAAAAGACTGATCAGGGATCTGGACATCGAAATCGTACATACTCATTCTTCCATGCCAGACCTTTTCGTGCCCGTAAGGAAAATGGGTGTGCCAGTAGTAACGACCATTCATAATTCTTGTGAGATGCAGATACAGGGTTGGAGGCAGTCCGGTTCCCAATTTAAAAATCTTGAACTCTCTGAGAAGATGATCGTGGTGGGTAAACCTCTCTTCAAAACCTCAGAGATTTTATATTATTCCCAACCTAGAAATTATATCGCTGTTTCCCAATGGACAAAGGACCAATTCGTGAATTACTATTCAGTGGATCCAAACAAGATCAAAGTTGTCCACAATGGCGTGGACCACAACATGTACCACCCGGACAAGAGGGACGATAAGGTGGAGGAGCGAATGGGTAAGGAATCTGATGTCCCAAGGGTCCTTTTCTTGGCGAGGATCCTTGAGCTTAAGGGTATCTCCACACTGTTAGAGGCGATTCCTAGAGTATTGGCGTCATGTGATGCCAATTTCATATTGGCCGGTCCCGGGAACCCCGGACGGCTCCGGTCCCTTCCGGACCGTACCAAGTATCTGGGTTACATCGATCATGATGATACGCCAGCCTATTTGGCTGGGTCCGATATTTATGTCCTACCGTCTTTCAGCGAGACCTTCCCCTTCAGCCTTTTAGAGGCAATGGCATGTCAAACCGCGGTTTTAACAACAACAGCTGGCGGGATACCAGAGATGATAAAGAATGGGGAAGATGGGATATTGATCAAACCTGGAAGCGTACAAGAGTTGACATCAAATCTCATAAAACTTATTGAGAATGACGGCCTCCGCCGACAGATCGCAAAAAATGGCCGTGATCGGGTAGTGCGGGATTTCACATGGGAGAGGACCGCCAAAGGTGTTCTGGACCTGTACTATGATTTAGCCAGGTAGAAAATGTTTTAATGTTGGGGGATAGAAGTTCATTCCCTGCAGAGGAATGACATCTTTTTCATGCATCGGAAGGACCGTTAACTGCCGCGGTCAAATTCATGTTAGATTGCCAAAATCTACCACACGAATGGTTTTTGTCAAGGTGCGGCCATACTCAAAGTCAATGATATTATTTTGACTTCCTCAACCTCGTCATTTGATGAATGTTGTCCATGAGCATTCCCAAGGAATTCAGGACAAGTGCTGCGAATATCAGGAATAGGCCTATCGCGAAAGCAGATATCCCTGCTATCCCTTGGGAGACGAGCGTCCAATTAAAGATTATGATGGTTTCCGTAAATGTGGAGACCAGAAAGACCAAGCCTATGAGGAAGGCAATAATCCCCGGTATCCCAAATATTATGAGTGGTTTACGGTAACCGATATAGCTGACTATCCTTGACATCACTGCGAAGCCGTGCCGGAAGGGCGACTGCTTATGGCCATTCGGGACATCATAACGTACGGTGACCGGGACCTCAATGATCCTGAGCCCTCTACTGGCAAAATGGGCTATCATATCCGATTCAATGTTATATGATTCCGAATCAAAGTCCAGGTTCTCCAAAGCCTTTCGCGATAAGGCCCTGTATCCTGACTGGCTGTCAGTCACCTTGACATCGGAACCTATGTTGGTAGCCTTGTTAAGCATCTTCTGGCCAAAGACCCTATGTTTTGGGATCTCCGCCTTTTCGCCAATGAACCTTGATCCGATTACCAGGTCAGCCTTTCCTTCAAGAACTGGACGGGCAACGATGGGGATCTGTGCGGGGTCCATTTGCCCATCGCCATCGATCATGACCACGCATCTAGGGTTATACTGCAGACAATAGTCAAATCCGGAGTTCAACGCCCCGGCCTTACCCTGGTTCTTTTCGAGCCTTAGGACCTCGGCCCCTGCCATCGAAGCAATTTCGGCAGTTCGGTCCGGCGACCCATCATCGACCACGATGACTTTATCGGCGTGTTGTTTGGATAGCATTACCACCATGGCAATGGTGAGCTCCTCACGATATGCTGGAACCAGGACAATCAAATTCACGTCATCGAGCATGATGAAGACGACACCTAATGCGTGATAGTAGATAAAATGTTAATCAACTATGTGCCCGACCCCAATTCCCGGTCGAACCCTGGTGGGGAATGAAATACATAAAAGGAAGGAAGACCATCGGTTCGCCCAAGGTCCATCAGTCCATGCATCCGATCGGATTCATCACAGACATCATTCGGTCCCGTCATCTAATCTGGTCGCTGGCCAAGAGCGACTTCAAGAACCGTTACGTCGGCTCGTACTTCGGCATCATCTGGGAGGTCGTGCAGCCCCTCAGCCTCATATTCATATTCTGGTTCGTCTTCGAGGTCGCTCTGGGAATAAAGACGATCGAAGGCCAGCCCTATGTCCTATGGTTCATCATCGGCCTGATCCCTTGGTTCTTCTTCTCGGACGCCTGGAACAATGCCACCAGCACCTTCATTCAGTATAGCTTCCTGGTCAAGAAGATGGTGTTCCAGACCGAGGTGCTCCCCATGGTGAAGATCATATCCTCGTTCTTCACCAGTATGATATTCCACATCTTCCTCATCGTAGTGCTGGTGTTCTATGATGTGGGCCTGCAGCTCTCCTCCCTGGCCATCATCTATTTCCTATTCTGCAGTTTTGTGCTGGTCACAGGACTTTCCTTCATCACCTCATCGATAGCGGTCTTCTTCAAGGATATGCGGCAGATATTGACCATCATACTCCAGTTCGGCCTCTATCTGACCCCCATCCTCTGGTCGGCCTCGATGATCCCGGAGAACGACCAGTGGGTCCTGTACCTTAACCCGATGTACTATGTCGTGGTCGGATATCGTGACGCTTTGCTCCATGGAGGTTTCATTCTGGATCCCATCCCCACCGTTGTCTTCTGGTCGATCGCCCTATCCCTCCTATTGATAGGGGGATTGGTGTACACGCGGTTAAGGCCGCACTTCGCGGATGTCCTATGAGGTGATGCCATGTCAGGACCGACGATACAAGTGAAGGACCTGACCAAGGTCTACAGGCTCTATGCGAAGACGACAGACCGCGCCAAGGAGGCATTGAACCCCCTGAAGAAGAGCTACCACAAGGACTTCTTCGCCTTGAGGGACGTCTCGTTCCAGGTCCAACCAGGCGAGACGTTCGGCATCATCGGACGGAACGGTTCTGGCAAAGTCGACCATTTTGAAGATACTCACTGGCGTCACGACCAAGACATCAGGCGAGGTCGAGGTCCAAGGCAAGGTCGCCGCCCTGCTCGAGCTAGGGGCAGGCTTCAACCTCGAGATGACCGGGATGGAGAACATCTACCTCAACGGCACCCTGCAGGGTTTTACACAGAAGCGAGATCGAGGCCAAGATGGGAAGCATCATCGAGTTCGCTGACATCGGGGAATTCATCCACCAACCGGTGAAGACCTACTCCAGCGGCATGTTCGTTCGCCTCGCCTTTGCCCTGGCCATCAACATCGACCCCGAGATCCTCATAGTCGACGAGGCCCTGAGCGTAGGGGACATCTACTTCCAGTTGAAGTGCTACCGAAAGTTCGATGAGTTCAAGCGGGCCGGAAAGACGATCCTATTCGTCACGCACGACATGAGCAGTCTCCTCAAATATTGCGATCGGGCCATGGTGCTGGACGACGGTGTCAAGCTAGCGGAGGGCACGCCCAAGGAGATGGTCGATCTCTACAAGAGGGTGGTAGCGAACCTCAACCAGGGCCAAGAACGAGGTCCCGCTCTGACGTAAACGGATCTATCCCGACATCTCCGCCAAGAACGGTTTGGAAGGAACAGCTGGTGCTCAACCCGAACGTCCTCGACTATGGGGATGGGAAGGTGGAGATATTCGACTTCGGCATGTTCGATCACAACGGAAAGGCCTCCCAGTCCATCGCTGAAGAGCATGCCCTGCTCCATTCGGATGAAGGTCAGGATCAAGCAGGACGTCCTGGACCCGATATTCGCGATGACCATCAAGGACATAAAGGGCAATGAGATCGTTGGGACCAATTCGAAGATCGAGACGATCGATGTCAGGGACGCCATGCCCGGGGCAGAGTATGAGGTCAGGTTCGAACAGACCATGTCGTTGCAGGGGGGTCAGTACTTCGTCTCGCTCGGATGCACCGAGTTCGATCCCAAAGGAGAGCTGGCCGTCCATCATCGACTATACGACGTCTTCTCCTTCTATGTGGTGGCGACCAAGTTCGTGGTGGGGTATTCGACATGGGGATCGAGATGATGGTGGACCGTACCGGTGAACCGTCCAAGAGACCAACGAACCATTTGGAGGATGGCTGTTCTCAATAACTTTAAGTCATCGAATCAAATCTTCCTTAAAGAGTTTCGGTGGTCGTCAGGGGATGGGGATGGTAACTCAAGAACGGCGGCGCTGAGCTGATCCTTGATTATCACAAAGGAATCGACGATTACAGTGATGGCGACATTGAGAACGAAATCCTGGACTACTTTTCGAACGCAGCGATTGATAAGCCCAAGGACGACCGGTGGGCAGTCCATTACCATCTAAGCCCGAAGAGGGAGAACCTCCTGGAGTGGTACGATTTCGATAAGCGATGCCTCGTTGCTCGAGGTCGGTGCTGGATGTGGCGCCCTTACCGGGCTGTTCTGCCGCAAGGTCAGGGAGGTCACTGCCATCGAACTGTCCGCCAGAAGGGCGCGGATCATCGCCTCACGGCATCGTGGCGCTACGCAACCTCAAGATCTATGGGGGTAAGGTCCAGGACATCCCTTTGACAGAAGATTCGACTATGCCACCTTGATCGGTGTCTTGGAGTATGCGGGTAGCTTACCAAGGCTCCAAGGACCCATACCTGGACCTCCTGGTCGAGGTCAGGGAACTCATTAAAAAGGATGGCACCTTGATATTGGCGTTGGAAAACAGGCTGGGACTGAAATATTGGGCCGGGGCCTCTGAGGACCATTCTGGAAGGTACTTTCGAAGGCATCGAGGGTTACGTCGGCAGCACCACCCATCGCACCTTCGGGAGGACGGAGCTGAAGCACTCCTGGAGACGGCTGGGTTCAAGAAGATCGATTTCTACTATCCGGTGCCAGACTACAAGCTCCCTGACGTCGATCTTCTCCGACCATCGATTGCCTCGGCTCGGGGAGATCGTGGGACGCTCGCCAAACTTCGACCAACCTAGGTTCGAGGTGTTCCGGGAGGACCTAGCCTTTGACGGCCTGATACCGAACGCAAGGCTTCGCACAGTTCGCCAACTCGTTCCTGGTCTTCTGCAGGGGCTGAGGGCGATGAGGGTGGATTATGTCAAATTCAATCGAGAAAGGCTACCCCCCTTCCGCACTGAGACCACGATATGTCAGCGACGGTCACGGGCATCAAGTACGTGAGGAAGCGGCCACTGTCCGCGGAGGCGAATGCCCATGTCGATTCCATGCAGGGCCATCATGATGCCTTGTCGAAGGGCCTGAAGGGTGCCATGGTGCCGAATGCGCACGTCAAGGGAAGTTACACTGTGTTCGAGTATGTCAAGGGCAGACTCCTTAGAAGAGCCGATGATGGAAAGTCTGATCGCATAAAGATATCTCCGGATTCCTGCAGCTGATCGATGGCTATGTCGACCTTGCTCCGTTCCTACGGGACCGTCATTATGGACCGCTTTGAACCCGCGGGCGGTCTGGAGGCCGTTCCTACCTGGTGACGCAGATCCTGATAGGAGGAGTGCCTGGGGATCGCCAATCTCGACCTTACCTTCGAAAATATCATCGTGGACAAGGATGGGACGGCATTGGATCACGGACTATGAATGGGTCTCCCGAGGTCCGGTCCCGATATCCTTCCTTCTCTTCCGTAGCCTTTACATGTTCCACCTCAGCCACCCAATATATGGAGGGAATGATTGACCTGGAAGAGGTCCTTGACAGGGCAGGGATCATCTGCACGAGAGGAAGACCTATTCAAGGATGTCTGTGAGAAGTTCATCGACATGGTGCTCGGTGTCGGACCGTCCTTACATGCCGGCCCCGACCTGCCAAGCCCGTGTACCAGATCGCCAAGGAGTCGGAGCTCACCCTGGAGGCCGCATCTCGATCAACGGAAAGGGAAAAGCACCTACAGATTATGAGCGACCCAGATCCACCGAGCGGATGGCAGATCATTGAGGCCGGGGAGATAATCCGTCTCTGAACGTCTATTGGCCAAAGAATCCAAGCTGGCTTCGGGCTTGAACCGACAGTTCCGCGAACAGGAAGTAGAGCTTTACGATTCTATTGGCGCACCATGCTTAGGGGTGGCTCTCAGGAGAAAGGCAGATCATCGGTCTGAGGGCAGGACCAGAAACGGTCATTGGAGAACGCCCTCAAGGAGGATAGAGCTGGTAATCAGCAGGACTGAGGACGAGCCAACCGGAGATTGGCATATTTCAGAGCGCAAATCCGCAGATCGTCTCCATGAACGGAAAATTGGAGATGAAGCAGAAGGAGCTCATGTCCATGTCCGATTGGGCCTATCAGGATTGAAGGTCCGTCTGGACTACATCGATTCCAAGCCGCTCATCAGATACTTGGAGAGGTACTATCGTACCAAGGATGCTGCCTTCGATAAGTTGAGGAACGATGGGGTCAAAGGGCTCACGACCGCGGCTTTGAAGAGGGTCCTCCCTTTTAGGTTCCAGCAATAGGTTGGTCCGAAAGGACAACGATGTGCGTTTTCGATGAGCTCGAGGCAAAGGTCGATCGCCAATGGCGGGTAAGGTCTTGGTCGTCTTCCCCATCATCCCCTGGGATTTTCGTTGGCAGAGGCCTCAACAGATCGTCTCCCGCTTCGCAAAGAATGGCTATGCGGTCATCTTACATCTCCATGGACATTAGGGGCAAAGGGGCACGTCTATGCCAAGATGGCAAGGAGGCTGCTAAGGATCTCACATAGGAACGCCTTGGAGAAAATATCTATCAGGTTTGGCTCAACGGCGAGAATAAGATCAACCTATATCACGACAGGGTCGGTGAGGGGGATAGGAAGAACCTCGTCCTCGGGTTGGAGGCCTTGATCAGGTCCATCGGGGCCAGCACATCTATTACCTGGTCCAGTTCCCGGGTTGGTCGGAGGTGTCCCTCTCTGCCAGGGACAGATTGGGCGGTAGGGTCATGTTCGATTGCATGGACGATCATGCTGGGTTCGCCAATAACACTGACCAGGCCATCGAGGATGAGGAGGATCTCATTAAGAGGGCGGATATCGTCGTCACCACTTCCACAAAACTGTTCAACAATGCCTCGAAGAAGAATCAAGAACGTACATCTGGTGAGGAACGGAACCGACTTCGAGTTGTTCAACCAATTGACGCCCAATGGCATTCTCAAGGACATTAATGGCCCGATCATCGGTTATTACGGGGCCATCGCCGAATGGTTCGACACAGAATTAATCGTGCATTGTGCGATGGAGCACCCAGATTGGAACTTCGTGCTCATAGGTTCCACAGTTGGTTGCGATACATCCTCGCTCGAGAAATTGAAGAATGTGCATCTGTTGGGGGAGAAGCCGTACAAGGAGCTACCCCTCTACCTATACCACTTTGACGTCTGTACCATACCCTTCAAGATCAACCCTTTGACCTTGGCCACCAACCCGGTCAAGTTCTATGAGTACCTCAGCAGCGGTAAGCCCGTGGTCACGGTCAGATTGCCGGAGCTGGAGCCCTATGCCGACCTATGTTATCTCGCCTGCCTCCAAGGAGGAGTTCTCCCGATAGCTCCAGATCGCACTGGAACAAAAGGACGATGAGGAACTGATCAGAAAAGGGTCGAGTTCGCAAGGGACAACTCCTGGGAGCAAAGGTTCGCGGAAATTAAAAGGCCCTTGAAGGCCATTGAAGGGTCCAGATGTCCTAGGTTCGGTTAGGCAATATCGTTAATAACGAAAATGACGTTCAACGCCCAGCCATTGTCTGATGTGTGCTTCGATCGGTGGGAGCCCATGCGTGCAAGCATAATCATACTGACATTCAACCAGTTGGAGGAGGGGACGAGACCTTGCATAGAGAGCCTCTACAATACACCGATCCCAGCCGACTTCGAGCTTATCATTGTGGACAACGCCTCACTCGATGGAACACCGGATTTCCTTAAAATCATTAGAAAAAAAATATAATAATATTATAATAATATTAAACGATCGAACAAAGGCTTATGCGGGTGGCAATAACGATGGGATGAGGGTGGCCAACGGGGATTTCCTCATCCTTTTGAACAACGACACGCTGATGACCCCGAACGTGGCTCGATGATCTCCTCAACCCCTTCGAGTCGGACCCATCCATCGGGCTGGTCGGCCCGTCACGAACTCTGCCGGAAACGAGCAGATGATCAGTCATCCCAGACCTCAACGAGGAGAACTATGTCCAAGTGGCCGGCCAGTATGTCCATCGGCACGCGGGGTATCATTCGAGACCGATAAGTTGGGCTTCTATTGTGTGGCCATCCGGCCAGAACGTCATTCAAAAGGTTGGACTTCTGGACGAAAAGTTCGGGATTGGCATGTTCGAGGATGACGATTATTGCCTTAGGGCTCAGAAAGGCTGGGTTTCGGTTGGTCATCGTCGAAGTCGTGCTTCATCTATCACAAAGGCAGCCTGTCGTTCAAGAAGATGGTCAATGAGGAATATCAAGAGCTTGTTCGCCCGGAACAGGGAATATTTCATAACTAAGAATGGAACGGAATGGTTGTTCAACAATATGACCATGGCGTTCTATCAACCAGATGGAACGAGAGATCAGGGCTCAGGAGGCCCTTGGGCAGGGCTTAGCACCCGAAGTGGAGAGGGTATCGGTCCGTCTTACTGGATTCCGATATCTCATTGAGAACGCCAAGAGCATCGAAAGGAGAGGCCTAGGAACTAGCCAAGTCACCACGTCAGGTGAACATTGGTTGAGACGTGCCCCTCCCTCTTCCTTGACGATTTCTTATTAGGGGACGGAAGGATCAGCGCAATCTGTTCATGAGAAGGGTATACCGAAAGTTCAGACCTCTGAAGGAAAAAGAGGTGATCGACAATTTGGGCAGGTATCAGGAAGGAAACCGATTCGATTTGCATCGGTCATACTGATCCCTGATGTCCCTGATTTCATGGGATCCGAAGGACGTCCATCTCGGTCAGCAAAGGTCTTGGCAACGGCTGGACAAATGGTCCTATACGACACAAAGAACCAAAGCACAGACACAGTGGAGATCACAGAGAAGGTCGAGGAGCATCTGTATCTTATTAACCAGAGCGTAATTGGATACCTCCCACATCTCGCCAAGGCCGGAGGAGGTGGTCTTATTGGCGACAAGGGCATCGAGCATCCTCTCGATCGACCCGTCCTTTTTCTCCAGGGTGCTCTTGGACCTATCAAATTACGACCTAAAGGAGATCCAGAACAATACGAATCATTTCAAGTCTGCAATGAGGGGAAAGGCCGCCATCATATTGGTGGCATCGAACGAGATCGCTCTTGATATCTCGAGGACATTTGACCAAAGGGTGGTCGTCCTCGAACATGGTATAGAGGATCATAACATCGACAAGGTGATGGCTTCCCTGTCCACACCATCCAAATGAGTGCCTTATTTTCAGAATCGCTCAATGGCTCGGACCAGGACGATATTTGGGACGATCACATCTTCTTGATCATCGCAAATCCAGCGTTGATCTCCATCTTTTCGATCATGGTCTGTCTCTTCGATGTCTGATGGGATAGGTCGTGGATCGAGTCCATGCCTGCCTCGTCGATGAGCTGTTTGATGAACCCTACCATACCAAAATCATGGCTCTCGAAACGCTTTGGTATCTTGCCCCTCCTCTCCTTCCTGAGGTGGATGGTATTTGGAACCATCCTGCCAATCCTCCCAATATCCAGTTCCCAATCCTCTGAAGTAGAGGCCTGAATGTTTCAAATGGTGCTGGAAGAGGTACCAGAACGAAATCTTGAATCCGTTGATTCCCTTTCACGAAGTGAATATCCCCCTCAAAAACATCTTTAACGTCCTCCCGGTCAAGTCCGACGATGGTCGCACTGGGGAAGTAATCCATCCAGACCCTCAACGAGCTACCACCGAGGACCCCCAGCTCCAATAGTTGGATAGGTCTCTCTCAATTTAGAAAGATGGTCCTCATAAAGCTGGTACATATGCCGACTTCTACACCCTTCACCCAGGTAGTGTTTTCTTCCGAGGTCAGCTAATGTGGCTCCGGACATGGCAGAATCTCTTTATCGTTCAAGCTCGATTGGTTATGATATCAAAGAAATAAGTAAAATCCTCCATAACTTTGTTATATGTCATTTCATCGGGGATCATTGGCATTGAGCCTCTTGGTGACAATTGATATGGGCTCGTCACCGCCAACGGTCCTCAACGATCATCTTGGTCCCCTTGAGGAATCCACTGATGTATTTGCGAAAGGCCCCTTGCGACCTCTGCATACCTATCGTCAAGAAATAATAGGGGATCAGGATGAACAATTGACCGTAATATCCAGTGACCAATTTTATGCCTGGGGCGTCCTTCACCACCACCAATAGCATGTTTCGGGCGTAGAAGTAGGAACGGAACGGGGTCATGATGTTGGAACCTTCCACCCCCGTCGACGAGGAGACCTTGTGATAACACAGGGCGCTGGAGACGTACCATACCTCATACCCCTCCCGCTTCGCCCGAAGACAGAGGTCTAGGTCCTCGGCATAGATCTCGAACCTCTCATCGAAGCTCCCGACCTTTTTAAGGACATCCGCTGAGATCAGCATGACGCACCCAGTGACGAAGTCGATCTCACATTCCAGCTCCGGGCCGTGCTCCACCTCATCCATACGCAGATGTCTGGAATACCCTAGCCAACTGTTGTAATAACCGCCGCCATACCAGATCCGCTCCTTACCATAGTAGTCGATCCTGCAACCGACCACCCCTGCACTGGGATGCTCATCGAATACCTTCAGCATCCTCTCCAAGAAGTGGCATGTGCCGATCGCGTCATTGTTGATCACAAGGACATGGGTGGCACCTTGGTCCAATGCCGTTGAGATGCCCTGGTTCGCCCCTGCCGCATAGCCTAGGTTGTCCGCATTAGGGATCACCTCTACCGACGGGACCTCCCTTCTTAGCCTCTCCACAGAGCCATCATCGGAGCCATTGTCCACAACGATGACGTGAAGGTCGGATATCCCGCCCTTAAGCAAGGAGTTCACACATTCCAAGGTGTCCTCGCATCGTTTCCAATTAACGGTGACGGCGAAGACCTTCCTCATACCCACCATTGTTCCCCCATCACCGGTCTCATCCTTTATCTATTTGGTGGATGACCAGTGACGGATGTCAGTCATTATGGTCGCAGGTCCACCATTCGGTAGGAGGATGATGGTCGATCAGTTACGGTCCTTAACCAGGGTGGTAGCGGGGCTCATTCCACATCATTTCGGTACCGGTTGGTATTTGTTATCCCTCCAGTCCTTGCGATAGGACCGGAACTCCAGGATGGCGTATACCGCCCCAGAGGGCTGCGGCGAACATCAGGATAAGGACGATGGGCGTGAATCCGACGGACAGCTCCACCATGTCCGCGATATCAATGATCAAGCTCCCCCCGAACAGGAAGAACCATATCCACAGGCATACCACCGCCACCAAGCCCAACCAGAAGGTCATCCGCGAAACCGAGCCCTTCGGATAGAAGCCCTTGAAGAAGGCCAGGCCGACCATGAACAGGCCGGTATAGAACATACAGCGTGACCGCGTTCTCCAGCTCGTTCTGCAGCTCGAAGGGCACCAGGTCGTTCACCTTCAGCAGTGCCGCGGTCACGACCATGAAGAACAGGATGGGCCAGACCATGAAGCGACCATAGTATCGCCGCGCGGTCTTGAAGCCCAGGGCATACTTGCCGTAGCGTAGTCGGAAATCATGCCACCACAGATGCTTGTTCGGGTCCTCCTGGGTTCTCCGGCATGGGTGGGGGCAAGTTCAGCAGCGCGTCCCGCCGTTTCACGAACTCCTTGCGCTCGTCCACATGCTCCCCCACGTAGTACAGGGTCCAGAAGACGCGCGAAGCCGAGGAAGAAGTAGATGAAGGCAGAGAACTGCAGCTCCAGCTCCTCCGCGTCCAGAGCCGACTGCACCCTGCCGTCCAATTGAAGCCCCAGACCAGGAATATGAAAATGGCCCCCATGACCAGAGCAAAGGACAACCTGGAGTACGAGCCCTTCCAGTAGTATCCACGGAAGAAGGCCAGGATGATCAAAGGTATCGAGAGCATGAAGATCAATTGGCGCCAATCCTCGAATATCGCCATCCAGGTGTTCTCGTCGACCTCCAGCCCGTTCATCATAAGGATGAGGCTGGTGAGCAAAAGGTATGGGAACACCAGGTAACCGAACAAGGCCACCAGGGCCGCCACTATCGCCCCGCCGGTGCTGCCGAACTTGAGGTTGAAGTCGTTCATGCGACCCACCCCTCCCGTGGTCGCTTCCGTTGGGGGCCAGTCCATTGGGCTGGACCCTCTGGGCGCCGAAGGGTCCCATTGGCGCTGATAGGTCCTGTGTGAACTCGTTCCCCTCGAAATCAAGCCCAAGGTCGAAGATATAAGGTGTCAGGCCCGCCCATCAGAGCCTGGGCCGCCTCATCAGAGATCGGTATGATCAGTTGGCCGGAGTTGTCCTTTGCGATCGTGATGCTCTGTCCAGTGTTCCCGAGGGTCCCGGTGGAGTTCCTCAGCTTCACATTCAGTGAAACATCTTGTCCAGTGATGAAATCGGATGCTCGGAATCCATAGGGGAGGGCGATGGCGTAACCATCCCCATAGGGCACCACATTGACCCTGTTGGTATCGGCCCGTACGTCGCTGATGAACGCCGGTATCTCGAACTCCTGCGCGTCCGCCGTGCCCAGCTCCAGGTGCACCAGGCGCATGGCCACGTAGGTGCTGATGGCCAGGTCGAGACTGATCGTCGTCCCGTTGAACACCACGTCCTGGTCCATCAATCTGGTCACCTCGTTGATGTTGATGGTCAAGGGCAACCGGACCGGGGTCCATTCCTTGGCCTTGAGGTCCACCGGGATGGAATGGGAGTATGTGATCATCGTCCCGTTCTCCATCCGGCTCTCCGCGCGGAATTGGCAGTCCTCGATGTCCAGCGCCCCGCCGTTGTAGATGGAGACCGTGATGTCGGTGGTAAGGACGCCATCCTCGTAGGCATAGCTGACCGCATTGCCCTCCTCCACGTCGAAGTCCATCCCTCCCTGGATAAGTGGCACGATGGCCATCAGCAATATCCCTGCCAAAACGACATAGACCATGACTATGCATAGCTTGACCACTAGCAAGCTCCAGCGCATGCTGTCCCATCCCTCTGCCCTCTTAATAGGGTTCTTTCCTCATATGCATTTCTGATAATCAGCCCCTGTCGAGCCAGCATATCCAGTACTTGCCGATTTTGATAACCAGGTCAACACGCCTTTAAACGAGCACGCGAATGGTAACGGCCGACCTACATGAGCGTAGAAGACCTTGACATGGAATGCCCTAACTGCGGCCGCTCCCTCTCAGCTGACGCCACCGTATGCCCCTTCTGCTTGATCGAGCTCAAGATGGCCGACCTGGAGGAGCTGGAGCGGGTCTCGCGCGAGGATTACGTTCCCGAGGCCCCACAGTACCAGGTACGAGGAGTCCCATGTCAAGGACCATGGGGTGGCGGTGGACGAGGACGCTGAGGACGGTCGCGTCTCCTTCCGGGGCCGTTTCTTCGGCAGGGGAAAGAAATAAGCATCCAGTCACCACTCTTGCGCCGATATGACCGAGCTCAGGGTAAGGAAGCGCGGCCGGATGAGGGAGAAGGAGATCCGGACGCTGTCAGAAGAACTTTCCAGCATACTTGGGGTGGAGGTGTTCACCCTCAAGGACACGGTCGATTCGGCGGAGAGCAGCGAGTTCGATCTGATCTTCGTCAACAACGAGATCCTGGCGTTGAAGATCTCCAAGCGCCCATTCCTTTCCGTCAGGGGCTTCCTGAAGTATCCCGCCACCAAACGCTTCGTCACCGTGGACATGGGGGCGGTCCCCTTCGTCACCAAGGGGGCGGACACCATGGGCCCCGGCATCGTCGACGCCGACCTCGACATCAAGGTGGGGGACCTGGTATGGGTCAGGGAGATGAAGTTCCTCAAGGCCTTGGCCATCGGCGAGGCCCTGGTAACCGGCGAGGAGATGAAGGCCAAGAAGCCAGGCAAGGCGGTGAAGAGCATAGCCTTCGTCGGGGACAAGCTCTGGAAGTATGGCGAGGACTGAATCGCTGAACGATCCGACCGATACATTTATTCCACGGCAAGGATCGACCGGCTCAAACTTTGTCGCTCTTGGTCCTCTTTAAGGTCCATTTCCACCTCATCCACTTCTCGTTCACAGGGCGATAGCCGTTGTCGACCCATGCCTGACGGTAATAATGCACCTCCAGGATGGCGTACACCCCCCAGAGGGCGATAGCGATCATGGAGAGAATTATGATCCATTGGAAGTTGACCTGCACCTCTACCAGGTCGGCGAGGGTCAGGATAACCATTCCCCCCAATTTCAGGAACCAGACCCACAGGCACAACAAGAAGACCAATACCAGCCAACCAGCCATCCGGGAGTAGGACCCTTTGGGGAAGAAGCCCCTGATCAGGCCGAAGGGTAACATGGCCAAGCTGATGAAGAACAGTGGGACGATCTCCTTCAGGAAGCTCTCCCCTAGCTCGTTGGCGATGTCATAATTGGCCTTGACCATCACGGCGCCTAGAACCGAGAAGAGGATGATGGGCAACACCATCAGTCTGGTGTAGTAGTTGTCGGCGGTCTTGAGGCCGGTCCTCCAGGAACCGTATCGGAGGCGGAAATCGTGATACCATCGATGGTCCGCCACCACCTCCTTCGGCAATGGGGGAGGTGTGGGTAGGCCCAGCGCCATACCATGCTCCAAGACGAATCCCCTCCGATGATCGATGTAGGTCCCTAGGGATATCAGTCCCCAGATGATGGCGAAGCCCACCACGAAATATCGGAAGTCCATGACGTTGAGATCGTACCCACCGATGTCCAGGGCGTTCTGGACCTGGTCGCCCAGGAATAGGCTGAAGATGAAAGCGGCCAGGAGGACATTGCCCAAAATGGCGAACGTCAACCTGGAACGGGAGCCCAAGGGATAGAATCCTTCCAGGAAGGACGATACCACCAGTGGGATGGCGAACGCACCAAGGAGCAATAACCAGGAGTTGAAGATGGCGTCCCACTCCGGACCGGCATCACCCCCCCAATTGATGATGCTCAGCACCAGAAAGATGATCCCTGGTATGAGGACCAGGACAATGGAAGTCCTGACGGAAAGGAGTATGCCCGACCTCATTTTCCCAAAGGAAAGGGAGAATTCGTTCATGGCATCACGACCCTTTCCCACGATGGGATTTCATATAGACGATCGATCGAAATAACCTCGATCCCTGGTGACTGGTCCTCCTGGGCCATGGGGGCGAAGGGCATGGTCGATGTCAAGCCAGACCCATTCCCGGTCCAATCGGTCGAGAACGTGAAGTTCCTCGAGGCCAGCCCAAGGTCAAGCGTCAGGTCGAAGAATAACGTCTCTGTTCCATTGCTCAATCGCTCGGCCGTCTGGTTGGAGATAGGGAAGGACAGATTGTCGGAAAGACCCTCCCCCAGGACGAATGTCTTGTTCCCCTCCCCCAGGACCGCCGTGGAGTTGTGCAAATGGTACTCCAAGGTGGCGTTCCATCCATAACCAAGCTGGGTGGAGTTCAGTGCATAAGGGACCTGTAGCTCCCAGCCCTGCACCTTTTGATGGAGTTGTGCCTTTTCAGCGCTAAGGTTGAGCACACTCACCACCGAGGGCAGGGAGTAATTCACGTAATGGATCAGCTGGGCCGAGAGGTGGACCAGATTGGCGGCGGCATAGGTGGTCATGCCCCCGTTGATCCTAAGGACGGCCCCATCGAAAAGCATCTCCTCCACCCTCGCAGCATCAATCTGGCCAAGGTTGATGTTCACCGGTACATGGACCTCGGTCCACTGGTGGCCTTTGAGGCTCACGCTGACGGAGTCCGACTGGACGAAATACTCGGATTTGTTGACGTTTATTTCCACCCAGAAACGGAAATCGCTGATGGACAGGTACCCGCCGTTGTAGACATTGATGTTCAGGTCGGATGTCAGGACCGTATCATTATAGCTCCATTCGATCTGGTCCGCTTCGGGAAGCTCGACCTTTATGCCCCCTTGTAGCAGGGGCACGATGGACAGGAATATTATCGAAAGGACCAGTAGAGCTACGACGACCATGGATATCCTGACGAGGACCAGACCTTTGTGCACATGATTGACAATGTTCCATAGTTTATATATCCATTCCTTGAGCTCCCGCATTTAAAGGAAATACCACGATCATAATGAGAAATCAATAAGGCGTGCCTCGAAGCAACGGATGGAGCCTGGAGCCCGTCTCCCATAACCTTTATTATGGACGGACAGAATCGGCACGCTGTGCCTCGGCCGGACCTGAATAGGGACTGGGACGTGATCTCCATCCTTACGATCACACCCCTTCTCATCCTGGCCATCTATGCCCTCCCAGGGGACGTCCTTCGTATCATCCTCGGCCTTCCGTTCATCCTCTTCATCCCCGGTTACGTCACGGTCCTGGCCCTCTTTCCCGACAAGGAGGACCTGGAGAGCATCGAGCGCATCGCCCTTTCCTTCGGGCTGAGCATCGCCATCGCCCCGCTCATAGGCTTCGGGCTGAACTACACGCCTTGGGGGATAAGGCTCGAGCCCATCCTGGTCTGCCTCTCCGCCTACAACGTCGGCGTAGGGTTGGTGGGCCTTTACCGGAGACAGAGGTCCAAGGACCCCTTCGTCCCTTTCGACATAGGGGCGACATACCGGTCATTGATGACATCCTTCAAGGCCGAGAAGGGTGCGGACAAGGCCCTGACCATCGTCCTGGTGATAAGCATCGTCCTGGCCGTCTCCGCTTTGATCTACGTGGTCGCGGTGCCCCGCCCCGGCGAGGCCTTCACCGAGTTCTACATCCTCGGACCGGACGGCACGGCGAGCAACTACCCCAACAACCTCACTGTCGGGGAGGAGGGCGAGGTCATCGTGGGGATCGTGAACCACGAGCAGCGCGAGGTGAACTATACGGTGGAGGTATGGCTGGTCAACGCCACGCTCATCAACGAGACCCTTGACGTCGACCACATGTATTACGTCGACAGCTTCTTCGTTGAGCTGGAGAGCGTGCCGGTCGACCTGGAGGGCAATTGGACCCCGCAATGGGAGCTCCCCTACAGGTTCTCCTTCAACGTCACCGGCCAGTACAAACTTTGGTTCCTCCTCTATACGGACGGGGCGCCCCCGTTGCCTTCGCCTCCTGAGTACATGGAGGACTACGCCGGCACGACGGCGGAGGAGCGCATCGCCGAGGCGGTCATGAACGAGGTGCAGAGCCTCAACCTCAACCTGCGCATCTCCTCGGTCTAATATTATTAACCCAATTCTTATAATATTTCGTTGGCAGATGCGTTTTTAATAATATATGTTATAGTATTATAAAATAAAAAATGCATACATCCAGCATCTTGCTCCATTCCATCCTTCCCTCGAAATATTAATAAGCGAGGATGCGCTTACATCTGTGCAATCAGAGGGATGCTTATGCCACTGCTAAAGAAGTCTACCAGGAAGGGCAAGGATGAAGTGACTCCGGTCGAGACGGACCAATACATCGACCTCGGTGCTCTATATGTCCAAGATGAGGGCTCCATGTCCGGATGCAGCGTCAAGATCGCCGAGATCTACCGCTACGAGGACGTGGCAAAGGTGTCCCAGCCTGTTTACAATGGCGACATCGTGCTCATCGATTACACCAACATGGCCAACGACACCAACGACCTGAAGCGCGTCACCAACGAGCTCAAGAACGTGGCCCGCGACACCAACGGGGACGTGGCGGCCATCGGCAACAACCTCATCGTGGTCACGCCCAGCGGCATCCGTGTGGACCGCCACAAGATGAAGGGCGGATACGAGTAATCCCTTCTCATCATTCCTTCTAATCCAGGCTCGCTGGACGGGCCTGGTGACATTCATTTTAGCCTCGGTTCCGTTCATCGATGCAAAGAAGCACCGCGTCTCACGACCTCGCTTGTATTAAATGTGTTTTAAATAATAATAATTCCATTTTGTCATCGTGCCAGATTTCAAGGTCATCCACGATAGCGTGCACGGTTCCGTCAGGGTCGAGGGCGTCTTCGTGGACCTGATGCACCGGCCGGAGCTGCAGAGGCTGCACGGCGTGCACCAGCTGGGCCTGGCCTACCTGGTGTTCCCCGGGGCGCACCATACCCGCTGGGAGCATTCCCTGGGGGCGTTCTGCATCGCCGGCAAGATGGCGGACGCCCTGGGGCTCAAGGCGGAGGAGAAATCGCTTGGTGCTCTCCGCCGCGCTATTGCACGACATCGGGCACTCCCCTTACTCGCACACCTTGGAGGAGGTGCTGGAGCACCGCACCGGTCTGGACCACACCGAGGTCGGCCGGGCCATGATCCATGGCGACCTGAAGGTGTTGAGCCCGGAGGAGGAAGGGATAATCGGGACGCTGCCCTCCATCGGCGAGCGGTTGGAGCGAGGAAGGCATCGACCCGCACCTGGTCTCCGACATCATCGTCTCCCCGGTAGAGAGCATACCCATAGGTCAGAGCACACTGAGCCAGGACAATGGTCAAGAGCATTTCAACCAGCGCCATTACCTCAGGCAGATCATCCACGGTCCGGTGGACGCGGACCAGATGGACTACCTGCTTCGCGACGCGCATTACACCGGCGTGGCCCATGGCACCATCGACCTGGACCGCCTCATCGACACCATGACCTTGCACCATGGCGACGTCACGATCAGGAAGAACGGCCTGGTGGCGGTGGAGGGCCTGATGGTGGCCCGCTCGCTGATGTACACCTCGGTCTACTTCCACAAGACGGTGCGCATCGCGGAGATGATGCTCTGCAAGGCGGTGGAGCAGGCCAGCGACCGGACCATCGAGACCATCCACCGGGACACGGACGCCTCGTTGTCAGAGAGGTTGGCGGCCGAGGGCGGGAAGGCGGCACGAATCATGACCCTGCTCAAGTACCGTCAGCTCTACAAGCGTTCCTTCTCCCTCAACATCAACGACCTGGAGGAGGAACAGCTGGAGGACCTGGCCAAGCTCACCGATTACGAAAGGCGCAAGGCCAAGGAGCGGGAGATCGCCGACCGGGCCGGGGTGGACCATGCCGATGTCATCGTGGACATGCCTTCGCGGGAGATGCTGCTGACCGAACCGAGGCTGGGCAAGACCGAGGTGCCGATACTGGACGAGGACCGGGTGCGGCCGTTGTCCCGCTACTCGCCATTGGCCAAGGCCATCCAGAGCCGGGGGGTGCACGATTGGGCGGTGATGGTGTCCGCTCCGGAACGCCACCGCGAGAGGGTGCGCAAAGCCACGGAACGAGTGCTGTTCCAGTGAGTCGGACTTGATCCGTAGTAAGCCATTGCACCGTCATTCCACCTCGGGCCGATAGGGGAGAAGAGTCCGATGGCCGATGTCATCGAAGCGGAGAATGGTGACAGCGAGCGAACCTAGATACCGATCCTGGTAAATCGAGAAGGTAGGATGGGGTATCAGGTCTGGTCTTATCTTTATATGACGGGTCGAGACGTGGTAAGACCCCCTCCATTTGGATAGGTTATATTATATCGGAGGATTTTTCCTATCCATCAAGGAGATGTGGATGCAATGGGGAAGATACTGACTTTAACAATAACGTTGATTATTATTTTCACCAGTTTATTTTTCCTATTGCAGGCCGACGTCTTTGAACTTAAGGGCAAGGACCCGTCAGCCGAAACCCCCCCTGGTCCGGTCATTTCACTTGAGGCCATCTCCGGGGTCGGGAAGGTACTGGTCACCTGGTCCGTGCCCGAGAACGGAGCCACCTATTATCGGGTTTTTCAAGGGTCGGACAACAACCTGACCAATGCGACCAAGGTTGGGGACGTGACCCAGACCTATTGGTTCGACGATAACGTCGTCGACGGGAGCATCATTTTCTACTTCGTGGAGCCAGTGAACGATGAGGGGAACGGTCAGGTCAGCTTTGTGGTGGCCAGTCCTGGTATCGATTCGCCTCCCACGAGCATACGCATCGACAACGACGAGCTCCTCCTCGGACATCAATCATTCTATGGCTGGCCTGGTGTGGGCAGCCCCTCCGATCCCATAACCATTGCCAACCTCGACCTCGATGCCGAAGGCCAGGGGGACGGCCTATTTCTGGGGAACACCACGTACCATGTCGAAATTTGCGACGGTTCGGTGCGGAACACCACAGCCACCGAACGTGGTGATTTCACATACTCCGCCGGGGTCGCTTTGTACAATGCCACCAACGTCAGCATCGACAACATGACGCTGACCAGGAACGAGGGTTTCGGAGTGGTCTTCGACAATTCACAGCAATGTCGGGTGAATGGCAGCCTGGTGAATGGAAGCGAGTCGGGGATTACGCTGATGGGCAGCAGCGATTGCCTTGTGGTCGAGAACCAGGTCTTCGATTGCATCGTTCCGATCGAGGTCTATTCATCCGAGCTCTGCGGCATCCAGGACAATGAGGTCGGTCGGGACGGGGAGAACAGTTCCGAAGTCTTGCTGAGCATGCATGGCGAGAACTGCAACGTCTCAGGCAACATCTTCCACGGCAATAGCATATCGATCGACGACCTGGGCCTAATAGCCCGAGGATATGGGATCTATCTGACCGGTTCGGGGAACCTCATCCATGCCAACACCTTCCTCAACTGTTCCATCACCATGGAGCTGTACGTCTCCGGTGGCCTGGATGGCAACCAGATATTCAACAATTCAGTGAACGGAAAACCGATCTACTACTACCATGACCTGGATATGACCGCTGTGGACATACCCAGCGGCGCCGGGGAGGTACTCCTATACAACTGCACGAACGCGACGGTGCAAGGGCAGGAGCAGAACTCTTCGAGCATCATGGTGCAGGCGGTCTCATGTCAGGATATCGTCATCAGGGACAACACCGCCCGGGATTGTCTGGCCGGCATATGGCTGTCGTTCTGCTCAGGCAATGTTCTTGTCGAGGACAACGTCATCGAGGATTGCTATTGGGGCATCTTCACTACGTACTTCGATGATAATCGAATATCTGACAACGATATCTCCGAGTGCTATATCGGCACATACATGGAGCATTGGAACCACCGTAATAATGTGACGGGGAACCGGTATGAGAATGGCACATATGGGTTGTTCTTCGGGTCTGCGAACAACCAGAACATCGTCCATGGCAACCTTTTCGTAAACAACAGCGATTTCGCGGTCCTTTTCGATTCAGGGTCATTCAATAACATGGTCTTCTTGAACGAGTTCAAGGACAACAATGGGGCGGGGGGCGAGTATGACGAGGCCCAGGCCCAGGCCAGGGACTACAAGAGTGACTCCAGCCCGGGGAACCTTTGGCAGAACGGGACCAACGGACCAGGCAACCTATGGTCCGACCTGACCGGACCGGACGTCGACCTGGACGGGTTTGTGGATGTCCCTTACCCCGTAAAGACCTATCCATTCATGGGGATTGAGGACCTCAGACCTCTGGCCTACTTGGTAGGGCCTCCGGGGAGAGTGTACGATCTCAATGCTTCGGCCATGTATGTTTCCGTCAAGCTGCATTGGGAACCGGCCAACAATTCCGACCTGGTAGGGGTCGACGGTTACAATGTCTATCGCTGGAACCACTCCGAGGGATGGGAGCACATCGCCACCGTGCCAGGGACCGATTACCTCGACGAGGGTCTGGCCGCCGGGGTGGGATATTCCTACCAGGTCTCGGCCTACAATCAGCATGGCGAAGGTCCAAGGAGCGGGAATGCCACCGCTTCCCCCTACACCGTCCCGGGCGTGCCGACTGGACTGCAAGGGGATATAATCGATGGTGTGGCGCACCTCAGCTGGGCGCCGCCGACCTATGATGGCGGTTCTACCATCGACCACTATGTCATTTATCTCAACGGCGTCGAATCAAAGACCGTCTCTGGCACCTCGGCAGAGTTGTCCGGCCTGAGCCTGGGTGTCAGTTACATCCTGACGGTCCGGGCGCACAACGCGGCAGGTCTGGGCGGGGCCAGCGATGGCCTGACCCTGATCGAGAAGACCGTGCCTAACGCCCCTGATCTGAGCGCTATCTGGGGGGACCGTCAGGTCGCTCTAGCATGGACCACCCCCTACAACGGCGGGTCGCCCATCACCGGCTACATGCTGTACAAGCAATGGCCTGGACTGAGCAACTGGACCGAGCTCGGCACCATGCAAGGTAACGAATACACAGACGAGGGGCTGACCAACGGCCAGACCTATGCATACAAGGTAGGCGCGGTGAACTCCATCGGGGACGGGATGATTTCCAATATCGTCCGTGATCATCCCTGCACCCTACCCAGTGCACCGGAGCTTTATGCCCTCGAGCCCCTGGTCAGGGGCCTTTTCGCGATATGGGCGGCTCCTGACGATGACGGAGGCGCCCCTGTGCTGGGTTACAAAGTGTACCTGGATGGCGTGCTATACTCCAACACTTCCGCCGATAACATCACGATAACCGGTCTTGAGGGAGGTATATCCTATTCAGTGACGGTGCTGGCGTACAACCTGGTCGGGTCGGGGAACGCCAGTGCGCCGATGTCCGCCATGCCGGTTAGCGTGCCTGGCCCCATCCGCACCATCTCAGCCTCCTCCGAGCCTAACCGCATAGTTCTCGACTGGTCTCCGGCGCAAGGGGGAGATGCCCAGGTACGGTACCGGGTATATCACCGCTTGAACGGGTCGATGGATTTTGTCCTCCTCACCACCACCGGAGCCACCGATTTGACCATCCCCATGTCCCTCCAGGAAATCGGCCTGGCGCGGGACTATAAGGTGGAGGCCTTCAATTCGGTCGGGGTCGGGGGCAACGCCACCGCGCTCGATGTGATGCCCAATGTGGTATTCATAGCGGGGTCGGTGCTGGACGATGCTGGTGCCCCGGTCGCCGGGGCGACCGTGATATCCCATCCCGGAGGTCAGGTCATCACAGGGGCCGACGGCTCCTTCACCATCCAAGTTCAGCCTGGAACGGTGGTGTTGAACATAACCAAGGCCGGATTCGTTCCGGTGTCCAGGGAGGTATGGGTCGGCACGTCACCGGTGCAGATGGGAACGGTGACAATGGCCGGTGAGTCGACCGAGAGCACTGACGATGGGATAGACCCGATATGGGTCCTGGTGCCGGTGTCGCTCGTGGTCGGCGGAGCGGCAGCGTTCCTGCTTTCGAGAAGGAAGCGCTGAACCAGTCCCTCACCGGCCCTCATCCTGCCATCGTACCTCCCGCGGCGGGGAAACAATCATATCCGAACAGCTCTAAATCACCGGCGTGCTCTGGGAAGCTTTGGTCCTACTGGTCGGTCTAGCGATAATCTATGTGGGAGGGAGATTGCTCATCTCCGGCGCGTCGGACGCCGCCACCGAGCTGGGCCTCACCCCGCTGGTGGTCGGCGCCACCATTGTCGCCTTCGGCACATCGGCCCCGGAGCTGTTCCTCGCCCTCTTCTCCGCCCTGGAAGGGGAGGCCCAGGTGTCCATCGGGAACGTGATCGGGGCCAACATCAACAACCTCACGCTGGTGCTGGGGGCGTTCGCCGTGCTCCTGCCCATCGTCTGTGGCTTCGACACTGTGAAGAGGGAGGCCTACGCTGCCTTGCTTGGCATCGGTCTGATGGCCATCTTTGCCTCTGATGGCAGACTGGAGCGATGGGAGGGGGTGGTCATGCTGGTCGCCTTCCTTGGTTATTTGGTATATCTGCGACGCTGCTTCCGTGGCTGCGCCTATGTGGAGGAAAGGGAGAAGCGGAAGGTGGACCGGCGGGTGCTGATGAAGGGGGTGGCGTTCATAATCATCAGCATCGGTGCCTTGGCACTGGGGGCAGAGCTTACGGTGAGCTCGGCCGTGGACTTGGCTCTGGAATTGGGCATTAGCACCTTGGTGGTCGGCATCACCATTGTTTCCGTGGGGACCGTGCTGCCCGAGCTGACCGTCAGCATCATCGCCGCCCGGCAGGGGCAGCAGGACATCGCCGTCGGGAATTTGATGGGCACGCTGACGTTCAACACCCTGGTGGTGGCAGGCACCGCCTCGGCCATAGCCGGTGTGAGCTTCGCCCTCTCCGATGTCTATATCGGACTGGCGTTGATATCCGGTCTCCTGGTTGCGGTCTTGATGGCCCTCCGCTACCGCGGAAGGATATCAACCGCATCGGTGGTATCGCCCTATTGGCGGTCTATGCGATCTTCACCCTGGCCATCGTGGCCTTTGGTTGATCAGCCCTTCATGACCCCGATCGGGGTGAGCTTGACCACCGGACGGGCCAGGCCAGCACCGTGGACGACCTTTACGACCTCGTCCACGTCCTTGTAGGCGCCGGGCGCCTCCTCGAGTATGCCGTCCCTGGTGGAGGCCTTGACATAGATGCCGCGGGACTCCAGGTCATGACGGATGCCGTTGACGGTGTACTTGCGGATGGCCGCCTCGCGGGACATGACCCTGCCCGCACCATGGCAGGCCGAGCCGAACGCCTCCCGCATCACCTGTTCCTGGCCCACCAGAACGTAGGAGCCAGCGCCCATGTCGCCGGGGATGATGACCGGCTGTCCCACGGCACGGTACTGCTCCGGCACCTCCCGTCGGTCCTTGGGGAAGGCCCTGGTCGCCCCCTTGCGGTGCACGTAGACCTTCCGGCGCTTGCCGTCGACATCGTACTCCTCCACCTTGGCGATGTTGTGCGCCACGTCGTATACGTGCCCCATGTCCATGTCCTCGGCCTTGCGGCGGAACACGGTCTCGAAGCCCTGCCTGACCCAGTGCATGATCATCTGCCGGTTGGCCCAGGCATAGTTGGCGCCGCACTGCATGGCGGCGAAATAGTCCTCGCCCTCCTTGGAGTGGGTGGGCGCGCAGGCCAGCTGCCGGTCCGGCAGCAGCATGTTGTTGTTCTTGACCGCCCGCTCCATCACCTGCAGGTAGTCGGTGGCGATCTGGTGCCCGCAGCCGCGCGAGCCGCAGTGGATGGTCACGGTGACCTGGCCCTCGAACAGGCCGAAGGCCTTCGCCGCCTCCTGGTCGTACACCTTCTCCACCCGGTCCACCTCCAGGAAGTGGTTGCCAGAGCCCAATGAGCCGACCTGGGGCACGCCGCGCTGCTTCGCCTTGGCGGAGACCTTGCTCGGGTCGGCCCCTTCCATGCGCCCGCCCTCCTCGGTGGTGCGCAGGTCCTCCTGCCAACCGTAGCCGTTCCGGACCGCCCATTCCGCGCCGTCCCTCAGGATCTCATCGATCTGCGAGCTGGCCACGTCCACCACGCCTTCGGAGCCCACCCCCGCGGGGACGTTCTTGAAGATGACGTCCACCAGCTCCTTGATCCTCGGCCTGACGTCGGCCTCGGTCAGGTTGGTGCGGATCAGCCGCACGCCGCAATTGATGTCGAAACCGATGCCGCCGGGAGAGATCACACCCTCCTCGGCGTCCATGGCCGCCACGCCCCCGATCGGGAAGCCATAGCCCCAATGGATGTCTGGCATGGCCAAGGACTTCCCCACTATGCCCGGCAGGCAGGCGACGTTGGCCGCCTGCTCGGGGGAGTTGTCCTGGCATATCATCTCCATCATGTGCTGGTCCGCGTAGATGACGGCGCTGGTGCGCATACCGCCCTTGTAGCTCTGGGGGATCTCCCAGCGATAATCATCGACCTTCTGAATGGGGCCCTTCCAAACCATTTTCTCACTTCCGCCCTATCATTAATTGCCGGTCGTAGATAAACCTTTCAAGTCCAGACCAAGTTATCCTTTTTGATTCTCAGAGGCTAAGCGGTATAAGTGCCATCCTCCCTCCAAAGGGTCAGATGTGGCTCAGCCTGAGTCCGTATTCGCTGCTCTCGCTGCTAGTGGGGGTCATAGCCCAGATCCTGGGTCTATACGTGTTGAGGCGCAGCCCTGACTCCCGTACCATCCGGATGATATTCCTCATCGCCATCATCTTCACGACCGGGGCCGTGCTCGACTTCCTGCTGCTCATCGCCCCGAACGAGGACATGGCCCTGAGCTTCGGCCGAGCCTTGGTTTTCACCTTGGTCCTGGTCTTCGCTGCCTACATGTACCTGGCCATTATGATGTTGCCCCGCCGTTACCAGGAGGCGTTGGAGGCGCGTAAGGTATTGATCTGGGGGTTCATCATCGCCTCCGCCCTGTTCTGCGCCTGGAACGTGCATGAGGTGCACAAGGACAGCTATCGGCTGGGCCATCTCCTTCGAGGGTGGCCTGGGCGTGACCATCGTCTATGGACTGGCCTATACGATCATCGCGGTGTTCCTCCTGATGTACACCTGCTACCGGAGCAAGGAGCCCGACCTCTGGAGGCAGAACCTGCTGCTTTCCTTGGCCATGATGATGCCCTTCCTCTATGGCCTGGTGCTCGGCATCGTCGACCTTTACGTTCACAACGACTTCCCGCGGGTGCTCTCCCCCGCCTTCCTGGCCAGCATCGCCCTCACCGGTTATGCCCTGCTCCACTATAGGCTGTTCATGGTGGCGCCCGCAGCGGGAGGACAACAGCCAGCTGCGGGCGCCCACCGCCCCGAGGACGCAGCTGCGTCCCGGGCAGGGGTACCTGTTCGAGGCCAAGCGTTCCGACAGGGCCTACGAGGTCTTTCTGGACGCATTGCGCGAGGGCAAGGAGGGACTGGTGATATCCAGGGAGCATCCTGACATCGTAAGGCAGAAGTACTCCTTGGCCAAGACCCCGATCGTTTGGCTCACCAGCCATCCCGGGAGCGAGAGGGTGGACCCCACCAACCTCTCCATATTGCAGCACACGGTCAACGAGTTCCTCAAGCGCAGCAAGGAGGCGGTCATCCTGCTGGACGGGGTGGAGTATCTGATGCTCAACAACCGCATGGAGAAGGTGTTGCAGGTGGTGCTGACCTTGAAGGACGAGGTGGCCATCAGCGAAGGCATCCTGCTTTTGCCGGTGGACCCTGAGACATTCGAGACCAGGGCGCTGGCATTGCTGGAGCGCGACTTCGAGATAGTGGGCTGCCCGGCGGGCGAGGCGCCTTTCGCGCACAAGACCGTCAGCACAGCGCCGATAAAGGCATGAGAATAAGGGGGCCGCGATCGCGATTTGAACGCGAGTCTAGGGATCCACAGTCCCACAGGATGACCAAGCTACCCCATCGCGGCCATGATGTGTTCTCGGCAACTCATGTCGATAGATAAAGGTTACCATTCGGTAAATCGAGGCGGCCAGTGCCTGCTCCAAACATTTGCGGACCGCACCGCTCTTGGAAAGAAGGTCTCGTGCCATAAGGCCAGGGCATAAAGGCTCCAGAAGGCTCTGGGCCGCTTGAGCTTACGGGCCTCCGCCTGGGCCACCCACTTGCGGAGGTTTGCCGGGTCCGTGCATTGGACGGATCAGCTCGCTACCGGCGACCTTCTCCATCGCCTCCTCGCCGATCTCCCCGCGCATCCATTCCGCAGCTGGGGGGAGGAAGCCCATCTTCTTCCGTTCTAGGATGGCCTGAGGAAGCCGGCCTTTGAAGGCCTGGCGCAATATGTACTTCTCCGTTCCGCCCCGCAGCTTCAGCGCACGGGCAGGGTGAAAGCGAAACTGCGCCAGATTTTTGTCCAGCAAAGGCAGGCGCTCCTCCACGGAGTTTGCCATGTTGGCCTTGTCCGTCTTCATGAGGTAATCGTCCACCATGCGGTTCCGGCAATTCGTTGTAGAGCATGTGTTGAGATAGGAGCGGAAGGCAGGGCGCCTCCCAACCTTTCGGACTCATGTCCATGGGCTTCCCTGCCCGTGATCCATTTACATCTCCCTGGGGCTTATCACCCTGGTGGACAGGTCCATGAGGTCGATCGACGTCCCTGCCTCCATCATGCTCATCTCCTTCTCCCCCCAACCGTTCCTCAGGTCCCCCCTGCCCGGGAAGAATTGCATGATTCCAGAGGCCCAAGCCCAAGCAATGGTTTGGACCGCAGGTTCTTGATCATGATGCATCGGGAATAATCCTCATAGCCAGCGAAGAGCTCGTCCCCACCTTCCCCGGCCAGCACCACTTTGACATGTTTGCATGCCTCCTGCGACAATAGGAAGTTGTTCAGTATCGCCACGTCCCCCACCGGCTCATCATAGTGGTAGGCCATCCGGTCCATGGCATGGATCATCTGTCCATCATCGACCACGATCTCATGATGGGTCGTCTCCAGATGCTCGGCGACCATCTTGGCGTAAGGTAGCTCCGACAAGTTGGGGAACCCGAGGGAGAAGGTATGAAAATCATATTCCGCCATCGGCCGGCTTAGTGCCACCACCGCCGAGGAATCGATGCCACCGGAAAGGTAGGCCCCGATGTGCACATCCGCGATCATCCGCTTCCGCGCCGATTCGTCAAGTATGCCACGTAACTTATCCAGGGCGTCCGCCTCTGATATGTCTCGATGGTCCTCATGGAGGTCCCAATACTTGGTTTGCGTCGCCACCCCATTCTCATAGGTCATCGTATGGCTAGCTGGTACCTTTTTTATACCACGGAACATGGTCGAGGTGCCCCTTGTGTACTGGTACTCCAGGAAACTGAACAGGGAGTCGTTGTCCACCTCCCTTGGGATGTCGGTCTCCAGCAGGGCTTTGATCTCAGATGCGAAGAATAAGGTTCCCTCATGAAGCGGCGTAGTATAGGGGTTTCTTACCGAAGGGGTCCCGGCCAAGGTGAGCCTCTTCCTCACTGTATCGTAGATGGCCAATGCGAACATGCCGTCCAACCTCTGCGCGAAACCGAGGGGGTCCTCCTCGTAAAGGTGAACGATGACCTCTGTGTCAGATTGGGTGGCGAAACTATGTTTAGTCCGCAGATCGGCGCGAAGCTCGCGATAGTTGTAAATCTCGCCATTGAAAACGATCCAGATCGTACCATCCTCATTTGATAGGGGCTGATGTCCGGTCCGAAGGTCGATGATGCTTAAACGACGATGACCCAATCCAACCCCCTTTTCCAAAAAGTAACCTGAATCATCCGGCCCTCGATGTTCTAACGGTCGGTCATTCGCCTTAGGACGGCTCGGTCCTCGAATCCTATGAAACCACATATGCCGCACATAGTCAATATCCAACCAATGGGTAGGAGATCATCTTACGTCCTGACGGGGGACATCCCAATCTCATTGTAGAATCGATTTTAGGAAAATCCTCTCTTCGGACGTCATTGGCCAGATAGAGACCGGTGAAAATCTTCAATTCCGTACCTATTCTCCTTGCACATAGCCCTTGATTAATAATACTTGCTAACGACCCCACGTGTTAGGTGAAAATCCGATCCGTTTACCACCCTTTGAACGTTTGGCCCATTGCCATTTTATCGGCTCAACATCCTTGAAAAAGAGGAACGGACAAGAATATTCCCACTGTCTCGCTGGACGATAGCCCACCATTTTTCCATATATTAGGGCGGAATTAACTCTCCATGGCAGTCGCCAAGAGACCGAGGAATGCCACAGCGTTGATCGTGATAATGGCCTTCTACTCCGTCATGGGTCTAGCTAGCGGGGCGTTGGTCCTTGCCGACACCTCTGGCGCCTCCTTGGGATTGCCAGAGGACGTGGTGGACAGCTTGCCGGTGGGCGACCTGTTGCTGGTCGGACTCTGGTTGTTCGTGGTCTGGGGCATCGTCCCGGCCATCCTCTGCTACGGTCTGCTGCGCCGACCCATGTGGAGATGGACCGGGCGGTTGAACGGATGGACCGGGATGCATTGGTCCTGGAGCGGGACGGCGGGGCTCTTGGTCCTCCTTTATATCTGGCTCGCGGTGGAGACCTATTTCATCGGTTTCGATGCCCCCATCCAATACATCACGCTGATCATCGGTCTGATGATGACCATCCTATGCCTCGCCCCCGGCGTCCGCAGCTATTACTCGGAAGGCCCAGGCAAGTTCAGCTCGATCAAGGAGAGCACCTAATCCTTCGTCACCACCTCAGTTATTCCATTTTCCGTTCCCGTTCATCATTCATAGGGGAACACGGCGTACATGACCGCGGTCTTGGCCCGCTCATCCTCGGGATGTTTCTCGGCCAAAGCGCGCAACTTCCCATCCATTTCGACGATCAGCTCCTCCGCCTCCCTCATCGACTCTGGGTTGTTGGGGATGATGATGTAATTGGCCCCGAATGGATATTTGGGGCGTTCCCCGACCTTCATGAAGTAGGAATCCCGCTTCTCGTCCAGGGTGGTGATGCCATGGTTCAGGATGCCCTTGATGGCGCCTAGCGCCGCGAAGACCAGGTTCAATCGTTCCCCGATGTCCACATCCTCCTCGTCCGCCACGACGGAGATCATGCCGGGTTCGAAGGCGGAGCGATAGTACTTCTCCTGGAGGTTGCCGACCATCTCCGTCCTGGTCTGGGAGATGAGCCCGGCCTCGAGAAGCCGCTTGATGTGGTACTGGGCGTTCTGGATGCTCATCTCCAAAAGGTGTGACACCTGGGAGGTGGTCATCTCGCGCATGGACAGGAGCGAGAGTATGGCGAGGCGGTTGGGGTCTGAGAGCACCTTGATCTGTTCCACTCCGATCTTTTTCATTTCGCTCAAATCCACCTTTACTGAAATAGTGGCATGGGAATGCTTAAATATTTCTAATATTATCGTTCAAATAGCATTTGAGCGATGCAATATACAATTGAAGGTGAAAAAATGTTCATCAAGAAGAAATCAAATCCCAATAAGGTCGATTCCACCACCTCCTTGGCCCCGATGTACACGTTCATTCGGTAAAGGAGGAGGCGCGTCCAAAACCCCATCAAACCCTCCCTTTTTGAAATATTTTTTATAAAATGTACTGGATGGCCTGTCGATGCGTGACCGGCTCGCCCTCATCCTCCCCACCGCGCTGATCGTGGCGGCGGAGGCGGCCTTCTTCCAGGGCCTACTGATAACCAGCCTGTCCGTCCATCTCTTCAACATCTTCCTGTGCGTGGTCCTGGTCATCGTCACGAAGCGTTCTGAGGACCTCTACGCCTCCTTCATCCTGGTCTCCCTGCTCCGCGTGCTCAACATAAGCATGCCCCGTTTCTTCGAGCTCTCCCTCTACCTCTTCATCTTCATCTACCTGCCCATCATCATCGCCGCCTTCATCTTCTGGTACGTCCTCAAGGTGCCCGAGGGTCGAAAGATAGACGGGCCTTTGATGTGGCGGTTCGTGAACGGCGTGGGTCCGGACGATGCCCCCACCTTCCGCTGGGCGTACGTGCCTCTGGCCCTAGGGATCGGCCTGGTCCTGGCGTTCCTGGAGTACTGGGTGCTCAGCCCGGAGGCGTTGGTCCCCAGCATGGGCCTCGGGGACCTGATGCTCTTGATGACGGTGATGGTGGTCTTTGTCGGACTAGGTGAGGAGCTGGTGTTCCGTGCCGCCCTTCAGGAATCGGTGCGGGAGCGTTCCACCGTCATCTTCGCCATTCTGTTCTCCTCGTTCATGTTCGCCATCATGCACAGCGGTTACGAGTCGGTCCCCTACCTCTTCTATGTGTTCTTCGTGGGGCTGGTGCTCGGCATAGCCTATTGGAGGACGAGGAACCTGCTGTTCGTCGCCCTCATCCACGGCTTCATCAATTTCTTCCTGTTCTCCTTCCTGCCCAACGGTTGGTGGCCTTGGTGAGCTATATCGAAATGAGCATGCTCAGGCAAACTTTAATACTCAGTAGCATATTTTAGCCAGACAATGGTAGGGAACACGTGCGATGGGACCGTGGCTGTTATTCCTGCCTATAACGAGGAGCTCACCATAGGCAGCGTCGTCATTCTGACCAAACCATATGTGGACCACGTCATCGTGGTGGACGATGGGTCCTCCGATCGGACTGCGAGCATCGCCATGGAGGCGGGCGCCGAGGTGGTACGCATGGACCGGAACAGTGGAAAGGCCAAGGCGGTCCATGTCGGCCTTTCAAGGCACAGCGCGACTCGCCTCGCTGCGTGGTCCTGCTGGATGGCGATGGGCAGATGAACCCGGCGGAGATACCGCAGGTGGTCGGGCCCGTCCTGAACGGCGAGGCGGACCTGGTGATCGGTTCGCGCTTCGTCGATGGCGGTGCCGAAGTGCCGAGGCACAGGCTCATCGGCATCAACGTGCTCAACAAGGTCACCAACATGAGCTCCAATGTCAACCTCACCGATACCCAATCCGGCTATCGGGCCATGTCCGGGGTGGCGCTGGGGTTCCTGGACTTCCACTCCACCTCATACAACATCGAGTCCGATATGATCGCCCACTTCGCCGCGAACGGTCTGGTCATCAAAGAGGTGCCGGTGCAGGTGCGCTACGATGTGCCCAACGGCCACAAGCAGAACCCCTTCAGGCATGGGCTTTCCGTGCTCTCCAGGGTCATTGGTTTCGTGGGCTACAAGCGGCCATTGCTCACCTTCGGCATACCGGGGGGCATCCTTTTCGTCATCGGGTTCCTCCTCGGCCTCCTGACGTTCATGGAGGTCCAGGTCCTTTTCGATTGGACCCTTTTCGCCCAGTCCATCGCCGCGCTCTCCATGTTGGGAGTGGGCCTGTTCCTGATCTTCGCCGCCCTGATCCTCAACTCGCTCGGCGTCCTCATGGACCAGCGCGGCCCGAGGATCGACCCGGATGGTTAGTGGCCCATCCATGGCTCGATGCGTAAAGCATCCAGACTTCCATCATGGGGACAGCCGGGCCTCGCCTCTGTCCATAGGGAATCATTTCGTTTAATTAGCGCATAATCGTTCTTCTGATTCCTTCCAGACGTCGGGGGCGTGCCACCAGTTGACAGCAAATAAACGCGACATGATCTCGATATTGGACGTGCAGGAGGACCTGCTGGACCTCCTGGAACTGGCCGGGGAGCTGAAGAGCGGTCGATACGACGGACGGATGCCCTTGCAGGGCAAGATACTGGCCATGATCTTCGAGAAGTCCTCCACCCGCACCCGCGTCTCCTTCGAGGTGGGCATGCTGGAGTTGGGGGGGCATGCCCTGAACCTGAGCATGAAGGAGCTGCAGCTGGGCAGGGGAGAGACGGTGGCCGACACCGCCAAGGTCCTGTCCCGTTATGTCGACGGCATCATGTACCGCGCCTACCAGCACACCATGATGTTGGAGCTGGCGCAGAACGCCACCGTACCGGTGATCAACGCCCTGGATGACGTGGAGCACCCCTGCCAGACCATGGCCGACCTGCTTACCATCAAGGAGCACAAGGGGGACCTGGCCGGACTGAGGCTGGCCTATCTGGGCGACGGCAACAACGTATGCAATTCCCTCATGCTCGGGGCCGCGGTCTGCGGCATGCACTTCGTGGCCGCCTGCCCTAAGGGTTACGAGCCGAGCGTCTGACCTGACCAAGAAGGCACAAAGCATCGCCAAGAAGAACAAGGGTTCGGTCCAGATCGTCGAGGACCCGTTGAAGGCGGCCAAAGACGCGGACGCGGTCTACACCGATGTCTGGGTCTCCATGGGCCAGGAGGCGGAGGCGAAGGAAAGGGAGCGCATCTTCATGCCCTACCAGATCAACCGGGAGGTGATGCGGGCGGCAAAGAAGGACGCCATTGCCATGCATTGTCTTCCGGCGCATCGGGACATGGAGATCGCCGCCGAGATCATGGACGGGCCGCAGAGCGTGGTGTTCGACCAGGCGGAGAACCGTCTGCACACCCAGAAGGCCTTGCTGTACAAACTGCTGGGCGACTGAAAGGCCTAACCGTGGCGCAACTGCTCGCCGATGACCAGGTCCGCCTCGTTCAAGAACAGCATCTCGGTATCGGCGGGGATGGTCGCGCCGGCGGCGATGTTGTGACCTCCCCCGGTCCCCCCCACCTTCTCCGAGGCGAGCTTGATGGCCCGGGCCAGGTCCAGACCCTGTTCCACCAGGTCCCTCGTGCCCCGTCCCGATACCTTCACCTTGCCCTCCGGGGTCTCCGCGAAGGCGAATATCGGGACATCGTTGGCGATCTCCCCGGAACCGAGGATCATGCCTGCCACGATGCCCACCACGGTATCCTCCACCGGAAGGGCGAACGACGCTCCTCCTTGGATGTACTGCAGGTTCGTCAACCTCTTGGTACCATATCCCTTGACGATGGTTATGGCCTCGGCCAGGTTCTCCCGGTGCCTGCGCAGGTTGTTCAGCGCCTGCCTCCAGTTCTCGTTCCTATCGCCGATGCAGACCTGCAGGCCGACCTCGGCCTTCCCATAGCGGCCACAGGAGTTGAGCAAGGTGGCGAACTCCTTGGCGTCGCGGAGCTCGGTGCCCCTCTCCTCCTTGGTGAGCACATAGACCTCCCCCAGGAGACGATGCACCTCTTGCACCATGGTCGTTGTCCAAGAGCCGGTCCACCAGGCCGTTGACGACCACCTTCCTCTCCTCGTCGTCGAGGTCCGTCCAACAACGCCATCTCTCCCGTCGTCTCAGCTCCACGCCCAGGTCAGCCAGGAAGCTCAGGCACCCCCTCTCGCTGTTGCTCAGTCCAGGGAGGATCGGGTCGGAGGCGTACTGGAGCAGCTTGGCGATCGGTCGGGTCTCCCGGCCGAAGAGACGGAGGTCCAGGTAGCTGTCGAGCGTATCCCCTTCCATCCCATCGGCCACGACCGCACGGTTGAGACCGACCAGACGGCATTTGCCCGAGTCCTGGAAATCCCCCACCGCGCCGACTATCGCCACGGGGGCGAGGTCGGCGTTTCGTTGGTCCATCGCCTTGGCGACCCAATAGGTCGTCCCTGAGCCGCTTATCTCGGTGGACCCATCGAACCCGAAGGCATGGGGGTTCAGATGCAGGTCCTCGGACCCATAATCGAACAGGGTCATCTTTCGCTTGGCGCTGGGAGGCGCATCGGTGTTGATCACGTGGTGGTCCGTGACCACCAGACCCTTCCTCTTGAAGGTGGAGAGATACCCGGAGCCGAGGTCGACCAGCCAGACCAGCTCGGCCGCGTCGTCGTCCACCTTGACGATCTCCTCCGGGTCGATCTTCTTCGCGTAGCGCACCTTATGCTCGATGCCCGCCCTTCTCAGGGCGGACGAGGCGATGGCGGCGGCGGTTATGCCGTCAGCATCTATGTGGCCGAGAACGGTGACCGTTCTGGCCTGGAGCAACCGCTCCGCCACTTCCTTGGCCTTCTCATCGAAGCCCCGGCGGTCCCCGGCCACAGCCTCAGCGCCCATGGGCCATGGCCTCCTTGGCACGGAGCACCAGGCCGCGGTGCACGTGCCGGGCCACCTCCTCTAGGTTCCTGGTGTCCTCCACGTTGTAGCGCATGAGCAGTTTCAGGGCGTTCTCGCTGCCCTTCCTCTGCCATAGATGCCAGAGGTAGACCGCCTCCTCTCCGGTGACGAACTCCACCTCCCTTGGTCTGGCGATGCCCAAGCGCTTCTCCACTCCCTTCAACCCGCCCTTCCAATCCAGCCTGCCACAGCCATGGCGGAGGTCGAAATGAGGCACGCGGGGGACGGTGAAGGGGAACTCCTTATGCAAGCGGGGCAGGTCGAATGAGGCTCCATTGTATGTGACCAGCATCTTCGTGCCCTTAAGCGCCTCCGCCAAAGAGGTCGAGCTCAGGCCCAGGCCCCGCACCAAGGTGGTCGTCTGTCCATGCCGGTGCACGCTCACCATCGTGACCACCGAATCCCCGCCAAGACCGTCCGTCTCGATGTCCAGGTAGGCGCAGTCCTCCTTGAAGGATTCGAACAGGCGCCACTGCTCCACCGTGGGAAGCAGGGAGGAGAAGTAACCGCTCTCCCCCTTGGCCAGGAACGAATCGGCGGTATGGAGGCATCGGTCCAGCTCGCTCTTGCGCGCCAGGGAGAAACCCTTCATATGGCCCCGGCCCAAGAAATCGTCCCAGTCCAGCACCCCCTCCTGCCACAGGGTGAGCTCGCGGCGCGGGCCGACCTTGGGCAAGATTATGAAGGAGTTACGGATCATCGTCACCTCCCAGCATGCGTCATCGTTATATCATTTTCCCAAGGTGCTTTGAAAGTGATGTGGTAGTTCAACGGGGCAGTTTCGATCATTTTCATGAACCCCTGCGATGGGGTATTATAATGTGGCCATCGATATCGCCTCCGTTCCATGAGCGATGACTGGAAGAATGGTCTCAAGGTGCTTGTGGTCACCCCGGACTACCCGCCGAACCTGGTGGGTGGGTGCGCGCTCAGCTGCCAACTGTTGGTGGAAGGGTTGCGCTCCCGGGGCATCCGCACTGACGTCCTGGCTTTCAATGGCGACCGCCGTCCGCCGGTGGTGACCGAGCGAGGCACCGTCCGCTATCTTCGAGCACCGGGAGACCTTGCTGGGCCTCAACTATTCCGCCTTAGCGGAGATGCTGCACCTCAAGGAACGCTACGACATCGTTCATGTCTATAATTGCCAGCAGATACCCGCGGCAGTGATCTATGCCCGCCGACGGGGCGCCAAGGTGGTGGCCACCCTGAACAACATGGTACCGGTGTGCACCAACCCCTCGGACTATGAACCGGTCCGTTGCCAGGACTGCGACCCGCTGGAATCGCTGCGATGCGCGATGCGCAAGCGCACCACGCCGGCGGTGAAGGCGTTCATGCCGGTGCACTGGGCCCAATGGCAGGGCCTACGCTCCTACGCCAAGGAGGTGGACGAATACATCGCCCTCTCCGAGGAGACCAAGGCCGCCTATGTCCTGGCCGGTTATGACGCCTCGCGCATCCACCTCATCCCCAACATGTTCGACCCCAACGTGACCTTGCTCGCCCAGGAGTTCTCGGAAAGGCCGGTGAAGGACCACCAGGCCGTGGTCTACATCGGTCGGTTGGAGGTGGAGAAAGGGATCCAGACGCTGATAGCGGCGTTGGCTTCGCTCGAACGGAGCGACGTGAAGCTCTATCTTGTCGGCAGAGGGGAGTACGAACCGGAGCTGAGGTCCATGGCGATCGACGAGGGGATCGCCGACCGTGTGGTCTTCGTCGGCTTCGTGGACAAGGAGGAGGTGGCCCGTTATTATCGCCTCGCCGATGTCTTCGTCCATCCCGCCCTATGGCCCGAACCCTTCCCCCGCACCTTGCTGGAGGCCTTGGCCTTCGATGTCCCGCTCATCGTGTCCGACCGCGGGGCCTCCGCGAACGTGCTAGGCGAGGCGGGCACGACCTTCCCGGCGGGGGACGCCGCCCGACTGGCCGCCTGTCTGGTCGAGGTGCTCGGCAGCGCAGAGCGGAAGGAGGAGATGGTCCGGCTCGGCCATCAGGTACTGGAAAGGTACTCGCCGCAAAGGGTCATGGGCGAGATCGTCGAGCTGTACCGTCGCACCCTGTCCCGGTGAAAGACATTATCTAGGCCCTGCTGGTTTTTCACACCCGTTGAGTGCCATGGACTTCGAGAACGTCAACACCCACTACCGCATGTCCCGGAGAGGGCAGGAAGGAGACTATCATCGCCGTTATGAGGCCGAGGTCGCGGCCTTCTCGGATGAGCTGCGCTCCCCCAGGGAGTTCGGCGCGATCGTGGGCGGGAAGAGGTTACCGGGCCGGTCCTTCTTCGACGACACATCCCCGATAAGCTCCGACCTCCTGGTGGGAAGGTTCGCCCGGGGCACCAAGGAGGAGGTGGCCCAGGCGGTCGCCGCGGCAGACCTTGCCTACCAGACCTGGTCCAGGACCGACCTCGCCGAGAGGTTGGGCATATTCGCCAAGGCCGCGGACCTGATGGAGCGGGACCTGTTCCGTCTGGCCGTGGCCCTTACCTTTGACAACGGCAAGGACCGGCACGAGGCCATCGCCGAGGTGGACGAGGCCATCGATTTCATCCGCTTCTATGTCAAGGCGATGCGTGACAACCATGGCTTTGAGCAGGAGACGCTCCGACCCTATCACGACGAGAGGCCCCGCAGCCTGCTCAGACCCTACGGGGTATGGGCCGTGGTCTGCCCCTTCAACTTCCCTCTGGCCATCAGCTGCGGCATGGCCACCGGGGCCATGATCACCGGCAACACGGTGGTGGCCAAGCCCGCCTCCCCCGCCCCGTTGTCGGTCTTCCTATTGCATGACATCCTCGAGGCCGCAGGCCTACCAGCCGGGGTTTTCAACGTCGTCACCGGTTCCGGCTCCGAGGTGGGCGATACCTTGGTGAACCATGCGAAGGTATCGGGGATTGTCTTCACCGGCTCCAAGGACGTCGGTTACAAGCTCATCCGGGAGTCGCTCGCCCGCCTCCCCCGCCCGGTCATCGCCGAGATGGGCGGCAAGAACCCGGCCATCGTCAGCCAGGCGGCCGACCTGGCCATGGCGGTCAAGGGGGTGGCCCAGGCCGCTTTCGGTTTCAGCGGCCAGAAGTGCTCCGCCTGCTCCCGCGTCTACGTGCACGAACAGGTGTTCGATGTCTTCGTGGAGATGCTCGCCGCCTACGCCGGACGGTACCGCATCGGAGACCCCCGGGACAGGGACACGTTCATCTGCCCCATCATCCACCCCAAGGCGGTGCAGGACTACGAGCGCTATGTGGCCATGGCCCGCCAGGACGGCAAGGTGGTCCTGGGCGGAAGACGCCTGACCGAGGGCGGCGATGGCCATGGGCAACTATGTGGAGCCGACCATCATCACCGGTCTGCCCGAGGACCATCATCTGGTCAAGAACGAGATGTTCCTGCCCATATTGTGCGCCCAGAGCTATTCCGACCTGGAAGGAGGCGGTGCGGAACGCCAACGATGTGGACTTCGGTCTGACGGCGGGCATATACTCCAATCTGTCCCACGAGGTCGATTACTTCTTCGATCACATCGAGGCCGGGGTGTGCTATGCCAATAGGGTGCGCAGCGCCACCACCGGGGCCATGGTCGGAGCCCAACCGTTCGGAGGCTGGAAGGCCTCGGGCAGCACCGGGAAGGGCAGCGGCACGGCCCTGTACCTGACCCAGTTCATGAGGCAACAGGCGCGGACCGTAGGGCAGACGATAGGTGGACGAGATCGGGTCCGCAGTGCCGAACCATTTGCTTCGTTCGAGAGCGAAAGCCTCAGCAAGGAACGATCAAGACATGCACGTTGGACTTCCGTAGCACTTCATCAGAGACGGAACCCAAGGTCATGGAGTGAAGGAGCCCTTTTCCCACATTGCCCATCACGATCAAGGTGGCGTCGAACTCGCGGGCCGCCTCGATGATGTTGTATGCCGGAGAGCCATAGTGCAGATGCGTGTCCAGCTCGCAATTGCCCTTATGGGCCTCCTTCCATTCGGCCAGGTCCTTCTTCACCGCCTGGAACTTGTCGTTGTCCTCCACGCTGTACTTGTTCGAGGGCACCACGTGGAAAAGCACCGCCCTCTCACAACCGCTCTGGTCCAGCTGCTTGAAGGTTTCGAGAACGCTCTTGGTGGCCGAGGTGAGGTCCACCGATATCAGCACGCTCTCGAGGAGGGGGGCAGCATCGGTGCTTGATTTCTTCTTACCGACGGCGAAGAACTTGCCCACCAGGACGGGGACCTTGGTGCGTCGCACCACCTCCAAGGAGACGCTGCCAACCATCAGCTCGGTGGCCTTGGTCTTCCCGGAGGAGGCCATCACTATCAGCGAGCTCCTCTCCCTCTTTGCCACCTCGAGGATCTTGTTGGACACCTTCCCCTTCTCCACCGCCGTCCGGGCCTTGATGCCCGCCGACTCGGCTTTCTTGAGGAGGTTGTTCAACGCCAATCTCGTCCTCGGGCGGGATATCGCCTTCCAAGGACAGGACATAGAGCAGAACCAGCTCCTCCATGCCATAGCGCTTCAACTGCAGCGCGCATTCCAACTGGTCGGCGGAGACCTCGCTCAGGTCGATGGGAATGAGCACGCGTTTGAACAACATACGGCACAATTAGATTCTTTCAGGTATAATATTTTACTATCGTTGAAGAGAATTATATCTGGAGCCCAAGGATGGCAACCCTGGACCCCTAGGAGGTATTTCTCACTTGGAAGCGATCGGCTCCATGAACACGCTCATGTCCAGGTCGTAGCTGCTGTCGGCCATGGTGCCGTCCACCATCTCGATCCTGGCGCGGAGCTTGTTTCGCTCCACGATGATCTGCGCGTTCTTGACGTTGGACTTGTAGAGGGAGATCCTCTTGCCGGCCTGGGTCAGTCGTCTCTCCACGCAATGGATGAAACCCGCCTCTTCCAGCAGTCTTATCTTGCGGTAACAGGCGGCGATGGGTATGCCCATCTTCTCGCTGAGCTCGAAGGCCGTCTTGGGCTTGCCCATGGTGGCCAACAATATCTTCGCAGCGTATTCCTCGGTGATCAATCTCGATGTTTCGAGTGCTTGCATCCTGCACACCTTGAATGATAAAATTTCCCAGGACGATATTTAAAGAAATTGAGGTCAAAATCAATTCTGATTCAAGTTTTTTTCAATGGCCAGCATATCACATCAGGATTTGTACGGCCTATTATCGGAACGATGAATCATCATCTGATTCGTCATTTATGAAAATTGATCGAGCATAGCGTTAAGCCCTATACGGAGATAGTGAGGACGGAGTGAATTGCGCACCTTCCAAGCCTTCCCCGGGGTCCGGATGACCAGCGACCTGTGCATATGGATGGAGAGCGAGGCCACCATCGCCATCGCCGACCTGCACATCGGCCTGGAAGGGGTCCTGGAAGCGGAGGGCATGCATCTGCCCCGCATACAGACGGAATCGATGCGGGATTCGCTGATGCGCATCGTCGACCGGTACCAGCCGGAGAAGGTGCTCATTTTAGGGGACCTGAAGCATGAGTTCTCGCACAATCTCGGTCAGGAACTGGCAGAGGTGAGGCAGGTGGTGCGGCAACTGCGCGATGGCGCCGAGGTCTGGGTGGCCAAGGGGAACCACGATAACTTCCTGACGTCATTGGCGAAACAGCTCGACCTGAGGGTGGAGGCCTCCTTCCGCCTCGGAGGCGTCTCGATGATGCATGGCCACATGGACACCGACGAGCGTCCTTTGGTGATAGGGCATGAGCATCCATCGGTCCGCCTCTTCGACAGCATCGGAGCCTATCTCAAGCTGCCTTGCTTCCTGCATTTCGAAAAGGAGCGCGTCCTGGTCCTTCCCGCCTTCTCACCGCTGGCTCCGGGCATGGACTTCACCAACGCCACCAAAGGGAGGGCGTTTTCCCCTGTGCTGCGCGATGCGGACGTGGGGGCGGCACAGGTATACGCCTGCAGCGAGATCGGGCTGATGCACCTGGGGCCGGTGTCTGGTTTGAAACGGGTCAGTCGTTGATCTGCCTGGATCTCCTTCTCGTCCTTCAGCTCCTTCATGAGGAAGACGCTGAGCACGGTCCTCACCACGACGATTAGTATCAACAGTATCACCGTGTCCGATGTCCGGGGCGATCAGGGTGGTCAGCGCGTCGCCGATGATGAAGAAGTCAAGACCGAACACCAAGGCCTGGATGAGGTTCTTCTTGATATGTAGGAAGCTGAAACTGCCTTTACGCAACGATGCCATCCAAAGCTGGTACAATGCCCGGAACCCACCGAATGAGACGATGATCGCTCCCACCAACTGGAAGAAGAGGGAGAGGTAGTCTATCCCGGTGATTATGTTCTCTGGCAGTTCCATCATCATCTCCCCCCTTTCCTCAGCCTGCTGGCATCCCTTTCGGACGCTGGCATCCTCTCCACTCGGTATTCGAAAGGCGCCATATCCACTCCGTAGACATGGACCTCCCGCTCGGGACCGGGTTGCGAATAGACGCTCTCCATCTTTATGATATTGACAGGGCACACGTCCACGCAGGTGCGGCAGGCGATGCAACGGACCCGGGTTATGGTCTGGGTCTTCCTCTCCTTGTCGGTGACGATGGCCTTGGTGGGGCAATTCTTCTCGCACAGGCGGCACCAGATGCAGCGTTGCATGTCCCACACCACCCTACCCCGGTTGGTGGCGGGTATCTCCGTTCTCTCCTTCGGATATCTGATCGTGTCGGGACGGGAGAACAGGTTCTTCAAGGTCGAGGTGAGCATGGACATGTCATCACCGGTCCGTGCAACAGACGCAGGGGTCCACCGAGACCGTGATCACCGCCACATCGGCGAATCGGCAGCCAGGCACCATCGCCGTGAGCGCCGGTATGTTGACCAGCGCCGGCGTCCTGAGCTTGACCCGGTCGAGCATCGTCGTTCCATTCGCTCTCGACATAATATAATAGCTCGCCGCGCGGCGCCTCCACCCGGCCATAGGCCTCTCCGTTGGGGTTGCCCTTTCACCGGCACCTGGACCGGCCCGTCCCGGATCGAGGTCCAGTGCCTGCCTTATCAGGTCCACCGCCTGGAGCACCTCGTCCATGCGCACCATGGTGCGGGCGTAGCAGTCGCCCTCCTCGTAGTAGATGGGGCGGAACTTGATCCCTTCCACGCCGTACCCGCCGTAGGACGTCAGACGGACATCGTGGGGCAGTCCCGACCCCCTCGAGGTCGGCCCGACCGTGCACCAGTCCATCGCATCCTTCTTGGTGAGAAGGCCGACGCCGCGCAACCTCCTCCGCAGGGTGATGTCCTTGCGGACGATGCGCTGCAGCTCCAGGAACTTCGGCTCCAATCGGTCCATGGTGGCCTCGACGTCCTGCAGCTGCTCATAGGTCACGTCCTTCCGCAACCCTCCGATGGCGTTCATGGAGTAATGCACCCTGCCCCCGGAGATGCGGTTCACCAGCTGCATGACCTCCTCCCTTTCCCGGAAGAACTGCATGAAGAGGTTCTCATAACCGATGGTCTCGGCGATGTGGCCCAGAGCCAGGAGATGGCTGGTGAGCCGCTGGCACTCCATCATGATCAGTCGCACCAGATTGGCCCGGTCCGAGATGGTGACGCCATACATCGTTTCCATGGTCTGGCAGTAGACCGAGGCGTGATGGTAGGAGCAGATGCCGCACACCCTCTCCGCCAGGAACTGTGTCCGTTTGTAGTCCTGGGCCAGGGCGTGCTCCATGCCCCGATGGTTGTATCCGAAGTTCAGCTCCGCGCCCACCACCACCTCCTCCTCCACGGTGAGACGGAGATTGAACGGTTCGAGGAAGGCGGCATGCTGAGGTCCGTACGGGACTATGAAGCCATTAGGCATCGGGCTTCACCTCCTTCACCGTCTCCACCTTGATGGGCTTGCGCAACGGGGCCTTTGGGCTGTTCTTGTCCAGCAAGAAACCGCCCTCCAACCCCTTGAAGTGGAGCCCGAACATGTCGATGATCTCCCGCTCCATGTAGACGGCCGCCGCGTACAGGTCGCGGATGGACTCCAGCTCATCCTCCGCCTTGATGACGAACCGCTCGTCCACCAGGGCGTTCTGGTGATGGAAGGTGTAGATGAGGTCGAAGGTGCCGTCCTGTCGGTCCACGGCGATGATGTCGATCAGTCTCGGCATATCGGCCTTGCGGGTCATCCTCTCCAACCTCTTCCTGATGTCGTTCGGCGGCATCGGCCCGTTCATCTCCCTCCCTCCCGCTCCACCTTTTCCTGCCACATCTGGATACCTTGGACCACCGCGTCCATGATCGCTTCCGGGCGACAGGAGCAGCCAGGGACGTAGAGGTCCACCGGGATGACCTTGTCCACGCCCCCACAGACGTTGTAGCAGTCGAAGAAGGGCACCCCGTTGGAGGCGCAGTCGCCGCAGGCGATGACCAACTTGGGGTCGGGGGTCTGGTTGTAAAGGTTCACGAGCCTCTCCTCCGCCTTCTTGGTGACCGGGCCGGTGATGAGCAATATGTCCGCGTGCTTGGGGTTGGCCTTGTTCACCATGCCGAAGCGCTCCACGTCGTAACGGGGCGTCAGCAAGGCCCATACCTCCAGGTCGCAACCGTTGCAGGAGCCGGTGTCGAAATGCAGGATCCAGGGGGACCGCTTGGTCCATTTGGCGGAGGTCATGCCATCCCTCCCAGGCCATAGAAGGCCAGGATCATCAGGTTCGCCCCCACCAGCACCATGCCTATGGACATGGTGGTAAGCACCACCGCTCCCCTGGTCAATCGCGCCGTGGTGTTGTCGATGACGGCCACCAACACCACCAAGCCGATGATCAGGAGGAAGCGGCCCACCACGGTCCAGACCGCATCATCGTTCGTATAGAACAGGGAGATGAAACCGAGAAGGATGGCCAGCTCGAACCAGTGGGCCAGCTTGGTGATCCCCAGATAGGGGCCAGAATATTCCACATAAGGTCCGGCCACCAGCTCCTGATGGGCGGTGGCCAGGTCAAGAGGCGATTTCTGCATCTTGATCATCAGCACCGGGATGAGGGCCAGCACCACCAAGGGAAGCACGCCGATGAGGTTCCCTTCCAGGTCGTCCACCATGAAGGTGCCCTCGTACCATCCCACGGCGATGATGGCCAGGAAGAACACCGGCTCATAGGCGACGATCTGCAGCAGCTCGCGATGGGCCCCCAGATGGCTGAACGGGGATAGCGCGCTGAAAGCCCCCAGGACCAGCATGAAGCTCCCGGCCCCGGAGAGGAAGAAGATCACCAAGAGGTCGCCTCCCATGCACAGCAAGCCCATGGCGCTGGCCTGCAGCAGCAGACCCATGAGGGCGAAGACCACCTGGCCCTTGTTCATCAACAGACCCTCCTTGTCGAAGAGCTTGGCCAGGTCGAGGATCGGCTGCCAGATGGGCGGCCCGACCCGGTTCTGCAGACGGGCGGTGAGCTTGCGGTCGAAACCGAGCAGCAGCCCGATGGCAGGCAAGGTGAGCAGGAACAGGGCCAGACCGAAATACCATTCGATCATGCCAGCACCCCCTCGAAAATGGCCATGGCGATGAGGGACGAGAGCAAAGCCATCCCGATGACGTCACTGATCACCAGGAGGGCCTTTTCCTTGGACTCGCTGAACAGGTAACTGCCCACCACCTTGAAGCTCCCCCCCTCGCCACAGGTGTAGGCCTGGGAAAGCTCCTCCTTGGTCGGTCTTATGGTAAAGAAGAAAACAAGCAAAGGGATAAGGACGATCAGGACCAGGGGGGCCACTGGCAGGGAGCCGAACGGCGTGGTCAGAGCCAACAGGTCGCCCTGAATTGGATCGATGGTATAGGTCGTCAGATAGGGGGTGACCAAAGTGTCGATCACATAGGGCAGCCCTAGGGCCATGGCGAAGGCGGCCACGATCAGGACGAGCAGCGGAAGGGTGAACCAGGGCGACGGTTCCGACCATTTCACGGGAGACCATCTCTCCATCGGTCCGCTGGCCATCGCCCTGCCCAACCATTTGGCGTAATAGGCCATGGGCACGGCGATGGCGACCGCGAACAAGAAGAGGAACGGCAAGCTCTCCAGCGAGGCCTCCGAGAGCATCCATTTGCCGGCGAAGAGGCCGAAGGCGGGAAGGACCATCAGGAACGCCCCTGAGTAAAGGGAGATGGCCAGCATGGGCATGCGCTGGCGCAGTTCCGTCATGTTCTCGATGTCCTCGCTGCCGGTCTCGTGCTTGACCACCCCTACGGTCAGGAACAGGAGCGCCTTGGAGACGGCATGGTAGATCAAGATGAGCATGCCCGCCGCTATTGCCAGAGGGGTTCCGATGCCCACGCAGACCACGATCAACGCCAGGTTGGCCACGGTGGAATAGGCGAGGACGCGCTTGGCGTTGCTGTGCCGGAGCGCGAGCACGGAGGTCACGAGGAAGGAGAACCCGCCTACCAGCGTCAAGGCCAGGCCCATGGAGGGAACGGTCGCGACCAGGGGGCTGAAGCGCAAAAGGATGTACACTCCCAGGTTCACCATCGTGGCCGAGTGGAGCAGCGCACTTACCGGGGTAGGTGCCACCATCGCCCCCACCAACCAACGTTGGAACGGCACCTGGGCCGATTTGGTCAACGCCGCGATCATCAACAACCCCATGCCCACCAGGAACAGTGCGGACAAGGCTTCCCCCTCTAGCAAGGTGGAGATGTCCAGAACCCCCTCCTCCCAATAGATGAGGAGCATGGCGATGCAGAAGGCGGCACCGCCACCAAGGGTGTACAGCAAGGCCCTGTCGGCCGAACGGTTCGCCTCCTCCGTGCCCTCATGACCGATGAGGATGAAGGAGCAGAGCGTCGTCACCTCCCAGAAGAAGAACAGCCACAGAAGCTCATTGCTCATGACCGCTCCGGTCATCGCGCCCAGGAAGAGGAGCATGAACAGGAAGAACCTAGGTTGGGCCTTGTCCTTGTCCATGTACTTCAACGCATAGATGCAAATTATCGATCCGATAAGGCTGATGATGAGCACCAGGGTCAAGGCCAACCGGTCCAGGACAAGGACGGGTTCGGTCGAGGCCTCTGCCTGCGAGACCAAATAGATCGGCACCACCAGGGTGGTCAGCGCGAAACAGAGCAGGACCCAAGATCTCCTTCGGTACGCGACATAGATGAAGAAGGCGCCGAGCAGGGCGTCGAGGACCGGTATGATGGCCTCCAATCCTTCCAGTTCATCCGATCCGATGTTGACCGTGACCATATCGTTGATGAGCAGGTCGCCCAAGAGGATCAGGGATATGACCGCTACAGAGAGGGAGGTCAGGAGCACTATGGCCTTGAGACCAGCTCCTCGCGTCAGGTAGGCAAACATTCCCCCCAACACCGGCAATCCGATCAAGGCCAGCGCCAACCCCACTTCTAGTTCCATATCGCCCCCTTTTACTGAACGTAACTAATAACATAAAAGATATCGCCCAGAAGCTGACAGATAGCACCACCGTCCGAGGCAAATCATTCAGCCCGTTCCCTGCAAAACGAATATCTATCTTGAAACCCGTATTATACAAGGGGGATATCTGGATTGACGGAATGCATCGTATGTGGTAACGTTCTCAAGAAGAACCAGGGGAAATGTCCTGTCTGCGGGGCCTCGCAGAACGAGGAAGATGACTATTGAATCAGACCGATGGGCCTTGGCCGGTTGGTGGTCCAAGGAAGGCCTGGATGTCCGTTGCTCCCTATGTCCGCACCGTTGCCTGATCAAACCCGACACCTATGGACGATGTGGGGTCAGGACGGCACGGGATGGGACGCTATGGACGGTGAACTACGGTCAGGTTTGCGTCAGCCAGTGCGACGCCATCGAGAAGAAGCCCATCTTCCATTTCCAGCCTGGGGCGAGGATATATTCCGCCGGCACGTTCGGTTGCAACCTTGATTGTGCGTATTGTCAGAACTCCATGCTCTCCCATCCTTCCCGAGCGGTCCCATGTCGGAACGTCCCTCCCGAAGACCTGGTCAAGGAAGCGAGCGACCGTGGCGCGATAGGGATAGCCTTCACGTTCAACGAACCGATAGTCTGGGCCGAGTACATCCTCGATGTCGCGCAGGTTGCACATCGGTCGGGTCTTTTCGTGGCCCTGAACACCAACGGATACATCCTGAGTCGGGCGGGGGAGGATCTGCTCAGGAACGTAGATGTCGTCAAGATCGACATCAAGGGATTCGATGACGAAGTATACGCTGGCACTTGCGGCGGTTCTTTGGCGCCGGTGCTGGAGCTTTGTGCTCAGGTCAGAAGGTCTGGAAAGCACTTGGAGCTGTCCTATCTGATGATACCGGGGATCACCGACGGTTTGGACATGGTGGCACGGTTCGGAGCGTGGGTGGTGAGTGAATTGGGGCCGGACGTCCCCATCCATCTATTCCGTTTCCAACCCTCTGCTCGGATGTCAAATCTAGGGCCAGAGCCACTATCAAGGATGCTAGAGGCCAGGGACCTGATGATTGGCCAAGGCGTTCGATATGTCTATCTAGGAGGGGAGACCGAAGGTCGGTTCAGGGACACTTTGTGCCCGAGCTGCTCGACCGTGGTGATATCACGTTCAATGGAGGAGAGCGAACCCGGTTACGTATTGGGCGAGAAAGTGAGCCGGTTCTGTCCTTCGTTCTCCAAGATCGAAAACAGATTGATCGGGATTTCGTGCCCGAGATGTGGGGAAAAACTAGCGGTGATCGTACTGGCCACATCATTGATTAACGATTGTGCCATTGGATATCTGGATGGTACATCCATCCACAAGTAACTTTATAATTAAAAAATGTAATTGGGCCCTAACTTCTTAGGTTATTAAAATAATTAGGAGGAAGCAGGAAATGGCAACACTCGACCAACTGATTGAAGTGGTTGTAAAAGGGAAAATTAAGGAAGCAAAACCCCTCACCGAGGAACTGATGGCGGGTGGAATGACCGCTAAGACCATCATCTTTGAAGGCCTGAGCAAGGCCATGGAGATCGTGGGTGCGAAGTACGAGAAGAAAGAGTACTACCTGCCCCAGGTCCTTCTGGCCGCTCAGACCCTCTACCAGGCCCTGGATGTCGCATTGCCCAAGCTGGACAAGACGTCCGCTGGTGCCCAGGGAAGGGTCGTCATGTGCGTCGTCGAGGGTGATGTGCACGACATCGGCAAGAACATTGTGAAGGCAATGCTGACCGGTGCCGGTCTGACCATCTTCGACCTCGGCCGCGATGTACCCATAAAGAACATCGTCGACAAGGCAATGGCCGAGCACGCCAACATCATCGCCACCTCCACCCTCATGACCCCCACCCTGGCGGGCATGAAGGAGATCGAGAGGATGTTGAAGGAGGCCGGAAAGAAGGGAGCCGTCAAGACCATGGTCGGTGGCGGCGCCGTCTCCAAGGACTTCGCAACCCAGATCGGCGCAGATGGCTTCGGTTACGACGCCAACGAGGCCGTGAAGGTCGCGATGGATCTCCTGAAGTAAAAACCCCTTCAACCCCAATCTTTTTTATTTTTTATTTATTTTGGCCTATATCTATCCATTCAGATTTATTTATTCAACACAATCTATTTATGTATGCGCAATCCATATAAGTTCAATATTAAGGGGGGATTCGATAACAGATCCATCTCAGCCAGAAAAAATGGACTATGCATCGGTGCAGAGGGATGTAATGACCGGAGACCTGGTCAAGGACTGGTGGGCGAAGTTGATCATCGGCCTTATCCTGATCGTATGGGGTTTTCTAGCATTCATCTCACCGGAACTTTCACTGTTGACGGTCATCATCATCTTCGGGATGATGTGTTTGTTCGCGGGCATCGCGATGATCGCATTCGCCCTTTCGGGCTCGCCAATGGTCAGGAACAAGTGGATGATGGTCATTGAGGGAATATTGCTCTTCACCATCGCCATGATGGCATTCTTCTGGCCAGAGACGACCGCCATTGACGTTGCTCTACTTGTTCGCCGCCTTCGCGATCGTGCTCGGGCTGTTCGAGATCATCTTCGCGATCTCCATGCCCAAGGATGCGTCCGACGATATCGGTAGCGCCAGTCGTGGCATGATGATCCTGGGCGGCATTCTGTCCTTGATCTTCGGCATGCTGCTCTTCATCTACCCTGGGTCGGGCCTGCTAGCCATCCTTTGGATCGCTGGAGCCTTCGCCATCATCATAGGGGGCATTTGGATCGCGACCGGGATCGCTGGTTCCAAGGAAGCCAAGGCCGCACCGGCCAAGAAGTGATGGCGAAAAATAACGTGGCCTTTGGCCACACCTTCCATCTTTTATCTTTTTCAATAACTTATTTCTATGTTTTTCATGCTGGATAATATATTTATCTATTTTCATAATATAAACCCTCTTTTCGTTATCAATGATGATAAAATGATTATTATGGGTGAAAGATTAATTAATGAAAATACCCTTTAGGAACGTCGCCATTGATTCGTTCATGGCGGCCTTCAGGTGGGGGGCAAAGGATTGAAGGTGAAATTGAGGCACATCGTAGGGGTCCTCATAGGTTTCATCATCTTCGCGGAAGGGGCGGTGCTTGCCTCGGCAGGCCGACCGGTCACCATCGAAGGCGTAGGCACCATCCTGGCGAGCACGGTCCTGCTCATCGGGGCTCAGATCGCGATCCTCGGTTTCCTCATAATGTTCTTTTGGCTCCTGGAATGGGCCGATTTCATGCCCAAGAAAGGGCGCATCATGACCGTGTTGGATCTGATCGGCCTATTGGTCGCAGCCATCGTCACGGCGGAAGGGCTCTTCTTCACCACCAACGCCGCGATGATCAGTTTCGAGGATGGAAGGGTCTTCGGCAAGGTTGCGACGGCTCTGATGTCCGCGCAACTGTTTGGCCTTGGGCTTACTGTGCCTGATGCTGTGGCTCAAACGCAAGCAGATCGACACCAATTTCTTGGTCTGGTTCGCTGGCGTGGCCTCCGCAGGCGTGGTCGTTGCCTGGGGGGCGGTCCTCATCGGATGCCAGGCGGACATGTTCATCACCGATTTCGGGGGCATCTCGGCCGTATACGTCCTTACGGCTGGAGTGGTGATATTCGCGTTGGGCCTAGTGCCGCTCGTGGTCTGGATGGTACACGGTACCAAGTACTACGGGGACAAGTTCAAGCGCTTCGGCACCATCGCCCTTACCCTTTCCATGCTGACATCGGCCTTTGCCTTCATAGCATTGGCCACCATAGCTAATGATTTTACGATCGGCGACTTCTTCACAGGCAAGAAGATCTGGATGGCAGGCTGGTGCGGCCTGATGTTCTTCTTCGCGGTGCTCGCCTTGGCCGCTTGGTGGAGCCGGAGGGTGCCATTACAAGCTCATCTTCGTACCACAGATGCTCGGCACCTTGGCGGGCGTGCTCTTAGCAGCGGAGGGGGTGGTCCTGATCGGATTCGCCGGGGAGACGCAATTGGAAACCTTGGGCGTGCTGTCGGAGACCATGACCATGCTGATAGGGGTCCAGGTCGCCTTGCTCGGTTCCATAGTCCTGGGGGCCTGGCTTCTGAGGGGCTTCCGCTGGTTCAAGGGCAACTTCAACCGCATGCTGTTGGACATGCTCATGCTCATCGTGGCCTCGGTCCTGGCCCTCGAGGGGGTGGCCGCCATGGCGCTCGCTGCGGACATAACCATCGATGGGATCGGAACGATGTTGGAATCCACCATGGTCCTTTTCGGCCTGCAATTGGCCTTGGTCTCGATACTGGCCTTGCTGTGCTGGGTCTTCCGGGACGATGGTCCGTTCCCAAGGATGCAGCGGTTCATGTTCGTGGTGCTGATCTTCCTGGCCCTTCTCATTCCTCCGGCCTTGCTATTGTGAAGGCGGGCAGTACGTTATGGAACATCATGGAAGGATGTTCCCAACCCAACGATTGATAAACCAACTGGCAATCTTTTGAATATATATAGTCCATTGAAGGAATCATTTAAGTAACACTAAACGGATGCACCGCACATCAAACCGTTTACGGTTAAAAAAAAGAAACTGGAGGAGTAATAGATGTCAACCCACATGACTCCAAGGGAGCGCGTCATGAGCGCTCTTGAGATGAAGAAATTGGACAGGCCCCCCGTGGTGTGCTTCACCCAGAGCGTCACCGTCGACGTCATGGACGCCGCCAAGGTTTACTGGCCCGAGGCTCACACCGACGCCCACAAGATGGCCGACCTATCCTGCGCCATCCCGAAGGCCTTGGGCCTTGAGTGCGTGAGGCTGCCCTACTGCCTTACCGTCGAGGCTGAGATCATGGGCTGCGTCGTGGACCTGGGAAAGCAGGACCGCACCCCGATGATCAAGAAGCACGCCTTCGAGGCCGAGGATTCGATCGAGGTCCCGAAGGACGTAATCAAGGGAAGGGCCAAGACCGTCGTCGATGCCGTCAAGATCTGCAAGGAGAGGGTCGGAAAGGAGTTCCCGATCGTCGTCGGAACCACCGGACCTCTGACCATCGCCGGTCACCTGGTCGGGACCGAGAACCTCCTGCTCTGGATGATCACCGACCCGGACCCGGTCCGCAAGTTCATCACCGCCTCGGCCAAGCTCGAGCGCGCCTACATCAAGGCCCTCGCCGACGCTGGCGCCGATGTCATCGTCATGAGCGACCCGTCCGCCTCCACCGACATGCTGTCCGGTGAGATGTTCGATGAGTTCGCCAAGCCCTACATCAAGGAGTCCTTCGCCGACGCTGGCAAGGCCAAGACCGTCCTGCACATCTGCGGCGACACCACCATCCTGCTCGACCACATGATCGCCACTGGCGCCACTGGTCTGAGCATCGAGGAGAAGGTGCAGCCTGAGAAGGCCGTTGAGCTCGTCGCAGGCCGCGCCGCCCTGGTCGGTAACATCGGCGTGGTCAAGCCGCTCCTGCAGGGAACCCCCGAGGATTGCATGAAGGAGGCCCAGCGCGTTGCCAGGGCCGGCTTCAACCTCGTCGCCCCTGGTTGCGGACTCGCCGCTCGCGTGCCGTTGGCCAACATCCAAGGCATGGTGAAGGGCGTAAAGGGTTAAACAGTAAAACCGGGGGTCCACCCCCATTCATTCATTTTTCTTTCTTTTTTACTTAGAGCTGAGCTTTTTCCATGGAAGCATTAATGGTCCGAATCATTGGTTGAGTATGATCTAACGTGCGGTCACAATCACAACCATTCAGATGATAAATTATCCTAATTGTGATAAATAAATCCTAAAAATGATAAATTATTTAAACCCAAAAGGGAAATTATTACCTGTAAATAAAAGATGGAGAAGGCCCATGGGGGAAAGTCCCCGGGGCAGGGGTCATGCGGGAAGGCTCCTGCCCTAACCTTCCAATAACATACGCTTCGCGGTCGAGGGGTGCTTCCTAGTCAACACTGCTCTCCTAGGGATAAACACGGCCATTTCCGTCGATCGCGAAGCTCTCAACCTATTACGACCATACCTTTCCGTCGCTTCCTTCAAGGCCTTGATGTTCTCGACCGGGGTCTTATAGGCTAGCTCACAGCCCCCGCTCATCGCCAACCCGGGGGAGCCCCCCCAACAGCTCATGACCTTTTTCACCTCGGCATCGATCTCCGCCGGTGTTTTCTGGAACAGCAAAACCTGATGATCGATGCCGGCGAAGACGCAGGTCTTTCCTCTCAACATATCGAAGGTTTTCACCATGTCGACCGATTTCAGATGGAAGTGCAGACCTTTGGGTTTTAGCGCCAACTGCATGTCCAGATAAGGTTGGATGGAGTCGTTGTGCAACACCAGATGGAGCCCTTTGGCCCTGAATGAGGCCATCAGCTCGCGCAAGTGGGAATGGTCGAACCTCTCGCAGAACTCGGGCGAGTTCAGCTCCCCTCCCGCCGAGGAGTTGTCCATGAAGATGGTGTCCAGCCCGATGCGGCTGGCCTCCTCCCCGTATGCCTTGCACGACCCCAAGATCTTCCGCACCAGCCCGTGCACCAGGTCCGGGGAGTTGTATTCCGCCATCAGGGCCTGTTCCATCCCGATCAGTTCGGATGCTATCAGCAGAGGCGAGTCCAGGCATCCCATCACCTTGATCTTGTTGCCGATCCTCTGCTGCATCAAGGAAGCGGCCTTCAGCGGCACGGACCAGTACCTGTCCTTCATCGGGTCCACTGGCACGACGCCATCCACCTTCCCCAGGTCAAGGTACTGGGCGGGACGGGGATAGAAATCCTTCTCAGGGAACTTCCATTCCATGCCGTGCGCCTGAGCCTCGATGAGCAGGTCCCCCCACCCGGCCATGACATTATCGAAGCCGTAGAGGTCGTAGGCCGCGGTCGCCAGCTTCGCAAAGGTCTCCGGGTCGTGGAACCCCTCCCGCATGGTCAGCCCTGTGTGCTGCAGGATCGATTTCGCCGCCCCGAGATGCTGATAGAACAATGGGGGCCGGTCGACCGGTCGCATATCCAAGGCGGAATCGAACCTTTCGCGGGGGGTCATGAGCAATCGAATCATGCCCATTCTACATAAATCCAATCGAGCATGGTCTGTGATGGCGGTCAATTGGACATCTGAATTTTTGCCCGCCCATCGGTTCATTTCAATATCTCAATGGATATTGATGCCAATTTCACTCTATCCAGCAATGCAATCTGGGCTCGATTTTTTATACGCATGCGACAGTTACCCTCCAGAGTGATACAGCATGGCTTACGGTGTCGCCCTTGACCTCGGAACCAGCGGATACCGGTCCCACCTGGTGGACCTGTCCAATCATGGAAAGATCATATCGACCTCCATCACCATGAGGCACCCCTTACCAGGCGCCAACATCATGGACCACCTCCACTTCTGGCTGGAGAACGGCAACGAGGTCGGTCATCGCATCATAATGGAAACGGTGGACAAGCTCATCGCCCTGCACGGCGCACCTGCCAATGAGATCGTCCGGGTCAGCTGCTGCGGCAACCCCGCTCAGTTGAGCATGTTCGAGAACATCGAGATCCGTGACCTGGCCTTCGCAGGCCAGTCCCTCTTGAAGAGGTTGAACGTCAAGGTGCCGGAGCGCAAGGCCCACAGTCTTAAGGCCGACGAACTCGGCTTCTGCAATGTCCGCAAGGACGCCGAGGTGCGCATCCCGCCCTCCATCCGTCATGAGATAGGCGCGGATGCCCTGGCCATGATCATGAAGACCGGAATGATGGACAAGAAGGAGACCTGCATGGTCACCGACTACGGCACGAACGCGGAGATGGGCCTGCTCTACAAGGGCGAGCTCTACACCGGCTCGGCCGCCGCGGGACCGGCCATGGAGGGGCAGTCCATCGAGTTCGGGATGCTTGCCGCCCCCGAGGCCATCTCCGACGTGTCCATCGGACCGGATGGCAAGTGGTACAACTATGTCCTCGATTCGAAGCTGAAGCCGATCAAGACCGCCCTCATCGACCCCAGGACCGGCAAGGGCGACCTCCTGGAGAGCGTCCCCGCCCGGGGCATCACCGGCACCGGTTGCGTGGCCTGCGTGGCCATGGGCTTGGAGAGCGGCATCATCCAGTTGCCCGATGTGGCGACCGCGGACAAGAAGATGCACCTCATGAACGGCATATCCTTCACCGAGTCGGACCTGCACGAGGCCGGCAAGGCCATGGGCGCCATCCGAGCCGGTCACCGCACCTTGATCGAAGAGGTCGGCATCGACGACGACGATGTCAAGACCATGTACTTGGCGGGAGCGTCCGGCACCTACGTCGACCCCCTAAAGGCGCAGACCGTCGGTCTGGTGCCGCGGAGGATCGACAAGACGGTGCAGGCGGGCAACACCTCGCTGATGATGGCCTATGACATCTTGGTCGACGACAACGGACTGGACCACATGCAGGACGTGGCCAACGCCATCAGCTCCAAGCACATCATGTTCGCCACCTCGAAGGCATTCGAGGACATATACGTCAACGAGATCGCCTACTGGGACGAGGGCATGCCCATGGAGATGTTCAACAAGTACCTCAAGGACGGAGGTTACCGCCCGTTGCCGCCCATCAAACGACCCAAGGAGACCATCAGGATCGTCTCGTCCGACATTCCCATCCTGGGGGACCGGGGCCTCAAGGTGCTGGACCAGGTCGGCGTGTACCTCATCGGTAACTTCGATGGATGCACTGGATGCAAGTCCTGCGAGAAGCGGTGCCCAGAACGCGCCCTGAAGGTGCAGGAACAAGGTAAGGGCGATTACAGGATACAGGTGGAGACAGAGCTCTGCCTGGGCACTGCCTGCAAGAACTGCGAGTCCGCCTGCCCGGTGAAGTGCTACAACTTCAGTCATCTCAAGGTCGTGAACCGGGGCTAGGGGCATGCGGATATTCTGTGTGGTGGACAACCACATCAGCAATTCCTTCGACCCATCGAAATGGGTCAGGCCCAATGACACCCCCTCCGACCATTTCCTCGCCGAGCACGGGCTATCGCTTCTCATCGAGACCGATGAGGGTAAGAAGGTGCTGTTCGACACCGGGGCGTCGCAACTGGTCTTGGACCACAACCTGGACCTGCTGGGGCTGGACCATGAGGACATCGATCTGGTCTACATATCCCATGGTCATTACGATCATGTGGGCGGGCTCCCGGGGCTGATAAAGGCCGGGGTGCCTGTCTATACCCACCCCCTCACCTTCAAAGGGAGGAGGTATTCAGTACGGTCTGACGGGTCCCACCGGAGATCTGACCGCCCCTCCCGCGGTTATGGAGGCTCTGGCCGGAGCGGACCTGCACCACGTATCCACGAGCACCGAGCTGGTGCCAGGGGTCAAGGTGAGCGGGGAGGTGCCCCGCACCTTCCCCTTCGAGGCGGAGACCAAGTTCATCAAGGAGATCGATGGGGAAATCAGCCCCGACATCATGCAGGACGAGCAGGCCCTTTTCGTCAACACCAAGAAAGGTCTCCTGGTGGTCACTGGCTGTGGTCATCCCGGACCATGTAACATCGTGCATCTGGCCCGCAAGCAGACCAATCGCGCCCCGTACATGCTATTGGGAGGCCTCCATCTGGGAGGGGTGCCGAGTCGGCAACGACCGCATCCTCCGCACCATGGAGAACCTGAAGAAAATGGGGTTGGAGAGGGTGGTCCCGATGCATTGCACCGGTTTCCATGCCACCAAGCAGCTATCGGACCGCTTCGTTCATGTGGACAACATCGGCTCCGGGGCGATGATCGAGATCCGTTAAAGGCGAAGGGACCAGACAGTCACGATTATATCGGAGCGATGGCAATTGCCTAACGAGGACATATGAACCCGGACAGCGACGCCGCAAAATCCAGATTGGAGGGACGATGGGGTTTGGTGGTGGTCATCATCATCGTGGCCATAGTGGTCGTGGCGTTCGTGATATCTGCCCTCACCTATTCCGCAGGCCCTGACATCAGGGCGACCGGCAAGATGTATGTCAGCTCCTCCGGTGAGTGGAACGGCACGGAGACGGCGGAGTACGAGGTGTCCTTGGAGTTCAATGACGGCGATGGCTTGCTGACCATCAGCCTGCTGAACGGCAACTTCGATCCGGTGGAGAACAAGACCATGAAGGTGTTCAGCATCACCAAGATGGGGGATGATTACAATCTGCAGACCGAGGCTGGCCTGTTGCAGTTCGTCAAGTACCGGATCGAGGACCCGGACGTATTCAACGGAACGGCCATCGAAGCCTATGTGGCCCTCTGGTCCGAGGGGAGGAACATCGGAGAGATAAATCCCAACCTATTCGGGATGCCAGAGAGCTATTTTGTGGCGATGGCGCTGGAAGAGCGATGATGCATTGGGACCAATTAACTACCAGGTGGGTCATTGGGTCCGCTAAGGAGAACCGATGAACTGGAACGATGAGGGAGGCGCCTACGATCACCAGATCTGGGAGCTCAACAACAGCTATTCCCAGCTGAAGGCAGAGGGCGACCTGGCCGGGGCCGCCCGGGCCATGGAGAGGCTGGTGGTCATCTATTCCAACATGGAGGGCTCCGAGGTCCTCCATTCCGTCTCCTTGGAACTCTTGGCCCGCGACCTGCTGGAGCTGGGCGAGCTGCAGGAGGCGAAGTTGGCGGCCAAGCAGGCGCTGGAGGTCGATCGCCAGTACATCGGCATGGACCTGCCCTACTATCCATTGCACCTGATATTGTTCGCCGACGTACTGGACAAGGAGGGGAACCAGAGCAAGGCCTCCAACTTCCGCCGGGACGCCTTGAACCACATGGTCGCCATCCTCAAAGGGGACGTGGCCGAGTCCACCAATCGCAGCACTGGACGTTTTTATGACCCGCAGCAGGACCGGGAGCACATGGTGCGGATGTGCGCCGCCGCGGTGGACCTGAGCATGCGCACTTTTGGCGAGGGTTCCCCGGAGCACATCGAGGTGATGATCCATGTGGCCCACTTCTACGAGAACGAGTACAACCCCGAGCTGGCCAAGGCCTTCTACCTGGAGGCGGTGGCGGCAGCGGAGAGGGCCAGGCGGGTCTACACCCCGGAGTTCATGTACCTGCTCGAATCGACCGCCGAGATATACCTCATGAACGACGAGGAGAAGGAGGCGGAGGACATCTACAAGCGGGAGATCGCGGTGGCCAAGACGCTATATGGCGAGGAGAGCGCCGAGGTCTCCATGTCCATGGGCAACCTTGCCTCCGTGTACCTGACCAGAGGGGAGAGCAAGAAGGCCGAGGAGGTCTTGTCGGCCTCCATCGCGCTGGATGAAAAGCGTGACGAGGAGGGGGGCAAGGACCAGATGCGGCGGATGAGGATGCTGGCTCTGGCCTATTCCAACCGAAAGGAGTACGCCAAGGCGCTGAAGTACTACACCATCGTGGAGGAGCACCTCCAACCGGACGGGGAGGACGACCCCATGTTGGCCGCGGTCCTCAACCAGATGGGTCACATGCACCGGCTTCTGGGCCGCCCGGACCGGGCCGTCCGAGAGTACGAGAAGCAGCTGGCCGCCGTCGAACGCTACTATGGGGACCAAAGCATCTACTACACCGGGGTGCTTGCAGAACCTGGCCGAGGCGCATGCCGCCATGGGGGACCAGGAAGAGGCCAAGGCATACCTGGACCAGATCAACAAGCTCTGCCAGCGCTATGGCTACAGCCGGAACCCGTGGGTCTGAACCTTATCCTAATGATTTCTAGGGGCCTCGCGGTCGTACCTGAGCTCCTCAGTGGACTGGCGCAGGAGGTCGTCCGCGAAGGCGGCGGCATGCATGTTCCTTCTGGCGGACTCGATCGGCCCGAACATCACGAAGTCCGCGCCTGCCATGATAGGGATGACCGTTGACGCCGTGTCCACATGGCGATATATGCCCGGTTCCTGGGCCTTGACCCCCTGCACCATGGGCCAGGATTCCACCGCGTTGTGCAGCGCGCAACCGCAGGGCAGCCCCCATTTGGATTTGGAGACGATAAGGGCGCGAAGGGCGTTCCCGGCCGACTGCTCCGAGGCCAGCACGGCCATGTCCAGCAGCAGGTTCTTAACGCCGGCCCTCCTCGCCATTTCGATCAGTCCTTGGGGCAATATGCCGCCACCATCCTCCAACAGGTAGATCTTCCCCTTGGTGCCCAGGTCGGCAGGGTTGAAGGCCAGGAGCACGGCGTTGCGCACTCCCGCCTCGGCCATCCCCTCAAGCTCCTCCTTGGTGACCCCGGCGTTGAGGGTGTTGTACACCACCCGGTCCGCGATGCCCATCTCCGCCGGCCCTCCTCGCGCCGGCCAACCGCACCTCCCGAGAGGGCGAGTCGAGGAACAACGGGGCATGGCTGCGGTCCGCCATGAGCTCCAGGTACGATGCCATGGCCTCGCCCGTCTCGGCGAAGAGCATCAGTCCGAAGGGGCATTCCGTCTCCATGGCCGCGACGGACAGTTGCGCCAGGGCCTTTTCCAGCTTTGCATGGTCCACCTTCCCCGTCACCCTGTCCAGGACCATCGTGTGCCGCGGATAGAACAAGGACCCGAGCAAAGCCGTCCTTCTCTTGCCTGGCTGGCCCCCGAAGCTCACATCCCCGATCCGTACCGTCTCTTGTCTGCATTGGAACCTGAACACGCTCATTCCCCCATGAAATAGCTGCGCATCCTTCTTGCCAGCTCGACATTGGAAACTTGGAATATGATGCCGCTCACCGGGTCCATCGCCGTGCCCATCTCATCCGAGACGACCGCCATCTCCGCATCGGTCTTCAATCGTTCCGATGGCATGCACAGCATGTTCTCTATGATCACGTCCGCGGTCTTGTGCAGGTCGTGCCCCAGACGGTCCGAGCCGCCCATCAGCCCGGGGACACTGATGACGAGCGGTTCGGAAGGGAAGCGTTCCGCTCCCCTGCGGTTCAGGGCCGTCGCCACCTCGATCAGCTCGTCCCGGCGTTCCGCCTCGAACTGATAGATGGGGTCCATGGCCACGATCTCGATGGCGTCCTTGGGTCGCACCAGGTCCACCACCTCCACCTGGGCCCGGAACCGGTCCACCGCCTCGCTCGGCAATGAGCAAAGGAAAGGGATGGCGCTCTGCGCTCCGACGATCCTCCTCTCACCGTCAGTGCCATTGCGGGCCAGCTTGAGCAGTGCGTCCGCGGGGAAATGTCCGAACTCCTCCTTGCCGCAGACGATGAGGAAGCGCACCATCGGGTTGGAGACGATGTTGAGCACCACCTTCTCCAGGCCGACGTTCTCGGTCTTCATTATCCCCTTGATGCAAAACAGGTCTGGGGGAAGGTCCACCGCCCCCCTGCCGACGATGAGGATGGCCACATGTGAGGCGGGATCGCCGATGACATAATCGCCCGGATAGCGCGGCCAGCCCCTGATCTCGGGGTCCATGCCCTCTCATTCCCTTGCACGGTGAAATAGGTTTGCCTCACCTCTCCAGATATATGCTCAAAGCCTCCAGCGCCTCGGGCATGTTCCTCCTCCCGAACCCGATGCGGAAACGACCCGTAGGTCCTCGTAAACGGACCCGGGGAGCAGGAGCACCCCCGATCTCTCCACCAGGTCCTCGCAGAACGCGTCCACGTCGCCCATGGTCCATCGCGGATAGGCGATCGGTCCGGCCCTGGGCCTGCTCCATTCGAACTGGTCCCTCCGCGCCTCGAAGAACCGGTCCAGCAATGCGAGGTTATCCTTGATGATGCGCAGGTTCCTTCCCTCGATCTGTTCCCGGTGATGCAACGCCACCTCCGCCAGCAGCTCGCTCGGGGCGCTGTTGCAGATGGTGGTGTAATCCTTCAGACGTTCCATCGCTCGCCTTGACCGCCTGATTGCGCGTCGCCACCCAGCCGATGCGCAGTCCCGCCAGCCCATAGGTCTTCGACATCACTCCCAAGGACACGGCGCTCTCGGACAGGTCGCAGGCCGCCGGGAGTCGGTCCGCCGCATCATGCTCCGAGCCTCTGTAGACCTCGTCGGAGAGGAGCACCGCTCCCCGTTCATCGGCGATCTGGCACAGCCCTTTGAAATCGGACCGAGGCATCAGGTGACCAGTGGGGTTGTGGGGCGTGTTGACCACCACCGCCCTGGTGCGCGGTCCGATGAGCCCCTCGAGCTCCCCGATATCCAGCGACCAATCCCCTGGTCTTGGCCTTCCATCGCAACACCTTGCACCCGATGCCCCGTGCCACCTCCTCCAACGACTGGTAGCAGGGGGAGTGCACCACCACCTCATCACCAGGTCGGAGCGCGGCGTGCATGAACAGGAATATCGCCTCCTCCGCCCCGCTGTGGACCACGACCTCCTCCGGGCCAATGGCACCATACGTACGAGGATATGGCCTGGCGGAGCGAGGGCGAACCGGGCGGTTCGGTGTAGCCCAAGCGCAGGGAGGAGAGCCTCTGCCTCGCCTCCGGCTCCAGGGATAGGAGCTCATCGACGCTCATGGTCTCGCAGTCGGAGCTGCACAACAGGTATCTGGCTTTGAACTCGTACTGGGCGAAGTAACGTTCCAATCTGAAAGGTTCCAGCTTCATGGCACCACCACCGAGAGGGAGGCCGGACCGTTCTCCAACGATCGACCTAGAGGACCAAGGATGGCGAGCTCTCAGATAATCATTGCCCTCCTGGGCTCGCCACAGGAAAATGATATCTGACCGTCCGTCCATCCTTTCCTAGGTTAGGACATGGACCAGACCGAGATCATGAGGTGGACCAGCTTGTTGCTCGAGCTCATCGTCCTGTTCCTCCTCATCTTCGGGGTGGCCGCGGCGAAGGGCATGAAGGACGTCAAGGGGCACTACAGACTGCTAGCCTTGGCCACGGCCTGAACCTCATCGCCGTCCTCTTCCTGATGGTGCCGAGGTTCTGGGACATGGCAGCCGGCTACGTCGATTACGGCATGGACCAACGTGCCTGGGTGGTCATAGTTCACCACACCCTCGGGGGCATCGGTGTCGTCCTATCACTGATTCTGATGGTCCAGTTCGCCCGGGCGAGGGGCAACATGGCCCGCTGCCCCAACGCGACGGCGAAGGGCAGGCTCTTGATGAGGCTATGCCTCATCTTCTTGATCGTCCCTCTGCTGATGGGCATCGGTCTGCGCCTGACCGCGCTTTAAGGCTGCGACCACTAGCTTCGTTCCATGGTCAGGGCGAGGCCCTCTTCCACGGTGAATCGGGGTCGGTAACCAAGGACCTCCTTGGCCCGCCCGATGTCGGCCAAGGAGTCCTTGATCTCACCCGGTCGGGCGGGAAGATAGGTGACGTTGCCCTCCATCCCCTTTCCGAACGCCTTGAGGACGATCTCCGCCAAGCGATTCACGGAGATGCTCTCGCCCCGGGCCACGTTCATGACCATGCCATCCGCCCGGGGGCTTTTGGCGGCGAGCAAGCATCCCTGCACCACGTCCAGGACATAGGTGAAGTCCCGGCTCTGCCCCCCATCCCCGAAAATGGTGAGCCTCTCACCTTGGCGGGCCTGGGCGATGAACTTGGGGACCACGGCGGCATATTGAGAGCTGGGGTCCTGCCGCGGACCGAAGACGTTGAAGAAACGCAGCGGCACCGCCCCCAGTCCATAGAGGCGATGGAACACCTGACAGTAGTATTCCCCGGCCAGTTTCGCCACCGCATACGGGCGACATGGGCGCGGGGAGCATGTCCTCCCGCTTAGGCTGCTCGGGAGCGTCCCCATAGACGGACGAGGACGAAGCGTACACCACCCTCTCCACCTTGGCCTCCTTGGCGGCCATCAGCAGGTTCAAGGTGCCGTTCTGATTGGCGAGGTTCGATCCCACCGGGTCCTCCACGCTGCGGGGCACCGACGGCAGGGCGCCGAGATGGAAGATCAGGTCCATGCCCTTGACCGTGCGGTAGAGCAGGTCCTGGTCCAGGAGGCTTCCCACCACCAGCTCCGCGTCCAGGTCGTCGAGGTTGCGCAATGCCCCGGTGGACAGGTCGTCGTAGACGAAGACCTTGTTCCGTTCCGAAAGCACCTCCACCAGGTGGGAGCCGATGAATCCCGCCCCTCCCGTCACCATCACCCTCCGGTCCTGGACCAGGCGGGCCAGGTCCAACTTCTCCTCCGGGCCGTTCGACGTGGCCCTCACCGCCCTTCCTTGAGCAATTGCTCCATATGGGCACGCAAGGGTGCGGCGTATGCGGGGTTGGCCAAGGCGAGCTCGCATTGGGTCTTGAGCCAACCCAGCATGTCCCCGATGTCGTACCGTTTGCCCTCGAAGCGCCAACCGTAGATCTCCTCCCTCTTCCGCAGAAGTCGGAGGGCGTCCGTGAGCTGGACCTCTCCGTTCAGTCCGGGGGTGGTGTGGTCGATGCAATCGAATATGGCGGGCGTGAGGACATAGGTCCCGGCGATGGCCAGGTTGGACGGGGCAAGCTCCGGGTGCGGTTTCTCCACCAGGTCGTCGATGAGCACCAGGTCGGGCTCGATCTGCTGCCCCTTCACTATCCCATAGTCCTTGACCTTCTCCCTGGGCACGGGCTCGATGGCGATCACGGAGCGACCAGTGCGTTCATGCACGTTCATGAGCTGCTTCACCACTGGCACCTTGGACCGGTAGATGGTGTCCCCCAGCATCACGGCGAACGGCTCGTCCCCGATATGTTGGCGCGCCATGCGAACGGCGTCGCCGAGCCCCCTCTGCTCCTTCTGCCTGATGAAATGGATGTCCGCCATGCTGGAGATCTCCCGCACCTGGCGAAGGTATTCGGTCTTGTTCCCCCTTTCCAGGATGGACTCGAGCTCATAGGAGCGGTCGAAGTGGTCCTCGATGCCCCTCTTGTGCCGGCCCGTGATGATGACGATATCCGTTATGCCAGAGTCCAGTGCCTCCTCCACAACATATTGGATGGTGGGCTTGTCCACGACGGGCAGCATCTCCTTGGGCTGTTCCTTGGTCAGCGGCAGGAAGCGCAGACCCCAACCGGCGGCGGGAATTACGGCTTTCATTTAGTCACCAACAGATCCCTTCGTAGTTCTTGGTTCGCACGACGCCCCTTCCATCCACCACTAGCTTGTCGCCGTAGAGGGAGGGGTCCTCGAACTCCTTCCATTCCGTGAGCAGAAGCACAGCATCGGACGCATCCACACATTCCCGGGCGGTGCGACAATAGGTCACATCGGGATGCTCCCGTCGGAAATTCTCCATGGCCTTGGGGTCGTAGGCGAAAACTTTCGCTCCCTTCTTCTTCAATCGCAGCACCACTCGGTGCGAGGACGCCTCCCTGACATCATCCGTGTCTGGTTTGAACGCCAGACCTAGGACGGCTATGTTCCTGCCCCGGGGGTCGATGTGCCGCTCGAGGAGCGAGAGCATGCGGTCAGGTTGGACCCGGTTCACCCTCTGGACCGCCTCCAACAGCACCGGCCTTACCTTCTGCCTCTTGGAAACGGCGATGAGCCCTTTCAGGTCCTTGGGGAAGCATGAGCCGCCGAAACCACAGCCGGCGCGAAGGAAGTGCCTCCCCACCCTGGGGATCGAGGCCCATCCCTTCCGCCACCTTGCGGAAGTCGATGCCCAATGACTTGCAGACGTTCCCCACCTCGTTGACGAAGGATATCCTGGTGGCGAGGAAGGCGTTCGATGCCACCTTGATCATTTCCGCCGTGGCGGTGTCCACCCGCAGCTTGGGGCAGTCGAAACCCTGGTACAGCTCGGAAAGGACCTTGGCCGCATCATCGTCCTCGGCGCCGATCACTATCCGGTCCGGGTGCATGAAATCATGGACCGCCATGCCCTCCTTGAGGAACTCAGGGTTCATGGCCACGCCGAAATCCATCCCCGATCGGCGTCCAGAGGCCCTCTCCAAGATGGGAAGGACCGCATCCCGGGTGGTGCCTGGCATGACGGTGCTCTTGACCACTACCGTATGGCGTCGGTCCATCCGGGCCAACCTCTCCCCCACCGCGCGGGCGGCGGAGCGGACATACTTCAGGTCCAGTGAGCCATCCTTGCGAGAGGGTGTGCCCACGCAGAGGAAGGAAACCTCGGCGCCAAGCATGGCGTCCATGTCGGTGGTGGCGCGAAGGCGGCCCGCGGCCAGTTGCTTCCTGAGAAGGCCTTCCAGTCCCGGCTCGTAGATGGGGACCTTTCCCTCATTGATCGCACTCACCTTATCCTCGATGACGTCGATGCATACCACATCGTTGCCGAGATCGGCGAAGCAAGCCCCGGTGACCAGTCCAACATAACCTGTGCCAATGATGGCGATGCGCATGAGTCCGCCCCTTATGGAAAACGGCATCGGGGACTGATTATTTATGTTGATGGCACGGGCGGCACGCACCAAAAGCATTAAATCGAATTCCCGACTTATTTTTCATCAAGGGCGTTCCCGATCGCTAGGGCGGTGTGGTCATGGTAAGGAAGACCATAGAGTGCGTCAACTGCAGCAATAGCAATGACATCGACAGTCTGGCCGATTGCATCATCGTGAATGGCAAGGTGGCCCGCATCCCAGGGCTGGAGGGGATCATGGACCGGGTCATGAAGATGAGATTGGACACCCGGACCAAGGTGGCCAACGAACTGTTGCGCCTGGTCAGAGAGGATTACATCGTTCCCGCCGGCGAGGTGGAGGCCTATCGCCAAGCCCTTCTCGATGATTACGAGCAGAGGACTGGTCGATTTCGCCTGAGCATGGATCGCCATGGCAAATCTATTTTAGAGTCCCGTCAGTTCACCGGGGGAGCATCATGATGACCAGCGACCTCTTTGGCCTGGACGACCTGTTCTTCATCGAACCGTCCTACGACCGCCTCATCGACCAACGTTTCACCGACGAGCTGGTGGCCTTGGGGGCCATGGAGGGGAGGGTGCTCCTCGACGAGGAGGAAAGGCCTCTGGCCATGGCCGTGAAGCAGGACACATGGTATGGCATCAATATGATCCACAGGGAACCGACGGATGGCCTGATCGCCATGATAGAGGACATGGAGCTTGGCGTCTTCCAGACCCGACGGCGGGATTACATCGGAGCGGTCAGGGAGTATTACTCGGTCCTCATCGCCCACAACGTGACCCCTGCCGGGGATGACCTGTCCACGGACCGTCTTGCCAAGGTCAAGGACCTGATGAAGGAAAGCTTCGGGAAGCATAAGGGGAAGACCTGTCTGGACGTGGGTTGCGGCTCGGGCCTGGGGTCGCTGGCCTTGCACGAGCTGGGCATGAACGCGGTCGCCTATGATATGGACCTGGCCTTGATCTCCCTCGGCCTGCAGAAGGGCCGCCTCTATTACCACGAGGTCATGCAGATCGACGCCACGCGCGCCGACGTCTATGTCGAACCCGAGCCATTCGGCATGGTGCTCATGGCGGGCAAGATCGCGGAGTTCAACTCGTTCCTGTGGAAGCAGATAATCGAGAAGACCCTGCAATTGTCCAGGACGACGTTGATCACAGTGGAGACGGAGATGGAGGCTCGCGCCATCGTCCCTTGGTGCGTCGGGCGAAAGGTGGAGGTCTTCGAGAACGAGAGGGACCCCTTCTATGACCGATGGGTGGTCATCGCCAAGTGAGGGGACATCACTATAGTTAATCCTGAATCAGCTCACTGGCCTCACGCAGGGAAATCCGTCATTTATTAATAATGAGCGAGCCCGTCCTTGGATCAATGGGTGTTTACTCATGACCAACTACGCAGATCTATCTCAACGTCTCATCAACGCTTTGGGTCTTCGGACCGAACCAGTGGCCGTCACCTTGATCAAGAAGGGGCAGAGCATCCCATCCGACTATCCCGCCGTGGAAAGCGCCACCAGGCATTGCCAGTCGATCATGAAGGCCAGAAAGGGAGAGAAGCTATGTTTACCGGCGGAGAAGAACGCCTGCCCGGTGGGAGCCTCCGCCTTGGGAGAGGTGGCCTTGCCAGATAAGGTGAAGGCTGGGGAGTTCCACCACAACATGGGTCTCTATGAGGACACGGCGGCAGCGGCCAAGACCATGGAGATGCGCACCACCCTCCCCGAAGGGAGCACCATCGCCACCGTCGTCTCTCCGTTGAGCAAGGCGACGGTCAAGCCTGACGTCGTGATCGTGGTCGGCATCCCGGAACAGGTGTTCTGGATCATACCGGCGGCCCAGACCTTCCAGAAGGGGGGCCGGGTCCATGTGGACATGGCGGCGGTACAGGCCTCCTGCGTCGATTCCACCGTCATTCCGCTGATGACCGACCGGGTCAACATCTCCCTGGGTTGCTTCGGATGCCGCAAGACCTCCGACATCCTGCCAGAGGAGATGCTGGTAGGAATACCATGGACTCACTTCGAGGAGACGGTGGCGGCGGTCGAGAAGATGGCCCAGGGCGCCATACCGAAGTCCAGGCAGAAGGCCTGAAAACCCCTTCACCCCATTCTTTTTTTACCAAATGCCTATATACTTACCTTGTAGTTTATTGCATAAAAGCATCAGTTAAAGGAACGTTCAATACAGATTTATGCAAAATAATTTCATGGGGGGAGCAGGACGGACGAGATAGACCTCAAGATACTACGCATGTTGAGGGATAATTCCAGGGAGAGCCTTTCGGTCATCGCTGAGAAGCGTCGGCACCTCCAAGGCCACCGTCTCCCGTCGCATCACCAAGATGGAGCAGGACGGTTTCATCTCCAGCTACACCCTCACCACCAACTCCATCAAGCTAGGTCTGATGCGAGCCATGCTCGGCATCGAGCTATCAGGCACTTCGCTCGACCAGGTCATCGAGGAGCTGGGCAAGTTCGAGGAGGTCCATTCCATATACAAGGTCTTCGGGGACCACAATCTGCTGTGCGAGATCTACGCCCGGAGCGTCGACTCGCTGTACGAGCTGATACAGAACAAGATCCTGAAGATCCCCGGGATCCACAACGTCGAGGTGGACATTTACATCGAGAAGATATTGCTCAACCCCGATGCCGAGCTGGACATTCTGTCCAAGAAATGAGGCAACAAGGGTTTTAGTCAAGGAAAGGCCCTACCCGTCCTCCATGCGGTTGACCAGCCGACCCAAGGTCGATGATGGCGATGGACAAAGGTCCACGACGGCCGAGGAAACGCTGAGGCGGGTCGAACCCCTGACCAAGAAGGCGGGCATAACCAGGGTGGCCGACATAACCCGTCTGGACCGCATCGGTATACCGGTTTTCTCCAGCATCCGTCCCGAGGCGGGCACGGGTGCCATCTCCGTCTATAACGGGAAGGGCCTGACCGAGACGCAGGCCCGGGTGTCCGCCATCATGGAGGGCATCGAACGCTACAGCGCCGAGCTGAGGGACGACGCAGGTGGAACGCAAGCTCATGATGCGTGCAAAGGGCGCCTTGGACCCACAACGAGCTGATCCTGCCCGAGGCAGGTGCAAGCGGCATTGAGCAGCCGTCCCGTGGCGTTCGTCAAGGGCCATGACATCGCAAATGGTCATGACGTCCTCGTCCCGTGCAGCGCCGTCTTCCACCCTTACTTCTCAGAGCAGGACCTCATGCTCTTCCGCACCAACACCAACGGCCTTGCCTCTGGCAACAATCTGGAGGAGGCGGTCCTGCATGGTATCTGTGAGGTGGTGGAGCGGGACGCCTGGTCCCTGTGCGAGGCGAGGCGGGCTGTGCTAGTGGACCTGGACCTTACCGATTGCGGGCCGGTCCTACGTAAATGCATCGGATATGTTCGAGTCCAAGGGGGTGGAGCTCCACTTCAAGGACCTCACCAGTGACGTAGGGTTGCCCGTGATCGGGGTGGCCGCGGACGACGTGGCCAGCAAGGACCCGGGCCTACTTACGCTGGGCATCGGGGCACATCCGGTGCCGGAGGTGGCGGCGATGAAAGGTCTGGTGGAGGTGGCGCAGAGCCGCCTGACCCAGATCCACGGGGCCCGGGAGGACACCACCCGGGCGGGGACGAGCAGGCAGCTCGGCTATGAACGGATGAAGGAGATGAACCGCATGTGGTTCCAACCATCGGATCGGGGCGAGGGCGTTAAGTGCCATGCCCGACCTATCCACCGACGACATCAGGGATGATATCATGGAGATCATCGACCGCTTGCGCCAGGTGGGGTTGGGCAAGGTCATCGTCTATGACCTCACAAGGAAAGAGCTAGGAGTGCCTGTGGTCCGGGTCATCGTCCCGGGTTGGAGGTATATGCCTTGGACCAGGACCGGGTGGGACGCCGGTTCATGGAGGCGGCCCGGCAATGACCACGGTGGTCTATCTGGGCATGAGCCTATCCCATGAGGAGGCCAAAGGGCTGCTCAAGGCTCGATATCTGCCACCGGTGCGAAGGGGCGACCTTCCCAAGCTCTCCGATTCCGTCAAGATGGTGGGCATCATCGATGGGGTGTTCTTGAACGAGAGCGCCGTCGGGCATAGGGAGATAATCGACCTTCTGAAACGAGGGGTGACGGTGGTCGGAGGGGGCAGCATGGGGGCGCTTCGGGCCGCTGAGCTGCAGGACCTGGGCATGATCGGGGTGGGCAGGATATTCGAGATGTATCGCGATGGGGACATCGAAGGCGATGACGAGGTGGCGTTGGTCTTCGACCCCGAAACGTTCGAGCCCCTGTCCGAGCCTCTGGTCAATATCAGACATTTCCTCTCCGAGGCGGTGCACCGAGGCGTCCTCGAGGCGGCCATCGCCGACGTCGTACTTGCAGAGGGTGAGGGAGGTGTACTATCCCCGCCGTTCCTTCGACCTCCTGCTCAAGATGGTCCAGGAGGATGACGAGGACCTTTACGAAGAGCTCGAGGCCATGCTGAGGGACTCTTCCTTCGACCTGAAACGAAGTGACTCCTTAAAGGTATTAAATACAATGACAGAGTTAATGTCGTCGCGTTAGGGATGCGGGAAAATTTGGTTTTAAGACCGTTAACCCTATACTCGTTTAACGCTGGTTAAGTGCATCCAATGTTATTCAAGTCGATAATTACGAATAACGTGCTGGATGCATCATTGTAGTTATCTATTGTTTATGATGGATGGTTGGACCATCCAAGCACAAGTTTATATTGAAAAAAATGTAATTCCCTGTCCGCAAGGGGAGCCAATTTTCGTTGAGGAGTTTTTGGTCTTCAATGGAAATTGAGTTAGAAAAAGGAGGTATAAAATGGCAAAATACAAGGACAAAATAGACTTGTACGACGACAGGGGCAAGCTCATCGATAAGGGCGTTCCTCTGGAGGCCATCAGCCCGTTGTACAACCCGGCCATTAAGCGGACCGTGTCTCTTGCCAAGAGGACCAACGCGGTCGACCTAGGAGCACTTGAGGCAGGCCTCAAGAAGGCAAAGGTCGGCGGCGGTCAGCTGAAGGGAAGAGAGATGGACCTCGCCGTTGTGGCCAACGCCGAGAAGATCGCAAAGAGAGTCAAGGAGATTCTGAAGACCACCAAGGACGACGACACCGAGGTCACTGTGATGGCCGACGGTAAGAAGATGATCGTCGTTACCCCGACCACCCGCATGGACGCGGGGGCCGAGTATACCACTGGCTTCACCGCATGCCGCCGCCGCACTTACCCAGGCCGTCCTGGACCAGTTCGACGTGAACATGTTCGAGGCAAGCATGGTCAAGGCAGCCATCTGGGGCAGGTACCCACAGACCCTTAACATGCAGGGCGCCATCGTGAAGTGCATCCTGGAGATACCGCAGTTGAACGAGGGCGCCGGTTACGCCCTAAGGAACATCATGGCCAACCACATCGTCATGTTGTCCGGCAAGAACGCCTTGAACGCCGCCGCTCTGTCCTCGATATTCGAGCAGGCCGCCGCCTTCGAGATGGGAGACGCCATCGGTCCGTTCGAGCGCCAGCAGCTGCTGGGCCTGGCCTATCAGGGCCTGAACGCGAACAACATCGTTTGCGACATAATCAAGAAGAACGGAAAGAGCGGAACCGTCGGTACCGTCGTCGAGAGCATCGTCGACCGCGCCCTCGAAGACAAAGTGATCAAGAAGGGAAAGAAGTACCCGTCCGGATTCGTGGAGATGTCCACCACCGACTTCCCGTTGTGGAACGCCTACGCCGCCGCCGGTATGTTGGCCGCCATATGCGTCAACATCGGTGCTGCCCGTGCTTCCCAGGGTATCCCCTCCACCATCCTGTACTACAATGACCTGCTGGAGCACGAGACCTCCCTGCCAGGCTGTGACTACGGCCGGTGCATGGGTACGTCCGTCGGTATGTCCTTCTTCAGCCACTCCATCTATGGTGGCGGTGGCCCAGGACTGTTCCACGGAAACCACGTCGTTACCAAGCACGCCAAGGGATTCGTCATCCCGGTCATCGCCGCTGGATGCGCTTTGGATGCTGGTACCCAGTACTTCTCTCCGGAGAACACCTCGAGCCTGATGAAGGAAGTATTCGGTGACATCCCCGAGTTCAAGACCCCAATAAAGGTCGTTGGCAAGGAGGCCAAGAAGATAAAGGATGACTTCTGAGGTGTAGAATGGCGAAGAAACCCCCCCAAGAACAAGTCCCATTGCCTGAGGTCCTCATATTCCCCGCCCGATTGTTGAAGGCGGAGACCACTGAGAAGCTGCTGAACCGGATCTACGACGACGTTCCCCATGTTCGTCACATCACGGTCAGCGGCGAATCGCTCCCCGCAACGCTCAACGCGGGTCCCGGTAAGGGCATGCCCGCGGAGCACCCAGAGAGGAGGACCATCAAGGTCAAGGGACAGGAAGTCGAGCTGAGACTGTTGGTCGGCAGAGTGTTCGTTGAGATCGATGACATCGATAACGTCGACGATTCGTTGGCGAGGATCGAGTCAATATGCAATGAGCTACTCCCCTTCGGTTTCAGCCTAGAGGTGGGGCGGTATTCGAAATTCAAGCCGACAGTCACCGATTACAAGAAATGCAGGTGAATCACATGGCATACAAAAGACAGTTCTACCCCGGAACTTCGCTACCTGCGAAGAACAGGCGCAAGTTCTACGACCCGAACTACAAGCTGGAAAAGCTCCGTGACGTCGCGATGGATGACGTCGTCCGCATCATGGGCCACAGAAAGCCCGGTGAGGACTACAAGTCCATCCACCCGCCACTGGACGAGGGCAATGAGCCCGACTGCCCGGTAAGGCAGCTGGTTGTCCCCATCGAGGGTGCCAAGAAAGGAGACAGGATCAGGTACGTTCAGTTCACTGACTCCGTCTACTGGGCCCCCGCGATCCCCTACATCCGCGCTAACATGTACATGTCGCGCATCAGGGGTATCGACACCGGTACCTTGTCCGGCAGGCAGATCATCGAGATGAGAGAGAGGGACCTCGAAAAGGTCGCCAAGGAGTACATCGACAACGAGACCTTCGACCCGGCCAGGACCGGAATCAGGGGCGCCACCGTGCACGGGCACGCTTGCCGCCTCGACGAGAACGGCCTGATGTTCGACGCCTGGCAGAGATACAGGTGGAACGCCAAGAAGGGAGAGGTCGAGTATGTGAAGGACCAGGTCGCCATTCCCTTGGACAAGCCGATCTCCGTCGGCAAGCCGATGGACGACAAGTGGCTGAAGGCCCACACCACCATGTTCCGCGCCGATGGCGTTGACATGAGGGATGACGCCGAGGTCATGGCCCAGAACCTGAGGATCCACAGGCTGAGGACGCTGTGCGGATACCAGTCCTTCGCCCAAAAGGAGTGATCAAGATGGCAGGAAAAGAGAAGGACAAGCTGTTCCTCGCAGCGATGAAGAAGAAGTTCAAGGAGGCCCCTACCGAGGTCAACACTAACTACTACACCTTCGGTGGATGGAAGCAGTCCAAGAGGAAGCGCGAGTGGGTCGAGCAGGCCAACAAGATCGCAAAGCAGCGCGGCATCCCCATGATGAACCAGGACATTGGTGTCCCGCTCGGACAGCGTGTGCTCATGCCCTACCAGCTGAGCCACACCGACATATATGTCGAGGCGGACGACCTCCACTTCGTCAACAACGCCGCTATGCAGCAGGCTTGGGACGACATCAGGAGGACCGTAGTCAGCGGTCTGGACACTGCCCACGCAGTCATTGAGAAGAGGCTCGGCAAGGAAGTCACGCCCGAGACCATCAACCACTATCTGGAGACCGTCAACCACGCTATGCCTGGTGGCGCCGTCGTGCAGGAGCACATGGCTGAGTGCAGCCCCGCCCTGACCGCCGACTGCTACGTCAAGGTGTTCTCCGGTGACGACGAGCTCATCGACGAGATCGACAAGCCCTACGTCATCAACATCAACAAGGAGTTCCCCGCGGACCAGGCCAAGCAGCTGAAGGAGGCCATCGGTAAGAGCCTCTGGCAGGCCATTCGCTGCCCGACCATCGTCGGACGCGTTTGCGACGGTGGTACGATGTCCAGGTGGTCTGCGATGCAGATCTCGATGTCCTTCATCAGCAGCTACAAGTTGGCTGCCGGTGAGGCCGCCATCGCCGACTTCGCCTTCGCCGCCAAGCACGCCTCGGTGCTAGAGATGGGTACCATGATGCCCGCTCGCCGCGCCCGTGGCCCCAACGAGCCCGGTGGAATTCCATTCGGGTTCCTGGCTGACATGGTGCAGTCCCAGCGCAAGTACCCCGACGACCCAGTCCGCGCCTCCCTTGAGACCGTGGCCTTGGGCGCCGTGATCTTCGACCAGATCTACCTCGGCAGCTACATGTCCGGCGGTGTCGGCTTCACGCAGTACGCCACTGCGGCCTACACCGACAACATCCTAGAGGACTACTGCTACTGGGCCGCTGACCTGGTGAAGACCAAGTACGGTGGCTTCTGCAAGAGCAAGCCGACCATGGAGCTCGTCGAGAAGCTGGGCACGGAGATCAACTCCTATGCCCTGGAGATGTACGAGAAGTACCCGGCCGCGATGGAGGCCCACTTCGGTGGTTCCCAGCGTGCGACCGTGGCCGCAGCCGCCACCGGTATCGGTGTCGCCATGGCCACCGCCAACGCCAACGCCGGTGTCAACGCCTGGTACCTTTCCATGCTGCAGCACCGTGAGCGCATGGGCCGCCTAGGCTTCTACGGCTATGACCTGCAGGACATGTGCGGAGCGTCCAACTCGCTCTCGTACAGGTCCGACGAGGGTCTGCCGCACGAGCTCCGTGGACCCAACTACCCGAACTACGCGATGAACGTGGGTCACCTATCTGGATACGCTGGTATCGCATGCGCTCCGCACGCCGCTCGCGGCGATGCGTTCGCATGCAACCCGCTGATCAAGGTGGCCTTCGCGGACAAGAACCTACCGTTCGACTTCGCGAACATCACCAAGGAGTTCGGTCGTGGCGGTCTGCGCGAGTTCATGCCAGCCGGTGAGAGGACAGTTATCATCCCCGCGAAGTGATCCTGAATGCAAAACGGAGAATACGCCAGATACAAGAACACCGGGACCGTCGGAAAGGTGGTCAGCTCTCACGTCGAGGGCGGGGTGGAGTGGGTCGAGCTTGACAACAAGCTCGTCTACGACGCCAGCTACCTGGAGCCGGCCTCGGCGGACGAGTATCGCGTGTCCTCCGTCAAGGATCGCGTGGAAGGGCTCGACCTGGAGCAGATCGAGAAGCTCAAGGAGGAGCTCTTCAAAGCGGAGCGGCATCAATACGTCACCGGTGGCGGTGGCGGCTGACCTCTAATCAAACCCTTTCCATTTTCCCATTTTTTCTTGTTTTCTGTTATTGATCTTGCTTTGACCTTACTATGCGATCCCGCCATTGATCGGCAGAGCATGGCTTTCGCTAGGATGAAAAAAATGAAAAAAGATCGCCGAACCCTCAGTCCGAGGCGTTGAAGCCCACCAGGATGGTGGCGTTCTGCGGGTCGTCATCGAGGCCATAGCGGTTCTTGATGATGATGTCGCCAAGAGGCGAGGGGGAGCATGACACGATCGCGTCCACACCATCGATGGCCTTCAGCTCAGGGAAGCTCACCGGGGGCATGAGGAAGAACTCCTTATGCTTGGGTTGCCGGTCCATGAAGACGACGAAATCCTCGCAGAGCCAGAGCACATCCTCCCGTCCTTTGTACTTCTCGTGTTGGCCAGGCAGGACCTCGGTCCCGATCACGATGCCCTCGTCGGCTATGAGCTGCACGGTCGGTTCCGGCGGGGGGCGGAACGTCTTGTTCTTGAGGATGCAAAGGACATACCGGCGGGCCAGACATTGCTCCAACCCCTCGTTCTTGACCTCCATCCCCATCTGGGATTTGATGTTCTTCTCCACGTTCAGGATGCCTTCCCGGGTCTCCTCGTCCAATGGGAAGACCTGCAGTGTGCCGCGCATTCCTTCGATTATCCCTATGGCCTGATCAAGGGAGGTCATGCCCCCTAAATCCCGAGAACCGATATAATGGATTCCCTCGCTCTCCATGAATGGAAAGTGGTCCGACCGGTCAAACCCGGGCCACTGGTTTGTTCTGCAGATAGTCCTTGACGCTGTCGAGGTCTATCTTCAGCATGATCATGTCCCCCACGTTCATGATGTCAGCGGTGCGCATGCGTATCACCGATTTGGACACCATCATGCTCTTCTTCAGGTCCAGGTCCTTGCGGGTGGCCTTGTCGAGCTTCACGTCGAAGCTAGGCACGGACCATTCGGTCGAGGCGTCGACCTTGAAGTCGGTGAGCACCCCGATCTCCCTGCCCTTACGGCATATGACCCTCTTTCCGATGACATCGCCCACGCTGACCGGGACCTCAGACTCATCCAGCACTGCCTGAGCTATCTGGTCCATGGTAAGGTTCAGGGTCACCAGATCGGAGATGTGGTGGACGGCCTCTATCCTGATATGGGCATGGGAGGCGCCCAAGACCCTCTTCTTCTTGTTAACTGGGCCTCCAGACCCTTGTTGATGGTGATCCGCAGGGATGGCACCTTCCACTTATCGCGGTCCAGGTCCACACCCTCCACATATCCGACCACCTTGGCGTCCGAGCTGACCATTTCCTTGCCCAAAATATCCTCGATGTCTAGCATGTCCCGATCCCTGCCCGGTATAAGCGATTCTCATTATTTCATGATTGGCCGTACGTCCGCCAGGTCCGAACGGGGGAATCATTATATCGCTCTGAGACCGCTCCCTCCGCCATGGTCCTGGACACCATCATGAAGGAGCAGCCAGAGGTCATCAACGCCCTGTACCGTTACAAGAACACGGTCTTCAAGGAGGGGCACATCTCCTTCAAGGAGAAGGAGCTGATCGCCATCGGCATCATCTGCGTGCTCAAATGCGAGGAATGCCTCGACACCCATGTTCAGAAGGCCATGGAGCTGGGGGCGACCCGGGACGAGATCCGGGAGGCGGTGCTCGTGGCGATGTACCTGGCCGGACCTCATGCCGTCGTCTGGTCCAAGAAGGTGGACAGCTACATATCCGACGATTTCAACGCTGGAACTCCGCCTTGATGTCCCTTTTGATGCCCAGGCCGGACACCACCTCGCCGCATTTCAGGATGGCCATCGGGACTGGGCATACGGAATGCTTCAGCACTTTGCCGGAGATGATGTACACCTTGTTCTCGCAGAATGGCATGGTCATGATGTCCATCATAGGGATGGGCCCTAGCTCCTTTTCCAATCTCTTGACGTAGGGGCAATTGCTCTCCAGATGGAACGTTAAAACTCCGTCGACCATCACGCCTCGCACCTTGGTGGGGAAACGGCAAGCACCAGGGTCGAGGTTCACGACGACCTCCTCTTCGGCCATGGGCCCTGTCATTCAAGCTTCGCCTAAATTATCTTTGCGCCGGACGACCTGGTCAACGCTTGACCTCAACCTTTGTCCTTCTTCCCTTTGGACGCCATCTCGTACATGGGCGCCCTGCTGATGTCGATGGCCCCGATGGCCGCCACTGGCTCCTTCTTCCTCATTATCGGCACGACCACCACGGGAAGTCCGCGGAACGGTCCGGTGGAGGCGATCCTCCGCACGATCTGGCCTTTTTTAAGGACCTCTTCCAGCATCGGGCCGGTGTAGTTCGTGTCCACCACCTCGCCTTCCTCGCAGCGCACCCCATTATGGTTGCGGCTGCGCATCGTGACCGGCGAACGGTTCAGCAGCTCGTGGATGGCCAGGCAGAGGCATTTCAGGTCCTCCGCCTCTGTGTCCTGGGTGATCAGGGTGGTGCCTTCGGTCCAGCATCTCCTCGACGCCGTGCCCAGGGCCAAGGCGGCGGTGACCGCGCCCTTCTCCGCGGCGTCATAGCTGAACGCCGAGCCGACTATGATCACATCCCCCTCCTCGATCTTGAAAACGCTCCGCAAGGGCGCCACCTGGGACTGCTCCGGGAAGTCCTCGTCGCCGGGGAAGACCATCTTATCGTCCCTCACGATCAGGGTGGTGGCGCCCGACCGCCCCCGCCCGGACGGCCTCGTCCCTCTGCTCGCAACCCATCTTCACCTTGAAGCCCATGGCCTTGATGAGCACGGCACAATTGTGCTTGCCCAGGGTAAGGTTCTGGAGATCGACCTGGGCCACCTCTATGCCAGAGTTCTCCAGCTTGCGGCGGCCCTTGTCGGTGATGACCGTCCCCATCCTGGTGTTCTCGATGCTCCCCTCCCTGGCCATCTTCTCGAGGATGGTCCGGATGGAGCCTTCTCCGATCTGCAGGGCCTCGGCCAGGGCCTTTCTGCCGATCGGCCCTTGCCTCTCGATCACCTGATAGGCCTTCCATATGTGGTACATGGAGAACTTCGGTGTGGGACCACCCGAAAAAAACGATGTGAAAGCCATTGCCATATATTGGATGGATATATAATCCAACCATATAAACATTGTGAAGATGCATTTAACAATACTTGACCATCTGGAACGGTCATCTTAACGGGGGAAAGTATATTTAGATAGCTCTGCGTTCAACCCCTCATATGGCCGATGAGTCAGAGTTTTTTCTCATCATAGATAATGTTTCCAAGAGCTTCAACGGCGAGGTGGTCTTGAGGGACATCACCGCCACGCTGAGACCGGGGGAGTCTTTGGGGCTTATCGGCCGCAGCGGCGCTGGGAAATCCGTCCTGATCCACATCCTGCGCGGAACCCAGGAGTACAAGCCAGACAAGGGCAAGATCATCTATCGTGTCAACTATTGCGAGAAATGCAAGCGGGTGGAGATGCCCAAGAAAGGGGAGCCCTGCAAGAAGTGCGGGGGCAAGACCTCTATACAGGAGGTGGATTTCTGGGGTTTGAACGAGAGGGACCCTTTGAGGATGGCCATGCGCGACCGCATCGCCATCATGTTGCAGCGCACCTTCGCCCTCTTCGGCGAATCCAGCGTCATCGAGAACATCTTCGAGGCCTTGGGACCGATGAACGAGAAGCAACGGGTGGAAAAGGCTCTGGCCTTGCTCAAGGCGGTCGGTCTGGAGCACCGCACCATGCACATCGCCCGGGACCTTTCCGGGGGCGAGAAGCAACGTTGCGTCCTGGCCCGCCAGCTGGCCAAGGACCCCTTGATGTTCCTCGCGGACGAACCGACCGGCACACTGGACCCCAGCACCGCGGACATGGTGCACCGGGCCTTGGTGGAATCGGTGAAGAACAAGGGCATGGCCATGGTGGTCTCCTCGCACTGGCCCAAGGCCATCAACCGCCTGTCCGACAAGGCCATGTGGTTGGAGTCCGGGGAGGTGGTCAAGCTAGGGGACCCCCAGGATGTCACAAAGGAGTTCGAGGTCTGTTTCCAAAAGACCGAGGACATGATGGGCGTCGAGGTCGGCAACCCAGTGGTCAAGGTCGACAACGCCAAGAAGTACTTCTATTCCATCGTGCGCGGCGTGGTCAAGGCCGTGGACGATGTCACCTTCGAGGTCAAGGAGAGGGAGATATTCGGACTGGTCGGTCTCAGCGGAGCAGGAAAGACCACCGTCTCCCGCATGATCGCAGGCATCACCCCGGCCACCGGCGGTTCGGTGATGGTGCGCATCGGGGATGATTGGATCAACATGTCCGAGATGGGCGAGTTCGGCCGGGGTCGGGCCACACCCTATATCGGATACTGCACCAGGAATATTCGCTCTATCCGTTCAACTCGGTGCTGCAGAACCTGACCATCTGCATCGGCATGAAGCTGCCTGCGGAGCTTGCCAAGATCAAGGCCATCCAGGTCCTGGCATCGGTCGGTTTCACAACCAGGGAGATAGAGCGGATCCTTTACGCCATGCCGGACAATCTGAGCGTGGGGGAGAAGCAGAGGGTGGCCTTGGCCCGCGTGCTCATCGAGGAGCCGAGGCTGGTCATATTGGACGAGCCCACCGGCACCATGGACCCCATAACCAAGAACTCGGTCGCCAAATCGGTCCTCATCGCCAGGAAGGAGATCGGGGAGACCTTCATGATCGTATCGCATGACATGGACTTCGTCCTTGACTGCTGCGACCGGGTGGCGATGATGAAAGGCGGGAAGATCGTCGCCATGGGCGACCCCAAGAAGATCGTCGCCTCCATGACCGAGGGCGAGCTCGCCGAGTTCACCTCCTGCGATCAGACGAGCCGGTGACGATGAGGTGTCTAAGTGAGCCCGCAGAGCATCGGACGGAAGACCCGCTTCGTCGAGTGCCGGGAAGCGAGGGGCATGGGCGTGGGAGGCTCTTTGGCACAGCGCGCCACCATATCCGAGAGCGGGAGACAGGTGGTGGCGGTGGCGATGGGACCAGGAAAGCGTCACATCACCAAGCCGGTCTGCGAGATCACCTATGAGCTCAGGGAGCAGGGCATCGAGACCTCGGTCATAGTCATCAATGCCGGATCGGGTGTCCCTGCGGACGCGCCGGATGCCGTGACCAGTTCGCAATTCGGTCTGGACCAGATCGAGATCGAGCGTATCCAGCAGTTCAAGGTGGCCCTGATCCACCTGGGCAACGTAAAGAACCACATCGTCTACAAGGCACGCCTCATCCTGCGCAACGTGGACATGCCAGCGGTCATCGTATGCCAGGCCCCGGTCGATTTCGAGGACTTCGCCCGTGTCGGGGTGAAGACCCGTGTGGTCATGCCGGTTAAGGAGAACATCGGCACAAAGGGCACCATCATGGAGATCATCAATGGGGTGGTGCGGGGCCAGACCATATCCCAGGCCAAGTTGGACGAGATCGTCTCCAAGATCAAGAAATGGAGCTGAGGTCGTCCATTCTTCGTCCCTTTTGCATGACTCGACGATGTTGGGTACGATATTGCCGCGATCACTACTTATTATCGAATCAGTGGAAAAGGGACATCATTATTTATCCAGCAAGCCGTTCCTGCGACGGATGAAGGGTCCAGCCCTCGAGCTTCTCTATGTCGATGATGAAACGCTCCTCCTAGAGCTCATCAAGGACGTCCTGGAATCGAACGACCAGGTCCACGTCGATACCTTCCCTAGCGTCAGGGAGGCGGAGCTGGCGCTGAAGAGCAATCGTTACGACGCGATAATATCCGACTACCAGATGCCGGAGATGGATGGCATAACCTTCCTGAAGCGTCTTCGCATGGCCGGCAACGACATACCGTTCGTGCTGTTCACCGGGCGGGGCAGGGAGGAGGTGGTCATCGAAGCCCTCAACGAGGGGGCGGATTTCTATCTCCAGAAAGGCCCGGACGTCAAGGACATGACCTTCGAGCTCATGCACAAGGTCAGGGTGGCGGTGGAGAGGAAGGGCTCGCAGCGGGTGCTCATGGAGAGCGAGAGGACCGCCTGGACCTTGTTGAACGTGGGCGAGAGCCCGAGCCTGCTCTTCGACCGCGATGGTAGGATCATCGCCGCCAACCAGTTCATGGCAGACCTCATGAGCTGCCCCCCGGAGAAGATGGTGGGGCGGAGCGCCTTGGACGTCATCTCCCCTGGTTCATTAGGAGAGGGCCTCGCATCTGGTGGAGCGGGTGGCAAGGACCAGGAAGGCCATCACCTTCGTGGGCGAGAGCTATCTGAAACATTTCGAATTCACCCTTTATCCCGTCATCGAAGCGGAGGATGAGGTCAAGAGACTGGCTTTGGTCTCCTATGACACATCGGCCCACATGCGGACCGAGACGGAGCTAAGGAAGAGATTGGCCATGGAGGAACTGGTCTCCGAGGTGACCTCATCCCTGCTCCTTGCTTCCACCGCTGAACTGGGCGATCGGATAGTGGACACATTGGTATCCGTGGGCCACGCGATGGAATTGGACGCACTGACGATATTCAATTTCGATGGAGAGGCCTTGGTGCACCGTTATCGGCGCGTCGATGCTGGAAGGAAAGGACCCGCGCACTGACGAGATGAGGGAATGGCAATGGCCCTGGTCCTTCGCGAGGATGCGGTCGGGCAACATGATCGGCATCGATGATGTCCAGGACCTTCCTAACGAGGCCTGGAGCGACCAGGAGCAATATCAGAGCTCCCATTATAGCGCTCTTGTTGTTGGTACCCATGTCCGTCGGAGGGGCGTTCACCGGATGTCTCATGCTCGGCATGGTCCGGGGGACGAGACGCTGGTCCGATGAGGACCAAAGGTTGGCAAGGGTGCTTGGAAACATCTATGCGAGCACCCTCTCGCGGCGCCGGGCGGAGGAAGAGCTATCCGAGACGAGCAGACGCCTTATTGGAGGCGCAAGGCGGTCCGGTCGAGAGCGGGACGACGGAGAGTCTGGTGGAGGCCGCCTTGCGCACCGCCAACCGAAAGCTCACCCTGCTCAGCAGCATCACCAGGCATGACATCCTCAACCAGGTCAGCGTCCTCGCCGGATATTTGGAGCTGACGCGCATGGCCAACCGCAACCCGAGACCTCGGGCAGAACCTGGACCGGATGGAGATCGCGATCAAGAGGGTCCAGGAGAGCATATCGTTCACCAAGGAGTATGAGCAGCTTGGGGCCCTGGGACCAAGCTGGCAATCGCTGGAAAAGGTGGTCAAGGAGCTCCAGCTGCCGGCCTTGAGCTCAAAGGGATCGAGTCTGGTCAGTGACGTCAAAGGGTTTCGAGGTTTTCGCAGACAAGATGCTAGACCGAGTCTTCATGAACCTCATCGACAACAGCATGAGGCATGGGGACGGGGTCAAGCACATCAAGGTCTGCAGCGAGGAGAAGGGCGAGGAGCTCAACATCATCTACGAGGACGATGGTGCTGGGATCTCCCAGGACATGCGGGGGAAGCTGTTCCGCAGAGGCGCCGGTAGGAACACGGGCTTCGGGCTCTTCCTGTGCAAGGAGATACTCGACCTTACCCGGATCACGATAACAGAGATCGGTGAGCCAGGTAAGGGCGCCAAGTTCCTCATGAAGGTACCTAAGGGCATTTATCGTTTCTCGAAATAATAATTGTCTATAACTGGCCAATTCTTATTTTCATTTTTGATAATTAGATAAAAGGAGGTTTTATAAAGAAGTAAACGGTTATTAACTCGTCTCCGGGCGAGTGAAAGGAGCGTTCAAGGTGTTTGGCAGCTTTCTTGAAGCGTCTTCTCCTCCCCCCAATTTTTTTCCGAAGGTATCGTAATTGCTTATTATTATCAATAAATAAAATAGCTGGGTTATATCTTGTGTAAATATATAAAAACAATGGCCCAGACGTTAATTAAAATGATACTGGCCTATTGTTGTTTATCCTGTTAAATAATATCTAAATGGAGATTATTATATATCGAGAGTCATGATTCACATCTCGAGCAGGTCGTCTGGGATGGGCTCTTTGATGTTCTAAAATGCAAGCCTCGTCACCACGACCTAGGGGAGGAAAGTAAATGGACAAGAAAGCTGCCATCAAAGCATATGCTATCGTAGCGATATTGCTGGTCAGCGTTTCTGGAGTCGCATTGGCCCCCTTCTTGGCGTCCGCTGTTTACAGCGACCCAAGCGGGGACGACAATTCCGTAACGACCGAATGTTACGATAACCAGGGCACATCACTAGAAGCCTACAAGACCGCCACTGGCTATTGCGAACAGTACGTCTGTTACAACTGGGGCATTGACAAGTCGGTGACACCCGGACAAGGCCGAGATCGATCGAAGGAAAAACCGCTAAGTTCCAATATACGCTTACGATAACACGCGATGAATATCGACTGAAAAATGCGGTGTGCGTGGATATATCTGGGTCAAGAACACCGGAGAACACGCCACCGTGAACCTGAAGATCGTTGACTGGGTGCAGATCAAAGGTCGGCGATGGTCCTACAGAACTGGATCAAAACCGACGTGGACACCAGCGCCAAGCCGGTACTCCAGCCAGGTGAGGAGCACAAGTATTACTATGATATCTCCTTCACCCCAGTCAGCCGGAGCATTGTACAAAAACTCCGCGCTGGTAACGATCACCAACCACGGGAACAACATGGGCTGCCCGATCGGTCCGAACCCGAAGGCCGACTTCAAGCTGCCCGCGTCACCTAGCACCACCTACTGCGACGAGACCGCCACCATCGTGGACAAGCTCGATGTACCAGCCCATTATGAGCTGGTCTCCAATGACGCCCCGGCGCAGTGGAACATGAACGGACCTGGTGTGTTGAAGTTCAATGTCACCATCAAGAACGTCGACGCCGTACCAAGGCTCCGTCGCCTACATGGACAATGTTGCCAAGCTGACCGAGGACGATACCAAGGTTTGCCGTGAGGACAACGCCCGCGTCACCCTGACCGGTGGCGATGAGTACATCCCGCCTGCCCCCGAGATATCCGTTGACAAGGTGAGCGACCGATGAATGCGTCATGCCCGGTGAGATCATCACCTGGACGATACCATGTAACAACACTGGCAACGTCATACCTGGACAAGGTTCTATCGTCGATGATACTTGGTCGGTTTCAAGACAGATCAGTCCTACCCGTCGGTGGGTGAGAAGAGTCTACGATGTAGACATATCCAGCGTGCCCCTGTACTACACTGGCAAGTACGTCGTGAACATTGTGAATGTCACCGCGGAGCTGGAGGAAGGACCTTATCGTTCAAGACTCCAACAGCGTGCCGATCTGCTACCCACGCCTCGAGGTGACAAGGTCGCGATGACTCGACATGACCGCCCCAGGGCACTATGCCAACTGGACCATCATCGTGAACAACACCGGCGATGTGGACATGAAGAATGTCGCCGTGTATGATGACATGTTCGCTGCAGAACCCGATGTACGTTGATGTCATGGCGGGCAAGAGCGTACAGATATACGTCAGCATGACCGTTCCCGCGGACAGCAAGCTGAACAGAGTATGCAACGCCGGTTGAAGGTGAAATGGTACTACGAGATACCTGCTTCGACGATGAGGAACCAATGCAGAAGGTAGTTCTATCCGATGATGCCAAGAGTTGCATACCGGTCATCCGCCCTGGGATCGATATCACCAAAAAGGCGAACATGAACTGGGCCTGTGTCGGTGACGAGATCGGCTACGAGATCGTCGTGACGAACACTGGCAACTATGATCTGAAGGGCATCGTGCTGTCTGATATATGCTCGACCTATACACGACCTTCTCGATCTGGAGGCTGGAGCGTCCAAGAGCTTCACTGATTCCTACATAGTGAAGCAGGGCGACAAGAAGATCGAGAACAACGCCGACGGTCACAGTCGATGTGTTTGGCGACAAGCACTGCGTGCTAGAGGACTACGCCATCGCCTGCGTCAACGTCGGCTACCCCGCCGTGAGCGTCTACAAGGTCGGCCCGATCCCAGGGATTGTACCCTGGTGACGAGTTCACCTATACCATCTACGTCGAGAACACCGGCAATGTGCCGTTGGAGGGCGTGAAGGTGGTCGACATCCTCATCGGTCTGAACACACTGGTCGACCTGGCCGTCGGTGAGAACAAGTCCATCAGCAAGGAACTGGGCCATCCCTGCCAACTACCTCGCGACAAATACTGCAACGAGGTATTGTGGAGGGTTCCTGGTGCCACTGCCCTGTGAAAGACACCTCCGAGTGGTGCATCCCTGTGCTGCACATGCCGGACCAACCGTGCATCAGCATCGAGAAGCACGGACCAAGCCGCGCCATGGCCGGCGAGACCGTTCCATACTTCATCGTAGTCAAGAACACCGGTAATGTCCCGCTGACCAATGTAAAAGTCAGCGATGACGTCGGTGCCGATGGCATCGATGTTCAGTGGTTCTACTATGTAGATAACGAGGAGCTCTCATGCCTGGTACGTACTGGAACATCAGTACCTCCGCTGATCATCCCTGAGGACTTTCCAGGCCCCTACTTCATGAATGTGGTCGAGGTATTCGGCCAATATGATGGCAAGAACGTGTGGTGCATCGACTCCCATGCGATCGATATCATCCACCCGTGCTTCACCATCGAGAAGTCCGCCCCGAAGCTATCCGCTCTGGGCCACGACATAACCTACACCCTCTGGGTCAACAACACCGGTGATGTGGACCTGATCAACATCGTCATCCTCGATGACAAGGCCCCCGAGGGCAAGTTCACCATCGACTACCTGGCCATGGGCGCTTCCGCCAAACTGACATACGTCTGGAACGTGCCGATGAACTATCAGCCAGATGAGGTCTGCAACGACGCTTGCGGCTCTGCCTACCCTGGCCCGTCCGCCTATTGGTGCGGATGCGGTGAGAGCTGCCCCTGGTTCGAAGAGACGAACCGTGGGCGCGAGGTGAAGGTAGAATCCAACATGGTCTGCACCTTCATCGTGAAGCCTGGTATCGATGTGGAGAAGACCGGACCTGCGATGGCCAAGATCGGTCAGACCATCCAGTACAACATAACCGTGAAGAACACGGGCAACTACAAGATCGAGAACGTCACGGTATCCGACCCGTTGATCAACTTCGAGAAGAAGGTCAGCCTCGCCGCGGGTGAGTCCACCTACTTCTTGGTCGACTGGTTGGTGACCGAGGACTGGGTCATGGACAACATAAACAAGGACTTACTACGTCTGCAACCTGGTCAACGCCACAGGCGACACGTTCGACGACAAGCACTGCATGGTCTATGACGAGGACGTCTGGTGTGTCTTCATCGGAGCCCCGAGCATCGACATCATAAAGAAGGGCCCGGCAGAAGCTTTCCCTGGTGAGGTCATCAAGTTCAACTTCACCGTGACCAACAACGGTAACCTGCCGTTGTACAACGTGAACGTCACCGACCCGTTGCTCGGTGCCGGCTGGTACCACTACATCGGCTACATGGCCGTTGGAGCGGTGGTACAGTTCGACGCCAGCTACACGGTCCCCAACCCGTTCGAGGGCAACTCCTTCAAGAACGTGGCGAACGTGACCGGCGATGACGTCACCGACACCACCGTGAACGACACCGACAACACCACCGTGTTCGTGGCCAAGCCCGGCATCGAGGTATACAAGAGCTGGGACTGACCCATGACCGCCGTGGGACACTGGGTCAACTGGTCCATCGAGGTCAAGAACACCGGCAACGTGAACTTGACTGGCGTATATGTCATGGGACCCCCTGACCGGCGAGAGCTGGAACGTGGGCATGCTCAACAAGAGCGAATCGAAGTTCCTCACCGCCCATTACCTGGTGACCAAGGACAGCCCCTGGAACGAGACCTACATGCTCTGCAACATAGTGTACGCGGATGGATTCTACAAGACCGTCAAGGTCTCCGATGATGACAAGGACTGCGTGTTCGTGGCCTTGCCCAGCTTCGAAGTGACCAAGTGCGGCCCAGAGTACGTCTGCTACGGCGACTGCATCGTGTGGACGATCACCGTGAAGAACACCGGCAATGTCGACCTGAAGAACGTGACCATCACCGACCACCTGACCGGCGACGAGTTGGAAGGACGTCTGCATCGAGGTCGGCAAGAGATGGACCAAGACCGTCACCTATGACACCGATGGTGCCGAATCCGCCTAGGTGCCCGACCGTCCCGAGCGACTATGTCTGCAACACAGTCTATGTTGTTGCGGACACGTTCGATGACGGGCACTGCATCCTGGAGGGCAAGGCCGAGAGCTGCGTCTTCGTGGCCAAGCCGGATGTCGAGGTCGAGAAGTCTGGTCCGAGGTTGCGGTCGGTGGCGAGAAGATCACCTACACCATCACCATCAAGAACGTCGGCAATGTGGACCTCAACGTCCGCGTGCAGGATGCCTTGCTTGAAGGTGGATGAGAATGTCTTCGTCGCCAAGGGCGCTACCGTGGTCAAGACCTACGACTACTGCGTACCACTGTGCAACCCTGGTTCCGTGATCTACAACACCGTTTACGTCAACGGGACCTGGACCGTGTGCAACAAGTGCTATGACCTGGACAAGGCCTGCTGGAACGTCGAGATCCTGAACCGAGTCGATCAAGATCTTGAAGACCGGTCCGGAGAGCGCCAAGGTCGGAGAGACCATCACCTTCACCTTCAATGTGTGGAACGATGGCCAGGTCCCCCTGGAGAACGTCTATGTCTATGACCCGCTGTTCGAGGAGTTCGGATGTCACAGCTACGTTCTACCTAGCGGATGACACGAACGAGGAGAACGCGTCCTAGAGGTCGGCGAGCACTGGGTGTTCTCTGTCCAGTTCACCATACCGGCGGACTACCTGGATGGTGCATCCTGCGGTGGGCTGAACAACTACGCCTGCGCGCACGGCTCCTACCACGGTGTCTCGACCACCTGGGGCGATGGATGGGCGGTCTATATCTATGACCCCGCCTGCCTGCCACCACCCAGGCCGACCTGAAGGGACCAAACACTAAAAACGGAAGGGCCTGCGCCCTTCCCATTTCCCATATTTTTTATTTTTCAAAGATAGACCTGGTCATCTCCTCCCCATCATACAAAAATTTGAGGGAATGAGAAATATGGTCTTATCCTACTCCAAACCACAACGACGAGCCGAAGCCCAGGTTCATTATCTAAGACCTAACTCATTACTTGCCATCGGTACGAACATCCCAAACCTTTGCCATCCATTTTCCATATCGCCATGGATTTTAGACGAGGTCATTTCCCACATCATCTTTTCATTGAGATCAGCCCCCTATCTGAGGATTACCACTTGAGGAGGGTTTGGTAAAAATCTCTCTCAGCATCAAAGAACAGGGAGGCTATGAGGGAAGTTTTGAGTCCATAAGATCGAACAATCTTTCGATGTCCTTCTTATCGGTCCCATAGGAACAGAATCCGATGCTCAGGGTGAACCGCCCTTGGTAACTGCTCAATCCCATGATGAGCAATGGTGGGTAAGCGAGAGGCACGGTCAAGTAGCAATCACTAGGGACGATCTCACCGAAGTGCAATCTCCCCGCCTCAAGGACACCCACATTAGAGAACAATGGGGGGAGGGACCTTCTCTTGACCATCTCCTCATAGCCTTCCTCGACCTTCCTCTTCGTCATTCCGAATGGTAAAAGACCATAGGTCATTTCGATGTAAGGGACGCTCACCAAGGCCGAATCGTTCTGCTTCTTTGCTTCCATGAATTGGTGGACCTTCAACAGGAACTTCTCATGGTCCGATGCATCATCCACTGAAAAGAGAGGGAACAGTGCCCCACCGAGGTTGGCCACTTTCTGTCCTGCCTCTGGAGCGAAACGCCTCAGGTCGACCGCTACTTGGATAGGTACCGGAACCCCCTGTTTCGGTCTTATGATCTCAAAAAGCGACTCGAAAAGCACGGCCAAGAAAAGGTCGTTGACGGTCACCTTATTGGAATGGCAATGGTCGATTATGGACTTGGAACGGTAGGAATCGAATCTTTTAAGCAACATCCGCCTGCTTTTCGTCTCTCTGCTGGTGAAGGGAAGGCACCATTGACTTGTGGGCATCGCAGGCTTTCTTATCGCTTTCAGGGCTGTGCGGCGCAGTCTCCATCGCTTGCTCAGGTCCAGTCTTCTCCAGATGGGTCTCATGGATCGGTCCTGGGGTCGCATTCGAAGGTCCGAGAGGCGTCTCATTCCGCAGCAATTGGTCGTAAGCCTCGGCCAGATGGTAAGCGACCTCCTTGGCCCCGATCCCGTCACAGACCACGTGGTTGATCTTCAGAGCGAGGATGTCTATCCTTCCCCACGGAACAACCTGACCTGCAACAACGGGTCCGCACCAGGGTCCGATGGCGTTGTGAGGAAAACGCCCAGCTCCTCCTGAGGGTCCGCTGATTCGACCAACATGAACAATGGTAATGAATCCAGGTTCTGTCTGGTCCTCCAACCCGGTCTAGGGCTCTCCACCCATCTCCAACCCAGTTCCGGTTCGGAGAGCAGGACTATGCCTCACCGCCCTCTCCAGAACCTTCTCGTCCAACCTGGCCTGGAATTCCATCACGACATGTAGCTGCTGGTCGCAAACATGTCGCAATATCGCGTTCATCCGGTCCTGAGGGGTGGCAGGGAAACGGGCCGCTCTCATCCACTGGCCCGATATGCCCTGGACGATAAAATACTATCAAGGGAAAATTCACTGTCCCAAGAAGGTCTCACTCGGACAGCAATGTCCTTACCTTGATCGAGGCGGTCTGATACCAGACCTGGAAGGAGTTCACATCCCAGGCCGGGGATATGCCAAGTACCTCGGAGTGATAGATGAGGATGTAGCTGGTTATGAGCAAGGCCACGGCTGCAGATGAGCCAAGCACCACCTTGATCATCAACTTGCTTGCCACGACATCCTCCCCCTCGCGCAGGACCGATGTCACTTGCGTTAAATTAATAATAATTGGTCCTAACATAAAAGGTTTGCAACGATATTGATTGTCATACGACTATTCTTCATTCATTATGGAATGCCCTCTCAGTCCTCGTCCTCGATGTTGAACCCTACCAGGTGCGTCCAATGCTTGGTCTTGGTATATCCCAACCGTTCCCTGACCATATCGTCCGCCAGGGTGGAGATGGAACCAGAGGTCACATCCTTGACGCCCGGATGTCATCCAGGAATTGGAATGGGATCGGGGGGAGCACGAAGTAAGGCTCCCCTTTCGGGACGACGTTCAGGTAGAAGATGAAGTCCTCGCTCAGGAAACATACATCGTCCCGGTCCTGGAGCTCCCCTCGGCGCGATGGGGTTAGGTACTCACCGACGATCTGGCCCTCCTGGTCCGCAGATGTAGACCACATCCCTGGTCGGCGAAAGGATCATCATCGACGAGTTGACCACAAGCACGAACCCATGTCTGCGGTCCAATGCCTTCCAGACCCCTGTGTTGACGAAAGGCATGAGCCCTCCGCAGGCACCGTTCTCCTCGGCCGATCGCTCCAGGGCGATGAGGTCGTCCTTGAACTCCTTATCCAGGTAACGGAAATCGATCACGCCAGGAAGGTCCCGCGACCTTTGTTCCACTGCCCTGAGCACCTTGTCACGGTCCAAGGTCATCCTCCCTTACTGTCCATCGGAGCCGAAGGTCGCCAGGTCACCACGGACCGTTCAGCAGGTCACGTGGATCAAGGCCACGAACTTCTCCTTCGCCGCCAACATCTCCTCGATCACATCGGGGGTGGGCTTGACCACGGCCTTCATTTCCTCGAGCATCTTGCTCGCCTTGGGCGTTATGGGCATGCCTCCGCTCTGGCCCGTTCCGATGAACACCAGTTTGACATTGTCGTCCAAAAGCGTCTTGAGCTCCTTCCTGGTCAGGGGTACATGGCCGTACTTGTCCTTCTTGTCCTTTGACAACGACTTGTCGCGGCGTTCCACGGTCCCATCTGCTTTCATGATCGAGGTCATGTTCATGCCTGATCCCGTTTATCTCGCACCATCCGAATCGGGAACGAGCCTGGGTAACAACGTTCTTGACCGCCTTTTTGCGACCTCCCCGTCTCTTGACCGCCGGCTCCACCGCCACCGGCTCCTCTGACTTGTCCTCCTCGCGCGGGGGTGGGATCACCTCGACTGGGATGGATAGCTCGACCTCTTGGGTGACGGGCTCCTTCTTCTTCCGCGGGGCGCGCTTGCGGGTCTTGGGCTTCTCGACCTCTGGCTCCGCCACGACCTCTTCCGCAACAGGTTCTGGTTCGGCCACAGCCTCGACATTCTCCGCTTGATCTGGCGAAGCCTCCTCGACGCTCTCCGTCTCCATGGGGGCGCTCTCCACGACCTCGACGTCTCGACGACCGCCTCCGGTTCGTTCACCACATCGGCCATTCCCTCGGTTGGGGAGGTTTCCTTCTTGGCCTTTCTAGAGGTCCTTGCACCCGTTGTCTTTCTCGGCATAGAAATGTCACCAGACGAACCTGATATGGAAACGGCCTTTTATTAATGGTTTGCCAGCCACTCAATGTCCTTTTAAGGTGGGATGGCCAACCATAAACCATCGCCAAGGGGCATAGAATTCGACCTTCCAGATGATGCAAAACCTTTTTTATCACCCCCTGCCATCCCACCCCGACCAGATGAGGATCAATGTAAATGGCAAGCCCATCGAGGTGGGGGACGGGGCCAAGCTGGCCGATGTCCTGGAAGGACAACCTTATGTTCCTGGCACCTATTTGGCGATCATCCGTTCCCTGGAACAGGTGGTGAAGGAGACCAGCGAGTTCGAGTTCGTCACCGAGAAGGGTTCGTTCATTGTTCAAGGTGCAAGAGGGGGCATGGAAGCAGATATGGCTCGACCTCTACAAAGGATTGGAGGGGCGCAGCGTGCGCTGGCGCACCAGCAAGATAGACGCCATCGGTTCCTTCCCCTCATCCATACCTTCTTCAAGGGAACCGGCCAAGCTCATTCGCAACGATTGCTTCTTCGCCCTGGGCGGTTATGATAGCCAGACCACCTACATCATGATCGCCCGCCAGGACCATGAGGCCGCGTACGGCGTGGCCGCCCCGGTCTTCGGAAGGGTGACGAGCGGCAGGCATGTCGTCGATGCCCTTGATGAGGCGGACAAGGTCCTGGAAGTAAGACCGGTCATCATCGAGCTGCGGTCCAAGGATGCATTGGCCACCAACGACCTTGAGACCAGATTGGAGGAGGGGATGTCGGTGGAGACCTTTGTGCAGGTCGACCTGGACCCTCGTTCCCCAGTGTCGGTGGAGCACTTCCTGGTGGCCGTCGACGGAGGGACCATCAAGGTCACCGAGAAGACCGAGTCGTTCACTGCCAACTCCTCCAGGATGGACGTCAATCTGATCGAGGAGTCCCACTCCATCCGCGAGCCTGACCTGGTAACGGTCCGTCACCAAGGTGACGGCATGGGTCGGATATACTTCTATAAGACCAGGAGGCAGGTCTCCAACAGCCACAACATCGTCGGCAAGGTTTCGACCGGCCACCAATTGATACATCTCGTCCCGGAGGGAGGGGCCGTGACCATCGTCCCCAAACCGGGGAGGGTCATGGTCATTGGCATGACCCAGGCCGAAGGGCAGAGATTCCTGGAATCACAGGGGCTGAAGCAGGTGCGGACCGGGATCACCGACGACTCGGCCATCATCGTAGAGCAGGAACCCGAGCTCACCATGCATGTCATGGAGGAGGGTTCGGTCGACACCATTCGGTACGACCTCCGATCGGATCCATGATTGGTACCTGTTCCGGTCCGAGGCACCAGCACTCGGTCCGCTACATCGAGAAGCTCACCGGTCTGGACCACAAGCCCATTGGCACGGTCAAGGTGCACTTCACCTTCGAGGGCATGCCCATGGTCACCTTCGACGGGGACGACCAACTGGGTGCGAGCCTCTATCCCGAGCCGTCCTGGAAGGACATGAGCCGTCGCGGTGACATCGGTGTCACCAACATGTCCCGCCCGAACCGGGGCCTGATCGGCATCAGGCTGCAGGAGAGCCCCGAGTTCGGTCCCACCGGGGAGGAACAGCATGGGACCAACCTCATCGGTCGCTTCTCAGGCGACCTGGACGAGCATGATGGCCGGCCTGAAGGATGGTGACATCGTGTACCTTCGCGAGACCGAGGTCAGCCCGGACAAGGTCTCCAAACCCCGGCGCAAGCCAGCGAGCGATGAGGCAGAGGCCAAGCCCAAGAAGGCGGCGGCGAAGAAGACGACCTCGTCGTCCAAGGCCAAGAAGGCGGTGAAGAAATGACGCTCGACCACGAGACAAGATACATAGTCCTGGCCCCGGACTGCACCATGACCCCGGACCAGCTAGTGCGCACCATCCACACCATCGATGCCGACGTCATCGTCAAGGAGACCTGCTTCGGGGCGGTCATCTCCGGCAAGACCGAGGCGGTGAGGAAGGTCCTCACCGAGGTGCGGAAGCTGGACCCCACCCGCATCTATTCCAAGGTGCGGGGCTTCCCAGTGGGCGACCAGAGAAGGTGCCGGGCCCATCATGGCTCCAGACCTGGGTTCGCCCAGCTGGAGAAGGAAGTGAAGGACCTGACCATGGTGGAGAAAGGCCTGCAATGCCTAGAGCGAGGGGAAAAGGTCCCTCCCATCAAGAAGAAGGGCAAGATGCCCGTCAAGGACCTGAAGATCGTATGCGAGGAGGCCATGTCCATGAAGGTGCTCATCGTCCCGCCCAACAGCCTGATACTATTCGACCTGGTAGAGCGATTCGGCCATGAGCCCTTGAGCGTCATGGCCGTGCTCCAGGAGAAGATCGAGTCCAAGGAGATCGAGTCGCCGCCCATCAACGTCACGGTGGACGATGTGAAGAAAGGCCTGAAGTACGCGGCCATCGAGGTGCCCTCGGGGATAAGGGGCCGTCTGGCCATATATGGGCCCTTGGTCGACATAGCCGAGGCGGCGATCATCATGGAGGACGCCCCGTTCATGTTCGGTTGCGTGGGCTGCGCCCGGACCAACGAGATGATGAAGCTCCTCATCCGCAAGCGGAAGATACCCTTGCTGGAACTGGACTACCCGGCGAACGAGGACGAGGCCAAGGCCATGGTGGCCCAGATAAAGACCTTCCTGGAGGGATTGGTAAGATGATCAAGATCGCACAGTTGTCCTGCGGCACCGAGTACTCTGCCGTGCAATCGGAGATCGAGGCCGCCGCCACCGCGGTCGGTGCGAAGATGGTGTACCCGGACGTGGACATGGAGAAGATAAATTCGGCCGTGGACCGGTTCGGCTTCAACCCGGTGAGCCCGCAACTGAAGCTCATGATCGCCCGCGCCATGTCCCTGGCCGACAAGAGCTATGAGGCCGACGCCGTGTTCATCTCCTCCTGCTTCCGTTGCGCCGAGGCGGCGTTGGTGCGCACCGAGCTGAGGAAGTTCATCCAGAACAACACCCGCATGCCGGTGGTCACCTATTCCTTCACGGAGAGGACCAAGTCCGGACAGCTCCTGACCAGGATGGAGGCATTGGTCACCATCGTGGAGAGGAAGGAGCTCCTGGCCCGGGAGAGGCAGGTCGGACTGACCGCAGGCCTGGACTCCGGTTCCAGCACGACGAAGGCGGTCATCATGCGGGACAATGTCGATCATCGGCAAGAGCTGGACCCCCACCGCGGACATATTCTCGTCGGCGGAGACGGCCCTCAACGAGGCCCTGGCCCAGGCCGGCGTCACCATCGGCCAGCTCGAGGCCATCGGCACCACTGGCTACGGACGTTTCACCTTGGGCAAGAAGTTCAAGGCCAAGCTGATCCAGGAGGAGCTCACCACCAATTCCAAGGGAGCGGTATGGCTGGCCGACCGGCAGAAGGGGGAGGCCACCATCATCGACATCGGGGGCATGGACAACAAGGCCATCACCGTGCGCGACGGCATCCCGGACAACTTCACCATGGGCGGCATCTGCGCTGGCGCCTCCGGACGTTTCCTGGAGCTGACGGCGAAGAGGCTCAGGGTGGAGATAACCGACCTGGGGGCGATGGCGGACCGGGGCGACCACACCAAGGTGCCCATGAACTCCTATTGCTCCATATTCGGCATCCAGGACCTGGTCACCTCGCTGGCCGCAGGCCACACCGTCGAGGACGTGGCCGCCGCCGCCTGCCATTCCGTGGCCGAACAGATCTACGAACAGCAGCTCCAGGAGATCGAGGTCAGGAAACCCGTCATCCAAGTGGGCGGGACCTCATTGATATCTGGCCTGGTCACGGCCATGGAGCACACCCTGGGCGAGAGGCCGATCGTGCCGCCCCACTCCCAATACATCGGGGCGGTGGGCGGGGCATTGCTCTCCTCGGGATTCCTTGAGGGGCATTGAGATGGAGATCGAGGTGCAGGGCACGGACCAGAAGGGCGCGGAGGACTATGCCCTGCTGTTCGAGCACATCCTGTTGGAGATGGGCCTGACCAACGTGCTTGACAAGGTCCTGCTCCTGGTCCGGCCCGCCGACCCGCTGTTCGTGGTCTCGGTGCGCATGCGGCCCACCGCCGGTGCCCGTCCCATCTACGACGTGGTGCAGCTCGACGACAAGGAGGGCGGGGTGATGCTCTCCATCACCGACGAGACGTTCGCCCCCCGCGTGCTCGCCTTGCTCTGGAAGACCTTCGGCCGGGACCGGGTGGAGCAGTTGACCCGTTATGAGATCTTCGTGGCCGGTAAGAACCGCACCGACCTCTGGGACCTGAAGATAAACCCGGAGGAGGAGCTGCGCGCCCAGGTGCTCGACGCCATCTGGAAGCTGGTCCCGGAGGGCCTGAAGATCCGCCACTCCTTCAATTCCGAAAACGTCATGACCATAGCCAACACCGAGCACGGATTCCAGCCGGACTGGTTGGAGGCGGCGGAGCAGGTGCATCATTCCATGGAGGCGCCCTGATGTACCAGGTGCTGATGTACGACGGCGGGGTGTACCGGGTCAAGGAGCTTTACGAGCTCATCGAGGACATCGGCGGCTTCGTGATCCAGAAGACCCAGATCCAGGTCCAGATAATCATCACCTTCGCCATCCCGGAGGAGGACCGGCCCATCATCGAACGCAAGACCCGGGAGCTGGGCGGCAAGTTGGCCGATGTCCCCTTGGCCGGCACGGAGATCGTGGTGGTCGGACCCACCCTGGGACAGGCACCACATGCCCCATCCCATCTGCGACATCGCGGAGAACCTGCGTCGTTATGGCGCCATCACCGTGGTCATGGGCCTGGCCCGGGGAAGGGGCAAGCACACCGCGCAGATCAGCGCCGATGAGAAGGCCATCATCGAGGAGTATGACGCGGCGGTCTTCGTGGTCGGCAACTTCCGGGAGTGCGTGGAGAAGCACAAGTTCAAGCTCTGGCAGGACATCCAGATACCGGTGGTCGCCACCTGCGGACCGGAGTTCGACTCGCTGCCCGCCTGCGAGGCGCTGGTGTGCGGCATCGGGCGAAAGGTGGAGCGCATGCGCCGGGCCGAGGAGATCCAGAAGCTGGATGAGGTGGCGGAGAAGGTGCAGAGCCTCATCGAGCTGAAGCGCAAGGACACGGACGACGACCCGCTCTTCGTGCACCCGGCCGAGATCAAGGACCGCCTGGATTCGATGCAGGCCATCCAGGACAACCTGCGCCCGGCGCCCGTGGTCCTGCACGTGAACGGCGTGAGGGCCAAGCTCCCCTTCGAGGAATATGCCGCCGCCATCGCCGACCTGGAGGTGTACGGACGAAAGCTGGGCGAGGTGACGACGATCATCGCCGAGCCGCATGCCCGGCAGCATCCTCATCCGCATCAAGACCCGCAGCCAGGTGGAATCAGAGGACCGGGCCAGGCAACCCCAGTCCGCTACCGCCCAGACCTGAACATGGTTTGGGACCTTCTCATAGCGAAGCTTTAAACCGTCTCAGCCTGATTTTGTCGGCGGTTCACATGAAAGTGCTGGGAATTTCTGGAAGTCCGAGAAAGGACGGCAACACCGAGATCTTGATCATGGAGGCGTTGGAAGGGGCCAGGGCCAAGGGCGCCGAGGTCGAGTTCGTCTCCCTGGCCGGGAAGGACATCAAAGGTTGCGTGGCCCACCCCACCTGCGGGCAGGCGGGCAAATGCCTTATCGATGACGACATGACCGACATCTACCCCAAGATGATGCAGGCCGACGCCATCATCATCGGCACGCCGATCTACTTCGGCAATATGACCTCCCAGACCAAGGCGCTGTTGGACCGGACCTATCTACTATCGAAGATGGGCCGTAAGCTGGAGGGAAAGGTCGGGGGCGTGATCGCGGTGGGCGGTCGGGCCGGGCATGAGCTGACCACCGCCTGCCTGATGGATTTCATGACCTTGCAGGGGTTCGTGCTGCCCGCGGGCGCGTTCGCCCACTCCATGGTGAGGGAGATCGGGGCGGCGCGCTCCGACGAGAAGAGCATGAAGGCGGCCCGGGCCTTGGGCGAAAGGGTCGCCAGCCTTGCCACCAAGGTGAGGGCCTAGGGCGAGTCGACGATGTCGCCCTGCCTCGGCGCCAAAAGGTTCCTATCTGCTCCTCCTCCACCTGGGGGACGAGGTCGAACTTGACGTGGGCGGGCCGGGCATATGCACCTTCCCCAGGGGGACCTACGTTTACGCTGGTTCGGCCCAGTCATCCCTTTTCGCGCGGGTGGGGAGGCATTTCCTGACCGAGAAGAAGGTGCATTGGCACATCGATCGCTTGCTACTGCACGCCGAACCGGTCTCGGCGATAATGATCGAGGGGGACGACAAGGAGTGCGAGATCAACCGGTTGGTCGCCGGAACGGAGGGCTCGCGCATGGTGTGCCGAGGGCTTCGGGTCGTCAGATTGCGACTGTCCCGACCCATCTGCACCTCATCGAGGAGGACATGCTGCCGACCATCATCAACGAGATGCGCTGGCTCGATGGCGCTTAAGCGAGGAGCGAGGTCCCGACCACATTTTATATCCCAGCTACCCCGATACCGTAGTGCCTGGAGAGGTGGATATCTTGGACAAGGTCAAGAGGCTTGAGGAGAAGATAAAGGAGCTGAACGCGCTCAAGGCGGACTACCGCAAGGAGCTGGACGAGGCCCAGTTCAAGCTGAGCAAGAAGGAGATGGACAAGGAGCACTTCGACAAGGTCAAAGATAAGGTCCACAAGAAGGAGGCCAAGATCAACGCCAAGATCATCGATCTGCGACAGAAGGTGGAAGCATTGAAGAAGGGCGGCGATTGATCCCTTTTATAATCCTTTCCTTTTCACGCAGGATGTATAACTTCATTCTGGAGATCTCGCTTCGACTCACATCGTCCTTTGCCGATGTTGGCTCGGTCAAATTCTTAGAACCGAGTGCGCTCTCGAAATTTCGTCTGACGAAGGTTAGAAATACTTGCCTCTGCCTAGTAATTAATCGGTCCGGGGGCCGTATGCCCTCTGGGGAAAACGGATTGATATCAGCGTCATTTGAGGATGGCGCCCCAGGTATCCGCCCCGATTCGAAGCCCTTGCTTCGGTTCGCCTGCGCCCCATGGTAAATCCATAGAAGGCAAAAGCGAATTCCCAACGCGGCCTACACCATTGAGGTGAAAAAGCCCAGTGAGGAGATTGGGCGACGCAGGTACCACGACCAAGGCGATCTGCAGATACCCTTGGCGGAACCAAGCGCCGAAGTACCCAGAAGCCCGGTAAGCCCCGGACCTACCATATTGTGTGGTTTTTATACATTCCAGATGCGCCAGATTACAATACATTTAAAATAGAGCGAATTGTTTCCGGTACAATTCGTTCGTTCCCATTGTTAGAGGGTTTCAGATGGATGCCAATGATGACAAGAATGCCAACCCGCAGCTGGTCGCCAGGCTGAGGGACGCGATCGGTCAAGAGAACGTCAAGACGAGCATGATGGAGCGTGTGCTCTACAGCCACGACCTCGCCCCTTTGCCAAATTTGACCCAGATCGCCTTTAAGAACATCCCGGACATCGTGGTGCGCCCCCACTCCAGCGAGGATGTGGTCAAGATCGTCCGCATCTGCGCCGACGAAGGCGTCCCCATCACCCCGCGCGGTTCCTCCACCTGGGGGCTCGGCGGTTCCATTCCGATCTATGGCGGCGTGCTCATCGATTTCACCGGGGGCATGAACAAGATCCTGGACATCGACCCGGTCGGCCTCACCGTCACCGCCCAGCCTGGCTGCACCTGGAAGCAGGTGTACGAGGCATGCATGGAGAAGGGACTGTTGCTCTGCTCCTACCCTTCCAGCTTCCCCAGCGCCACCTTGGCCGGATGGATATCCACCGGAGGCATCGGCGTCGGCTCCTACAAGTACGGCTCGGCCGGACAGAACCTGCGCAACCTCGAGGTCGTCATGCCCGACGGCACGCTGGTGAACACCGGATTCGAAAAGGTGGTGGACAACCAGTCCGCCTACAACCTCACCTGGCTCATCGTCGGGGCGGAGGGCACCTTGGGCGTGATCAGCAAGGTCACCCTGAAGCTCATGCCCGGCCCCGAGGTAATGAAGGCCCTTTCCTACGATTTCGAGAGCCTGATGGCGATGGGAAAGCCCTTGATGGAGATGTGCCGCAAGCGCATCGACCCGTTGCACATCGGTTTCAGCGACGGCAAGCACTTCGAGATGCTCCGCAAGGCCGGCAAGCACGCCCCCGAGGTCGGCTCCATGCTCAACATCATGCTGGAGGGCGACAAGACCATCGTGGAGTACGAGGAGAAGGTCATCGATGAGATCATGGCCAAGCATGGGGGCAAGAGGCTGGAGCAGAGCATCGCCGAGCACGAGTGGGACGAGCGCTGCTACGAGTTCCGCGCCCGCGAGATCGGCATCGGCCACATCCCTGGCGAGGCCGTGGTCCCGCTGAAGGACTTCGAGGTCTTCGCCCAGCGCACCTACAAGCTCATGGAGGACATGAACATGACCGGCGCCATCATCGGCATACTCGCCGACCGCAACACCGTGATGTTCATGCCCTACTACTTCGCCGACTTCGACGACCTGACCAACCTGACCTCCTTCGGTTTCAACAAGAAGTTCGCCGACATGTCCTATGACTATGGCGGTCGCCCCTTGGGCTTCGGGGCGTTCTTCGCCTCCAACCTGGACAAGATCCGCGGGCCGGGCGCCAAGTACATCCGGGCCATCAAGACCACCTTCGACCCCGAGGACATCATGAACCCTGGGAAGCTGGTCGGGACCAGCCTGCGGGGCAACATCCGCATCCCGCCCGCCCTGTTCGAGTTCGGCATGGACGCCATGGCCACGGTGAAGAAGGTCCTGCCCAAGGACAACAGCGTCGACGCAGAGGGCCGAGGTCCTAGCCCAGCAGCGGGCCAAGAAGGAGCGCGAGGAAGCGGTGCACGGCCATCCCAAGGAAGGCGGAAAGCACTAGGAAAACCTTTTATTTCAATTCTTAACGCGCAGCGCCTCGATGGAGGTCTGCGCCACCTCATGTTTTATCAATTCCTTCAGACGGACCAGCGCCAGCGAGTCGCATATCTGTTTCCAGAAGGTCCGCAGCACCTCCCGCCTCTCATATGGTATCAGCTCTTCCCTGGTGGAGGCCAAGGCCATGATGCCATAGGGTTTGGCGCCGTAGGTCAATGGGAAGGCCACGAATGACTCGACGCCCCATGTCTTGGCCCAATCGCTCCGGTCCATGGCCTTCTCGCCCCAGACCGGCTCATGGCTGTTCAGGATATTGGATCAGATGGGGGTAATTGGCCGTTCATCCCCTCCAGGACGTTCAAGCCCTCGCTCGGTATGCCATGATGGGCCACCAGCTTCAAACCGCCAATCCCGTCGTTGAAGAAGACCGCTCCGGCATCGAAACGGTTACGGTCGATCAGGAGCTTCAAAGCCTCCCCGAGCATCTCCTCCTCGGTGACACAATCCTCGGACAGGTTGGCCAGGCCCGCCGCGGTCAGGAAGTCCTCCCTCTTCTCCGCGACCTTGCTCGCCAAGGCGTTGGAATGGCTGACATCTCGGGAGAAGGCGACGATGGCCACATCGTCCTCCCAAGGCATCGCCATCATGGACGTCTCCACATCCATGAGGGTGCGGTCCTTGCGGCGATGCTTTCCCTCCACCCTGACCGTCTCCCCGGCCATGACCTTGTCCCTGAGGGCCGCCAGGTCATCCCGGTTCCAACCCTCCACGATCAAGGAGAGATGGTTTCCGACCATCTCCTCCCGACCATATCCCAGGTCGGAACAGCTCTTCGGATTGGCCTCGAGGATGGTGCCCTTGTAAGGATGGATGACCAGGACGCCCTCCATCACCGGATTGAGGAAACAGAGGTTGCGCGCCTCGCTCCTTCTCAGACCCACCTCCAGCCGCTTCTCCTCGGTGATGTCCTTGGCGATGCCGAGTATGCCCACGGACTCGCCGCTGTCCCGACGGATCAACATCATCTTCTGTTCGCTCCAGAAGAAGGTGCCGTCCTTGCGCAGCACCTTGGTCTCGACCTTCAGCACCGGGTTCTCTTTGACCCTGTTGTTGTTTGGCCAGGTTCTTAAGGGTCTTATAGGCCTCCTCGAGCTTCTCAATGGACTCTTGGTCGAGGCACCGTTTCATCATTTCGAAATCGATCGGTCCCCCGTTCAATCCCAAGGACCTTCTCATGTTGCTGCTGACATAAAGGAATTGGAAGTCGAGGTCGGTTATCCAGATATCCTCGGAGATGTTCTGCATTATTGTCTCGAGCTTCTGTTGCTCCAGTTTGAGGGCTATCTCCTTCTCGACCCGGTCGGTGACGTTCCGCACCAATGCCCGGTAGCCTCGGAACATGTTGTCATCGTCGAAGAAGGGTATGCCGTTCATCTCGAAATGCAGGACCTTCTCATCGGAACGACGGGCGCGGTAGCGCACGGAGAAGAAGGGCTGCATGCGGCTCAACAGCGGTTCCATCTCCTCCACCAGGCTCAATCGGTCCTCCTCCTCCATCAGGTCGAAGGGGGCCTTGCCTATCACCTCCCGGACCGGGATGCCAGTGATGGTCTCGAAGTTGGAGCTGAGGTAACGGATGCTCAGGTCCTGGTCTATCTCCGCGAAGATGTCCTGCGAGTGGAGGTTGAGGTGGGGGTGATGCACGCTGTTGGTCTGGAACTCGTAGGCGATGCGGTTGCGCATCGAGGCATCATGCAATATGGCGATTATGCAGGACGGCTTCCCGGTCGATTCCAGTAGCACTGCCGCGCTGATCTCCATCAAGAGGCTCGTCCCGTTGTCCCTCTGAAATATGAACTCGGACTGGAAATGCTCGTGGTTCCGCAACAGCTCTTGGAAGTAGTTGTTGGCCCGATTCCTCTCCCCTTCCGCGATGAACGAGTAGAAGTTCCTTCCGATCAGCTCGTTGGCCTTCGTGGCCCCAAGCAAACTGACCCCTGCCAAGTTAACGGACTCCATGCGCCCTCCCGGGCTTAGGGTGATGATCGGGTCAGGGGACGATTCGAAGAGTATGCTGTAGCGGTCCTCCGCTATCATCAGGTCCTCCACCGCCTTCTTGTGGGTGGTCACGTCCCTGCAGGCGGCGATCATGCCCATATAAGCGCCGTCCACATCGAAAAGGGGCATGGCCAGGCCCTCCAGGTGGACCACGGTGCCGGATTTGGAGATGATCACGAACTGGAGCGCAGAGGGCTCCTGGGCATTCTGCTTGACCTCTTCCAATTGGGAGTGGAACCTGGGCATCTCGATGGTGGGCGTCAGCTTCCATAGCACCTTGCCCTTGAGGTCGGTGTGGGTATAGCCCAGGATCTTGCGCACGCTCTCGCTCGAGAAGGTAATCACCCCCTTCTCATCGATGCGCCATACCCAATCGGCCAAGTTCTCCATCTTGTCCAACAAGCTCATCTCGGTCGGCTCGTTGTGGTCCCCGTTGTAACCGCCCCCAAGTCTTTCCACGTCGGTGGCGAGGCGGCGGAACATATCGTCCACGTCCATGTCCAGGGGATAGATGAGATCGGCCCCGTTGTTGGCCAGTTCAGTGACGCCCACGATGTCCACATTTTGGAAAAGGACCACCACCGGGGTCGTCACCATCTGTTGGTTGATATGGTTCAGCACCGGAATGACATTGCATTGGGGGTCGTGCAGCATGATCAGCGCTCTCGCGTAACCGCTGATCTGGTCATCGAGGAAGGCATCGATGTCGGCCACCAGGCCGGCGCAGTAGCCCCGGCTCACCAGGTCCTCCCTCAGCGAGTCAACATAAGGTTGACCGTTGTCCAGGACCCAGAATATCGACTGCATGTGCTGCCCCCAAGAAGGGATTTAATCGCTATGGGATATTAAAAAGAATGCTATGGTATTTTCCAGCCCTTAGCACGAAAGGGACTGACACCCTCGATTCAGGCCTTTATGTACTTCTCCGGGGTCGCATCGAACTTCTTCTTGCATCCAGGCGCGCAGAAGAAATAGGTCTTGCCCTTGTATTCGGATTTCCACTTGGCGGTCTTCTCGTCCACTTCCATCTTGCATATCGGATCTATAGCCATTTCACACCCTCTCCCTGATGATCTCAGGCACATAGGTCCGCAACAGTGCGGCGTTGGTGACGACGGTGACTGAGCTCAGGGCCATGGCCCCCGCCGCCAGCGCAGGCGGTAGCAACAATTGGAAGCTGGGATATAGAATACCTGCGGCCACCGGTATGCCGATGGTGTTGAAAGCGAAGGCCCAGAACAGGTTCTGCCGGATCTTCACCGAGGTCCTTGCGCTCAGCTGGATGGCGGCCACGACGTCCCTCAGGTCGTTCCTTATGAGGACGATGTCGCCCGTCTCGATGGCCACATCGGTGCCAGAGCCCACCGCGATGCCCAGGTCGGCCTGGGCCAGGGCTGGGGCGTCGTTGACTCCGTCCCCGACCATGGCCACCACCTTGCCTTCCTTCTGGAGGGCGGCCACCTGCTCCGCCTTCTGACCGGGAAGCACCTCGGCCAACACGCGGTCTATGCCGAGCTGTTTGGCGATGACATCGGCGGTCCGTCGGTTGTCGCCGGTCATCATGACCACCTCCACCCCCATGCGCTTCAGCTCGTTCAACGCCACCAGGGCGGAGTCCTTCACCACATCGGAGACCCCGAGCACGCCGACCGCCATTCCGTCCCGCGCCACCACCAGCGTGGTGCGCCCCTGGTCCTCCAAACGGGCGATGTGCGATTCGACCGGGGCAAGGTCCACCGAGTTGTCCTGCATGATCCTCCTCGACCCTACCAGTACCGACCTGCCCTCGATATTGGCCGAGATGCCTTTGCCAGGCACGTTCTCGAACTGACCCACCTCTGGCAAGTTCGGACCTTTCCTCGGCCTTCCTAACGATGGCCTTGGCGATGGGATGCTCGGACCCTCTCTCGGCCGCACCCGCGGTCCGCAGCAGGTCCTCTTCGGCGATCCCTATGGCTGACGACATCGGTCACCTCCAGTCTTCCCTGGGTCAAGGTGCCGGTCTTGTCGAAGACCATGACACCGACCTTACCTGCTACCTCCAATGCCTCCCCGTTCTTGATCAAAATCCCCAGTTCCGCGCCCTTCCCCGTCCCGACCATGATGGCGGTCGGTGTGGCCAGGCCCAGGGCGCAGGGGCAGGCGATGACCAGCACGGCGATGAATACCGAGAGGGAGAACGGGAAGACCTGGTCCACCCCGTAATACGAAGCCCCAAAAAAGTACCAGAAGAGGAAGGCGGAGACAGCGATGGTGATGACGATGGGAACGAAGACCGAGGCCACCCGGTCGGCCATGCGTTGGATGGGCGCCTTGGACACCTGGGCCTCCTCCACGAGACGGATGATCTGGGCCAGAGCGGTGTCGGCCCCCACCCGGGTGGCCCTGACCTTGAGCAATCCATTGCTGTTGATGGAACCCCCGACCACGGAAGAGCCCTCCTCTTTGTGCACCGGCAGGCTCTCTCCGGTGATGAGGGACTCGTCCACCTCCGATTCGCCCTCGACCACCAGGCCATCGGTGGGGACCTTCTCTCCGGGTCGGACCACCATGACATCGTTGACGTCCAGCTCATCGACCGGAACGGTCACCTCCTTGCCCTCACGCATTATGGTGGCGCTCTTCGCCTGCAGGTCGATCAGCTTTCGTATGGAATCGGAGGTGCGGGACTTGGCCCTGGCCTCGATGTACTTGCCCAACAGCACTATCGCGATGATGAGGGCGGCGCTGTCATAGTAGACATCGGTGAAGGGGAAGGCGTCGGGAAAGAAGGTCACCGCCACGGAGTAGAAATAGGCCGCGGAGGTGCCCACCGCCACCAACACGTCCATGTTGGCCACGCCATTGCGCAAGGATTTGTAACCGCCGATGTAGAATCGGTAACCGGCGATGAACTGGATCGGCGTGGTGAGTAGGAACAGGATGTAATTGCCATAGTCCATCAGGAAGGGCTCGTCGCCCAATGGGGTGAACGTCATCAGCATCATTATGACGAATACTGGCAGTGCGAGCGTCCACGCGAAGACCAGTAATCGTCTCTGGCGGGCCGTCTCCTCGGCCCTAAGCTCCCTCTCCGCATCCACCGTCTCGCGCCTCAAGCACATCGTATCCAGCGTCCCTGATGGCCTGCTTGATCTGTTGGAGGCGGACCTGTTGTGGATCGTACCTCACCGTCACCTTCTCGGTGGCAAGGTTGACCGAGGCGGACAGAACGCCAGGCAATGACAGCAACGATTCCTCCACCGAAAGCACGCAGGAGGAACAGGTCATGCCCCCGACGGCGATGGTGACCTGGTTCAATATGACCCCATATCCGGCCTGGTCTATGGCGGAGGCCATCTTTTCCATGGTCACCTTCTCGGGGTCGTAGACCACGGTGGCCTTCTCGGTGGCAAGGTTGACGCTCGCCCCTTCCACCCCCTCCAATCCCTGCAGCGATTCGGTGATGGTCTGAGCACAAGTGGCACAGGTCATACCGGTGACCCCGAAGCTTGCCGTCCTCTTTCCTTTGGACCCCAGTTCCGGTCGGTCGGACCCGCCGTCCTTAGCGTCGCTCATCTAACACCCAATCGAAGCTCTTGGTTCATCTACATGTCTATCAACGAATGCAAAGAATAGTTACGAGTTTTTTGCATTCTTAATGTCATTTTAACCTCGACTAGTTTGTTCGTTTAACGGATATCTTTATTAATGATTGTTTAATTCCCCTTTTCCATATGAAACTGGACAATACCGACGTTAGGATCCTGAAGGTCCTTCAGGAGAACGGTCGCCTATCCTTCCGTCAGATCGCGGACAGGGTGAAGGTCAGCGTTCCCACGGTCAGCAGCAAGGTCGGGCTCCATGGAGAACATGGGCATCATAAAGGGTTACACGGCCACCCTCGACCCGGAGAAACTGGGCGGGATCAGCGTGGTCCTGAGCATCAAGACCAAGCCAGTTGACATCAAGAAAGTGGCCGAGCAGTTCCAGGAGAACGAGAGCGTGAGGCAGATATTCATGCTCAGCAGCGGCAAGCTGATGCTCATGTGCACCTTCCACCACCAGCACCTCATCAACGAGTTCCTTTCCAAGATGGCCGACATCCATGAGATCATCGAGTTCGACATAGCGAACATCGTCACCGTGGTCAAGGAGAACCAGAGGGCCACCGTCACCCCGGAGTCCTCTGTGGTGCTGACGTGCGACTACTGCAAGAAGGAGATCCACGACAACGCTTACAAGGTCAAGAAGGACGACCGCGAGTATTACGTCTGCTGTCCTGTCTGCCAAAAGGGGTTCGAGGTCAAGTACGACGGCATAAAGGCCGATTCTGTGAAGGCCAAGGCTTGATCAGGACAGGGACGCGATCGCATCGATCTCCACCTTAGCCCCTCTGGGCAAGGCGGCCACTTGAATGGTGGTCCTGGCAGGTGGCGACGCCGAGAAGAACTCCGCATAGACCGAGTTCACGGCCTGGAAGTCCATCAGGTCGGTCATGAAGATGGTGCATCGCAGCACTTTCGTAAGGTCCGTCCCCGCCCCTTCCAGTATGGCTTTTAGGTTTTCCAGGCATCGTCGGGCCTCGCACGGCCGCCCCGCCATCGACCATCGTTCCAGTTCGAGGGTCGATACCTAACTGGCCCGAGCAGAAAACCAGTTGGTCCGAGATGACGGCCTGGGAATAGGGACCGATCGGTTCCGGCGCATCCTCGCTCTTCACAATGGACCTCATGGTCCCCGAATCCTGTGTACGGCGGGATATAGTTGGTGGAGACGACGACGGCCCTCATCCCATCTCCTCAAGATATCCTGGCAGTTGGGCGATGGATGGGATTATCCTTTCCACGCCCAAATCCTCCCAACCCTTCCGACCATTGTGTCCGCTCAGGACCGCCACGAACATCGAGCCGGCCGAACGGGCGCATTCCAGGTCCATCAAATGATCCCCGACCATGACGCATTGCTCCGGTCGCAGGTTCAAGGCAGCGGCGGCCCGACGCATGGCCTCCGGGTGAGGTTTCGCTTCCGAGACGTCGTGATCGTCCCGGCAGATGATGGCGTCCAGCATGCCGGTAAGATGCGATGCGTGAAGGGCCTCCGTGGCATAATGCCGGGACCCTCGGGTCAACAGAGCCAGCGGATACCCCATGGCGCGAAGTGTTCTCAATGCATCGCCTGCCCCAGGCACTTCCTTCGTGCGATCCACGGACATCATTTCCACCTCGACGCAGATGGCCTCGACCCTCGTTTCGATGGCCTCGAGGTCTTGATTCATCGTTCGGATCTCTGGCCGCACCCTGTCCATGTTCTTGGCGATGGTGTCCGATCGTTCCAGGGCATATCCCAAACCAATATCGATCAGATATCTGAAGACACGATCTCTCATGAGCTCGAAGTCGATCGTGCTTTCGATCAAGGTCCCGTCAAGATCGAAAACGATCCCAAGATTCGTCAGTCCTTCCCTTCTTTCACTCATTTGATAACGTGAGGAACGTTCGAATTAATAATAAATCATAGATCGGAACGATTTTTATCGATTCGGATAGTATTTCAATATATATACTATAGATTATCAAATCTGAAAATCATTCAAACTGGACATATTATCATAGAATAAAAACATTCAATAATATAGAAAGATTTTTATCATTACTGATATTTAATGTTTAGTGTAGCATGCTCAAAGACGCTTTTAATATCAACAATGATAAACAGGTTTGCATAATAATTTGGTGCAGGTGAAGTTGATGCAGAAGGCAACAAAGACAATCTTGGCCGTATTGGTCGGCGTAGTCGCCGTGCTTGCGTGCCTTGCGATGGTGGGCTCCTTCCTAGGTGTGGCAGCCCTTGCCATCCCGGGCGTAGACCCGCATGCGATCCCCGGTGTTGACCCACACGTCATCCCTGGTGTCGATCCGCATGCCATCCCTGGCGTGGACCCGCATGCGATCCCCGGTGTTGACCCACACGTCATCCCTGGTGTCGATCCGCATGTGATACCTGGCGTGGACCCTCATGTGATCCCCGGTGTTGACCCGCATGTCATCCCTGGTGTCGACCCGCATGTCATACCTGGCGTGGACCCGCATGCATTCCGGTGTGACCCCCACGTCATCCCTGGCGTTGACCCGCATGTGATACCTGGTGTTGACCCCCACTAAGGGTTGAAGATCTTTCCTTCCCAAACTATTTTCAAACACCTTACTTATTTTTTCTAAAAAGATCAGGCCATGATCTTAGCCATGCTATCCTTCGCATCCCGCATGATCCTCTCGTGACCGATGCGCGAAGCCACGGAATAGGCCTCCTCGTATAGTTTCATGGCCTCTTCCTTCTCATTGTTCTCCATATAGACCGAGGCGATCTCAAGCAGCCATAGCGCCAACCTCGAGGGGATGTCGAAGCCTCTTAAGGTGTCCAGGCTGAGCTTGAACTCCTCCTTGGCCCATTCCCAGTCGCCCCTCATGTTGTAGAGGAAGCCACGATAGAAGTGCATGTTCGATATCATCACCTGGTCGTTGAGCTTGATGAAAAGCTTGGTGGCCTCGTGCAATAGCTCGTCCGCTTTGGCCAGGTCGTTCCTCGCCAGGTACTCTGCCGCCTGGTTCGATAGGGCATAGGCCAAAGTGTTGATGTCGCCGACCGAGGTGGCCAGGTCGACCGCCCTTTCCAGGTATTTCAGGCCTTCATCGCCCTGTTTGATGGAACGCATGTCATTGCCGATGCCTATGCAGACCTTGGAGGTCATGTTCACATCGCCGGTGCGCTCGAGGATGTTGAGGGCCTCCTTCTTCAATCGCACCGCTTCGGAATATTCCAATAAGCTTGCCTTGACCCTGCCCAGACCATAGAGGGACCTTCCTAACGCTATCTTATCCCCTACGCCCGCGAGCGAAGTCTCCTGCCGCCTCGAAGTTCTGCACCGCCTCGTCGAACTTACCGCGACGCTCCAGCAGACCCCCGGTGTCATAATAGATGTCCGCCAGGGTCTGGGAGTCCCGGATGTCATTGGCTATGCTGGACGCATCTGCCAAATGTTGAGATGAGCTATCGTACAGGTTGCGCTTCATCTCCAGCACCCCCAGCCTCCGGTGCACCTCGGCCTTGAGTCGGGAGCCTTTGTCGACAGGCAGGTCCTCTAGCATCTCGGCGAGCTCTTCCACCGCCCTTTCGTACTCCCCATGCAGCTCCAGGATCTGGGCGTGCAACATGAGGAGCTCCATACGGTCCCGGTTCGCCTGACCCTTGGTCTCCACCAGCAAGCGGCTGAGCAAGGGGTCGAACTGCATGGCATAACCCTTGGAGATGATCTCCTGGCCACTCCCCGCCGCCACCTCCACCGCCTTCTCCAGGTCCTTGGCCATGATGCAATGGTACAACGCCTCCACCTTGGATGAGTGCGAGGAGTCCTGGATATAGAACTTGGATGCGGCCCGATGGTAGATCATCCTCTGCCTGGGCGTCAATCGCGAGTAGGTGAACTCACGAAGCAGGTCGTGCATGCCGATCATGCGACCGATGGACTCATGGAGGATGGATTTGGAGATCAGAGAGTCGACCGTTTCGTACGAGACGGTGTAATCGATGTCCTGGAGCTCGATCTCCTTTCCGTTGAGGTCCTTGCGGATCTCCTCCTCGGTGATGAAGAAGGCGTCCATGATGACCGGGTACCGGAACACCGATGCCACGTTCATGATGCGCTTCTCCGCCACATCCAATTTGGAGACCACCTCCTGATCGATGAACATGCGGATGTTCTTCCCCAATGCCGATTGAGGCTCCTCGATGAGCTCGAGGAACAGGGGATGCCCCTTGGTGATCTGGATGACCTGCTCTATGTCGCCCTCGGGCATGGAGCGGGCCCTCAGCATCTTCAGGCTGCTCTCCCGGTCCAATCCCTCCATCTGCATCTCCCTGATCAGGTTTCGGATGACCAGGCTTCGAGAATAGAAGGCCGGGACCTCGCGGGTGGCGCAGACCACCCTGACCTTGGGCAGCTCCTCGATCATGTTGATGAGCGCGTTGAGGAAATCGAGCACCAGGCGCTCGCCCTTGTGCACATCGTCGAATATGAGCAGGACCGGGATGTCCCCCATGTCCGTGATCAGGATCTGCAGGACCTCACCGGTGTGAGGGGTCTCGTTCTGATTGAGGTACCATTCCAGGTTCTTCTTTCCCAGTTGGGAGAGGAACTCCGCCAGAGGTCGCAGCAGGCCTCGGACGTTGACCCATTCGTGTATCTTAAGCCAGAACACGTTGGTCTGTTCTCGGACATCCTGGGCGAACTTCGCCAGTAATGTGGTCTTACCTATCCCTGGGATCCCATATATGATGATGGCCCGGGTGCTCTCACCATTGATCAGGTCCATCAGCTGACGGTATTCCTTCTCTCTACCGAAGAAGGAACGGACCGCCGGCTTTTTGTCGGTGAAGTCGACGAAACGCCTCTCCTCCTTGGTCTTGGACTCATGGAAGGACCGGCAATCGAACTTACCCCTGGCAACCCCCATGATTATCTCCAGGAAGGTGTAGTTGCCGGGCATGTAGACGGAAAGACGGCCTACCTCGTCCTGGTGCACATCTCCCTTAAGGTCGATCACCTCGACCTTCATCGCCTCGAGGTCCTCCTTGAGATGCTTGGCCTCATCGAAGCCTTTGGTGGAAAGGAAATAGACCCGGCGGACGCTCGGAAGGCCCTTGACATGCTTGGAAAGGATGTCGACGATGCGCTCGTTGGCCATCTCGTTCAGGATCTTGGCGACGTTGTTGCGACCGACCTCCACCGCATCCGCTATGCCCTCTTGAATGACGGCTTTGGGGGCATCAGCGTCCTGACTGTACCTCTGGTAGGCAAGTAGGTGCAGTAGCACCCTCTCCCGGGCAGTCAATAATGACTTCCGGGCGGCTCGGTTCACGGACTAAGATTGTTTTCTTGAATAAAAATAATTCCCTTCAAATTATTATCTTTGAGGATAAGATAGACTCTCATTTCAAAATGAGCATGCTCAAAATCAGTTTTTATATCACGAAAATGAAAGGGTATGTGCTAGCAGAGTGTACGTTATGTCTCCTGAGGATGCCAATATGAACGTGGTCATGCTGGTCGAGGGTTTTCCTCGGCTCGGTTTCAGTTCCTTTGCCAGCATGATCGCCGATGGCACCCCCGGTGTCTGCATAACCCGGTTGCATCCAGAGTACGTGATGGAGAAGTTCGGTCTTTTATCGCCCAAGTACTACTGGCTCAGCGGAAGCAAAGGGGACAACGTGATCTCTCCCAAGACCTTGACCGCTCTTGACGAAGGCGGTCAAGCAGGAGGCGAAGGACCGGAAGGTGATATTCTTCCTGGACGGTCTGGAGTACCTCCTGCTCTGGAACGACATGCGCAAGTTGCTCGCCACCCTGGAGGAGATCAACCAGGCCTTGAAGGTGAACGGTGGGGTGATGTACATCGGCATTGACCCCCTCACTCTGGAGCAGAAGGACCTGGACCGGTTATGGGCGGTGTTCCCCAAGATGCAGCTGGACGAGAGCACGGTCAAGGAAGCCCAGCGATCCGGACAGGGCGAGGCAGTGTCGCAAGGGCAGATAACTGGAGGGCAGCATCCCGGCCGCCCTTTGACCGCATCGATGTGACAGACCGAGAAAAAAGGTCATGATCGATGAAGGGATAGTGGTGAGCTTGCCTATTGTGGATGATGGTCAACGAGGTCATGATCAGATGATCGCTCTCATCCGCCCTTTCTTATCGGTATAGGCCACCGCCATCCTTGGAGTGTTGTGGGCATATGATATCTCCCCCTTCCGGTCGATGAGGATCACACCTCCATGCCCCTCCACCCTCTTTTCTAGGTACGCTATCGCCTCCTTGGCTGCCGACCGGGCGTTCCTACCCGCCTCGATATTCTGACATACCCTTCGTGCGACGCATATCTTCATCAATGCCTCGCCATAACCCGTGGCGGACACCCCGGCCGAAGCATTGTCAGCATATGTGCCGCAACCCACCAAGGGGCTGTCGCCTACCCTACCGGACATCTTGTTGGGGGTTCCGCCGGTGGAGGTAGCGACAGCGATGTCGCCCTCATCATCGATGGCGACCGCCCCCACCGTTCCCATCGGGGCAGGTGCCTTTCCACTGAAGGCATCTCTCTGGTGGAATCCTTTGATGCGTTGGATGTCCTTCCATCTTGCGAGCTCCCTCTCGGAGACCAAGCAGTGGTCCTCCAACATCTCAAAGCCCATCTCCTTGGCGAATCCGGTCGCCCCTTCGCCCACCAGCATGCAGTGCTTGGTCCTCTCCTTGACCGACCTCGCCACCTTGATGGGGTGCCTCACATTGCCGATGGCCGCCACCGCGCCGAAGGCCAAGGTGCGCCCGTCCATGATGATGGCGTCCATCTCCACCTTTCCCTTCTCGTTCAGGAACGAACCGCATCCTGCATCGAAGATGCAATCCTCCTCCATCGAGACCACCGCCGCCTCCACCGCGTCCAAGCGCCTTCCCTCCGGACTGCAAGCACTCTTGCCCTACCTCTAGGGCTCGCAGGCAACCCTTCTTATGGTCCTCGTGGAGCTCCTGGGGGATGTCCCAGGCCCCTCCATGCACGATCATCCTGTTCAAATCGAACACCAGGATAGGGATGGGGAACGAACTGAGGCCTTATGAGTCTTATTAGAAGGAAAAGAAAGGATAGAAAAAGGAAAATAAAGGAAAGAAGGGAGCAGAGCTCCCAGTTTAGCTTACTCTCACACTCTCAGCAGCAGGAGCTTACGAATGTCACCCTCCATGATGCTGAGGCATCGACGTGGCAGCAAACCATCGGTTTGAGCTCATCGGGCATCTGTCCGAACACGTTCGTTCCACCACAAGAGCCGTGGCACATTCCACTGTTGCAGCAACATCCCCACACGGTCACAGTGTTGTCTATGTAGTGAATCTGGTCGCTACAGATGGGCGCCTTGAGGGTCCTGGTGAAGGTGACGGCTTCCGCCGGCTCCAAGCACCAGATCATCTCATCGATGCCCAACACTGGGTCGTACACATGGACGTTGTACGCGGTGTTCATTCCATGGTTCCTGACCTCGACGACGTAGGGGATAGACTCGCCACAACTGACGGTCTCAGGTGCGGTGATGGTTATCCTCACATCGCAGGGGTCGAACACATACACATCCTCGGTGGCAGTGACCACTGTCTCATTGCAGCCCTGGTAGCCCTTTGCGGTCACGGTGTTTATGATGACGTTTCCGTCCTCATAAGCAGACCAATCCGGATCAACGGTGTATGGCAACTTTATCATGAACTGGCCTTTCGGATCCTTGCAGACCGGCAACAGGCACTGGATCGTAGCGTGGAATTTCAGTATTGGGTCATCTATCTCCACGTTCGTGATCGCGCATGTACCGACGTTCCACACCATGATGGTGTACCAGATCGTTTGTCCAGGCATGACACAGGTCTCGATGTTAGCGTCCTTGGTCACCACGAGGTGGAACTCGTTGTGGACGAACAGGCTCTCCTTGTCGCAGGCCTTGACTTTGATAGGCTTGCAGCTCGGGCAGCCGTCCCCATTAGGCACGGAAGCTACATCCAGCGCTACTTCAGCGGAGCAGTCATCGCAATCAGCGGTGATGAGCTTGTCACCACAGCATCCAGCGAGGTTGCACCAGCCCTCAGCGAACACCATGTTCTTGAGGTAGTCGCCATACCAGCAGAACCACTCCGGCACGGTGATGTTGAAGTAGAAGCTCTGGGACGTGCACGAGGCCAGGCAATCGATGTACCAGTATTCGTTGAACATCGGGTCCATGACATTTATGCACGTTATCGCGTGAGCTCCTGCGTTCCTCACAGTCACCTTGTACATGACGACCTGACCAGGCCAGACCTCAGTGACCGGTTTCCCGTCCACAAAGGCTTCCTTGTCGATCAACAGGCACGGCGAGCACACCTCCCAAACGGCTTTGTCAGAGTCCTGGACTTTGAGGCAGCCAGTTGGGCAGGAGACGCAGCTATAGGCTGTGAACGTGTTGTTCAGGTAAGTGCCGTTATCGCAATAGGTCCAATCCTTCCATATCTTCGTCATGAATTGGACCGTGACGGATTTGCCACTTGCCAGTGTGTACGGATCCTCGGGATAGTACACATCGTTCGCCAGTCCTAGGGTGTCGTCCAGATAGAACCCGCGGATGGTCTTGTTGCCGACGTTGGTCACGGTTACATCATAGTACACCATTCCGCCAGGCTTGCAGCAGCTCTTCTCGTTGATTTCGACCTCAACGTCGATCGCTGCCTGCGGCTTCAGCAAGAACCTCGCGGAACCCATAGCCTTTACGTCGCAGCATGGTTGCTCAGAATCTGCTGGGCAGCACTTGGCTGTCGCGAAGGCGGTGTTGACTATGACTACCGGACGTCCGGTGCATTCGATGGTGTTGTTCCAGTCCTTCAAGGTGATAGACACCGGTTCGCTCTTGTAAGCCAAGTTACCGATCGTCCACTTCCAGCCAGGGAATTTGTCATCGGTCACAGTGACGCACGAGAGGTCCTTCTTACCCGTGTTTTGCACGGTTATGGTCCACTCCTGTGTCTCACCGGAGAACAACTCCCTGTACTTGGCGGTCTTCGTTACGGTCAGCTCGCAATCGCCTTCCACCATCACCGCGTTCTGATCGCTGTGGGTAACCTTTTCAAGTTTGGCACATGCGGTCGCGGTCGCGATGTTGGTCAGCATGTAGTCGTTGCAGCAAACTGGCGCCTTGTATTCGACATAGACGGTGATTGACGTGCAGCTCTCGAGGCAGCAGGTCACTTGCTTGTTGTCCATGAGGTATACCACATCGCCGTTGCAGCGCAACAGGGTATCATTGACGATTATCTCGCTCAAGGCGAGCTTCCCAGTGTTGCGGATGGTGATGCTCCAGTTCAACAGATCTCCAGTGAAGATCTCCTGACCAACGTATGTCTGACCATTCACCTTGTTAAGCTCCTTGTCCACGCGGATGCTTGCATCGCAGTTGATCGGGTATTTCGACCATCGCATGCTTGCATACCTCGTTCATCCGTCCGGACATCGGGCAGCAGCACCAAGCGGAGGCACTTGCGGAGTTGAACAACATGTCCTTGTCCCTACAGTAGGTCCAATCTGGGCTTACCGTGTAGGTCCTGGTGTAGTTCTTCCACTCGCAGGGCTTCAGGCACTCGATGATGTCGCAAATTCCTAGCTTCTCATCTACCACCATCACAGAGCTCAAAATGCTCGAACCAGCATTTTGGACCCTTAAGGTGTAGGTGATGACGTCGCCAGGGTTGGCTCCGTTCGGGTGATCGCTCTCCATGGTCAAGCGCAGGTCGCATGGGTCATAGACCTTCATGGTGTGGCTGTCGGAGTCGGTCAATGTGTGATCGCAGCACTTAGCGCTCACGGTCACTGTATTGACGATCCTGTCACCGTTCGCGCAGAACGACCAGTCATCCGATACTTTATAGTCGGTCAGGTACAACGGGACCATCACGGTCTGGAAGGGCTCGATCCATGGGATCACATAGTCCAGTCCAAGGGTCTCGTCCACAACGCGCACGCAGCTTATCGCCTTGCAGTTCGGGTTGGTGACGTATATCTTGTACTGTACAATGTCGCCGGGTTCCGCGCTCCTAGGTCCGCACTTCTCCACTTCGACCGCGCAAGCGATGTCGACGATCCTGGTGGATACCATGCTTTCATCGAAGAGCTTCTCACATGGGCAGCATGCATCGGCCGTTACCTTTGCATCGTTGTACAGCCAGAAGCCATCCATGCAGGTCCAGTCAGCGGGCACGGTGTATGTTACCGTGTAGTTGTACCACTCACAGGGCTCAAGGCATCCGATGATCTCGGTATCCAATGGGCAGCGCCTGTCCATCAGTTCCTGGAAGACAGGTACGGCAGCACCATGGCTGAGGTAGTCGACCACCTTGACATTGCACACTGCCTGCTTTCCGGCATTGTGAACGCTTATCTCGTAGGTGATCTCCTGACCAGGGCTGGCCTCGCTCGGTCCCTTCTTGAAGACCTCGATGATGTGGTCAACGTTGACCATGATCCTCTCGGTGTCCGTGGCCGTCACAGGCTTGCCACAAGCGAACCCGCTCGCGGTTATCTCGTTGTTAAGGTACTCCCCATCTTCGCAGTAGGTCCAATCCTCAGGGATCGTATACGGAACCATTACTGACCAGGGTTTCGCGCCTTCCTGTGTACAGGATGGGCACAGACAGCAGATGGTGTTATAGTATCCAATGGTCGGATCGGATATCTTGATGCAGGATATGGGGCACATACCCTTGTTCACCACGGTGATCTTATAGAACACTGTGTCGCCCGGCTCCGGGTTGGGGTTCGGTACGCAGTCCATGTTGTCAGGGATCGTGTTGGCCTTCTCGCCCATGTACTCCTTCGTGATTATGAGGGAGTCGCAGTCCTTGACATAGACCTTGTCTTTGTCACAATCCTCTAGCCACTTCTCGCAGAAGCAGCACCAGGCCTTGACATCGACTTCGTTCACGATATACGGGCTGTCCTTGTGGTCGCACCAGTACCAGTCCATCGGCACTGTGTAGGTGGTCTCCCAGGACAACGATTCTCCGGAACCTAGGTAATCTACTTCCTTGAAGAACCCGGTCAGATCGTCCTTGACCTCCAAATAGCAGATGTCCTTGACACCAGTGTTGGTCACGGTGATCGTCCAGGTGATCTTCTCACCAGGCACGACTTCCTTCTGATCGGTGGTCTTGGTTACCATCACGCCGCAGCAGCCCTGTATATGCACATGGCCACTTCGTGCAATCCCCGATCATGATGTCGTTGCAGCAGCACTCGGCCCTGACGCTCGCCTTGTATTCCAGTTTGTAGGCATGGCAGGGGTTCATGCACTGTCCACCACTCTCGCTGAGGGACTCACCGCACTCGGCACATGGTACACTGGCACCGGCGTTGGGGCACTGGCCACATACGCAGTCAGGTACGATGTAGGTGATTGTGGTCCAATTCTCCTGACCTGGGTCTAGGTAGCAGATCTTGCCGAGGCAGAACTCCTTCAGCTCATCCATACCGTTGGCTCCAGTTCGAGCAGGGTCTTGTTGCCGGCGTTGATGACTCCCACACTGAAGGTGATCGTCTGACCAGGCACAGCGTTCTCAGGTCCCCGTACGACGATCTCGACATTGCATGGGTTCATCACTTTCACGTACTCGTGATCGCTGCTGTGATCACGATGCCACGAACACCCCAAGCAGTCGCATATGACCTCATTCTTCAATTTCCTCCAGTCGTTCCTGCAGCAACCGCACTCCGCAAATTCGTACTTATCGTTGCAATCGTTGCAGTCTGTGGCCGGAATCTGGTAGGTCACATCGAAGGACCTGCTGTCGCAGGGGTTCAAGCAGCTGATCTCCTGCTTCCAGTTCAACATCTGTCTTCCACGACGACGATCGGGAGCATCTCGCTACCAAGGTTCCTCACGATTATCTGGTAGGTGATGGTCTGTCCTTCGTAGGCGACCTCCGGTCCGATCTTCTCCACCTCGAGGTGGTATTCATCAATCACCATGACGCTCTCGCTGGCAGAGGCTGTGACAGGCATGTCGCAGGCCCAGCCATTGGCGGTCGCGGTGTTCTTGAGATAGTCACCGTTCTCACACCAGGACCAGTCGTCCAGGTTGTACTCCTCCCAGTAGACCGACGGAGTCGCACGACTTCAGGCAGCATATCGTCTTGTCCTTGCACCACAGCATTTCATCGCTGACGGTGATGCAGGTTATCGGGACACAGCCGACGTTCTTCACGACGACCTTGTACCAGATATGATTTCCGTTGATGGGGTCATATGTGATCTGACTTATCTCTTTCCCATCCTTCTGGTCATATGCGGTCTTCGTCACCAACAATCCTGGTGGGACGTCGATGTAGACATCCTCCTTGTCGCTGTCGAACACCTCTTTGTCGCACTTCGGGCAGAAGGCGCACACACCGGCCTCATTGGTCAGCCAGTGGCCATCTTGCTCGGGGCAAGTGCTACCGTCGACACAGCAAGTCCAGTCCCAAGGCACCTGATAGGTGAACTTGAACTCCATGGATTCGCATGGGTTCAGGTCGCACTGCTTGTCACAGAGTACGATGGGCTCATCGGTCAGGCACTTCTCCCACACCTTGATGCTGCAAAGCTTGTTCATCCCGGTGTTTCTCACCGTTATGGTGTAGTCGATAAAGTCACCTGGCTTCGCTGAAGTCTTGTCGGCGACCTTTTGGATGTCGACAGAGCAATAGTCGAAGACATGCACGCTGGCGCTGGCCTGGTTCTGGATGAACTTGCCGCAGCAGCACGCGTCCACGTAGACGGTGTTGTTGAGCCATTCACCGCAGTCGCAGTAGGTCCAGGTAGATGGTATCGTCAATTCGTATGTGAAGACGAACTTATCACCCGGAGCCAATCCCCAAGGCACCATGACCGGTTTTCCATCCACACCTCTGACCCATCTCCAGATTGTACCTGGAACGATGCGATAACGCAACCCTTGTCAGAGACCATCCGGTCCCGTATCACGAAGTTGGTGATGGCCGGGGTGTTCTCTGGCCAGTTGCAGTTATAGATCGTGTAGGTGTAGATTACCTTATCTCCTGGAATGACAGTCGACTTGTCGACGGTCTTCCAGACCTCCAAGCAGTCACAGGGCAGTTTGACATTGACGATGGCAGTGTCCGAGTCGCTCACCTTGAGGTCGCACGAGGCGTCAGCGTTGACGGTGACGTCGTTGACGACCTCACCGGATGACGGCGCGATGGTGTCATAGGTGAACTCCCAAACCGCTCCCTTGGCCAATATGCCCTCTGTTAATTCATATGTCCAGACCATCCCAACATCGGTATCGGTCACCACAACGTTGGATAATTCCACGCTGCCGGTGTTCTTCACCCAGAACTTCCAGGTGATCGTCGCGCCCGGCTCTACTTCCGCTGGGGCGCTCTTCTCGATATCGATCTTCGGGTTGATCACGTTCGTGATGAAGCTGCTCTCTACCGGTCCAACGGAGCCCTGTAGGGAATCGGCGGTCACGATACCAGTGTTAGTGAAATCTCCTGGTGTCATTGGGAGCTTTCCAGACACCTTGAATTCCCAGGATGCACCTACTGCAAGGGTTGGCCTCACCATGGGCGCAATATCCGAGGGCAGGGTCTGTGAAGACGACGTTGGTCAGCTCAGCGCTCCCAGTGTTCGTTATGTTTATCGTCCATTCGACGTTCGTCCCAACCTTCCCGCAAGTTGGTCCGACCTTCGAGATGCTAATGTCAGGGCTCAATAGCCTGATGATTATGACCTTCGAAGCATCGTCAGAAACGGCGATAACGTTCTGTCCACAGGCAGATTTCGCGGTAACGACCGCATCATTGTAGAACTTGCCTGCGACTGCGGGTGCGGTATCCTCTAGGGTGAACTCATACGATTCACCGACGGCCAGGTTCGTGATCGCCATGTTTACGATGCTCAAGTTGGCATCGGAGAACAAGACGTCAGTCAACGCAGTCTGACCGGTGTTCGTGATATTGAACGTCCAAAGGAACTTCATGCCCGCATCTACCTCGGCCGGTCCATCCTTGACCAGTGAGATAGAGGCCTGGGTCACTTTCACGGTATGCGACGAGCTCACGTTCAGCTCTATACCGCATTCCGCATTGGCGGTGACGTAGGCGCTGTTCTTGATGTCGGTCACCTCGCCTCCAGCTTGGGAGACCAGTTCGAACGACCATACTCCACCAGGCACAAGGCTCGACTGTGTCTTCTCGACCTTTAGATACTCGTCATAGAAGTACAGGTTGTTCAATGTGGCCTTTCCAGTGTTGGTAATGGTGTAGGTCCATGTGATCGAACCATAGGTGTTGACGCAATCCGGGCCTCCCTTGACGAAGGTCATCTTCGCGTCCACCACACTTACGGTGGCCGAGCTGTAGTTCACGATGGGGTTACATCCATAGTAACCGGTTACCTTCGCGGTGTTAACCAGGGGGTTAGGGGTTGATGCATCCGTCATATACTGAGCAATCAAACATCTCACTCTTCCCTGGGCCTAGCTCTCCGATCTTGAATGCTTCGGGGAACAGGGGGTCCGTCACAATTACGTCTACGAGTTTGATGTCACCGAAGTTGGTCACGGTGAAGTTGTAGACGATCGGGTCTCCCATCTTAACACACGCTGGTGCTTTCTTCATTAGCATCAGACCAGGAGTGAAATCGGTGGACAACCATACCGTCGAAGAGGCGGAATGGGTGACCTTTGTGTCACTCTCGGTCAAGATGGCGTTGTTGATCATCGAGACGTTCAGTTCATAGTTTGCGCCCGAGTTCGTTACCTTGACATCATACTGTAGGACTTGGCTTTCTGAGATGGTCCATGGTCCGATAGTTGATGGTGAGGAACTGAACCCTTCCGGGGTCGTCCAAACATCTGTTATGGTTGCAGACGCGTCCTGTCCATCCGCTTGTAAGGGTGCGGATGTTGCCTTAACGCTCATGACTGGCTTCTGCGGCCATCGATTGACCGGTCCGGTCGATCAGGTTGCTGATCGACACACGCTCGATGTTCTGGTACGTCGCACCCTCTACATGCTTGAAATAGACGGTGAACGGGTACGAGAACTCCTCTCCCGCAGCCAGCACCGGCTTCTTGCTGGTGTCGACTGCGATCGCGGCTATCTTCTCGAAACCGGAACCGGACATCGGCCTGGACCACATCTATGATCATAAGGTTCTGGGTGGCGGCGGAGCCCGACGTTCTTGACGTGGACACTGCCATTACAGCCATCATAGAATTAGGTCATGACCTCTGTTCGGGTCGCGGTAATCGTATAATTTACGTCAGCTGATTCTCCTGGCGCCAATCGCAAAAAGTCGGGATTTGCGGTTTTTCTCAAGGTCCAATTATATTCCCTGTGTTGTTGCCATAGTTGGTTGCGCATCCTGGCCGACGCTGACCTGTGTGCTGGTCTGAGATGATCCAGAGGCGTTACCGAACCAATCTGGATTCATACTTCCAACCAACAACAGGACGCCTACCGTACATAGTGCTAGCACTACGATGATGGCTACCACTTTCTGGGCACCTGATTTATTCATTTAATCCTCCCCATTATCCTGCTCCCATCTGCGTTCTTAACGATGTTTCGCAGCCCCTATACTGTTTATGATGGGAACAGAATCTGTATCGATATCGATAGTTGTAAAGTAGGATATTTATAACTTGGTGATTTTTTCAAATATGAAAATTAACATTCGTTAACATCAAAAAAAGGCAAGGTCCAGAATGTTTTATCGAAGATGATACGAAAATATACATTGGGTGGTCGAAACTTATTATCAATAATGAAAAATAATTTACTACGCCGGCTAGAATTGTGCATTGAGACTCCAATTTGACGCTCGAATCAATATTTTTTCCAATAGAATCTAATGTCCCTCTCTATGATCAATGACAATAATTTGATGAAAAAAGAGAGAATGAAGGGAAAAGGTTTGCGAAGGAATCGATTCAGTTGCCGTTCATCTTGCCCGATATGTAGGAGGCATAACCGCCCATGTCTAGCAACCCGTGCCCAGAGAGGTTGAAGACGATGGTCTTCTTCTCGTTCTTCCTCTTCGCCTCCAAGGCCAGGTCGATCGCGGCCCGGATGGCGTGGGTCGACTCGGGGGCGGGGATGATGCCCTCGGACTGGGCGAACTGGATCCCGGCCTGCGAAGGTGTCCTTCTGCTCGTATGCCATGCCTTTGACCAGGCCTAGATGGGCCATCAAGCTGACGGTGGGGGCCATGCCGTGGTAGCGCAGGCCGCCCGCATGGATGGCCGATGGCATGAAGTCCGCGCCTAATGTGTACATCTTGAACAGCGGGGTCATTCCAGCGGTATCACCGAAGTCGTAGCGGTACTCGCCGCCGGTGATGGATGGGACGGACTTCGGTTCGGCCGCTATGAAGACGGTGTCCGTCTTCTTACGGATCTTCTCACCCAGCATAGGGAATGAGAAGCCTGCGAAATTGCTTCCGCCGCCTACGCAGGCAATCATATAGTCCGCCTTCTCATCCACCTTGTCCAGCTGGGCCATGACCTCCTGTCCGATGCAGGTCTGGTGAAGCATGACATGGTTGGCGACCGAGCCCAACGAGTATTTGGTGTTCTTTGCCTTGACGCAGGTCTCGATCGCTTCGGAAATGGCGATGCCAAGGGAGCCGGTGTTGTTGGGGTTCTGCTTCAGCAACATCCTTCCGAACTCCGTCTCTGGGCTGGGGGACGGGAATACCTTCGCACCATAGGTCTCCATTATGTAGCGACGATAGGGCTTCTGGTCGTAGCTGACCCGCACCATGAAGACGGTGCATTTCATCTTGAAATGGGCACAGGCCAATGCCAATGAGGACCCCCATTGCCCAGCACCGGTCTCGGTGGTGAGGTTCTCGATGCCTTCTTTGATGTTGTAGTACGCTTGGGGGATGGCGGTGTTAGGTTTGTGGCTCCCGCACGGGGAGAGGTCCTCTCTTTTGAAATAGATGTGGGCCGGGGTGTTCAGGGCCTTCTCCAGACGTATGGCGCGCTGCAGTGGCGATGGCCGTCCTAAAAGGACATAGGCCTCCCGGACCTCCTCCGGGATGTCGATGTATCGGTCGGTGGACATCTCCTGCCTTATTATGGCCTTGGGGAATATCGCCTCCAAGGCCTCTGGCGGGGCTGGCTCCTTCGTGGCCGGATTGAGCGGTGGCGGGATGGGCTCGGGGGAATCGGCAGCGATGTTGTACCATTTCTTCGGGATCTCATCGACGCCTAGGTTGATGCGGATATGATCGAACTTCAAGCTCATGAGATTAAGGAATGCTTATGCAATATATAACAATTTAGGACTACATTGTATAATTATATACATTAATTACTCCCTCCTATGAGCTCAACCCCATACCTTTGACTGAATGGTCATTCGATTCGTTGCCAGCAAATTGAATTACTTTGGTCAAGAACGGAACTATTAATATAGCGTGCTAAGGATAAGGCGGATTCATCGAAGGGGCGGATTCCCATTCCAATCATCAAATGCGAGAATGTCAAGAAGACCTATGTGACCGGGGACGTAGTGGTGGAGGCGTTGCGCGGCATCAACCTCGAGATCCAAAAGGGAGAGATGGTGGCAGTGATGGGGCCATCTGGATGTGGCAAGACCACATTGCTCAACTGCCTTTCCGGCATCGACGATCCGACCTCCGGGAAGGTCTACATCGAGGACACTGAGCTTACATTGCTCAACGACGACCAGAAGAGCAACTTCCGCGCCAAGCGCATGGGGTTCGTCTTCCAGTTCTATAACCTGCTTCCAGTACTGACCGCCGTGGAGAACGTCGAGCTGCCATTGCTCATATGTGGCGAGAAACCTGACGTCGCCAAGAAAAGGGCGATGGACCTCCTGACCACGGTAGGTCTGAAGGAGCGGGCCACGCTCCGCCCGGCGGCATTGTCGGGAGGTGAACGTCAACGCGTCACCATCGCCAGAGCGCTGGCGAACGAACCCGCTTTGGTCTGGGCCGATGAGCCCACCGGCGATCTGGACAAGAAGACGGCCGATGACGTCGTCAACCTCATGCGGAAGCTGAACAAGGATAACAATGAGACGTTCATCATCGTCACCCATGACCCCGAGGTAGGGGCCCAGTGCGACCGCATCATCCACATGAGGGATGGCAGCGTCATCTCCGAGAACGGACATATCGGGGCCATCAAGAAGGACATTTGCGAGCTAGGGTGAGCGAATGACGGTCTCGAGGGGTTACCTCATCCGGGCCGTGGCACTCATCGCCGCGGTCCTGCTATGCCTCCTGTTCCTCCCATTGGAATGGGGCATGGTCGCTGTTGTGTTTCTCATAGCCATATTCATCCTGGTCGACGCCCGAAAACATATCGTCCTGTTCCGCATGGCCCGCCGTAACTTCATTCGTAGGAAGAGCACTACCGCCCTGGTCATCGGCGGCCTGATGGTGGGTACGGCCATAATCTCGGCCTCATTTGTAGTGGGGGACACATTGGGCAACATGATCGGAGAGCAGGTGACTGCCGGGGCCGGGGACGTGGACTTCGTGGTGGCCTCATCCGACGACCAAGGAGGTTTCATCTTCTACAACTCCACCTTCTCGGACGGCCTAACCGACCAGTTATCCACCATCCAGCATGTGAGCGCCGTCTCTGCGTTGGTCTCTCAATCCTTCAGTATCTACTGCGTGGAAACCCAGCTATCCACCCCCACTGTCACTGCCACTGGTGTGAACCAGACCCTTTGGAGCCCGTTCGGAGGCTTCCAAGACGTCGACGGGTCGAGGTTCGACACCGGGCCGACGGCACTGGGATGCTACCTTTTCGATAGCACCGCCAAGGACCTGGGGGCATATCCCGGCGATCACGTCGTGCTCCTGCAGGGCCCCCTGAACCTGACCTTGACCGTGGAGGCCATCGTCCAGAACAGCGAGCCAGGGGAGGCTGGGCTGCAGAGCCAGGTGTGGATGGACATCGCCACCATCCGCACTACCTTTGGCCATGTGGACGAGTCCAACGTTTGGTTCATCCATAACGAACCGCAGGGATCGAACCAGTTCGGTTACAACGATCAGGTCAGGGAAGGCATCAACTCCACCTTGGCGACCTACGCTCCGGGTGAGGGCCTGGAGATCGTCTTCGATGTCAAAGAGATCCTGGTCAGCGGGCAGAAGTCCATGGAGACCTTCACCCAGCTGTTCCTGGTCTTCGGTTCCTTCTCTGTGATCGCTGGTGTCGTGCTCGTCATCAACATCTTCACCATGTTAGGTGAGGAGAGGAAGAGCGAGATGGGAATGGCACGCGCGCTTGGTATGCGTCGGGCGGACCTCCGTAGATTACTTACATATGAGGGGCTGCTGTACGCCTTGGCCGCCTCAGCGGTGGGGTCATTGGTCGGTTTGGGTCTGGCTTACCTGCTGGTCTATGCCATCGAGGGCATCTTCTCTTTCGGCGACGTGAAGTTGACCCAATACTTCTACTACACACCCTTCGGGCTGATCGTGGCTTTCGTGGCCGGTTTCCTGTTGACATTGGTCACGGTCTACTTCACCACCAGGCGCATATCCAACCTGAACATAGTCAGGGCCATCCGCAACATTCCCGAGCCGCCGGTGGAGCGTAAGGACCGGCGTGCCTTCATGCTCGGAGTCATGGCCTTGGTCGGTGGGACGTTGCTCATGGTCTTGGGATTGCTGACCGATCAGGCTGGAGCGGCCTACTCTGGGCTTTCCCTGATGACCCTATCCCTTGGCCTCATCCTGCGTCGGTTCATCGGCGATAGGCCCGCCTGGTCCATCGCCGGGGTCGCGACCCTACTGGTATGGATGCCCTACCCGGGGGACTTTGAGATCTTCCCCAACACCACCGGGGGTATTGAGATGTTCATCGTCAGCGGCCTGTTCATGGTGGCCGGTGCATTGATCTTGGTCATTTTCAATTCATCCTCGTTGGTGTGGTTCATCACCAAGCTTTTCCGCACCAGGGGGAGCTACCGGGCGGTGGCGGTGACCGCGGTATCATATCCGCTCCGGGCGCGGTTCCGCACCGGGCTGAGCATATTCATCTTCGGGCTGGTCATCTTCACGGTCACCGTGCTGAGCATGATGTCGAGCATCATCGGGGCCGGAGTGACCGCGATGGTGGAAGAGACCTCGGGGGGCTTCGACCTGGTGGCGGTGAAGTCCTTACCATCGCCTATGCCGGACAACCCCTGGGAATACATCAATTCCTCCCAAGCCCAGTTACTCCAGCCAGATAACGTCACAAACATGATATGGTTGCCTGCGATGCCGGTGACCGCCAATTTCACTGGGATCACTGCCACGGGGGGATCAAGTCAGGCGGAAAGGAGCACCAGTGTCATCGGCTTCAATCAACGATTTTTCACCGAAGGGAACTTCCCATTGTCCCAATGGAACTCCAGTAATACTCCTCCCAGGACGCCGTCTATCAAGCCGTGCTGGATGACCCGTCCCTGATCATCGTGGACGGCGGATGGGTCCCATCGTCCATGGACTTCGGTCCACCTGGCATGGGTGGGGGGGCCGGCCTGGAGGTGGGGACGACGGTGCGATTGGAGTCCGTCTTCGGCACGTTCCAGAACGTGACGGTGGCGGGCATCATGCAGCAGCAGTTCTTCAATGGGGTGTTCATGAACGAATCCCTGGTGGTATCCGACTATGGTGCGGTCGGACCATCGGTGATGTTCATCAATTTCGCAAAAGGCCTTGATGTGGCGGAACAGGCCGCTTTGCTGGAGCAGGTCTTCCTGCCCTGGGGCGTGCAGACCATCAACGTCAAGGAGCTGGCCGCAATGGTGACCAGCGCCATCGACAGCGTGTTCGTGCTGTTCCGGGCGTTCTTGGCCATCGGGCTGGTCATAGGGATAGTCGGCCTGGGCATCATCACCATCCGTTCCATCAACGAAAGGAAGCTGGAGATCGGCATGATGCGGGCCATAGGATTCCGGAAACGGATGGTGGTGGTCAACTTCGCCATCGAGTCCGGCTTCGTCGCGGCCATTGGCATCATAATCGGAACGGTCATGGGCATAATCATCGGGTACACCATATGGAAGAGCAACTTCATGGGCGATTTCGAATTCCCGTTCGTGATCCCCTGGTGGCCGATCCTGCTGGTGGCCTTTGCCGCATTCGTGGCGACCGTGCTTTGCGTATATCCTGCCGCCAGAGGGGCGAGCAAGGTGTCCCCTGCCGAGGTGTTGCGCTTCGACTGAGAAGTGGGACAATCCCGGCCTTACCCTGGAATCTAGGGGAGGAAAGCCATTGTTGCGAGAGCAGCGACAGAGGGTAAGGCCGGTCGATCCTTTTTATCGGACCGTTTCGATCCACGCCGTGCTTCGCGGGGCTTGATATCTAGTTGGCGAACATGCCTTATAAACCCCGGCATCAAGGTATCATTGCTGATATCATTGACGACCGAAATATTGTCGCAAGTTCTCAGTGCTGGATGGAATTTGCGATCGCCCCGAGGCGACTGCAGGCCGAGCATTCCTGATGACCGGAGGCGGTGAGGACCTGCCCTGCCTTGGAGCCCTCCCTATAGACCGTGATGCCTTTGCATCCTAAACCGTGGGCGAGGGTGAAGGCCTCTGCCACATCGGTGATGGAAGCGTCCGCCCTGAGGTTGATGGTCTTGGAGACCGCATTGTCCACATGCTCCTGGAACGCCGCCTGCACCCGCACCTGGTCAAGGGGATGGACATCGTGGGCGCTGACGAAGATGCGCTTGATGTCGTCCGGTAAAATCTCCAGATCCTGCACCGAGGTATGGCCCCCCATGGCCGAAAGGACCTGTCGTACGTTCAACCCATGTTCGACCAAGGCCTTGAGGAATTGGGGGTCGGTCTCGCGCAGCTCCTCGCCCTCCAGCACATGGCGCTCCATATGGAAGGCGTAATGGGGCTCGATCCCGCTGGAGCACCCGGCGATGATGCTGATGGTGCCAGTGGGGGCGACGCTGAGCAGCGTGGCGTTGCGCTGCGCCTCATTTAACCTGCTTCCCGCCTGGTTCGGGAACGCCCCGCGTGATTCAGCGATCGCCTTGGACGCCTCCTTGGCCTTCGCATTGATCCTGGCCATGACCTTGTCGATGAGCTCCAAGCATTCCCTCGTCCCATATCTGATGTCCATCATGATCAGCACATCGGCGAAGCCCATCACTCCCAGTCCGACCTTGCGGTTCCCTTTCACCATGGCCTCTATCTGGGGCAGGGGATAGTGGCCGGCGTCGATGACGTTGTCCAGGAAGCGTACCGCCATGTCGACGATGTCATCCAGACGGTCCATGTCCAGCTCGGGGCCGTTCGCTCCGGGCATGACCATCTTGGCCAGGTTTATCGACCCGAGGTTGCAGGCCTCGAAAGGCAACAAGGGCACTTCGCCGCATGGGTTGGTGGACTCGATCCTCCCTAACTGAGGCGTCGGGTTTCTGCGGTTCATTTCGTCGATGAAGATCACCCCAGGGTCGCCGTGGGCCCAGGCGGTGGAACAGATCTCAGAGAACAAGGCCTTGGCATCGAGCCTGGTGCGCTCCTGGTCGGTACGCGGGTCTCGCAGGGCGAGGTCGCCACCCTCCCTGACCGCGTCCATGAATGCGTCGGTTATCGCCACCGAGAGGTTGAAGTTGGCCAGCTCCTCCCCGGGGTCCTTCGCATGTATGAAGCTCACGATGTCGGGATGGTCCACGCGGAGCACGCCCATGGATGCCCCCCTCCTCTTGCCCCCCTGCCTCACCGCCTCGGTGGCGACGTCGAACACCCGCATGAAGGATAGGGGGCCAGAGGCCACACCACCCGTTGACACCACCCTATCTCCCGAAGGTCTCAGCTTGGAGAAGGAGAACCCTGTCCCTCCTCCGCTCTGATGCACCACCGCCGCCCATTTCACCGCATCGAAAATGGCCTCGATGGAATCCTCAACTGGCAGCACGAAACAGGCGGCCAATTGTTGCATCCGGGTGCCAGCGTTCATCAATGTGGGGGAATTGGGCAGGAAGGCGAGGGACGTCATTGCGGCGAAGAACTCCTCCTCCTCTGCCTCAGCGTCCCGGTCCCGATAGTCCCATCGACAGCGGCGATGCACCTGGCCACCCTCCGGAACATCCCTTCTGGTGTCTCCGTCATCCTTCCCTGGGGATCGCGTTGCAGGTATCGCTTCTGCAGCACGGTCAACGCGTTCTGGCTAAGCTCGTATGGACCCCACTCCTCCCATTTGCCTATTCCACCGTACGATATATAATTGGCGCGCAAGGGAAGTACCGCGTTCAGCGCATGATGAAATATGGCATAAGGCGATATCCGGGCGATGTCCATGAGATATAGCTGCAGGACGAGGCTGAACCCTGCCGAGGTCCTAGGGCAGGCCAAGGTGCGCTTTGATGGCCTGGGCCTGCGACCCACGGACGAGACCGCGTCCCGTTTGGTGCTGGAGAGCGAGAAAGGTTTCATCGCGGTGCAGATTCGCGGGGGCGAGAGCAGGGAGGTCGACATCATCACCGAAGGGTTCGACCGGCAGGTGAAGGAGTTCCTGAAGAGGTTGGGCTGAGGAGGTTCCGACATGAAGTTCAAGAAGTTCGACGCGCCGCAGCACAAGGCGACGGTGCGCGAGGGCGAGATCTATCGGGTCAGCATAAGGGACATGGGCAAGCAGGGCGACGGCATGGCCAGGGTGGAGGGGATGGTGGTCTTCGTGCGGGGCGCCAAGGTGGGCGAGGAGCTCGAGGTCAGGATAACCAAGGTCTCCGGCAACTCGGCCTTCGCCGAAAAGGTGGAGCCCAGCTAACGTCTCAGTTCGCGCTGGAAACCAGAGCATTGCACCTTGACCAGGGGTATATGCCTAACCAACTCTTCCCCGAGGTCCAACATCTCCTCGACCGAGGGGGAGGCCACCTCGATGCCGTTCCAAGGGACGTCGTTCATCGGATTCCCCAAGAACTGGTTCAGTATCGCCTCGTCGGCGTATGGTGCCAGCTGCTCCCCGATCCTCCGCACCTTGTCCTTATCGATGTAACGGGGGATGGCACGGGTCATGATGCGCAACGGCCTTCCTTTTATCGTCTCCAGGCTTTGCCTCAACCTGGGGAGGAAGGTCCCCACCCACTCATCGCCCTGACCCGAGAGCGAGGACCAGCAACCTATGTCGTCCAGGGGGCACTTGATCTCGATGGCGAACCGGTCCACGAACGGCAATAGCTCTCGGATCGTGACCGGGTCGTTGCCAGATGTCTTGAGCGTTACCTCCTTCCCTCTCTGTTTGAGGGTCTTGACGAAGGGCACCACCTCCTTCCTCTGTATCAGCGGGTCCATCCCCCCGATGTACACTCTCTTGACCGCATCGATGCATGACCTCCGCCACCACCTTCTCCAAGGGCATGTCCCTTCGGTCCTGCCGGCCGTGGGCGCAATAGCCGCATTTCATCGGACAACCGGAGAGCGCGATGCTCGCCAGGTCCCCAGATTTCACAATGGAGATGACCTTCATGCGCAATGGATGGGACTACTGAAAAGAAGTATTTTGCGTCCTATTTCCAGGTCAAGCGATCTCGGGTTGACGCTCCTCTTGTCGGTGTAGACCATGTCGACGAGGTCCAAGGGAGTGAGCTCGAATATCTGGGTCAGCTCATGCAATCCATCGGCCTCAAGCTTCTTCCTTCCGAAGTCGACATGCTCGAGCGGCGCGATCTTCAGCTCGCTGCACAATACGTTGAAAGGTTTCCCCGCGGTCATGGCCACGGTGGAGAGGGCCCTGGTCCCGACCTTGTTGAACACGCCCATAGGGGTTATGGCATCGGCACCCACCAGGCAACAATCCACCTCGTCGATAACCGCACCCACCAGCGAATCCGGGATGACCCTGACCTTGACCCCGTTCTTCATCAGCTTCTTGGCGGTGATGCGGCCCTCGCCCATCGGCAGGGATTCTGCCACCATGACATCGATCTCCCTCTCGCTCTTCAGCATGAGCAGTGAGGCCATGATGGTGCTTGAATAGGACAGGGTGAGGAACCTCTCCCCTTGCACCAGATTGACGAAGTTGGAGGCGATGCGGCTTGGGGCGTTGATCTCCTGGTCGGTGCACTGTTCGACCATCATAGTGATCGCACCGTTCCAGTTCTGTATCGGACTGGTTGCCGGCGATCGCTCTCTATCTCCTTTGCGATGTTATGGAACGATGCGATGCCTGGCCTCGCCATCCTCACATCTGTGGCGAACTCCACCCATTCCGCTCGAGGCACGGTCTGGTTGTTGCTCAGGAACGCTCTCAGGTCCTGTAATAAGTCTAGAGGTCATCTCGGACGCGCCGGAGATCGAATCGCCCATTATGGCGGTGATCATGACCTGCAAGGCCGGTCTCATGACCCGAAAGATGACGCTCCTTAATTAAGGAATTTGCACTTATATTATAAAAATGGATAATGAGGAGGTCATGCCTCCACGTTGCTGACCACGACCTCGTCGGAGATCGCCTCGAGCTCGGCCAGCTGCTTGTCATAATGGTTCTTCGGGTCGAGGCTGATGATGAAATTGTGCCCGCAACCATCGTTGACCTGGTTCTGGGTCCGCTTCAGTATCTTGAGCACTGGCTTGAAACCGTTCCACATCTCCAGCACATCCAGTCCGTTGAGGACCACTATGCCGTTCTCGTTCTCCCGCAAGAACTTCTCCAGATAGCTCTCGAACATGCCTAGGTTCATGGGCGGGATGCACTCCTCATCGGGACGCGGGGATAGCCATTTGGTGGTGAGAGGCTCATGGAGGTTGGTGAACTGTCCCTTGATCTGATTCGGGGAATGCTTCGAAATGTATAATGCAGGCCGTCCCCGGGCAAGCTCCTTCCTGAGCAGCTGGTGGGTACGCAAAGGCACTCTTTCCTCGATGAGATACATCTTTCCATTGTCTAGTTTCATCATTATCCTCCCCGATTACTTATGTCGAAGTCTTGCCCGTCTGAGCTTATACCGATTGTACGCATTAACGATGGAAAAGAGGCTCGGAGCCCGCCTTTCAAGCGGAACAATGAGGTTTTGGTAAGAACCCCTGTTAACTTCAAAGCTGTTTTATCGTGGGAAACCGATCGTTTCTACCTGGACAAACATTCGTCCAGCAAGATCTCCATCATTACGAGTACTTACAAAGATAGGAGCGATTACCGCCTCCATTAGACAATCCGTCATAATAGCGGGTTTATCCGATGGGATAAAATTGGGTCAATGCACCTCAGTGGATTCCAGCAACGGCACACCGCTCTCTTTGAGGCTCTTTACCGCGTCCTCCGCCTTGTCCACCCTGAGGATGAGGACCGCCCCGTGCTTCGAGCTGTAGGCATAGCTGTAATCTATGTTGATCTCCGCCCGTCCCAGTACCTCCGCCACCTCCCTAAGGCCCCCTGGCCTGTCCTTCATGCGCACCGCGATCACTTCCGTGATCTTCACCATGAAGCCCAGATCGGTGAGCCGTTTGCAAGCCTTGGTCGGGTCGGACACCAAGGCCCGGATGACCCCGAAACCATCGGCCTCGGCGATGCTGAACGCATAGATGTCAATGCCTGCCTCCTCCATCGCTTGGGCGAAGGCCGCCAAACGTCCCGGTCGGTTCTCGGTGAACATCGAGACCTGCTGAATAAGGTGCTTCTTGACCATCAGATCCTCCTCCTATCGATCACCCGTTTCGCCTTGCCCTCGAACCGGGGCAGGGAGTCGGGGTTGGCCAGTTCCACATCCACGCTGACGTTCAACGCCGCGCGCAGGGTGTGGGTGACCTTCTTCTTGATGCGCATCAGGTCGTCGATGCGGTCGCTGAAGTACTCCCGCTTCAGCTCCACCCGCACCAACATGTCGTCCAACTCGCCCTTCCTGTCCACCTCGATCATGAAATGGCTACCCACCTCAGGGATGGACATCAGGGCATACTCCACCTGCGACGGGAAAACATTGATGCCACGGATGATAAGCATGTCGTCCACCCTTCCTTGGATCCGTCCGATGCGGGGATGGGTTCGACCGCAGGCGCACACCTCCTCGTCCAAGGTGGTGATGTCCCCCACCTTGTAACGGATGATGGGCAGCGCCTCCTTCTGTAGCATGGTCACCACCAGTTCGCCTCGTTCTCCAGGCGAGACCGGTTCATGCGTGTCCGGGTCCAGGATCTCGACCAGCGCCAGGTCCCCCCAGATATGGATGCCCTTCTGCTCCTCGCACTCCGTGAACAACGGACCGGAGAGCTCGCTGGTGCCGTAGATGTCGTAGGCCTTGATGCCCAGGTCCTCCTCGATCCTGTTCCTCATGCGCTCCGACCATGGTTCCGCCCCAAGTATCGCCCGGCGCAGTTTGGTGTCCCGTAGGAAGTTAATCCCCATCTTCTGGGCCACCTCGCCCATGTGGAGGAGGTAGGAGGGGGTACAGGCGATGGCCGTCACCTGCATGTCCATCATCAGTTCGATCTGTCTCTCTGTGTTTCCCACACTGGCTGGAAGCACCGCCGCGCCGATGCGCTCCGCGCCGTAGTGCAATCCCAGCCCACCGGTGAAGAGGCCATATCCATATGAGACCTGGATGGTGTCCGCCCGTCCCAGACCGCAGGACGTGAGCGCCCGCGCCAATGAAGTGGTCCAACCGTCCAGGTCGTGCTGGGTGTATCCGACCACCGTGGATTTGCCAGTGGTCCCGGAGGAGGCGTGGAAGCGTACCACCTCGTCCCTAGGCGTGACGAACAGCTTGTCCGGATAGTTTTCCCGTAGATCGCCCTTGACCATGAAAGGCAATTTGCGGACGTCCTCCAAGCATTGGATGTCGTCCGGATGGACCTTGGCCGCCTTCATGCGCCGCCGGTAGAACTCGGAAAAGCTGTAAAGCTTGTAAACCAGGGTCTTCATCGATTTGAACTGGAGCGACCTCAGCTCCTCGCGGGGCATCTGTTCCATCCTTGGGTTCCAGTAACTGATGTTCTCACCATCCACCAGAGGTAACGGTGGGCGAACGCTTTGGTCCCATATAACATTGACTAAAAATGTCATGGCGAATGTTGACACGGTTAAGTTGGTTGGGCCAGGTGAGGGTAGTAGTCCCCCTTCTGTTTCAGGCAGCATTCAACTAAGCGCCCTACCCGCCGGTCCTGAGATCGTCATCCCAGCTGTTTGGGCTTGCTCCGGTGGGGAGTCACCGTTTCACCAGATCCCCAGGGAACGTCATCGCCAGACGAATCATCCTGCCCCCGGGGCTGTGTCGTTTCTGCGTCCTTGCCTTGGCTCTCACCAAACCGCTACTGCGGTCCACCTTTCTCATGGAGGAGGGAACTTCCTCAGCTGGGCTTGCGCCCTACCGTCGGCCGCCCTCCCTCTCCTGGCAATTCCCATTACTCCTTCGTCGTATATAACCGTAACAGTTGAGTGCCCAGCAACTCGTTCGGTGCCGCCAAGTGCGGTGCGATTCATAGCTAATGTGTGGGCCACTTGGTACGTACGCACATCCCTATGGCCGGTGCAAAGTTTGATAAAGGGTCGGGGCATTCCGAGTCGACAGGCAGGGGTAGCCAAGCCTGGCCAACGGCGCTAGATTGAGGGTCTAGTCCTTAGTGGTCCTTGGGTTCAAATCCCAACCCCTGCACCATATCATTCTCTGATTCCGCTCTCATCCTCGACCTCTTGGCAAGCTGCATGCTCATCACATCATGGCGCCGATCATGTTCTGAACGTCTACGGTCTGTAGCGATGTGCCGCAATATTCGCAGACGAAGAAGCTGTTAGCGTCCCGCTGACCGTTCAATTTGATGGTCCCGTGGCAGGAAGGGCATTTGTAAGGGATGGTGAAATTGCTCTCCTTTAGGAAATCAAGCATCTTGTTCACATCGATGGTGATGTGGTGGACGACCTGGTTCTTGTTCTTGATCCTCAGCTGCTTCGCCTTCTCCAAGAGCCCGGCCTTCTCATAGTGGTTGGCGGCATCCTCGATGCGTTCCACGCTCTCGGCCAACCTGGCCTGAGAGTAATTGTACCATCTTTCATCGTTCCAGTTGGATATGGTCTCGCAGCTGGCTCCATTGACCCAGATGAACTGCTTTGAATAGTTCTTGGAGCATTTTGGGCAATAAGCCTTGAGACAAAGCATTGATACTGAAGTCGTCGGCTTTCCATTCAGTTTAAATGCGGCCCCTTCTTGATCGAGCATGAATTTCGTGGGCGAGGAGTCGTAACCGCAGGCAGGGCATGCCCCGAAAGGGTTAGCCTTCATCGCATCCCCCACCATCCTGACCTCCATGGCCTTGATGCAAGGGATGCACAACTTCTGTTTGAGGATGAACTGTTCAGTGAAGGGTTTGTTCTCGTTATCGTAACTGGTCCTTTCAGCTATCCCACTCGCAAGATCAGAACCGCAATCGTGGCAATATTTCGTACCGCACCTCTTGCAGTTGGTCTTTATCAACATCCCTATCTTCTTGTCGCAGTTGGGACACTGGGCCATATTTGAAAGAACATCCTCTTTTGTAATAAACGAATACGGCTAAAAAACCTCAATTTGATATTTACCAGGACCCAGAACGATGTTACCACCAGCGTGAAGGAAGGCGATCCTGAACATACCGCATGACCGGTCGGTCATGCCTTCGAAATCGTTTCCTTGTCTGGCCCGCCGTCCCAGGCCAGGCTATGAAATGATTATATCGACTTTACATCATTCTCGATTTCCATGTTTGAGAAGTGCGAGGACAGTGTGGAAGATGTTTTTGGCATTAAGGTGATAGGGAAGATAACCGCGGAGGATTATGAGGCGGTCATTCCTGAGATCCGCGCCATCATCGAAAAGTATGAAGGGGTGAGGTTATTGATCGACCTGACCGAATACAAGGGGGAGGCGATGAGCGCTTGGGGCCCGGATTTCCGGTTCGGCAAGGAATTCGGGAAAAAGATCATTAGGTTGGCCATCGTGGGGGACAAGCTCTGGGAGCAATGGCTTGCCGGCCTGGCTGCCCCGTTTTGGGCCAAGGAGGCGAAGTATTTCCCCTCGTCGAAGTCAAACGAGGCCTGGGGTTGGCTGCGAGGAATTCTCTGACCCTCATTTTTTCGGCAGCTGCCCCATCTGTTGCTGTCCAGGGGGAACGGTCTTGGCCTGGCCTTGAGGGGCACCCATCTGACGTTGTGGCTTCTTGGCCCCTCGTAACCTTGCCTTGCGGCGTTTGCGGCGCCTCATGATGAACCACACGACCAAGGCACAAACGGACAGGACCAGTCCTATGTAGAAGAACATGCTTCCGAGGACCTGCCATATGAGGTCCGGCTCCTCCACTGGTGGTGGAGGGAGGGCGGTCGTGCCGTTGACAACACTGGTGGCCGGGCCGGCCCCAACATCGTTCATCGCCGCGACCTTGTAATAGTAGGTGAGATCAGTTCCGAGACCGGTGTTGTTGAAGCTAGTTGTCTCAACTGTACGGTAGTAGACCATAACATCGGGCATGATCCCGCGATAGATGACATATCCAGTTATCTGCTGTCCGCCGTCCTTGATGGGTGGGTCCCAGCTTAGGTATATCGAATCGGTGCCGTTGACCACCATCAGGTTCATCGGGGCGCTAGGCACGGTTCCATTGAGGTGAGGCTGGGCACTGACCGTCGGGGTGGTCGGACTGTAACCGATGGAGTTCTTCGCCATCACATAGTAATGATAGGTATCACCGTTCACCACATCAGTATCGGAATAGGAGATGCCAGTGATATTGGCGATAAGATCGAAACCGGATGTAGCGGAGACATTGGACCGGAAGATGGAGTAAAGTTGAACGGAGCTTGTGCCACTGTCGCTTGGGGCTTTCCATACCAATTGTACCTGGCCTTGCCAACCGAAGGCCTGCAGGTCCCTAGGGGCAGCTGGTGTGCGACCGGATTTCAATGCAAGCTCGGGGCTGAGATGCCCCTCCCCGGCCCGGTTGACCGCGCTCACTCGATAGTAATATGTTTGACCTATCTCAAGTCCAGCGCTGACATACCAGGTTCGGTTCGTAGAGCCTAGGTATCTCTCGGCACCTGAGCTATCGCCCTTGTATACGTTATAGGCAAGAATGGGAGCCCCTCCGATGTCGGACGGAGCGCTCCAATTCAATCTCACATGAAAGTCCTGAGATATGCCAGTGACAGAGATTGGAGCAGAAGGGGTCGTGCTGGGGGTACAGTTCAGGACCTGCGACAATCCCACGCCAGCGGCGTTCTCGCCCGCCACCCGATAGAAGTAGGTAACGCCATTCTCCACCTGTCGGTCCACATAGCTCAGTGCATCGTCAAGAGTGGCATAGAGGGCTGGGTTGGTCTCATTGCTGCCCCGGTATATCCAATAGCGGATGACCGGGGTCCCGCCATCCTTAACCGGGTACCAGATTAGCTCCACGCTATGGTTCCCTCCTTTGATCACGTTGAGGGTGATAATTGGGGCACCGAAGGTGGCGCTGTAAACGACATAGCTTTTAGGCCCATCTCCGACACGGTTGAAAGCCACCACCTGGTAGTAGTAGGTGACATTGTCCTCCAGTCCGAGGTCGAGGTAGGAGCCGACATGACCGACCGCTGCCAGGTAGCTCAGGTTTGTAGAGGTGTTCCCGCGGAATATCTTGTAGCCAAGGATCGAGGAGCCGCCATTGGCGACAGGGTCGTTCCAGACAAGGGTGACGTTCCTCACCCCTTCAAGCACCGCCAGGTCTCGAGCCGAGCCTGGGACCATATTCGGTGCTGCTTCCTTCGATAAACTGAGCGCCCCTTCACCCGCCAGATTGAAGGCGGCCACGAAATAGATGTAGGTATGCCCGATGATCAACAAGGAATCGATGAAATAGGTCTGGTTGATGACCCGGCCCACTTCGGTCCGGACATTTGATTCAGAACGGTATATGACATAACCGATCACCGGCGAACCACCATCGAAATCTGGCATCGACCAGGTGACGTTGATGAACATGTTGCCCGGGATCGGCGTCACCTCCCTTGGGCGGTTCGGCACGGTCATTGGCGTGGCGTTGAGCAGATCGGACCTTGGCCCTTCTCCGGCCGAATTCACAGCGGACACGGAGTAGAAGTAGGTCTTCCCATTGACCAGGCCAACGTCCACATATCCGGTGACATCATTGAGGGTGACCACCAGATCCAGGGTGACATTGGTCTCGCCCCTGTAGACGCGGTACTCAGTGACGGCGGAGGCGTTGGAATAGGCAGGTATGGTCCAGGTCAGGTCCATTGTACCATTGCCTGGGGTCAGTCCAACCAGCACAGGTGCGGTGGGGGCGTCTGGATCGAAGGCTTGCACCCCCAATGGGATCACGGTTGAGAACCATGGCCAGTGCCATAATGAGGGTTAAGACCGCGCTCTTGCCGCTGATCGGGTGCCTTCCTGATAGCATACGGTATCACTCCGCTAGCATTCTACGGATTATGCAGCCCGGAGCGGGATTATTAAGGTAGTTCGCAAATTATCATTGCTGATATCGAGCTTTTTCCCTTACCCAGCAGATGAAATCAGATATGCGACATATCATCCGTCGTCATCGGTGGAATGAAGTTATTCAGGACTCAGATGTGACAGGATGCCCGACCATGCTTCTCCAGGTACCTCTGGTGATATTCCTCCGCCCTCCAGAAGGTGGAGGCAGGGACGATCTGCGTGACCACGGGTTTGGAGAAACGTCCAGAACGTCCCAACCTCGCCATGGAATCCTCAGCGACCAGGCGCTGATCCTCATCATGATAGAATATGGCGGAACGGTACTGGCTCCCCACATCGACTCCCTGTCGGTTCATCTGGGTAGGGTTATGGATGCTCCAAAAGACATCGAGAAGACGATCGAAAGATACGACCCTGGGATCGTAAACCAGCTCGACCGCCTCGGCGTGGCCGGTGTTACCGTTGCACACCATCTTATAGGTGGGATGGTCCACGGATCCCCCGGTATAGCCTACCTGGGCATCTACGACCCCTGGCACCTTCCTGAACTCCGCCTCCACGCCCCAGAAGCATCCAGCGGCGAACACCGCCTTTCTCGTTGCATCGCTCATATGCTCACCATAGCCGGTTGGAAGTCGCATGTATATCTTAGCTTTCAACTGTTGACACGGCGGAAACGCGTTAAAACCGTCGCTAATTGTCGTTTTATCGTTCCAGATTGGAGAGCACGGCGTCTGTGAACCTCTGCGTCGAGGCATCCCCACCTGCGTCACGCGTCAACGTGCCCTGGGCCAAGGTAGACTCGACCGCCCCCCTTAACTCGTCCCCCAGGCGTTTTATGCCAAGATGGTCGAGCATCATCGCCGCCGACAATATCGCTCCAATGGGATTGGCGATGCCCTGGCCCGCGATGTCTGGTGCTGAGCCATGCACCGGTTCGAACAAGGCATACCTTTCGCCTATGTTGCCAGAGGGCGCAAAGCCCATCCCTCCCACCAGCGCCGCCGCCTCGTCCGAAAGGATGTCACCATATAGGTTCAGGGTGACCATGCAATGCAGGTCCTTCGGTTTGGACACAAGGGCGGCAGCGGCCGCGTCCACCAAGATGTCGTTGGCCTCCAGCCCCGAACCTTCCACTTCCTCGTAGAAGATGCGCTTGAACAATCCGTCGGACCGCCGAAGCACGTTGGCCTTATGCACGCAGGTGATGCTTTCGATCCCTTTCTTTTTACATAGGTCGATCGAGAACCTCACCAGGCGTCGGCAGGCCCTCTCCGTGACGATCCTTTGTAGGGACACACCACCATCGATATCGCTCTCCAGGCCGGTGTACATGCCCTCCGTGTTCTCCCTGACGATGACCAGGTCAAGGTCCACCAGACCGATGCGAGGGTTCAACCTCCTCGACGGTCGGACGTTGGCGTAAAGGTCGAACCGTTTCCGTACCTCCAACAAGGGGGAGCGATAGCCTGGAATGGCGGTGGTGGGGGAGGTGATGGCCCCGAAGAGACAGCAATCGGTCGCCTCCATGGTCTGGATGGTCCTTTCGGGAAGATAAGAGCCATGAATGGAATGGCATCGTAGCCCCATCTCCGCCGGGACCAGCTCCAATGGTGCTCCGACCGCCTCCAGGGTCCTTATCGCAGAGCTGATGACCTCCGGGCCGATGCCGTCCCCACCTATGACCGCGACCCTTCTCACTTCCGCATCCTCTCCACCAAGCTCGCCACCGTCATGGGGAGGGTGATGGTCGCGTCACCTTCGACCGTGACATGGTCCGCCGTCTCCTTGACCTTGCCCCAGGAGACCGCCTCCCTCACTTGTGCCCCGGAAAGGGAGCCGTCGTACTCAGGGGCGGTGGTCATGTAGACCGCGTAATCAAGACCGCCGCGGAACTGGTTCCACCAGATCACATGGTGTTTGGAGATCCCTCCGCCCACGATGACCGCACCGGTCTCCTTGGCATGGAATATGATATCGGAGAGGTCCTGCTCGTCCTGGAAGAGGTTGATATGGAGCTTGCGATGCGTCTGCCAGTACATCCATATCTGACTTCCGAACGATCCATCAGTGATGCCAGGTACGAAGATGGGCACTTGGTTGCGGTGGCACCAGTGCAGCAACGAGCTTTCGTCATCGATGCGGGAGCCGACCTGGTCTATGAGCTCGCGGGTGGATATGGAATTCTTCCCTTCCAATATCTCCTCGAACATGGGGATCAGCCTCTCCTCCAACACCAGTCCGTAGCTCTCATCCGGGACCAGTATGTTGCCCAATCGGTTGATGCCTTCGCGCCGCAGCTCCGCGTCGTCCATGTAGAAATCGCCATGGTAATAGTCGCGCCAGGTGCGCGCCAGGTCGTGGTCGAGGGTGCCGCAGGTGGTGATGATCACGTCCACCAGCTTGCGCTTGACCAGCTCCACGATGACACCCCTTGTGCCTGTGGCCATGATGCAAGCGGGGAAGGAGAGGAACTTGACGCAGCCTTCGCTGCGGGCCATCTTCTCCATGATGTCCACCGCGTCAGCCACCTTTCTGCCGGTGAAGCCCCCTGAGCCTTTGAGCTCGCGCATGAGCTCGTCCACGCTCATGCTTTCTCGAACCTTGATGTCCTCAACCTTGCGGCCGGTCATTTATCCCAATCCTCATTTTGGTCAGCCCGATAGGCCTAGAAATATGTTGCTGATATCGCCCATCCGCCCCCCAGAAAGATAATATCCATCGGCGATGATTCGGCCCGGATGGTCAACTACGCCCGCCTGGCAGTGTTCATCGGAGCTTTCTCCGGACCGCTCGCTGGCAACGCCGTCCTGGCCGTGGTCCCCATCCTCGAGCAGGAGTTCTCGCTCACCGCTGCGGAGGTGCTCATCTCCATCAGCTTCTACATGTTCCCCTTTGCCATCTTCAGTTTTTTCTCTGGCTCGATCTCGGACATATATGGACGCCGCAAGGTGGTGACCTTCGGGTTCATGGTCTATGCCGCGGGGGCGGTGCTTTGCGCCCTCAGCCAAGACGCGGGGGTGTTCTATCTTTCTCGAGCGGTGCAAGGGTTCGGATATGCCTTCGTGAACCCGGTGCTGGTGGCGATACTGGCAGAGGTCGTGCCTCCAGAATCCCGAGGCCGGAACATGGGGTTCCTGGCCGCCGCCACCACCGCAGGCGTGGCATGTGGCCCGCTCATCGCCGGGATCATGAGCCAATGGGACTGGCGCTATACCTTCGTCCTCATAGCGGTGCTTTGCGTCATATGCAACGCTGCCATTCTGGCGACCTATAAGGGACAGGGATTCCTATTCCTCCGGAGCGTCAATGCGCTCGATGCGGCCAAATCTCAAAAGGACGCTGAAGGACCATGGCGTGATCCTCATCTCCGCCATAGGGTTCCTCAATTTCTTCTGCTACATCGGAGCGCTCTCCTATGTATCCGACATTCTGGCCAAGCCCCCATTGGACCTCACGGGGGGAGAGATAGGGGCGATGGTGGCGTTGACCGGCATGGCAGGCATTTTCGCCGCCCCCTTCGGCGGCTTCCTGGTGGAGAGGATCGGCAGGGCCACCACCGCCTCCCTCGGCCTAATGGTGGTCCTCGCCTCCATGATCTCTTTGTACAGCTCGTCCAGCGTGATGTGGTACGGTGCTATCGTTGGCAATGCTCGGGACCGGGTCCCAGATCTTGTGGGCATCGCTGTTCACCTTGACGGTTGAGTTCATTCCAGACATCAAAGGCACGGTCTCATCGGTGTTCAATAGCTCGCGCTTCCTTGGTTATGCGATCTCTCCCCTTATCCTAGGCTCGGTCTACTTGGAACAGGGGTACGACGCCGTGCTGGTCATCACTGCCATCACCATCACTGTCGCCATCGGTCTGTCCATATTGCTGCGGTCCAAGGTGACTAGGACGACTCCCATCGGTCCATGATGGCCTTCAGTTCCGCCTCTGGTCGCCTCTGCCGGTCCAGAGTTGTCGAGCACCAACCATCCATCCTTGGGCCAGGACCAAGGTCTTCCTTCTCGATTCCCTCAGTCCCTCGATGTTCTCGAACATCTCCCTTTCGTGGTCCCTCATCTCTATCCGAGCCAAGGCCACCTCCGGGAGGACGTCCACCAGCATCCGGGCGGGTGGAAGGTCGATGATGCGCTTGAAAAGTTCATATCCGGTGGCCATCAGACCTTCTGGCAGGTATGCCGCCCCCATTAGGTATCGGACGAATATCACACGGTCCTTCGGACCCACCACCCTACGTTTCCGACGTATCGAGACCAACACATCGCCGATGAAGAACATCGTGGCGATGGCGTGCATGAGGCTGCCCTTCGACTGCAATGCCGCCTTGGAGATGCGACCCAACAAGCGTTCCGAGGGGTGCACGAACAGGTGCACCGTGAAACCCATCCTCTTTGTACCGGTCCGCCATCCAATGGGCCACCGTGCTCTTGCCCGAGCCATCGATGCCATCCACGACGATCCAGCGCATCCTCAGATCCCCGCCGCCGCCAAGATGAGCACCGTGGTTATGGGTATGACCAGGTTGTCATACTCTCCCGGGGTGTACAGTTCCACCACCGCCACGTAGGCGGCTATGCCGGCGCTTATCGGAAGGATCCAGATGGCCTCCACCTCGTGGTCGCCATAGATGCCATTCATGCTGAGGTAGCTGTAGAAGGCGAAGACCACGGCGCAGGCGATCATGGCGAATATGAAAACGGACGAGGCTTCCCTCCAAGGTCTTGCCTCCATGTATCTTTCGCTTCCCATACCTCTTGCCGATAAGTCCGCCCATGCCATCTCCGTAGGCCATGCAGACTATGCCGATGGATGCTATCATCAGGTTGTCGAAGAAAACGAACGCCAGCAGCGTCCAGGAAATGGCATAGAAGACCAGACCGAGCTTGTGCCCATTGATAGATGCCTCGGCCAGTATGGACCCTTTGAGCTCCTTCTCCACCTTTGACTTGGGCTCATCGGTCCTGGAGCCTTCCTTGGAGAGAAGGTAACAGAAGAAGATGAAAGGGGCTGCGGCGAGCAGGGCCATGGCCCATGCGTTGTCGAACACCCACCAGAAGAAGACGATGTTACCGATCATGATATGGATGAACTTGCGGTGCATCTTGGTGCGCTTCAGATAAGCGGATTTGCTGGCGATGAGCACCACCGCTCCGATGTAGGAATACACCAGCAACAGCCCCCAAATGTCTCCCTGGCTCAAGTTATCAGCATTGGAAAGCGATGAAAATATAAAATGGCTTGTCCCATGGGTCGGACCGAGGTCCACCCAGCATATCGATATTTTATCATTCTACATACCGATTTTCTGACCTATCGATGATAATTAGCCGAGTGATTTTAAATATCCTCGGGCCAATCGAATAGAAAGTGGCGGAATGAACGAGAAGGACCTGTACCTAATGGCTTATCTCAAGGACAACTTGAGCGCCTTCGACAATGGCCCGGTGCTCTTGGACGTCAAATCCACTCAGTTCGTCAGGGTCAACCTGCTCCTTCTCAAGGCGTTCTCATCCATGCCTGGACGTCCGGGGATGTTCATCGCGGTGGACAGGCCGCACCATTACATGTTGCATCTGATGGGCATGCATCAGATAGACCCGCAGGGCCTGATATTCATCGACGCCATAAGTCGGTTCGCGGCGGACACCAAGAACAGCCACAACCCTGCCAACCGTCTGAACGCCCCATCCAACATCGACTCCCTGCCATCGGTCATAAGGGACTGGGCAGGCAATTCGCCTCAGCCTGCGCCCGATGGACCTGCAACGGTGCCGGTTCGCCATGATCGATAACATATCCTCGTTGTTGCTCTATAACAGCTTCAACAACGTGGAGGTCTTCCTTCAGGATTTCATAGATGTCCTCACTTCCCACGCTCGGGTGCAGATCCCGTTGCTCGTGGACAGGGAGAGGAACTGCATGCTCTACGAGGCGGCGCGCTCGCTCTGCCCCCATGAGATAAGCGTCAACGATGGCATCCTGGCCTCGATGTCGCTAACCAGCAAGCGGAATGGAATAGCCAGGATAGTGGATTCTAACGAGGTTTGAAGAAAATGAGCGCTCCCGATACATGTGTCAGGCCCCGGGCGGAGATCGTCCGCCTCACCAGCGGCATCAACGGTTTAGATGATTCCATCGAGGGGGGCTTCCCATTCCCATCCGTGATACTGGTGGCCGGAAGCGCTGGCACTGGCAAGACCACCTTCGCGATGAAATACCTCTGCGAAGGGGCCAAGAAAGGGGAGCAGTGCTTTACATTACCACATTGAGCGAACCGACCCAGTGGATGATGCGCTATGCCATGCAGTTCGACTTCATGGACCCCTCCTACTTCGACGACCAGATAGTCTACATGGACCTGGGCGACAAGCTCCGCACCATGAAGCCAGAGGAGATCTTGAACGTCATCGATGAGAAGATCGCCGAGGTCATGCCCACGCGCATCGTCATCGATCCGTTGACCGTGATAGGCAACATGATGGGAGGCGACTATCGTCAGTTCCTGTTCGACCTTACGAACCGTCTCAAGAACTGGAACGCTGTGACCGTGGTCACTGGAGAGGTCAAACCCAACGAGCTCTACCCTTCTGAGATAGCCTATGCCGTAGATGGCATCATCCTGCTCTTGCTCTCCGACGAGGTCGTGACGCGAAGGAAATACGTGGAGGTGCTCAAGATGAGGGGCACCAATCATGGCACCGGACGTCAGCCCATCGACATCTCCAGGCGCGAGGGCATCATAGTCCTCAAGGCCAGGTTCTGAGCGCCAATCATAGCACCAGGCTGATGATGAAGAGGGCCACGGTGTTCACGACCGCCACCGCCGTGACCGCTATCAATCGGTTCTTGGCCGCGGAGGCCAGGTCCTTATCGATCGACCGGGTTATTATGATCTTGTTGATGCAGCTGAAAACGCAGGCAAGCATGATGGTCTGCGCGGCGATGAGGGGATCCAACCCACTGGTGTAGACCAAGGTTCCCAGGGAGGCCGCCACCGCGGCCGAGGAGACGAAACCGCCGATGGCGGAAACGTAGACACCGTAGTCTCCCAGGTATTCGTTGGCGGCGTAGGATATCACCGATATGACCAGGATCAGAAGTGCGAACTTCAGGGCGGGCATTATGGCGAACGGGGACTTGACCTCGAGCTTCTGCTGCGAGACCTCTCCCGACTTGATCATCAGCCCGAGCAGGAAGGCGACCGCGGTGGCGATCGCCGCTGGGAGCAACAATATCAGAGCGGTATCCATGGTGGGGTCGGAGAGGGCCACCACGATGAGGTTCCGCACGAACATCACACCAGTGGCGAAAAGTATGCCGGACATCGCTGTCTTGAGCAGGTCCTTGCGCTCCTTCACCATGTTGCTTATCGAGGCGGTGGTGGCCTCGGAGTTGATCATGCCACCGAGCAGACCGGAGAACTCCAGCCCTCTCTTTGGCCCCTCCTTCCGGATGATGATATAGGAAACGAAGCTGATGGCGCTCACAAAGACCACCAACAGCAGTATGAAGTTCAAGGCCAGGATGCCGCCTGGGTTGAACACGTCCCAAGGCTCCTGCAGTTCCAGCTCGTTCGTTAGAGGATAAAGGATCACGGCCAGGGTGAGGAACTGCAGAGCCCCGATGATCTCATCGTCCTCCAGGATGGCGGCCAACTTGTGGAGCCTCCGCCTCGATACCAATAGGAAGGTCGCCACCAGGGTCACCACCGCCGCGGCGAAGAGCAGGTTCAATCCCACCAAGGCCCCGGCGAAGAAGGTCACCATCATGGCCATGGGCGTTGTCAGGCCGGGGAACCCCTTCACATACTTGATGTAGGCCAGGAATATCGCGAAGGCGCCTACCAGCAGGACCCCGATCATCAGCACCCAGGCGAAATCCGGGTCCTGCGTGGTCAGATAGGCGGTGATGAATCCGAATAACGATACCAGAGCGAACGTCCTCACTCCAGCATAGGAGGAGACCTCGTCACGATGGTGCTCCCTCTCCAGCCCGACCAAGGCACCCACACCTACGGCTATCAGGGCATTGATCAGAAAATCCGGGTCCGTGAGGGCGGCCACATTCCTAATATTATATTTTCACATATATATTTAATCCCCTTCACTCATGGCTGAGAACTAATACCTCTCACGCAGATAATTGGTAGAAAGCGAAGGTCGGCCGATTGATTATCACTATCAATTTAAACGGCTAATGCGTAATCGAAGCCAGTATTCGAAAAACGTGGTTCTCAAAAGAACAAATGACTTATACAAGAATCCTTATTTGCCCTTAAACTCGCATTGGAGAATATCCTATGATTGAAGTGGAATTGGATCCAATACTGTATGTGATTCCTATTGCGGGTCTTGTCGGTCTGCTCTTCGTTTGGCTTCTGACGCGCTGGGTGTTCAAGAAGGACACCGGTACACCTGAAATGAGGGTGGTCAGTGACGCCATAAAGGAAGGGGCCATGGCCTACTTGGCTCGACAATATAAGACGATTGCCATTATCAGCGTTGTACTGGGCGTCCTCATCATGGTCGCCATCGATCCGCTGACCGGTGCTGCGTTCTTGATCGGCGCCTTCTGTTCTGCCCTCTCGGGCTACATTGGGATGATCGTTTCCGTGAACGCCAACATCAGGACCGCCAGCGCCGCGCGGCGCACTCTCCCCGAGGCCCTTCAGGTCTCCTTCAGAGGCGGTGCGGTCTCCGGTATCGCCGTCGTCACCCTGAGCTTGCTCGGGGTGGCCGGTGTGGTCTTCCTGTTCTGGTTCCTGCAGGGGTCCGATATCAACGCTAATGGCGTGGACACGGGCTTGCAAGACGCCCTCCTACTCTCGGTCGGTTACGCTTTCGGTGCATCCTTCGCCGCGTTGTTCGCGCAACTTGGCGGCGGTATCTACACCAAGGCCGCCGATGTCGGCGCGGACCTGGTCGGTAAGGTCGAGGCAGGCATACCTGAGGACAGCCCCAAGAACCCCGCGGTCATCGCTGACCTGGTCGGGGACAACGTGGGCGATTGCGCCGGACGTGGCGCTGACCTGTTCGAATCCACCGCGGCTGAGAACATCGGTGCCATGATACTCGGTTTCGTCATCTATGGGATCACTGGAAACATCGGATTCGTATTCTTCCCCCTGGTCGCTCGTGGCCTAGGAATATTCGCCGGTATCGTCGGCATTTACATGGTCAAGATGAGGAGCGAGGACGAAGAGCCGATGAAGGCATTGAATCGCGGCTATTACATCGCCTGTGTCCTTGCCATCATCTTGTTCGGCATTGCTGCCAGCCAGATGCTTGGTGACAACTGGATCTACTTCCTTGCTTGTGGGATAGTGGGAGTCATACTCAGCATAGTCATTGTGTACATCACCCAATACTATACATCCGGTTCCTACCGTCCAGTGCGTGACATCGCCAAGGCCTCTGAGACCGGAGCGGCGACCAACATCATCAGTGGTTTCGCCATCGGTCTGGAGACCGTGTTCATGCCGGTCATTGCCATATCCGTCTCGTTGCTAGGTGCTTATTATCTGGGTCAGCTCGCAGCCCCATCCGGATCATCTTCCGGGGAACTGTTCTCATATGGTCTTTACGGCACAGCCGTGGCCACCATGGGCATGCTGGCCACTGCCGCGTTCGTGCTGGCCGAGGATACCTTCGGTCCGATCACCGACAACGCTGGTGGCATAGTCGAGATGTCCCAGCAGCCGGAGGAGATCCGCCACCGCACTGACAAGCTAGACTCTGTCGGCAACACCACCAAGGCCCTGACCAAGGGATATGCCATGGGATCGGCTGCCTTGGCCGCGTATCTGCTCTTCGGTGCCTACTTCGATGCGGTCGCATCCATCCGTGGTTTGGAAGGAACGGAGATCTTCACGGTCTACGAAGTGGACATCGCTCAACCCCCGGTGTTTGTCGGGGCGCTCATCGGGGCGATGCTTGTGTTCCTGTTCGCCTCCTTGGCCATACGCGCGGTCGGTAAGGCCGCTGGAGATATGATCTCCGAGGTCCGCCGCCAGTTCAAGGAGAACCCCAACATATTGGCTGGGAACGACAAGCCCGATTACGCCCGTTGCGTGGACATATCCACCAAGGGTGCCCTGAAGGCCATGATCCTGCCGGGCATACTGCCGGTCATCGTACCGGTGACCTTAGGTCTCGTCATGAGGTATGCCTATCCAGATGACTGGACGATCGCATATCAGTCCGTGGGTGCGTTGCTCATGGTCGGAACCATCGCAGGTTTGATGATGGCCCTGACCCTGAACAACAGCGGTGGCGCGTGGGACAATGCAAAGAAGTACGTCGAGTCCACCGGTCAGAAGAAGACCCCGCTCCACGCCGCGGCTGTGGTCGGAGACACCGTCGGTGACCCGTTCAAGGACACCGCCGGACCTTCGCTGCACGTGCTGATCAAGCTCCTGGCCACCATCACCCTGGTGTTCGCGGGCCTGTTCGTGGTCGCGGTTTGAAACCCCTTTCCCCATCCTTTCTTTTTTTGTCCAGATACCAGATGACCATCGGTTTTTATAGTCAATCTTTAAATAACGGTTACCATATCGCTGGTTAGTTACAGGGGTCTATCAATGTACTTGTTGACACAACGTGAGAACGTTGTTCGTATTCCTCCGGAGCGACTGGGCGATGACCTAGAAGTGGTGATCGACAGACTCGCAAGGGAATCTTACGAGGGCAAGATCGAAGGGGAGTCCCTCACCGTGCTCATCCGGAACATCGAGGCCGTTGGCCCAGGGCGCATCGTCCACGGCGACGGCGCGGTGTACCAGACGGTGAAATACGACGCTCTGATCTTCAAGCCCATGCAGCAGGAGATCGTGGAAGGGGCCATCGTCGAGGTGCTCAAGTTCGGCGCCTTCGTGCGCTTCGGACCGCTCGATGGCCTGCTCCACATCAGCCAGGTGATGGACGACCGCATCGACATCGATGACGTCAACCAACGCCTCATCGGCAAGGACACCAAGCGGGACCTGAGGGTGGGCGACAAGGTGCGCGCCCGTATCGTCGCGCTCTCGCTCAACGAGAGGAACCCGCGGGAGAGCAAGATCGGCCTGACCATGAGACAGCCTGGTCTGGGCAAGATGGAATGGCTCGCCGAGGACAAGGCCAAGAAGGCGGAGAAGGGAGCGGCATGACCAAACTGCTCAAGGCCTGCAAGCATTGCAGCTTCATAACCGAGGAGGATGTATGCCCGCTGTGCAGCAACCAGACCTCGAAGGATTGGCAGGGCTATGTGATCATCATCGACCACAGCAAGTCCGAGATAGCCAAAAGGATGGGCATAAATGTCAACGGCAAGTTCGCGCTCAAGGTGCGCTGAACTGCGAGTCCCAAAGAACGGATGGGTGCTGCCTGAACGTCTTTGGCCGCAGATGCGGATGTTGTGGGGTGAGGTTTTGACCGAGTCTGAGATAGTCAAGGAGGCACAAAAGTGCAAGAAGGTCATCTCAGTGGGCGATGTCGTCTCCCTGGCCTTGATCCAGAACCATGTCATCCCCCATCTCACCATCTACGACCGTAGCACCGAGAGGCGACCCATGACCGCCCTTGACCGTTACATCGACGAGATCGAGGGAAGGAACGTGGTGGTCAAGAACGAACCGGGCACGATAGGGCCGAGCCTGGTGGAGGAGGTCGAAAAGGCCTTGCGCATCAAGACGCCCACGAAAATGCTCATTGAGGGCGAGGAGGACCTGGCAGCGCTGGTATGCGCCGCTGTGGCACCGGACCGCTCCTGCCTGATCTACGGCATCCCCAAAAGGGGGATGACCATGGTCCGCATAGACGTCAATGTCCGCGAGAGAGCGAAACGTTTTATAAACGAGATGGAGGAATCGAATTGAACCTGAGGATCGACAACAAGAAACAGAACGCGCTCCAGCACAGATGGGAGCTGACCTTCACAGCCGAGCACAATGGTGTGGCCACCCCCAAGAGGGATGAGCTGCGCCAGAAGGTGGCGGAGGCCATGGGCGCGAAGAAGGAGCTGGTCATCATCGACCGCACCAACACCGAGACCGGCACCGGCGTGAGCCATGGGTATGCCAAGGTCTACGAGTCCGTCGAGGCCGCCAAGAAGACCGAGAGGAACTACATGCAGGTCCGCCACGGTCTGGCCGAGAAGAAGAAGCGCGTCGCTGCCGCACCCGCGGCCAAGGCCGCCAAGAAGATAAAGTAAGGTGATTTGAAATGGCAAAGGACGACAAGAAGAAGGCCCCGGCCGCCAAGACCGTCCGCAAGTCCAAGAAGGACGCCTATGGCGTCGGAAAGGACGGAAAGCTCGAGCGCAAGAAGAAGCACTGCCCGAAGTGCGGTCCCGGAGTGTTCCTGGCCAACCATGAGGACAGGGTGTCTTGCGGTCGGTGCGGATACACCGAGTTCAGCAAGAAGAAGTGAGCCGCGCTCCATCTCTCTCGCCCCGGTCTGAAAAGCTTTAATCGGCCCTCTTCATAGAGGACCGTACACGGGCTCGTAGTGTAGCTTGGATATCACAAAGGCCTCCGGAGCCTTGAACCGGGGTTCAAATCCCCGCGGGCCCGCTCCATTCCTCATCTTTTTATTCCAATTTTGAATCGAACATCGGCCTGATCGCCATTTATCGTGTAAAATGTAAATAACCACAATGGAATTAAGGTAGGGCGGAGCGGCCGAGCAGGAACACAACTCGACAACGAGGAGGAACGACCGCTCCGTGTTTCATCTTAATTTTTCATTGACAGATTTGGTATGTCAAGCCCTGTCACGCAAAGACAATCACATGATGATGTATATTTAAAAAAATCGTACCTTTTACATCGTTAGCGAATGATTTCGGGATGATGTGGAACAACGTTCCACGTGACCTGCCTTCTGCTCACATTTCCATCAGCCTCTGCCGCACATCATAAATGATGTTCCTTGCTCGAAACATTATTTATCGGGCCTCCTGCGTTACACGGCCCGGACATGTACCTTACCGCTGAAGAGGAGAAGATCCTGTCTGGGGAGCAAGGGCCAGGACCGCAAAGGGCCATGGAGCTATTGGTGGCCCTGGGCCGCATCTATGATGCCGACCGTCTGGTCCCGATATCCTCGGCCCACCTTTCCGGCGTTTCCTATAAGACCATCGGAGAGGGCGGTATCGATTTCTTGAAGGAGATGTCCAAGGACACCAAGGTTCGGGTCCCCACCACCCTGAACCCCATGGGGATGGATGCCGAACGCTGGAAGGAGATGCGCGTCCCGGAGCGATTCTCGGACCGTCAGCTGGAGATAATGAGATGCTATTCGTCCCTGGGCGTTAGGACGACATGCTCTTGCACACCATACCTAGGTGAGAACGTCCCAAGGAAAGGGCGACACCATCGCGTGGGCCGAGTCCTCCGCGTTGTCATATTCGAATTCCGTCCTCGGGGCCCGTACGAACCGGGAAGGCGGCCCGGGTGCGCTCGCAGCGGCCATATTGGGCAAGACGCCGCATTACGGTATGCATCTGGACGAGAACCGGGCACCCACCGTCGTGATCGAGGTCGAGGACGTGATCGGGTGTTTTCGAGCACTCATTGTTGGGCCATGCGGTGGGCTTGAGCACCGGCGCCTCCGTGCCTTATTTCAAAGGCATCCGTCCAGACCAGGACGAGCTGAAGATCATGGCGGCGGCCATGGCCGCCTCCGGGAGCGTGGCCATGTTCCATGTCGATGGGTCGACGCCGGAGAGCGGAGGGCGCGACCTTAAGGGTCTGGAGGTGGTCCGACTTATCCAAGAAGGACCTCGAGGAGGTCAGGGCGAAACTGAGCACTGATGATAGCCCCGACCTCATCGCCTTGGGCTGCCCCCACCTCTCCGTCAAGGAGATAAGGGAACTGGCCAAGTTGATCAAGGGCAAACCCCGTCCCAAGGAGACCGAGGTCTGGTTCTGCAGCTCCAGGAGCACGGTGGCGCAATGTCCCGAGGAGGTGGCGTCGTTGGACCGCTTCGGAAAGGTCGTGTGCGACACATGCATGATCGTGGCCCCGATAGAGGGCACGCACAAGGTCACCGCCACCAATTCCTGCAAGGCATGCTCCTACCTGCCTGGCCTGTGCTCTCAGAAGGTGGTCTGCCAATCCGCCCCAAGGTTGCTCGAGGTGATAACTTGATCGTCCAAGGAAGGCCGATCTCAAAAGGGAAGGCAAGGGGCAATGCCATTGTGCTGCGCTCCGCGTTCAGCTTCCTGGGCGGGGTCAACCCCCAAACAGGCATTCTCACCGTCTCCAGCGGTAAGGAGGGCGAGTCGCTCGATGGCAAGGTCTTCGTCTTCCAGAGGGGGAAAGGGAGCACGGTCGGTTCCTATACCTTATTGGACCTGAAGAAGAACGGCCATCTGCCCGTCGGCGATAATCAACGAAAGGGCGGAGACCATCGTGGCGACCGGCGCGGTGATGGCCGGGGTCCCGATGGTGGATGGGATCGACATCTCCCTGGTCCAGGATGGGGACCTCGTCGAGGTCGATGGGGACAAGGGCACGGTCGATATCTTGGATGTCACCATCTCCGAGGTCGTGACCTGCGTCCTGAGGAATGACGGCAAGTTCCTGGTACTCAAGCGCAGTGACAAGGTCTCCACCAACCGCCAGAAATGGGCAGGGGTGAGCGGGTTCGTGGAAAAGGGAGAGGAGCCATTGGAAACGGCCTACAAGGAGATCGCCGAGGAGACCGGGGTCGAGGACCCCCAATTGGTCCGAATAGGTAAGTTGGTGACGATCCGCTCTGAGGGTCGGATTTGGAGGATCCACCCTTTCCTTTTCGATGTCGACTCCCCAAAATAAGATTGGACTGGGAACACACGGAGTGCCGCTGGATGGCCAAGGGGGAGATGGAAGACCTGGACCTTGTCCCGGGCTTTATCAAATTGCTCTCCGACCTCGACGCATAAGAGGACCGAGAATCATCTGCTAGATTTGTATCGTCCATGGATTAGTCCTCCATTCAATGTTCAACTCCGTCTTCCGGACTTGGGATCGTTGGACAGGCTGGGACAATCAAATTCCTTCGATCATTGCGGTATCGCTTTAGGCACCGCCCATCATTGGTCGCTTCTCTCGATATCGTACAGGCTGGGACCCTTCGTCTGGACCAATTTCCCCGACCTCATAAAGATAGGAGAGACGGTTCAGTTTTCCCACCTCGCTCTCATTCGCCCGCAAGACCGCCCTCTCCCTGGCGCTGTCACCGTGTAAGAGGCGTGGCAATGGACACAAAGCGTCTTGAGATTGGCGGGGTGGTCGGTGCCGCCCTCGCTCCGAGGGACGATATGGTGCACCTCCAAGCCCTTCCATTTCCCATCCACCAGGGTCCGTCCCTTCCGTCCGCAATCCTGACAGGTGAACCGGTCCCTGCGAAGGACCGTCACCTTGACCTTGGGCCACAGTTGGCGGCGTAGAACATCATCGCATTCGATCGAGAACACCTCCTCCTTGGTGCCATGCAGGTAGAACTTGCGCGCACCGGGCATGGCCCTCTGGTTCTCCATATGGACGGACTTGAAACGGTGCCACTCCCGACAAAGCCTTCGGTTCAACGAGTTGGGGTCGTGCCTCCCTCCGCACCATTCACAGCGCACCCTGCCTTTTTGGTCCAACGGGTCGTCCTTCACCCCGTTGGCCTTGAAAGGGCAGTACCTGAAGAGCAAGGCATCGCAGCGGACCGGGCCGCCGCTCTCCGAATGGAAGACAAGGCTCCGACATCCCCTCTCATCGACAGAGATGCGTTTCCAGTAGGCAATGGCCATCGACCTTCCCGTTCAATCTATGCTTGCAGCTCGTCCCATCCCTCGCGACATAAATGGTGAAAGGGAAATAAAAGGTTTGAGTGGTCGGCTCAGATGGTGCCGTCGACCTCTTTCTCCAGAAGGTTCATCTCATGGGGGTCCAAGGTGGACGGGTTCAGCACCATCAGCAGAATGGAGTGGTTGATCGCCACCTGATCACGGAGCGATTGCACGAAGCGCAGCACCGTGAGGAAGTTGTTGTTGGTGATCAGATACTCCAAGCCATCCAGGAGCACGATGCCCCCGCCGTTGGCAAGGAACTGCTCCAGCGAGTAGGACAGCTTCTCCAGGTCCTTCGGCCTCAGGGAGTCCTCCTTGCCGACATTGGACAACCAAACGATGGGCGTCGACCCGATGTTGAACTTCGATTTGATCTTCACCGGGTAGTTCCTGGTGACGCAGTAACCTTTCAGGCCCTTCCCGATCTCCTTCTCGAAGTAGGCGTAGGCGCGGTCGGAACGGTCCTCCTTGATGAGGTAGCTGAATGAACGCTCCAGGTCCACCACGGCCTTCTTCTCGGCCGCCGATGGCACCTCATCCTCGGCCTCCTCCTCCATCAACACCGCCATGCCACAGTTGGGACAGATCAACATGTCCGGACCTACGGTCACGCCGCACTTCTTGCACGGCACGCTCTTCTCCAGATTTCCCTCGGCAACATAGGCCAGTATGCTGTCGATCGTCTTGGAGCCCAGACCCTTGACGTTGCTCAGGTCGTCCTTGCTGGCGTTCTTCATTTTTTCCGGGTTGAAGTATCCCGCATCGTAGAGCATCTCCGCTTTGAGCTGATTGACCCTAGGTATGCGCATCAGCAGAGGCAACATGCGCTCCTTGGGGAGCGGCTCGTTGGAGACCGGGGACTTGCCGCACTTGGGACAGAGGCCCTTTTCGTCAACGGGACCGTTGCATACGACGCATCGATCGGCAGCGGCGTCCTTTCGCGACAGCGCATGCACGATCTTCTTCGCATCCGGCCTGGTCAGGCCAGGGATGGCCGCGAGCTTTTCCTCGTCCATGCCGCGCAGGGAATCCACCGACCGGAAGCCGGCGTCAACCAGGGCAAGCGCGATCTTCTGCGATCATCCCGGGCAGGTCCATGAGCTCAGAGATGGCATCTCGGATGTGCAGGGAGGTGATGCCCAGGGAGAGCTTCTCCCCCTCGATGTCCCATTGCACCTTGTACTCGCCATTGGGCTGGTTCATGAACTGCATGCGACGGCACCTGGTCTCGGACATGATGTGGTCCATCCACACCTTGACGTACTCCTCGATCTTGGCCGGGGCATTTATCTCGACCGCGATGAACTCCTCCACATCCAGCTTCATGTCCTTGCGCATCTGCTGGATGCGCCGGATGAGCTCGCGGGAATAACCTTCCGCCTCGATCTCGGCCGTGATCTGGAAATCAAGATAGATCTGCCCGCCGCTATACTTCACGGCCAGGACATCCTGCGGCAGCGCCGCCTCGAAGGAGACCATATTGGGCTCGATGCTCAGGTATTGGCCTTCGATCCCCAGCTGGTAGGAGCCTTTCTCCACCGACTCCTTGATGAGGCGGGCGGGACGGGATTTGAGCAGGACGGCGATCTTGGCGGCCCATTGGCGGTACACCTTGCCGATGGCGTTCGGGTTCGGGACCACCGTGAGGACGGTCTCGTCCCAGTCCTTTCCTGGTTCGACGTATTCGATGCGCTTGACGTTGGCCTGGGGCATCAGGATGTCCTGCAATGCCTTGACCGCCTCCATGGAGTCCGCCGTGTCGGGCAGCACGATCATGCGCTTCAAAGGCCAGCGCAACTTCATGCCCCGGGTCTGGCGTTCCCTGGTGACGATCTCGACCATCTCCTTGACGGTGTTCATCGCCGTTTCCAGGCGCTCGTCCACCTTGGTGAGGTCGGAGGTGGGCCAGTCGAGCATATGGACGGTGTCCTTGCTCCCGTCCATGGCCCGGTACACCTGCTCCGCGATGTGCGGGCATATCGGCGCTATCATGAGGTTGAGGGAGGTTATGGAATCGTAGAGCACGCGGTAGGCGGAGAGCTTGTCCAGGTCCCCCTCCTCGCTCCACATGCGGTCCCGGATGAGACGGACGTACCAGCGGGACAGGTCCTCCAGGACGAAGTCCTCCATGTTGCGGGTGGCCTTGTGCAGCTCGTAATTGTTCAGGTCCCGGGTCACCTCGCTCTTCAGCTTCTCCATGCGGGAGACGAGCCACCGGTCCTCAGGACGGAGATGGCCCTCCAACTTCTCCATGGGCCAGTCCACCGATTCGAAATTGTCTATGACCATGTAGGTGGTGGCGAAGTTGACCACGTTCCAGTAGACGTTGAGCATCTTCCTGGCGCTCTTCACCCCTTCCCATTGGAAACTGGTGTCCTCCCAAGGGGCCGATGCCCGCATGAGGTAGAAGCGCAGCGCGTCGGCGCCATAGTCCTTCACGACCTTCTCCGGCTCGATGACGTTTCCCTTGCTCTTGGACATGGGCTGGCCATCGGGATCGAGCATCCAACCGTGCATGAGCACGCTCTCATACGGGGCGCGGCCGAAGGCTATCACGCCCGCGGCGAGCTGGGAGTAGAACCATCCCCGGGTCTGGTCGTGGGCCTCGCAGATGAACTTGGCGGGCCAGAGCCTCTCGAAGTCCGCCCTCTGCTTGGGGAAGCCCAGCTGGGCCCAGGAGGCCACGGCCGAATCGAACCAGACATCGAGGACGTCTGGCACCCGGCGCATGGTCTCCCCGCACTTGGCGCACTTCATCGTCACCCCGTCTATCCAGGGACGGTGCAGGTCCATGTCGCGGCGGTAGCCGTCCGCCTTCTCCAGCTCCTCGGTGGTGCCGATGACCTTCACCTCATTGCACTTGGAGCAGGTCCAGATCGGCATGGGGATGCCCCAATAACGTTGGCGCGATATGCACCAGTCGCGGGCGTTGGAGACCCAGTCGTACTCGCGGGAGGACCCGGCCCAGTCAGGGGTCCAGCGGATGCGCTCGACCTCCTCCAGCATGTGGTTCCTCACCTGGGACACCTTCAGGAACCACTGGTTGGTGGTGCGGAAGATGATGGGCGAGTTGCAGCGCCAGCAATGACCATAACGGTGCAGCAGGGTGGTGCGGTGGAAGAGGCGGTCCTTCTCCTCCAGGTCCTGGAGGATCAGCTCGTTCGCCTTCTTTGATGTGCATGCCGGCGTAACGCTGACCGACGCTCTCGGTGTACTTGCCGGTCTCGTTCACGGGGCAGAACGGCTCGATGCCGAACTCCTTGCCCAGCTCGAAGTCCTCGGGACCGAAGCCAGGGGCGATGTGCACCAGGCCGGTGTTGGAGGCCTCGACGGTCTTGGAAGGGATGACGCGGTGCACCCATTTGCCCCGGACATCCTTCTGGTACGGGACCGTCTCCTCGAAGATGGAGACGTACTCCCGGCCCACCAGGTCATCGCCCTCGATCTCCTCCAGTATGTCGTACTTCTCCCATCCCGCCATCTCCCGGATCTGTTCCACCAGGTCCATCATGACGATGACCGTCTCGGTCTCGCCGATACGGCGGTAGCGCACCTTGGCATAACGGAAGTCAGGATGGGCGGCCACGGCCAGGTTCGCCGGCAAGGTCCACGGGGTGGTGGTCCAGATGAGCAGGCTCACCTTCGGGTCGTCGCGCAACGGGAACTTGACGTATATGGACGGGTCCTTCTCATCGGAATATTCGATCTCCGCCTCGGCCAGCGCCGTCTCGCAGCGCGGGCAGGAGGGCAGCACCCGGTTCGCCGGTGCGAGCAGGCCCTTGTCATAGGCCCGCTTCAAGGTCCACCAGGCGGCCTCGATATAGTACGGGGCGATGGTGAGGTAAGGGTTCTCCCAATCCATCCAGACGCCCAGGTCGGCGAACTGGACGTTCATCTTCTGTTGGAACTCCATCGCGAAGTTCTTGCAGGTGGAAACGAAACGGTCGATGCCGTACTCCTCGATCTCCTTCTTGTTCTTCACCCCGATGGACTGCTCCACCTTGACCTCGATGGGCAGGCCGTGCATGTCGTAGCCGGGCTTGTCGAACACGTTGTAGCGCTGCATGCGCCGGAAGCGGATGTAAGTGTCCTTGATGGTCTTGTTGAGAGTGGTCCCTAAGTGAATGGAGCCGGTGGTGTACGGCGGGCCGTCCACGAAGTAGAAGTCGGGACCTCCGGACCGTAACTCCTTGGTCTTGCGATAAGCGTTGGTCTGAGTCCAGTACTCCCGCACTTGCTTCTCCAGCTCGGCGGGGTTGTAGTTGCTTTGGATTGGCTTTATCATCGCCCTTTCCCTTCCTTGCCCAGAATGTGACATGGGCTATTAAACCAACGGTCCTGGATTCCCCCAGGCTCCGTCGGATGGGCCCTCTGGCCGTTCTGTAATCAGGGGCGGCGCATATAACTGCTGCCCTCACAGTTCCGGGGTTGATAATCAGAAGAACGAGTCCAAGGACCTCTGGTTGCCCTTTTCCGGTCTCTTGGGGGCGGGCGGGGACATCTTCAGCAAGGCGTTCTCCACCCGCTGCTGTCCGAAATCGATACTGCCCCACCAGCATTTCCATGACCTTCTCGCGGTCCGGTTGGCGGAGGCGCAGGTCATATTCATCGGCGTGCTCGAAATGGAGGAACACCTCCTTGATCTCCTCGTACTCGGGCAGTTCCTTGTCCAGCGAGGCCAAGGCCTTGGGCGCCGTACCGTGCTCCTTGATGAGCTTCAAGGCCTTCTTCGGTCCGATGCCCCGGATCCCTTCGTTGAAGTCCGTCCCGACCAGTATGCACAGGTCGATGAGCTGCTCCCGGCTCAGGCCGATGGCGGCCAAGGTGGGCTCGAGCTCCGCCATCTCCATCTTGATGTCACGGTACTCGTTGCGCCCGGGCATCTTCCGTCTCCCGGCCAAGGTGAGGTTGCGTACCAGCCGAGGGGCGCCGAAAAGGAACGAATCGAAGTCCTGGCTGGAGGCGGACCAGACATCGCCCTTGGCGGCCATGTAGGCGGCCTGGGCCTCTCCCTCCCCTGGCGCCTGGACGATGGGGATGCCGAGATGCACCAGCAGCACCCGGGACGATTCCACGATCTCGTTGGTGAGCTTAGAGGACTGGGTGGCCTTGGTGTAGGCCTTCTGCACGTCCCCCTCCTTGACCGCCTCCTTCCATTCCTCATGCGCCTTGGCCCGCCTCTCGCTCCTCTCCCGGATGGTGGCGGACTTCAACCTGGAGGGGATGCCGTCGAAGACGTAGACCGGGCTCAGGCCCAGCTCGATGAGGTTGGCGTTGCGGTTGAGCAGCCCGGCCAAATGACTGGTGACCCGCCCTTTGCCGTCCATGAGCGGCGCGCCGTCGGGACCGCGGATGACGGAGAGGAACTGGTAGATGGCATTGTAGGCGTCGATGGCCACGGTCCTGCCTTTCAGCTGTGCGGGGTCCAGCTCGGTGAAGCTCACCAGGTCGCTAAGGTTCACGCCCATGTCGGCACCTTCGTCAGGAGGCATGGGGCACATCCTAGATAGAAAATGCGACGGGCGTATCGTTAATAAGAGAGCGAAGGCGATATTGTGACGATGAAGGACGAGTACGGCTTCAAAGGGACCAAACCGGTCGAGGTGGGCAAGGTATACCAGTTAGCCATCACTGACCTGGGGTCGCAAGGGGATGGCGTCGGCAAGGTGGGGGGCTTCGTGGTCATTGTGCCAGAGACCAGGGTGGGACAGACCTACAAGGTGAGGATCACCCGGGTGGGCAGCAAGATGGCCTTCGGCCAAGTGGTGGACTGATCACTCTTCCTTGAAATATGGAAGGAACACCGCCACCAAGGCCATGCCGACCCACATCAGGATGGACATGACGATGCATATGTTGGAATCGAGGTAGAGCGATACCCCCAAAAGGGCCAAGGGTAGCACGACCAGGACCAGCACCAATAATAGAGTTCTTCTCGAAATGTCCAATTTAGCCACTCGCCTCTGAATATCGTGTTCCGTTTATCAACCTTTTGGAGCCCCTAGCGCATCTGGAACGACGGCCCGGCTCACTTTTCCTTGGTCTTCTTCACGAACTTCAGTCCCGACCAAGTGTCATCTATGGAGGAGACCTTGACATCGCTCATGCCGCTGTTGACCCCGGTGTCCCGGACTATCTTGCCGGTGAGGTCGCTCTTCACCCCCGCGGACTCCTTGGGCCAGCAGACCCATATGACGCCCTCAGGACTGAGGTAGTTGAGCATCTTGGGGTAGACGTCCGCCAGCTCCTTCTTGGCATGCATGAAGATGAGGATGAAATCGGTGTCGGAGATGGGCTTGTCCAGTTCGACCACGTTCTTGGGGAGCCTTCCCAGGACGGTATGGAAACCAGCCGGGGGATTGTGCATGTATACTTTGAAACCGTCCTTAATCCCCAGTTTGTACACCAGAGACTTCTTGGATCCTATCCTTGTCATATTGCATCCCCTCCTGGGTAGTATTTATATCATACCCGAAATGCGTTATCCATCATAAAGGCATCTATGCGGAAATCCTCTACAGGGCGCCCCCGCCTCTCGACCTTTTCATAACCCTTCCAGATGGACATTTCCGCCCCCATGTCGGCGAGCCCGAAGAGGGCGTTCCCCGCCACCAGCACCGATGCTCCCGCCTCCACGCATGATTTTCGCCGTGTGCCGGTTGATCCCGCCGTCCACCTCGATCTCGTAGCGATAACCGTTCTCCTCCTTCAATCTCCATGCCTCCCTCACCTTGGCCATGACGTCCGGCATGAACGATTGGCCACCGAAGCCCGGACGCACGCTCATGACGAGCAGGAGCTCCAGTTGCTCCAGGTAAGGCATGGCCCTCTCGAAGGCGGTCTCCGGGTTAACGGACAGGCCCGCCCCCTTGCCCAGGACATGGATGGTATCGAGGCTCTGCCGCACTTGGTCGCTCGCTTCCACATGGACCGTTATCAGGTCGGCCCCTGCTTCGGCGAACTGTTTCAGGTACCTTTCAGGCTTGACTATCATCAGGTGGACGTCGAAGGGAAGTCTGGTACATGGCCGGACATGTTTTATCACGGTGGGACCGAAGGTCAGGTTCGGGACGAACATGCCATCCATGACGTCCATGTGCACCCAGTCCGCACCGGCGCTCTCTACCCGACGCACCTCCTCGCCTAACCTGGAAAAGTCGGCCGATAGGATGGATGGGGCGATCTTCACCATGGACGGCACAACCCTCACGGCACGACCAGGACCGGGACCCGAGAGTACTGGGTCACCTTCTGGGCCACGCTTCCGAAGAGGAATCTCTGTCCCCCGCTGTCCCCTTTGCTGCCGAGGATGATAAGGTCGTAACCATCCTCTTCCTCACCTTCCGCCTCGGCAAGTATGGCCTCCGCGGGATTACCGGTGACCACCTTTGGGTCGAATAGCACCCTGGAGACCTCGAGCATCTTGATGGCCTCGCAAAGCTTGCTGTTCCCCTTTTCCGCGTCCTCGCAGGACGGCTCTTTGCCTTTGCCAGAGTAATACTTCAGGTCGGAGGGGGCGACCACGTGGAGAAGCACGACGCTGGCCCTAAAGGATAGTGCCATCTCGATGGACTTTTCGACCGCTCTGAGCGAGTTCTCGGACCCGTCCACCGCCACAAGTATCCGCTTTATGGTGCATTGGGTTGGTGCGCATTTCATGTTCTCGGACGGTATTCCACCTGAACTAAAATAAACCTGCCGTAGAACGGGTTGGCCAGCGACAGGATTTTTATAATGCTTGTGCGATTTCAAGGCCATGGCGGAACGAAAGTCCCCAGAGCGCCAGGAAGAACTTTGCACTGTCAAGGGATGTGGTAAGGATGCGGAACGGTCCATCTCCACCGACGCCGCGAGCGAGGCGGGGCTTGACATCATGGAAGGAGCCCGCCGGGCACATCTTTGCAAGGAACATTACAAGGAGTACAAGAAGCGCAGCAAGAAGGACCGGAAGTTGGATAGCTTAGGTCACTGAAAGGCCATGAAGGCGTGATCCTCACATGGTCGGAGGGGGAAAGGCCTCATGGGTGCAGATGCTCTCCAGCGCGTCGCTGTCGGGCTCGGCGCTCCTCATACCCAACCTTCTACGGGATGAGTTCGGCGCCAATACCATTGAGATAGGCTTGATCACCGCCTCTTTCAGCGCGGCCCTCTTCTGTTCCTCGTATTATTTCGGTCGTTATTCCGACGTCCATGGTCGGAAAATGATCCTGCAGGTCGGCCTGGCCCTGACATCTGTGGCCATATTCATGCTCATCTTCGCCGACGGTGTGACCAGCCTGGCCTTGGTAAGGCTGCTGATAGGCCTTTGCGCAGGCATCTATCCCTCCGCATTGCTCGCCCATGTCTACGATTCGGACAAGAAGGTGGGCAAGTTCTCGGCATACGGTAGCCTGGGTTTCGGGGTAGGTGTGTTCTTGGCCGGGGTCATCTCCATCTATTACGAGATCTTCCTGGCCTGCTCCATCCTCATGTTCGGGGCCTTCACGATTTCCTTGCTCATGCCCTTTCCGACGGAGAAGCACCACAAGGTCCCATTCTTCCCCAAGGAGATATTGCGAAGGAACTATCCGGTATATCTGTCGGTAATGTTCCGCCACACCGGGGCGAACATGATATGGGTCATCTACCCATTGTTCCTCCAGGACCTGGGAGCGGCACCGTGGTTCATCGGAACGATATATGCGGTGAACGCGATGGCCCAGTTCGTATTCATGAACATCGTGGACCGCTTCAGCTCCAAGAAGCTGGTGGCGGCGGGCTTCGTCTTCTCGATCATCACGTTCCCATCCTATACCCTGGCCACCGAGGCTTGGCAGATCATCCCCGCCCAGATCACCATCGCCGCGGCTTGGTCGAGCCTCTATGTGGGCAGCGTCAAGTACGTCATGGAGCGGAACGAGGAGAAAGGGACCAGTGCTGGACTCCTGCAATCGTCGCTAAGCATCTCGGCCATCATCGGGGCGATCTGCGGCGGCATCGCCGCCTTCGTCTATGGCTACCATGGGGCCATGTACATCGCCACGGTGCTAGCCATCATCGGACTGCTCGTGTTCTACGTTTCAAGCCGGAAGGTCGAGAGCTCGCCCGGCAAAGGAATTAATCCTGTCTGAACGATGCCGATGACGTGGAACTACTCTTCCTAGGCACAGGGGGGAGCGTCCCTACGCCGGAACGCAACACCACGTCCATCGCCCTCAGGCATGGGCCGGAGGTGCTGCTCTTCGATTGCGGCGAAGGGACCCAGCGCCAGTTCATGCGCTCATCGTTCTCCTACATGAAGGTCACAAGGATATTCATCACCCACCTCCACGGGGACCATTTCCTGGGACTGCCCGGGCTCATCCAGTCGATGAACTTCAATGGCAGGGAGAGGCAGCTGGTCGTGTACGGTCCGGAGGGGATCAAGGACCTGATGGCGGCCGTGCTGGGCCTGGGGTATTACGATCTCGGCTTCGATGTCCAAGCGGTGGAGCTGGAGGGTGGGGATGCCATCGAGGGTGATGATTTCACCGTGAGGGCGGTGGAGGTCGAGCACACGGTGCCAGCTTTGGGGTACGTCTTCGAGGAAAACCCCATGCCCGGTAGGTTCATGCCGGACAGGGCCAAGGAGCTTGGGGTGCCTGAGGGGCCTCTGTTCGCGAGGCTTCAGAACGGTGAGGTGGTGACCGTGGGGGGCAAGGTGGTGGGACCGGAATCGGTCATGGGCCCTCGGAGGACCGGCCTGAAGATGGCATATTCTGGCGATACGCGACCATGCCAACGCTTTTTAGAGGCCGCCCGCGGCGCCGACCTGCTGGTGCATGAGGCCACCGTCGCCTCCGACCTGAAGGAGAAGGCGAAGGCGTTCGGGCACTCGACGGCGGAGGAGGCAGGGCGATTCGCGGCCGAGGCCGGGATAAGGAAGCTCTACCTGGTCCATTTCTCCGGCAGGTATGAGGACCCTTCGCCGCTGCTAGAGGAGGCGAGGAGGTATTTCCCAGAGACCTACCTGGGCGTCGACCTCATGACCGTCGAAGTACGAAGGCAATGACCGCTTATCAGATCAACTTCAGCACGTCCGAGCGGGTGATGATGCCCACGATCATCCCTTTCCTGGAGACGAGCACGGCGTCAGATGATGATAGCAATGAGGTGACCACGTCCACCAGGGGTGTCCTCGTTGACGATGGGGAAGGTGGCTGACATTATCGACCCCACCACCAGCTCACTGAGGTCCTCCATGCGCGCCCCGTCCTGGAGCCGTGAAAGGATGTCGTACTCGGTTATGCTCCCTACGTGCTGAACGCCGTCGAAAACCGGCAGCTGGGAATAGCCGGTCTGCCGCATGATCTCCGATGCGTGCCGGGTGGTGTCCTTGACCTGGATGCTGATCACGTCCTCGGACATCACGTCCTTGGCCTGTCTGGTGCGACTGCGCTTCCCCATCTCCTCCTCCAGCACGGTGAAGATGCGGGTGACCGCCTCGTAACTGCCTTTGATGGCCCCCCTCTCCATCTTGGCGATGGTGGACTGGGATACCCCGGATATGGCGGCCAGTTCGGACTGCGTGATGTCCAGGTTCTTGCGCATCCGCTTGATCTCCGTCTCCTCCGGGAATTTCATATCATAAGCGAATATGATTTATTCATATATGAATAATTGAGTCAATCATGCTTAAATCGGGGTAACAAATTACGAGCCATTCATCCCTTTAGAGGGCCATCCAGCTGGGTTTCCCCCAAATGGCCCGAGAGATCACACGGAGAAATGCACATGGCGAAATCTGTCAAGAAGGCGGCGGCACCGAAGAAGCCGGCGGTCAAGAGAGCGAATAAGAACATCATCGTCGAAGGCGTAAGCCTCACCCCCATCGAGAAGCAGCGCGTCGAGCTGGTGGAGCGTAAGGGCATCGGGCACCCGGACAGCATCTCGGACGGCTTGGCCGAATCCGTGTCCAGAGCCCTATGCAAGATGTACCTCGACTATTGCGGCGAGATCCTGCACCACAACACCGACCAGAACGAGGTCGTCGGCGGTCAGAGCGCCCCTAAGTTCGGTGGCGGTTGCATGCTCGAGCCCATCTACATAGTCCTGGTGGGCAGGGCCATCACCACGGTCAACAACGAGAGACTGCCTTACGCCACCACGGCCATCGGGGCAGCCAAGGACTATCTGAAGCGCTTCCCGAACCTGGACATCAGGAACGATGTCATAGTGGACTGCAAGATCGGCAAGGGGTCGCAGGACCTGATCAAGAACTTCGAGGTTCTGCAGAACAAGTGCGGGACCGACTTCAGCGGCAACCACTGCCTGCTCGCCAACGACACCTCCTTCGGCTGCAGCTACGCTCCGTTGTCCGAGACCGAGACCGTCTGCCTGGAGACCGAACGTTACATCAATGGCCCCATGAAGAAGAAGCTCAAGGAGACCGGGGAGGACGTCAAGGTGATGTGCGCCCGCAATGGCGATAAGATCACCATGACCATCGCCTGCGCCATGGTGGACCGCTACATCCCTGACGCCGACCACTACACCAGCGCTTTGGAGCAGATGAAGGGCCTGGTCCTGGACCAGGCCTGCAAGCACACCGACTACGAGGTGGCGGTGGACATCAACTACGCCGATGACCCAGAGAACGGCAACTACTACCTGACCGTGACCGGTCTGAGCGCCGAGAACGGCGATGACGGCTCGGTGGGCCGCGGCAACCGGGTCAACGGCCTGATCACTCCTTACCGGCCGATGTCCATGGAGGCCTCGGCGGGCAAGAACCCCATCACCCACGTGGGCAAGATGTACAACATCCTGGCCAACTGGATCGCCGCCGACATCGTGAAGGAGGCGAGGGGCGACGTGCTGGAGGCGCATGTGCGCATTCTGTCCCAGATCGGAAGGCCCATCAGCGACCCCCAGACCTGCAGCATACAGCTGTTCATGGCCCCTGGTGTCAAGCAGGACAAGTGGATTCGCAACGCCCAAGGCGTGGCGGACAACTGGTTCAACAACATCGGCAAGGTGACAGAGAAAGTTGTAAAAGGCGATGTGACGGTATTCTAGGGCAATGAAGCTCATCGACCTATCCCGGTACGGGCCGGTGCACAGGTTCGCTGATTACCATGTCTACAAGGCCCTTGCCGCCCTCTCCGATGGGAGGCGCAAGGGCCGCAAACAGCTCTCCCAGGCTGTGGGCATCGGGGAAGGGAGCATGCGGACCATCATCGAATACCTTCGCGACCACGAGCTCATTGAGGTCAAGCAGACGGGGATCTCGATATCGAACAAGGGCACCGAGTTCTTCAACGGCTTCCCAATCCAGGTGGGCATGCTCTCCAAGTCGGACGCCACCCTCGGCACCGAGACCGTGGCGGTCCTGGTGCGCGGTCATAAGAACCGCGTCAAGATCGGGGTGGAGCAGAGGGACGCGGCGGTGCGGGCCGGAGCGGACGGTGCCACCACCATCCTGGTTCAGGGCGGGGAGCTTTGGGTGCCTCCCGACTTCTGCCTGGACAAGGAAAGGCCGGACTTCGCCGCGGAGCTGAGGGACATCTTCAGCGTGCGCGACGGAGACGTGATCATCATAGGCACCGGGGCGGACTACCACAAGGCAGAGGACGGGGCTTTGGCGGCGGCCTTCGAGCTGATCTGAACCTCGACCGCTCATCGGTTCGCCAACCAGGCGGAGAGGGCCTCGGCAGTTGTTATGGGCGGGAGGCAGCGATCGCCCTCGCATATGTGGACGGTCACCTTCCCCTTCTCCGATCCCTTGTTTTTCAGGTGGGGCAGCTCCTTGCAGCTCGCCTCCGCCCCTGGTCTTCTCATGATGACGGCCGAGTCCGGCAGATAGGTGGAATCGATCGCCTTCTTCATGGTCCTGGCAAGTCCATCGTCGCCGCCATCGTTCACCACCACCGTCGCCGGGGGGGACCTCAGTATGTCGGCGGCCATGCCGAGGAAAGCGTGGGCGCTGGGGACCCTGAGCGCGTGCGGCATGCTGGCCTCGAGCGCCGCGTTGGCCCTTTGGCGATATTGCTCATCCTCGGTGATCTGGTAGAGCATGGCCAGGACATAGGTGGCAATGGAGTTACCCGCAGGGACGGCGCCATCGTAATGCTCCTTGCCCCTTACCAATAGCTCCTTGTTCTCCAGAGCAAGATAGAAATCGCCCGCTGGGGAGGCAAATTCGGAACACATCTCATCGGCGACCTGCCTGGCCCGCTTCAGGTAGCGCATCTCATGGGAGGCCATATACAGCTCGAGCAGGCCCCAGGCATAGGAGGCGAGGTCGCTGAGGAAGGCTCTGACGGCGGAGCCGCCCTTCCTATAGGTGTGGTGCAGGCCGTCGAACGGGTCCGACATCCTGGTCTCGATCATATCGACCGCCCCCATGGCCGCCTCCAGATGCGCCTCGTCCCCGAAGGCCCGATAGGCCTTGGCCAAGGCGGCGATCATCAGTCCGTTCCAGTCCAAGAGGACCTTGTCGTCCAAGGCTGGACGTACCCTGCCCTCGCGCAATCGGTATAGCGCTTGGAAACCTGAGGCCAGTATGTCCGAGAGCTCCGATGGGGGCAGGTCCTGCTGCACAGCCAACGTCTCAAGGTCGTTGGTCATGTGCAGGATGTTCCTGCCCAGATACCGACCTGAGGCCTCCTCCTTGTAGTTGCCCGCCTCCCGGATGTCGCATGCCTCCAGGAATGGTTCAGGTCCATCCTCCCCTAAGGCCTTGACCACCTCCTCGTAGGTGAAGGTGTAGAACTTACCCTCCTCCCCCTCGCTATCAGCATCCTCGGAGGAATGGAAACCACCCTCGGACGAGGTCAGGTCGCGTAGGACATATTGGAGGGTGTCGCACGCCACCTTCTTGAACCAGTCGTCCTTGGTTAGCTGATAGGCCTCGGTGTATGCCATGACCAACAAGGCCTGGTCGTATAGCATCTTCTCGAAATGGGGCACGAACCAGCGTCGGTCGGTGGAGTAGCGGTGGAACCCATGGCCCACATGGTCGTACATGCCGCCGAGGCTCATGTTCCTCAAGGTCCAGAGGGCCATGTCCAATGCCTTTTGGTCCTTCCTCCTGACGCCATAGCGGAGCAACAACATGAGCTTGTGCGGGGTAGGGAACTTGGGGGATACCTCGAAACCACCGAACCGTTCCTCATAGGTGGAGACGAGCTCCAGATACGCGTCTCTGGCCAGGTCCTTTTCCCCCAGTGACGCGGGGCGCATCTCCGCCCTTCCTTTCAGCGAGGCGGTCACCTGCTCCGCCACCTTCTCCACCTCGCCCCGTCGCTCCTGCCAGACCTTGATCACCGTTGGGACGAGGTCCATTAGTCCCATCGTCCCGCCTCGGCCGCTCTTGGGGATGAAGGTGGCCGCATAGAACGGCCGACGGTCCGGCCCCATTATTATGGTCAGAGGCCAACCTCCCCCTCCGGTCATCATCTGGCACACCTTCATGTACAGATCGTCGATGTCAGGCCTCTCCTCCCGGTCCACCTTGATGTTGACGAAGGACCGGTTCATCAAGGAGGCCACCTCCTCGTCCTCGAAGCACTCCCGCTCCATCACATGGCACCAATGGCAGGAGGAATAACCTATGGACAGGAAGATGGGCCGGTCCTCCTCCTTGGCCCTTTGGAAGGCCTCCTCCCCCCAGGGATACCAGTCCACCGGATTGTGGGCATGCTGCAGAAGGTACGGGCTCTTCTCATTCGCAAGACGATTTGTCTGACCAAGGGCACCACCGTTCAGTATGTTGTGAGCGGATGGTAAAAAAAAATATGGGAAAGGTTAAGGGGTTTGGGCTCGCGCCCTCACTTCTTGCCCATGGTCGCTTTGATGTCCTCCAAGGGATCTCCGCTAACATGCAGATCGAAGTTCTGCACCAGTACGTCCAATATGTCCTTGTTGACCCATGCAGGCACGATCGGTCCGAGATAGATGCCCTTGATGCCGGCGGCCAGTAGGCTCCATAGGATCGAACAGGCCTTTTGCTCCATCCAGCTTACTATGAGAGTGAGCGGGAGCTGGTTGACGTCAACCTTCAGGGCGGAGGCCAGGGCACCAGCCACGTCCATTGCCACGATCGCATCGTTGCATTGTCCGATATCTATGAGGCGGGGTATCCCCTCGATGTCGCCCAGGTCCATATCGTTGAAGCGGTACTTGCCGCAGGCCAATGTCAGGACTATCGTGTCCTTGGGCAGGTTCTTCACGAAGGTGGCATAATACTCTCCGGCCTTCCCTGGCCTATCGCAACCCCCGACCAGATAGATCCGGGAGAGCTTGCCGGCCTTGACCAGGTCCAGCAGTTTCGGGGCGACGCTCACAAGGGTGCTCAGGCCGAACCCTGTTGTGACCTTTCCCTCGTTATGCTCCGGAAGGTCCGGAAGGGAAAGGGCCTTCTTGATGACAGGGGTGAAATCGTATTCGTTGATGTGCTGCACCCCAGGCAGTGAAGTGACACCTACGGTGAAGAGGCGGTCCCGGTACTCGTCCTTGGGAAGGAGGACGCAATTTGATGTCCCGACCACCGCCACGTTCAGACTGGAGAACAGGTTCTTTTGGTCGAACCACGCTTTGCCCACATTACCGACCAGATGCTTGTACTTCTTCAGTCCTGGGTATGCGTGGGCAGGAAGCAGTTCTGAATGCGTATAGACGTTGATTCCTTTGCCCTCGGTCTGCTTGAGCAGTTCTTCCAATGCCTTCAGCGAATGGCCCGTGGCGATTATGCCCTTACCCTTTACTGTCCCGACAGGAACGTTCACCGGGGTCGGTTCGCCATATTTCTCAATATGCGCCTTCTTCAACATCTGCATGGCCTTGGTGTTCATCCGGCCCGCTTCCAGCGCCATGTTCACCAGGCTACCGATGTCGAAACTGACGTTGGTCAAGGTGGTGTACAGCCCTTTGGCCAGGAAAGAATCGATCTCGGGGTCGCTGTATCCCAGCTCTCTCGCATGGTATGCGTAGGCCGATATCCCTTTCATTGCGAAGATGAGATTATCCTGTAACCTAGCGACAGTAGGGCTCTTCCCGCATACACCATATGTGGTACAACCGGTACCATGGGCGGTCTGAGAGCATTGATAGCAAAACATGTCCAACGGTTTATCTTCCGTCATTTGGTTCACCGCATCCCCTTGGCATGGCACAGGTAGGTATAGTTAATCCCGAACAAGGGGAACGATCAAGGTCAGTACGTTCACAATGGGATGCAGAAGAAAGGGGTTTGGAAAAGGTTTGAGACTCGGCCGGTGGCCCAACCCCTTTCTGCGATTCTCTCCTCCTAAGAAAGTCCCGCGCTCCATCCCCATGGAGCACCGTCCTTATGAACGGATACAAGTGCAAGCACGTGGTCATTATAAAAATATTTTTCATTGCCTTATAAATATAAAGATGAGGGAAAAGGTTTGTTCCGTTTCAATGAAATGTTCTTACTCGTCCCAGAACTCCAAGATGCCTGGCATTACCTTTTCCGCCATCTCGTCGATGGTGGGGATGCCGGTGACCTTGGCGGCGTATGGGGTGAGCGACATGATATCGCCACGGTCCAATACCTCTAGGCTGAACTTCCTCGAGCCGGCCATCATCTGGCGCAGGCCGATGGCGAGGCGGTCGAAGTAGGTGTAGAGACCGACCGCGCCGTAGGGGATGTCCTTGCCCAACTTCTTGCCGGGGTATTCCTTCTTCAGGTCCTGAGCCAGTATGAAGAACTGCTCCGGGTCCGCGCCGTACTCGTCGGTGAAGGACTTGGCCAGCTTGCCCTCCGTCGCCTGCCGGGCGAAGTACTGGGACTTCATCGCGGCCAGTATGGGGGACCGGGCCATGGCTATGCCCTTCACGAGCGGGGCACCGCCGAGGTTGCTCATGGCGATGGACTTGTACATCTGGGTCTCGTTGACGAAACCGCCGGCCATGATCAGGTCGGGGACGAACTTGCCCTTCTTCCTCAGGATGTCGGCGCAGGCGAGCATCTGGGCCTGGAGGTGCACCGTGGGGGTGGACATCTCGTTCATCATGGGCACCGGGCTCATTCCAGTACCGCCGCCGGCCCCATCGAAGGTGAGCATGTCCACCTTGGCCATGGAGGCGGCCTTCATGGTGAAGGCGACGATCTCCGGGCGGTAGGCGCCGGTCTTGAGGAACACGTACTTGGCGCCCTTCTCGCGCAACTTCTCGACGTCCTCCACGAAGGAGCGGATGTCGGGGAAGCCCACGCGGCTGTGGCGCTCGAAGGTCTTGAAGGCCCCGGCCTTGAAAGCGGCCTGGACCGCTTTGTCCTCTGGGTCAGGCAACACGAGATATCCGCGCTTCTTCAGCTCCAAAGCGCGGTCGAGGCTGTTCAATCGCACCTCGCCACCGATGGCCTTGGCGCCCTGGCCCCACTTGCGCTCGATGATGTTGACCTCGAGCTTGGACATGACGTAATCGTCGACGCCGCCCCGGCCGTCCTCGACATTGGTCTGCACCGCGATGTCGCCGTGCTTGCCATCCCAAAGCTCGCGGTACGAGCTGATGCGGAAGGCCATGTCGGGGCTGCTCTGGACCTTGCCCTTGGCGTAGGTGGCCTCGGAGTCCATGCCGCAGACGTTCTCACCGACGGTCTCGATGATGCCGGCCATGGCCGATCCCTTGGCGAGCGACTCCCAGTTCCTCTTGGCGACCGCGGTCGATCCCAGGCCGGCGATGACGAAGGGCAGCTTCAGTTTTATGGGCTTCTTGTGCCTGGTGGCGACAGTGGTGCTGATGTCCACGTTCTCGAAGAAGGCCTTGTCGGGGGTGGGTTCGATGCCATAGGCACCGATGAGCTCGGCCATGATCTGGAAGTGGGACCAGTCCAGGAAGAAGTCCTTGTTGGACGAGGCGGTGCTGGTTCCGAAGTACTCGGGGGAGGGGTAAAGGACCTCCCGGCCACGGAAGGCGGACTTTCCGACCTCGCATAGCACATTGCATTCTTCAATACACAAAGGGCACATCCCGCTGGTCGGATTGACGTCCTGAACGCGGGTCTTGGTCCCGGTCGTAGACCGAGAGTTCTCTATTATCTGCACGCTGTTCACTCCCTGCTGTAAGATGTTTGAAAACTGGAAGTAATCTCTGTATATGAAAATATTTGAATTTGACGTTAGACGTTTGTCTAAAGACTATTAATACATAATAGATAATAAGTCGAAATATTGGTATCTGGATGGTCGAATTTCATCCATTTGACTAATGACGGCTGATGAATATCTGAACGTGATAGGAATCATCCCGTTCCTTCATCGAGATTCACCTTTAGACCTTGATAAGTACGATGATGGAAGAACACCCTTTTTATAATATTCAATCCAGTCCGTTCGATAGTTTTAATATCGGACCCTTGAATATGCACCATCCAGGGGATAAACCATGCCGGACGTAAGGCGTAAGGTGGAGGAGGACCGGGGCCTCCTGAAGAAGATCCAATTGATAATCCCGGGATATCGCGGATACAGGATCAGGGAGGACCTTAGGGACTCCGATAAGATCATGCGGCTTGAGCTGGCGAAACGCCTGGCCTTGCAGAGGGACCAACTGGAGGAATCCAGGACCGACCTCCTAGCCGCCATGCCCATGGCCAAAGAGGTCACCAGCCTGGGCGGGGTGATCAATCAGTACAAGAAGGTGGAGGGCCTGGTGAAATATTCCGAGAGCGGTTACTCTGGCTTTGTGACCGACGTTCGTTTCGATATAGACGAGCTCAACCGCATCTACGATTACGATTACAGTGTGCTTGAGAACGTCCAGTTCATCGATGAGGCCATAGGTGTCCTGAAGGGCGCCCTGGACGACGAGGACGAGGTCAAGATAAAGCAGAGCATCAAGGACGTCAAGAAAAGATTGACGGGCCTAGAGGACAAGTGGGAGAAGAGGATCGCCATCATTCAAGGGACGGAGCTGTGATAACATGGCTGACAGCCTATTCGGGTCTGGGACGTTCTCCTGGGAGGACCAGGACAAGCGCGGCAACATCATGTATCGCCTGCCTCGCAACATCAAGTTGAACGACAACATCGTGGTGAGGGAGGACGAGATCGCCGCCTTCTACCGAGACGGTAAGGTGCTGGCCTATTTCGACCGGCCCGACCGTTACGCACTTACCAGCCAGAACGCCCCCATCGTGGGCAAGCTGGTCAAGGCCCTTTCTGGCGTGCAACAGCTGGCCGAGGTGATATACCTCCAGAAGCGCGCCTTCGATGGCAAGTTCGGCTCCAAGCAGCCCTATCAGTTCCGGGACAAGGAGTTCGGTATGGTCAACCTTCGCGTCTTTGGGGAGTTCCGTTACAAGGTGGGCGCTCCAGAGAACTTCGTGAACCAGTTCGTAGGCACATTCAATTACGCCACCTCGGCCGAGGTGGAGGAAAGGATCAAGGAACAGATGGTGGTGCTCATCTACAACACCATCGGGGAGATGAAGAACGAAGGCATGGGCGTGCTCGACCTGGGTGCGAGCCTGACCAACATCGAGCAGTCCGTGCTATCCAAGAGCAACGACCACTTCGAGCTTTATGGTGTCAGCATCGACAAGATCTCCGGCCTGTACATCTCCATGCCCGATGAGGTGCAGAAGGCGGTGGACACTAGGGCCTCCATGCAGGCCCTGGGCACCAACTACATCCAGTACCAGAGCGGGCAGGCCATGAGAGAGGCGGCCCAGAACCCATCCGGTGGTGCGGCAGGGGTAGGTGTGGGAGTGGGTGCAGGCGTCGGCCTGGGATACACCATGGTGGACCAGATGCGCTCGGCCCAGATGGCTCCCCCGGCTGGACAGGCCCCCCAATCCATGATACTATGCCCCAAGTGCGGCGGTCAGAACCTGGCAGGGGCCAAGTTCTGCTCCAACTGCGGTGCGAAGATGGTGGTCGAAACGGTCAAGTGCCCTAAATGTGCCAGCCCTGTGGCGGCGGACGCCAAGTTCTGCCCTGAATGTGGCAACGCCATGCAAGCCAAGAAGAAATGTCCCAAATGCGGGACGGAGGCGGCGGCAAACGCCAAGTTCTGCCCTGAGTGCGGGACGACGTTCTGATCAGAGGTCATGGGATGGCGAAGTTCACCTGCCCCAAATGCGGGGCTCCAGTGGAGTACGACGTGAAGGACCTTCTGGTCCGATGCAACTATTGCTCCACTGGGATCTACATCGACAGGAGCGGGGCAGGGTTCTATTACATCCTTCCTTTCACTTTGGACGAGAACGCAGTCGTCGGTACATTCCGGCGTTGGGCCGCTGGTTCGACCAAGGCCAAGGACCTGGACCGTCTGGCCCAGGTGCGGTCAGTGAAGCGGCAGTTCTTCCCCGTCTACATGTTCAAACGAGACCAAGGCGGGGTGGAAGGGGTTTACGTGGAACCGGCGGCATCGACCACATTGCCTGGGCTCCATTCCCTCAAGGTGCCTGCCGGGGACATCCGAGTCTTCGATAGCACCTTCGAGCTAAAAGGGGTGGAGATGACCAAGCCAGACATCGAGATGCTCCCCTATCTGAACCGGTTGCCGGGGACCGCGAAGGAGCAGGCCTTGGTCTATTTCCCAATATTCACCCTCGAATATAGTTTCAAGGGCAGCGATTGGAAGGTGATCATGTCGGGCACCTCTGGTGAGGTCTTCGCCACCGAGTTCCCCAAGCGATCGTCCGCATTGTACGTTGCAGTGGCCGGGGCCGGTTTCCTGGCGTTCATCGCCGAGGGTTTCATCGCTTTGGCGGCACCGATTCTGGCATTGGGCCTGATGGGCGCCACCGTGGCCGGGGTCTTCGTGGCCTCGTTGATCGTGGCAAGGAGGTACTGATATGGGGATAGAGGTCAGCTTGAACTGTCCGACATGCGGAGGGGCGGTAAAGGCGCAGGAGGGCCGCACCGCCTTGAACTGTCAATATTGCGGTTCGGCGCTGTTCCTCGAGGGGGACGCAGGCGTGATCACCATCGCCTTCAAGAACAAGATGGACCGAGAGCGGGCCTCGTCCCTGTCACAGGGCTGGTTCCGCAAGGGTTGGAAGGCAAGGGACCTGGCCACCAAGGGCAAGGTGCTGGAGGCCTACCCGATATATCTGCCCTTCTGGATGACCCGGATGAGGGTCTTAGGATGGATATGCGGATATGAGGAGAGGCAACGCAGCGATTCCAAGGGCAACACCCGCACCGAGCGCATCCCTAAGGAGGAGATGGTGCTGCACGACTACCCCCTTTCCGAGATCGCCTGCGACCCTGGCGACCTTGGCATCAAGCGGTTGCGCAACTTCTCCGGCGAGAGCGGCCTGGAGGACTTCACCATGATCCCCACCTACGAGGCCACGACGAGCAAGGACCAGGCCTTGGACCGCATGAAGGCGGAGGCTGTGACCAACGCTCGGAGGGACTCCGGGGTGCCGCACATCACCTTCGAGAGGTTGCATGTTCTTCCAAGGGCGATGAGCATGGTCTACTATCCCATCTGGGTGGTGCGCTATTCCTACAATGAGAACATGTACTTCTACACCATGGACGGGGTGACCGGGGAAGTGATATCTGGAAGAGCCCCTGGCGATTATCTATACCAGTCGCTCGCCATCACCGCCGGCACATCGATCGGGGGGATAATGGCCGGGCTGGGCATCGCCTCTGGCGTGGCCGAGTTCGCCCTGGGAGGGGTGGTGATCGGGGCGGCCATCTTCTTCCTTACCTACACATTCTTCCGACATGGGTCGGAGATAATACAAGGGGACTTCGACGACAAGAAGTACGGGATCTCGGCCTTGAAAGGCCTGGGGGGGATGTTGGACCTATCCAAGCTCCTCTCCTTCGACATGAGGCGGTGAGCGAGTGAAGGTAGTGCAAGTGAAATGTCCGCAGTGCGGTCTCCCCATCCAGACCAAGGTGCTAGACCAACTGTTCTATTGCGAGAGCTGCCACACCATGCACGGCCGAAATGGCGGCGTGAACCTAGTGCCTTATGAGATCGCCGATGTGAGGCCAGACCTAAATGGCCAAGCGACGTACTACCCATTCTGGAGAGTGTTCTGCACCGTGAACATAACCAACTCGAACGTCGCTGGAGGCACATTGTACAAGCTTTCCAAGTACATGCAGGGAGGGGGCAACACCGGTTCCTTCAACGTCTTTGTCCCCGCGGCCGAGATGGACATCGGAACATCGAAACAGCTGGCCATGAGCCTGACCTATGAACCTCCCCGTTACCGCCCGCGTATGGACTTCGGCGGAAGGCAGCGCCTGGGCACGAACATCACCAAAGAAGAGGCTGCCGAGGTGGCGGACTTCGTCATAGTGACCATGGAAGCGGAGAAGCCGGGAGTGCTGCAGAACCTCACCTATGACCTAAAAGTGAATGATACCAAGCTCATCTATCTGCCCTATTCCTCCGCGCCTGGACTGGTCCCAGCCTGGTAGGTAGGAGGGGGATTTGGGAATGGAATCCTTCGATTAATATAGCATGGGCAGTTATGGGACGGCAATATCGATGAGAACGACTAGGAACATCGCCCTGGCCATATCGTCTGTCCTGTTATTGCTAGGTGCACCCCTGCTCGCTCCCTTCTTGTCCGGCAGCGCCGATGGGGCGGAAGTCGATGCCCCCGAGACCGTCTGGGGCCGCATAGAGACGTTCGATGAGGTCCCAAGCGGCACCTCGCACGATATCGAAGGCTTGGACCTTTACCCCTCAACTTATACCGACCTGGTGTTCCTCGATGGGAACCTATGGATCATGTTCCGGGGGAACGAGTCGAGGGAGATAGCCCGTTACTCTCCATCGGTCCCCCAGACCGGATGGAACATGATCCTTCGAGGCCTTCGCGCCTAATGAGGGGAGCGCGTATTATGGGGTGGGGAAGGTGCCAGGTCGATTCTCGCTCATCGCGACCGTCGAGGATGGGTCGGGCGGCATCTTGGCCGGAATAGACCTCCGAGTCTCCACTGTCGATCAGGAAGGCATCTATGTGAACCAGGGGGATGGAGCCTGGACTAAGATGGTGGGGGATATCGAGCCGGCCCTCTCCCGGGACACCGCCACCACTGGTCGTGCACCTGACCGCTACACCATCGCCTTCGCGTACGATGGTCAATTCTTGAACATGTCCGTCCATCAGGACCGAAGGGGAACGTTGGTGATGGTACAGACCGTTCCAGTGGTATCCGTGACGCCCATCCTTCACATCAGTGACGTCATCGTCATAACCCCGCTCCTTTCGGTATATGGTGACTATGGGAACAACGGCGGCTGGATGGTGGACAACCTAGGGGCCAGACCAATCGGGACGCCTTACCCGCGCATATCCCCCTTGGTCGAGACCGTGAGACAACAAGACCCTGTCTGGTTGGAGATAAGGGACCTTAGCGGTAACATGGTTCCCGACGCAGAGGTCAGGATCGGAAACTTTCCTGCCCCATTCGACATCTCGTTAGGTAGGTACCAGGCCTCGATAGGTCGACCGGTGGACTGGGCCGCCCCCATGGTCTACGAGCTGCGCCTACCTTACCTGAGCATGCGTGGCATTGTCAAAGTGACCACCACCGCTTGGGATGCGCACCTATCCACCGCCCCTTGGTGGAACGGTTGGGACTGGGTCACGGTCTTTGGCCTGGATGATTGCATTGGCCCGGAGACCGCGATTAAGCATTATTCCGATTTCGATCACCCAACGACGGCTTATGTGATGTACCAGGCCGGGACATCCGACATGATCCTGGACAGCGGCACCGAGATCGGCATGCACAGTCCTCATGATTACTACACCTGGATGAAGAAGAATTGGTTGGAATCGGTCCAATCGGCGGAACAGAACCAATGGACCTTCAAGGACGGTTATACCTATGCGAGCCGTTGGGACGACCCGGCGATGGGAGGGGCGGGGGATACCTACCTGTCGTTGGCGAACCCGGGGAACACCGCGACATATCAGATGATGTTCGCCCAGTTCGCCGCCGGGACCAGGATCGAAGGGATCGGGTCCAATCAGATACAATGGCGCCCCGGGTAACTCCACTTGGTTAGGGAGCTATTTCATTTATGGACCTTGGAACAGCGACCCCTGGGTGAGCTGGGCACCATTGACCGGCATGGACATGATGGACATGTCCAGGCAATGGTCCACGGATAATTTCGCCCAATCATATGAAGTGGCGGCTCAGAAGTTCGCCTTGGTGGCGGACCGTTCCGGCGTGCTTCGTGTCTATGGCCACCCAGGTTCACCCCTCGGGGGGTACGGATCTTCCAACGTGACCGCCCTCCTGAACTATCTGGTCGATGTCAAGTCCGACGGGTCGCCGGAGAACTGGAAGGCGACGGACGGAGAAGTGGCCAGCTACATTTACGGCAGCCGGACCACTGGTTTCCGGTTGAACCAAAGCGAGTCGGGCAAAGGTGTTCTGGTCTACGACGTGGAACGCAAGGACCCAAAGGCCGCGGGATACTGGAACGTACCTGTCACTTTGAAGCTCAACATGGGCGGGGCCAATATTCTCGAGGTCAAGGTGGTCGAGGATGGGAAGACCTACAGCTCCCTGGGTAATGGGCAAGAGCAATTGCGCAGATTGGACGGCGCCAGGGAGATGGACTGGGGTTACGATGTTCGGGACGGCCTCTATGTCTCGCACTTCTGGAACGGAACCTCCAAATTGATCATCAAATTGGAGAGCCCCAAGATCCTGAACCTGGCTCCACGCGTGGGCCTGCTGGGTGAAGAATACGGTTTCACCGCCATCGCTTCTATGGCAGATTCCGGTGAGAACGTGTGGGCCTTGAGCGCTCTTCAATCCCCTTGGTTGCAGATCATGAGCACATCCAGCTCTGAATGCCTGATCGCCGGAACCCCGTCCCAAATGGGAAAGTACGACGTTTCCTTGAGCGTGGCGGACGCCGACTCCGTCTCATACCTTAATTGGACCATAAACGTGGGCGATTCCCCCGACCTGATGGCGCCGAACTCCACCGCCTCGCTCCATGGCAATGCATCCTCCTGGAACCGAGAAGCGGTGGAGGTGACCTTAATGGCAGAGGACACATGGAGCGGGGTGTGGAGGACGGAATACTACCTGGACGGCGAGCCCTGGAGGACATATATCGAGCCGATAGTCGTCAGCGATCAAGGGTGGCACCGTCTTCATTTCCGCTCTATCGACAATTGGGGGAACCAGGAGCAGATGCGAATGGTCGAGTTCGGGGTCGATGGGATTGCCCCGGAACTGCGCATCTTGACCGCCAATGGTACCCTGTTCCCCAAAGGGGACGCTCTCTTAGCCCTGGAGGGGTGGGACAACGAATCGATGCTGACATCGATGGTGGTATCGGTCGATGGAAGGACGGTTTACCAAGGGCCATTCGTGGAGACATTGGAGCTGCCCGACCTGCCGGCCGGTGAACTGGTCGTCACAGTGCAGGTGGTGGACGCCGCTGGAAACGAGGCTGTGGAGACGACCTCGATGACCGTAGGAGCGCTCCCCGCGGAACCTGGTGTAAACGGGGTCATCTTCATGCTCGGGTCCGCTGTTTTCCTCCTCCTCATCATCCTTGCCATCCAGCTTGCCCTGTCAAGAAAACCCAAATGATCGGTCATTTCGGAAGCTGGAAAGAGTAAGTTTGATAAAGGGCTCCTCCATTGATAGCGGTATGGCGGAATCCCGTTCCAACCTCAAGATCGTCATCGTAGTGGCGGTGGTCGTGATCTTGGTGCTGATGATGCTTTGGGTGGTGCTGGCCTATAACAGCACGGTATCTCAGGAACAATCTGTGAACTCCACTTCCTCTGATATCAAGAACAGGTACACGGTAAAGGTCGACACGATGTCCGATCTGGTGCCTCAACTTGATGGGTTCGCCGAGTACGAGTCCTCGCTCCTGACCAACATAACTCAGTTGCGCACTGCGTGGCTGGACGCCCTGGACAACGGTGACGACGTACCTGCCTTGGAGAACATCTCTGACCAGATCGACACCCAGTTCGCAGCTTTATATGCCGTCTATGAGAACTACCCGAACCTGCAATATGGTGCCCTGGTCTCACAGTACATGGGAGAGGTGGTGGACCTTAACGAGGCCTTGGCATTCGCCCGGGGGGAGTACAATGATGCGGTCCAGGAATATAACTCAAGCATCAAGTCCTTCCCGATGATGCTATTCGCCTCCTCCTTCGGTTTCGAGGAGAGGGAGTACTGGGGCAGCGAAAGGCCCGGTGACGGTAGCAACCTCTGAGATGGGTGTTGATGAATCGGCGACAGCGTAACGCCGCCATCGTGGCGTTGGTGATAGTCGGAATGGTACTGGCGGCGGCCTTGTTCGTAATTTACGACAGGCCCAGCGATGAATATTCCGGCATCCCGACCATACAACCATACATCAATGATGATGCAGGCGTGCTGCTGGAGCAGGACTATTACGACCTGGAGGACTTCTGTTACGAGGTGGAGCTGAACAACTCCTGCGAGATCGCCGTCCTCATCGTCGATGACCTGGGCAAGTACGACCTGAACACCTTCGCGCTGAGCACCTTCCAGAAGAACGGGATCGGACAGGGGGACAAGGACAACGGCGTGCTGGTGGTCTTCTTCGTCAACGAGACGGCGGTGAGATGGCGCACGGTGACCGGGAAGGGGGTGATGGACATCCTCTCCGGCTTCGTCCTGAAGGGATTCGAGAACGACTATCTGATACCGCAGATGGAGGCGGGGGACCTTTCCTATGGGATCACCCTATACGTCTACGCCATCGGACTGGAGTTGGTCGACAATTACGTCTCCGAGGGCAATGACCCGGTGGACACCTATCCTATCTGGTTCATCCCATTGAACGGATGGCAGCTCACTTTGGCGATCATCGGCATCGTGGCCTTGATGGTGATAACCCGAGGAAGGGCGCTGCTTTGGATATTCTCCCTTTTTTCGAGGGGAGGGGGCGGGGGTCGCTGGGGCGGCGGCGGTACCGGGGGCGGCGGTTCGCGCGGTCGGTTCTGAACCTCCTCGGTCCTTCACAACCGAAGGGCTCATAACGTAAAGGATGCCATCCTTTCACCAGGTCTCATCATGGAGGACGACATCGGACATAGGTTCTGGGCGGAGACGAAGCACCGACGCGGGAGGATCAGCGGAGGATCGTTGGACTGGGATGCCAAGCCAGAGACATATAAGACCTACCCGGGCCTGCCTCGAACCAAGCTACCATCACCTTCCCCGGGAAAGGGACAGAGCTTCGAAGAGGTCCTCCTGGCCAGACACAGTGGGAGGTCCTATGACGGAAGCCCAATAGGCCTTTCCGAGCTCTCATATCTTTTAAAATTTAGCACTGGTCTGACAAGGAGGGAAAGGGGGCACGAGTTCCGCGTCGTCCCTTCCGCAGGAGCGCTCTACCCCATCGAGACCTATCTATGCGTCAATCGGGTGGAAGGACTGGACCAAGGCGCATACCATTATGACATCCGCGAACACGCCCTGGAGAGATTGCGGGACGGAGATCTAGGAGAAACGATGGCCGCATCGGCGTTGGACCAGGAGATGGTCTCTGATTCTGCCGTGACCTTCGTTTGGGCCGCAGTTTTCCCTAGGCCGATCTGGAAGTACGGACAACGCTCTTTTCGCTATGTCGGACTAGACGCCGGCCACATCGCCCAGAACCTGGCCCTGGCATGCGCGGCCCAAGGTCTTGCCGCCTGTCACATCGCCGCCTTCTACGACGACGAGGTGAATGCGCTTCTGGGTCTGGACGGGGTCGATGAATCCGTCATCTATATGACGTCCGTGGGACGACCGAGATGATTGAATAGGCGTCCTGCGTTTCCCTGAGAGAGGACTCACTGATGGCCAATTGCCAAGCCTGCGGTATGGACATTGCCGAGGACATGCTGTTCTGCCCCTATTGCGGCACCAAGAGGGCTGTTGACACCTCCGGTCAACCCGTCGAGCTTGCGGAGGAGAGACTCCTTGGGAGCATTCCCAACGTCAGGTTTTCATCCTTGGTCAGAGGGGATGGCCGCTATACGCTATTGGTCACAGACAGGAGGTTGGTGTTCGCAAAGATGACCGAACAAGACCTTAGGTCTATGCAACCATCGAAAGGATTGGGGGGGCTGGCGGCCTTCAACCGCAATGACCCAGAGAGCGGAACCGGCGCCGCATATGCAGACAGGTACAACGAGATGAAGCTCACTGAAGCCCTGGATGAGACCGAAGGCAACTTCTTCCTCCGGAACAAAGACGTTGCATCCATCCAGCTGTCCAGCGAGGACGAGGGCGAATCTTATACCATGGGCTTTGTCTGCATATCTGAGCAGTTCGCCCTGGTCATGAAGGCGAATCATGACGCTCGGGACCTGTTGATAGCGGTCTTCGGCGACAAGGTCAGATGGTGACGTTCTCGGTTTAAAAAAAGGCAAAGGGCCAAGCAACCGGCTTGCACCTCATAGCTTGCTCTTACGCTTCAGGTCGGCCTTGCTAATGAGGTCCTTGATCTCCTCCAAGGAAGGGACCCTGCCCTGTGACACTATCTCCCCGTCGATTATCACCGCTGGATTGCCCATCACCCCGCGCTCCTTAAGCTCGAAGAGATCTTGCGTCTTCTCGACCTCCACATCGATGTCGGGAAGCTCAGCCACCGCCGTTATTACCACTTGTTCGGCCCGCCGACATTTAGCACAGGAAACCGCGAACACCTCGACCTTGACCGGACCCTTCTCCTCTGTCATGGTCGATATCATGAGCGGAGGGGGTATATTAAATTGATAAAATATGGTAATGAAAGATGAGAACGATGGAAAAAGAAGCCAGGGACACTGACTTCTACCTTTCATGATCTTGCGTCCCCCTAATCGCTAATATCCTTGTCAGGCCATATCTAAGAACGTGGACGGAGAAAGGATGGGTATCGGACCAAGGATGGAGACCTGGGACCGCGAGTATCGAGGTAAGGGTGTCCTTTGGCGAGGAGTACCGGACCTGGAATTCGAACTTGAAAAGGACGATCGGGTGCTGGAGGTAGGTTGTGGTAACGGGAAGACGCTGGCCGTCCTTGCCCAACGCGAGGTCGATGTCGTGGGTTTCGACTTCTCCAGGGGGGGTCTGGATCTGTGCAAACGCTCAGGACTGCCAAGGACCGAGCTGGTCCAGGGGAACGTATTGGAGCTCCCCTTTGCTGCGGAGTGCTTTGACGCCATCCTATGCTACCACGTCTTGGAGCACCTCTACGGTGAGGAGCGGGTGCTCGCCGCATCGGAATTGGCCCGGGTCTTGCGCCAGGGCGGGAAGTTGCACGTCCAGGCATTTACGGTCGAAGATATGAGGTGCGGCGATGGAACGATGGTAGAGCCCATGACCTTCGTACGTGGCCAAGGCATCCCATACCATTACTTCACTGAGCCCGAGTTGGTCCAGCTTTTCGCTTGCTTGAAGCCGGTCGCCTCGGACCGCAAGACCCTGAACAAGCGATATTATGGAAAGGCGACCAAGAGGGACAGATTGCTGATCACTTTTCAGAAAGGGCTCACTTCCGGACCTTCTTGAGCTCGGTGCCGGCCACCTTCTTCAGCTTTCCCGACTCCATGGCCCACCGATACCTCTCCAGTTCGCTGGGCGCCACCGCCACCTTGTCCCCGACGTTGTACTTGGTCTTGGTGTTCCAGTCCGTGAAACCCGATACGACCTTATAGACCCCTGCCTGCTCCAATGACACGGTCGATTCCTTGACCTTCTGGCGGAACTGAGAGTAAGTGCCTGGGAATACCGTGATCGATCCGGCGCGCATCTCCCCCACCATGTTGCACACGGTGTTCAGGAGATACCGGTCATGCGTGATGATCAGCATGGTCCCTTGATAGTCCATCAGAGCGCCTTCCACCGCTTGCCGGGCCTGGATGTCCAGATAGTTGGTGGGCTCGTCGAGCAGGAGCAGGTTGCGCCTCTCCGCGAGAAGCATTGCCAGGGCCACGCGGGCCCGCTCCCCCCCAGAAAGTGTGGAGATCGGCCTCTGCACCTCATGCGATCTCAGGTAGAATCGGGCCAAAAGCCGCCTGGCCTCCACCCTGGCGTCGTGTCCCAACGATTCCAGAAGATGGTCCTCCGGGGTCATCTCGGGATTCAACTGATCGTGCCCCTGGCCGAAGTAACCGATGACCGCCCCGGGGGCCAACCACATCTCGCCCTGGAACGGCAGCTCGCCCAGGATGGTCTTCATCAAGGTGGTCTTCCCGGAACCGTTGGCGCCGAAAATGCCGAGCTTGTCGCCCACCTCGATCTCCAGGTCCAGGCCGTCTAGCACCAGTTTGTCGCCTCGTTTGACGTGAAGACCTTTGGCGGTGATCACGTTCTTGCCGGAGCGTTCCTTGGTCTCCACCTTGAAGTTGAGCTCTGGCCTCTTCTTTGGGGGTTCCGCCTCCTCCAGCCTGTCCACCATCTTCATGCGGGTCTTATGCTTGGACTTGTACCATTCCTTCTGATGCATCTCCACCGCACTGTCCTCCAAGCGCTGCTTCTCCGTCTCGTACTTCTCGGCGGCGATGCGACGGCGTTCTATGTCCAAGCGTTTCTTGGCCACGTAGTCGGTGTAATTGCCGGAGAACTGCCTGACCATCCCGTCCTCCAGCTCGATTACGTTGGTTACCGTTCTGTCCAGGAAGTAACGGTCGTGCGATACCACCACCACCGCACCTGGGTATTGTAGCAGATAATCCTCAAGCCATTCTGTGGCGGCCATGTCCAGATGGCTCGTTGGCTCGTCCAATACCAGCAGGTCCGACTCGTCCGCTTGCATCAGCACCTTGGCCAGCATGACCTTGGTCCGCTCCCCGCCGCTGAGCTCGCTGACCTTCTTCTCCAACCGGTCGTCCGGTAATCCCACCTTGGCCAGGGTCTCCTTGACCTGGGCCATGTCATCGAAGGAATCGGCGTTGTTGAACTCCTCCTGCAACTGACCGTATTCCATGGCCACCTGGTCCATGTCCACCTCCGGGCCAGGCTGCAACATCATCTGCTCCAGCTCCCTCATCCTCTTACCGATGGCACCGGAGCTCTGCACGCAACCGCTGACCGAGTCCACCACGCTCTGCTCTGGATCGTACTGAGGGAACTGGGACATGTAACAGACATGATTGGTGCGGCGCACCACCTCACCCACGTCCGGGGCGAGCTCGCCCATCAGCACTCTTAAAAGCGTGGATTTGCCCACCCCGTTCGGCCCGACGATGGCCACCCGGTCCCTCTCGTCGATGTTGAAGGTGACCTCCTTGAGGACCTCCTTCGGTCCGAATGATTTGCTGACCGCCCAGGCTCGGATGAGCATGAAGCAGGAATCGAACTCGGGGATAAAGCCTTTGTTCGGGACAATATTTTGAATAGATTATCCTGACCGTTCGGAGAGGTCGAGGGAGACGTTCGCATGACCAAGGAACAAGACCTGAGCAGCAAAGAGCTTGACCGCAAGGTGAGAGAGAACCTGGAAAGGATCGAGCGCGCCTATGGGGAGGTCCCTTTCATCACCGCGACCATCGCGGAAAGGCCTGAGCTCTTCCTTGCATATTCTGACCTTACCCGTCATGTCTTGTTCGAACCCGAGCACCTGGACCTAAAGACCTTGGAGCTGGCGGCCATCGCCGCCGGCGCAGCGCTGGGATCGGACCGTTGTCTGGACGTGCACCTGCGCCAAGCTGGAAAGCATGGCGCCACGGAGGGGGAGATATTCGAGGCCATCATGGTCGGTTCGGTCATGGCCATGACCAATAGCCAGGCCTCGGCGCTGCGCCGCTTCAAAGCATATCAGGAAGCAACAGATAAGAGCTGATCTCAGAGGTGCATCTGGACCGTCCGGGCCCCTTTCTCCACCGGTCGGATCAGGTCGGGTCCTTCCACACCAGGGTTGCGGACCAACTTGGCCACAGGATAGGCCGTCAGTTCCTCTGACGGGCGGGGTGAGAACATCCTTTTTAAGGTTTGAGCGTCCAAAGGCTCATGCTCCATCCAGAGGTCCTCGTCCTCCTCCTGCAATATGACGGGCATTCGGTCGTGGATCGGGGCCATAAGGTCGTTCGCCGATGTGGTGAGGATTATGAACGAGGAAATGACCAGGCCATCTGGAGACCGCCATCGGTCATAGAGTCCAGCGAAGCTCAGATATTCTCCCCTCTTGGAGCATATGTAATAGGGTTGCTTGCCCTCATCGGTCTTCATCCATTCATAAAAACCGGTCGCTGGCACCAGGCAGCGATGTCTGACCATGAGGCGCTTGAACATCGATTTTTCCATGACCGTCTCGGAACGGGCATTGATAAGCTTCAGTCCGGTGCCCTCGGCCTTGGACCAGGACGGGATGAGGCCCCAGTGCATCATCTCCAGGTGGTTCGGGCTCTCCCTTATGATTATCGGGACATCCTGGGTGGGGGCGATGTTGAATCTTGGCCTGCACGACCTCGCTGGTCTCATCCACCTTGAATCGAGCGTGAAAGCCATCGGTGAAGGCGATGACGAATCGGCCGCACATCGATAATCCATCGTCACAACGAACATTTATCCTTTGCTGAGACCCAGCCGTTTCCGGAAAAAGATATAGGAACGAGGGTCGCTATGAAGCGACAGGAAGGAAGGTCATGGCGGTCCTGCGAAAGGCGAAGGCTAAAAAGGGAGGCGTGGAAAATGAGGCGGGAAAGGGCTCGGACCGGGCGTTGGCCATCCCTCCCGATCAACTGGGACCTGGTTGGAGATCGATAGTTCCCGAGAAGGTCAGCATAGCTGATGACCTCAGACCGATCTACCGGGAGATAAGGGCATACTCGTTGGAGGAGTTCGATGAGCGCAGGGCCCAATTGCTGGCCATCATTTTTCAATTCAAGGACAAGGAGGAAGCCGCCCAGGCCTTTCAAAAGGTGGGCGAGGGCTTGGAGTCGGACCTACCGAAGCGTCCGGCCATTGGCGATGGGAGCGTGATCTATGATCTGGACATGCGGCCCATGGTCGTGATGAAGATATTCTCATCGAGGAAGGACGACTGGGTGACGATCTTCACGCTCTGGCTCTTTAAGGACTTCGACCTTGACGATTCGTGGGTGACCGGAGTGATGACCTCTCAGTTGAAGAGGCTTCAATGATACGACAGCAGACCGTCGGATACGAAAGTGTGATATCGTCCCGGGCGATTGCCGGGCATGGATGATTGGATGGTGTTGGGCCTAGCGGCCGGATTTCTCACCACGATAGGTTTCGTGCCGCAGCTGGTCAAAGGATATCGGACCAAGCGAATGGATGATGTCTCTTTGGTGATGCCCATGCTGCTATCGGCAGGGATGGCGCTATGGCTCGGATACGGAATCATGATCGACAGTCTGCCGATCATCTTCTGGAACATCGTCGCGTTGGGATTGAACTTGGGCATGATCGCTCTCAAGTTGAGATTATCGAGGGCGGTTCTTATCGGAACATGAAATTGAGACCATGTAAACGCTTCCAAGTGTCAGACCATCATTTTGATATGTGATCCAGTGGTGGTCCCTCGCCCACATCTTGATGCGAAAGAAGCATTGACCGATGTTGTTACCGACCTCCTGTGATTCAATTCTTTCTTATTCTTAGGCCATACGATCGTATCTAGCACCGAACCTTCCTGCCTATGATGGTCTGCCGATGGTTCATATATGGGTGGCTGCGAACAAGTGAGGGAGCGAAAGGCCATGAGCCGGTCTGATGAGATTGATAGAGCGTCCCGCGAAAAGGGACCGTATCCGAGGTTCCTAGAGAGCATGAAAATGGACTTCGACAAATGGCATGATGGCATCGGATATGACCTGGAAGCGTTGGACGAGATGTCGCCTGAGGAGAGGTTCTCGGCCGAATCGATCATCGTCTCCCGCTCCCCTTGGGACTGGAGGGACATAGAGGCCTTGGCACAACTGGACACCCCACGTTCAAGAGATTGTTTGAGGAAGGCATCCAAAGGCGGAGATAGAGAGGTCAGGCTGAGTGTCGTACAGTTCGGGGCGGAGGTTCTCACTGAGGGAGAGATATCAGCGATACTGGTCGAGGCCTTGGAGAACGCCGACCTATCGAACGGTCTATCACAGGCCTTGGACCTGGTGGAGGATCACCACCCGAAGGAGGTCGAGGAGGCTTTGATCAAGGGGGTGATGGCAAGGAAAGGAGATGTGGCCTATCACTTCGCATCGATGCTGCTCATCATCCATGGAAAGATCGAAAGCCCATACGACACTAGCATGCGACCGTTCCTGCTCAGATTCAACACCGAGGACAGAGAGGAAAGGGGAGCGGCCAACAAGGAATTGATGGATTTGATCGGCATTTAGTCAATCAGATCCGTCCCTCGGGTCGAGTTGTAAACGTCCAGAATCTCCGTGTCATCCCTCAGAATTAAGGCTTGCTCCTAAGAAAAGAGCTGTAAAGAGGTCATATCGATCGGGTCTCAAACGACTTCGACATGATAATCGCATCATCTTGATCGCCTCATCCTCCCATGGTCTCCTGTACCGCATGGTGATGGTCGCGCTCCCACGCTTCAAGGCGAGGAACATGAATATGGCATGGCCACCCCCACCGATCGCCATCGACATTCTTTCATATTCTTCGGACACCAGTTCAAGGACGTCTCCATCGAAATCCGCGGACCAGGAATAGCCGGTGGTCGGATTGGACTCCAATCTGACCGTGAACATTTCCCCCAGCGCTGTCCGGACCTCAGAGGAGCTCATCATTCATCCTCAGTTCTACAATGGTGCCCATCTAAGATTAATACATCCATCCGCTGACACCAGCGTTTTGGATCATATGATATGACGAATCGCCGATTGGAATGAATTGGGGCCGGACAATAAGTTATTTCATCGTTGGATTCGCTCTCCTCAATGTGGACCTCCCAGGCATCCTTTCCTACAGGGTCGAGAGCCTTAAATTCCGCGCGACGAACCTCGACCTTGTCCTGGCATTGGTCGCGACCTTCCTGTTGCCATTGGCCTGCTGGGCCTTGTTCGACTGGAGCGGGGCCCTGCTCCCTCTGGTCCTCTACTATGGCGTCTTCTGCGTGGCCATCGTCCTTTGGCGCAAGAAGAGCCTGGAATATGTCGAGACCGGTGAGCTGGTCATTCAAACTGTTCATGGCGCTGTTGGCGGTCCAGATCGTGACCCAGACCGCCGCATATTTGACCATCATCCCTTCCGATGACCCCTGGGAAGGTGTGCTGCTTACCCTATTGATCTGGGTGCCGTTGAACGCGGCCATGGAGCAACTGCTCTGGGTTTACATTTTCGACGCCTTCGAGACCAGATGGACCGAGAGGAGGGCCCGTTTCATCGGAGGTGTCATTGGCATGCTTTTTTCCATCATATTCGTGGGCATGATCCACGTCCTGTTCTGGGCCGAGTTCCTACCGACGTTCGAATCGGTCACACCCTGGTCGCAGATATTCCTCGCCTCGCCAGTTCATCATCACGCCGGGATATCTGCTGCTCTACCGGAGGACCGGTTCGATGTGGCCCTTGTTCCTGATCCACATCATCTCGGATGCCACCCTGGTGCTGGCGGGAACCTATTCGATATGGCCCTATCTTGGATGCCATAGGCAATATGAAAAAATTCAACTCCTGTAGGTCGGTCAAAAATTAATAAAGTAAAGCTTCTAAAGGCACATGGCGATATTTCCCACCTAAATGGATGAACGATCGAACGGAACCGTGAAAAGGAGGTCACGGAGCTACCTTAGAAAAGCGCTCTCTTCATTTGGAGCTGTCTTCATAAAAACCGGCATCTATTTCTTTGCGATTACCTGGGTGATAACCATTATCCTGGGTTACGTTGGTTATTATCAATATTACCAATTAAACGGCATAGAGATCTCCTACTCGAACATTTTGTATGATACGCTATGGCTCTTTAAGCTAAAAGGAGGGGATCTGGAATGGTCCAATGGTTATGTCCTGGCGCTCGATGTGGCACGCTGGACCGCCGTTATCGTCTACTTCTGGGCGGCGGCGCTCATTCTGTCCACGGCTCTAATGAGGCCGTTGCGTGGGCTCAGGCTTTGGCTCTGCACGGATCATGTCATCGTCTGCGGCATGGGAAGGATCGGGTCCCGATTCGCAAGAGCTATGGGCGAGGATAGGCCAGGTCGTTGTCGTTGATAAAGGTCAGGTGATCACGCTCGATGATGAGGCGATAAGAGGCAACATCATACAGGTCCAAGGCAACGCCACCGACGAAAAGGTTCTGCGAAGGGCTGGCATCAAACGAGCCAAATATTTGGTAATCGCACTGGAGGATGATAGCGCCAATGGCGAGATCGCGGTCCAAGCACGCCGCATAGTTAAGGACCAGATCCGCGACCCCCTCACCTGCTTTGTCCATGTTCAAGATCCGGACCTCTGCGAGTTCCTGCGCGTAAATGAATACAACTCAGACAATCCCTCGATAAGATTGGAGTTCTATAATATCATTGAGAACGGTGCTAGGACCATCCTCAGTGAGTTCCCGCCATTCCAGGAGGGCAACATGTCAAAGGATGGACCGAAAAGGATGGTGGTCATCGGACTTGACGACGTCGGGAGGGAACTGGTGCTCAGGGCAGCGAAGAGGTGGTGGCCCAGATACCAAGCCACTGGAGAACGTCTTCCGATGGTGCTGGTGGACCCCGATGCGGGGCGGGCCTCAGAATTCATGTGCGCTCGCCATCCCACCCTAGGGCGCGCTTGCACCTTCGAGACTATCGGCGCGGACGCCAGGAAGCTCAAGGTAGCCAATGAGGAGGAGCATGAGGTGGCTATTATCCGACAATCCCTCGTGCATCTATATCTGCGTCCCAAATGACAGTGAAGGGCTCTCTCTGGCCCTCACGTTGCGCAAGAGGTTGGGGGATGATGGGGCCCCCATCGTGGTACGATTGAACGCGGACTCGAAACCGGCAGCCATCCTCGGCGTAGAAGGCAGGAACGCCGGGATTAGCAATGTCCACACATTCGGTTTCTGGGACCGCACCTGCACCAAGGCCCTGATCCAATATGGAAGCCGGGAGGTGATGGGCCAGGCGATCCATGAGGAGTATTGCCTGGAGCAGCAGGTCTGGAGAAAGACAAACCGAAACCTCCAATAGGTCATGGGACGAGCTGAGCGAGGAACTGAGGCAGTCCAACCGCGCTCAGGCCGACCACATCATTGTCAAGGCGAGGGCCATAGGTTGTAGGATCGAGACGATCACGAGACTGGGGCTACGATCAAGGTGCCCTCACCCCGTACGAGGTCCATAAGCTATCCAGGATGGAGCATGACCGGTGGTGCAAAGAGAAGCTTAGGAAGGGATGGCGCTATGGAAAGGTCCGGGACGATGCCGATAATGTACACGATGACCTGTGTCCATGGAAGGAGCTGTCTTATGAAGCCAAGCACAAGGACATCGCCACAGTCAAGAAAATCCCGAGGATCCTGGTCCGGGTGGACCTCAGGCTAGTGCACCAAAACATCACGTTGCTGATAGCGAAAGCCTTGTTGATTGAAGAAATTAAGCGGTCGGAGAGAGAGGAAAGGCGGCGATGCGGTAATATCCTCAGCTTGGAATGAGATTGACGGAATTGAAAGGGCCATGTACATGGATGAGGCAAGGAAGATCATAGATTGCTGCGAGAGCATTGAATGCGGGATAACCGGCCGTGGGTCCGTTGAGGAGGAGCTTGGAAATTTTAACCCCAATGAGGTCGAGCTCGTGAACGGGAGGTTCAGTGCATACATGGCCGAGAAAGGAGGAGAGGGGTTCATAGCGGATGCCTCCACATGGCCCAGGATCCTTTCCACAGTGGACCTGGCGATATTCCGTTATAAGGATGCTAGGGAACTGATGGAAGTGGATAGGGAGGCGATGATGATGGCCTTCACCGCAAGCGAGTTGGAGGTGCCGTTCCTCCCTAGGTGAACAGGGATCTGCATGGTCCTCGAATAAGCACATTAAGCGATAAAGGTCGAGCGCTTCCATTGAAGTAATTATCATCCCGAAAGAGCATTTTTCAATATGTGGTGGAGAAGGATCCCCACCTTAGGCAGGCTGCAATTACCAGGTCATCGATCTTTCTTTTTCTTCGGTCTGTAGAACAACGCGATGAGGAAAAATATGATAGCAACATAGATGAGGGCGATGGGTTCAATTATATAAGATATTACAATAATAATTGATGCCACCATGCCGGCCACCAAGGCCTGTCGTACATCGTCCAAGGTCAGGAGGGCGGTTACTATTATCGCCAAGATCATGCTGGCAACGAACAATAGGGCTGTGTCTGCAACGAAATCGAGGAGCAATGCCTCTGCGCCAGCGCCGGCCACCAAGATATACGAGGTTTTTGAGAGTACGCCCATCGACCGAATAATACGTCTGTCGCCTAATAATGACCATCGGCTTTATCAAATTCAGAGGCGCCGACCAAGAGTTGCCAGTGAACAATAATTATGAACGTCTCGGTAAAAATACTATAATCACGACACCATATCATACCTTCAGATAGTGAGACCAGGAGTTGATGCCCTGAGGAAATGGTCGAGGAATGGTCTACGTAAGGTCCTATCCGTTGCGGGAGCCGTCTATGGTGATGTTGGCATCTACGTCTTTACGTTGGCATGGTTGTTCACCATAATCCTCGGATATGCGGGCTTCTATCAGTATTACCAATTAAGAGGGGAGACCGTATCCTCCTCGGACCTGTTATACGACACTCTTCAGCTGTTCTGGTTCAAAGGTGGGGAACTTGATTGGTCGGATGGCTATGTATTGGCCCTTGACGTCGCGCGATGGGCCGCAATCATCGTCATATATTGGGCGGCAGTGCTGATATTGGCCAGGGCCTTCATAGCACCATTGCGCAGACTGAGGTTGTGGCTCTGCTCAGATCACGTCATTGTGTGCGGTACCGACAGGATCGGTTCCCGATTCGCAAAGACCCTAAGCGAGGATTACCAGGTCGTGGTCGTCGAGCCGGACCAGAGCACCGGGTCCCTTGACGGTCTGAGGGATTCCGGAGTTCTTATTGTGCATGGGAATGCCGGAGACGAGAAGGTGCTCCGGAGGGCGGGTATCGACCGGGCACGGTTCATCATCCCATCATTGGGGGAAGATAGTGCCAACGCCGAGGTCGCCATCCAGACCAGAAGGATGGTCGAAGGGAGATCGCGCGACCCCCTCACCTGCTTCCTCCATGTGATGGACCCCAATCTCTGTGAGGTCCTAAGGGTCAACGAATTCAATGCTGGGAACCCCTCCATGCGGCTTGAGTTCTACAACATCTTCGAGAACGGTGCCAGGACCATCTTGAATGAATTTCCAGCCTTCCAGGAGGGAAGCGTTGGAACTCGTCCATCGGTACGTGTCCTTGTCATAGGTCTCGATGACGTCGGTCAGGGTCTGGTTGTCAGGGCTGTGAAGAGGTGGTGGCCTCATTATAAAGCGACGAATCAACGTCTCTCCCTGGTCCTGGTGGATAAGGACGTCGACTCCGTGCTAAGGTCCATCCGCGCGCGCTATCCCGACCTCGAGAGTGCGTGCATCTTCGAGCCAATCACCATGGATGTTCACATGATAAAGGTGGCCAATGACGATGAGCTCAATTGGCTTAGCTCCAGGCCTCCTTCCTACGTTTATATCTGTGCTCCCGATGACAGCGATGGGCTTTCTCTGGCATTCATGCTGCGCAGACGGTTGGGGGATGATGGGGCACCCATCGTAGTACGATTGAACGCGGACTCGAAACCGGCGGCCCTCCTAGGTGAGGAGGGGAGGAACGCCGGTCTGAGCAACGTCTTTACGTTCGGTTTCTGGGACCGCACCTGCACCAAGTCATTGATCCAGCACGGAAGCCGCGAGGTCCTGGGTCAGGCCATCCATGAAGAGTACTGCCTAGAGCAGCAGGTCCGGGGCACCCCAACTCGGGCTTCCGAGACATCATGGGACGAGCTGAGCGAGGAACTGCGGGAGTCCAACCGCGCTCAGGCCGACCACATCATCACCAAGGCCAAGGCCATCGGTTGCAGGATCGACGCGCTTACGGACTGGGCCTCCAACCCTTTCTCACTCACGCCCTATGAGGTCCATAAGCTCTCCAGGATGGAGCATGACAGATGGTGCCAGGAGAAGACCAGGAAGGGATGGAGGTATGGAGCGGTCAGGGACGATGCGATGAAGGTCCATGACGACCTCCATCCTTGGCAGGAACTGTCCCCGGAGGCCAAATATAAGGACATAGCCACGGTGACGAAGATCCCAAGGATATTAGCGAGGGTGGACCTCAGGCTCACGAGGAAGGGCATTACCCTGAGTATCGGTAAGGCTCTACTGATGGATAAAATGAGCCAGGCCCCTCGGCAAAAAGATCACGACATGGACGTCTCTTCCGCCTGGAGGGAGATGCTGGAACCGGAGAGGAAGCGACATCTTGATGAGGCGAAGGCAATAATCGATAGCCTTGGGGGGATCGACTGTGGGATCTCCGGCCGGGCCTCGCTGGAGGAAGAGCTCGTCGCTTTAAACCCGGTAGAGGTCGAGATCGCGAATGGAAAATACCGTTCATTGAGGGCGGATGAAGGTGAGGATGCTCTCACAGTGGATGCCTCCACATGGCCCAGGATCCTTTCCACAGTGGACCTGGCGATATTCCGTTATAAGGATGCTAGGGAACTGATGGAAGTGGATAGGGAGGCGATGATGATGGCCTTCGACCGCAGAGCGAGTTGGAGGTGCCGTTCCTCCCTAGGTGAAAGGGGGGCCATGGACTCATGAGATCGGACCACATCTTATGTATGGTAGTCTTAGCTCCATCTATGGAAGCCATTATTATCCCTAACGAGTATTTTTCAATCTATGGGAGAGGAGCTTCATGTCTTCATAAGCCATGTCGAGGAGGATGCACCTCTAGCCCTCGCTCTAGCCGATAGGTTGGAGAAGAAGGGATATTCCACATGGTACTATGAGCGGGACACTCTGCCCGGTATTTCGTATCTTGAGCAAACGGGGAACGCGGTAGGTAAGTGCAAGGCTTTCCTCCTCCTCATCACCAAGGATTCCTTGGCCTCGCACCAGGTGGACCTGGAGCTGGAGCGGGCCCATGAGGAGTCCAAGACCATAATCCCGGTGAGGCATGGCGTTTCTCACCCTGAGTTCCAGAACCGTCGACCATTGTGGAGGCAGATCATAGGGACCCGTACATCCATCGAGGTCGACATGAACAGCGTGGAGCTGGCGGCGAACCGCATCGGGGAGGCTCTGAAGCACATGGACATAGCGGCAGGAACTGTCGCTGCTGTTGCCGCCGTAGCGGCCATCCCATCACCGCCCCCCGCCCTGCCGAAGTTCTGCCGGGATTGCGGTCAACCGTTCCAGGCGTCCGATGGAAGTTGTGCGAGATGTGGGAAGCCCAGGAACCCCATCGAGTCGGCGAACCGCGTGGTCAATGAGCATCTAGGCCTGGTGTCGTATTCCGATGGTTATGTGGTGGACCCTAAGTATAAGCTCATTTGGCAGAGGGAAGGGGACGAGGTAGGCCGAGACTACAACGAATCCATGGCCTACTGCAAGGACCTTAGACTGGGCGGGTTCAGCGATTGGCGGCTTCCTACCAAGGACGAGCTGAAGCATCTGGCCGGTTTCGGGTACTCGGACCTGCAAAAGCTCTTCCCTTCCATCCAGAAAAGGAACTATTGGGCGCTGACGTCCGCTCAGGAGATGCCGTTCTCCAACACGGCGCAGGACGAGGTGGCCTTCACCGTGGACCTCGACCCAGGCAGCCCAAACTTCGGGGGGATGGTCGTCTATTTCAAGAGGTACAAGTACTGCTTGAAAGCAGTGCGAAGGTATCGTTGAGATCTCCCCAGCCCGTCTACCAAGCCCATACTCCCTCTTGAGGTCATGCCCTCAGCACAAGGCCTGGTCAACCTTTATCTATTCTCGTGGGCAATGGAATCTAAGGTAGTGGTGCGGAGAGCACTTGCCTCGCGGTTATGCATGCACGGGAACCGATCGAGCAGATGATGAGGGGAGGGGGGCAGATGTGGGATAATATGGGGAGGCCCAGCAAGGTCGATGGGCCGAGCGTCATTGATGATGCGTCCAATGACGGCGATGACCGGAGCGCGAAGCGCAACTTCATGGGAAGATGGACCGCGTGGGCATGGAAGGAGGAGGGATGGATACATCGTCATCCTAACACTTTTCCTCTCCCTTCTCTTGATCGGCTCTTCTCTGGTATTTTCCATAGCCGTCGCCGCCCGAGGTGTGCCGGACGATTCTCCACTCGACCGGGCCGGCCTGGACAGAACGGGTCCGGCGGGCACGGAACTAGACGGGTCAGTGTACTGGCACCCCTGGCTATAACGACGCCATGCATTTCTTCATCGAGAACAAGGGTCAGTTCGACCGGGATGTAAGGTTCGTCGCGGTAACGGAGTTCGGGACAGCCTTCTTCTACGATTCGAAGGTGCAATACTGCCTGGAACTATATGAGGCAGGGAACATCAGAGGTTCCGACCTGGTCATGCTGACCTTCCCAGGCTCTGAGAGCATATGTCCCGAAGGAAAGGAGCTTCGGCCACACTACACCAATTACTTCATCGGGGATGAGAGCGCATGGGTTTCAGGGGCCAGGAACTTCGGTTCCATAGTATATCATGACATTTGGCCGGGCATCGATCTGGTCTATCGGTTCGATGCAAGCGGCCTGAAATATGAGTTCGCCGTGGGTCCATACGTCTCAGAGAACGCCATCAGGGTCCAGGTCGCAGGGGCGGCCATCCATGCCGATGCTTCCTGCCTCGCCTTCGACACGGGTCGGGGCATCCTCCTCGATGATGGCCTCATGGTCTCCCAGGAAGGCAATGGCCAAGACCTTGGGGCGGTGTTCCTAGCGGTCGAGGACCTCTTCACCTTCCAGATAGAGGGACGGGATCCGTCCAAGGCCCTCCTCATCGATCCATTGGTATATTCCACCTATTTCGGGGGCAGCGATTATGATTTCAGCCAAAGCGTCGCCGTCGATAGCGACGGCAACGTCTACGTGACCGGACAAACCCAATCCGTCGATTTCCCAAAAATTAGTCCGTTCCAAGGGAGCCTTGCAGGGGGTAGCGACGCCTTCGTCCTCAAGTTCGATGCGGAAGGCAAGACCCTAATCTACTCGACCTACATCGGCGGCAACGGCGGTGATTATGGACAGGACATCGCCATAGACGGCACCGGAAATGCCTATGTCGTTGGTACGACGAACTCAACGAACTTCCCCACCTCCAACCCAGCCCAGGCGATATATGGCGGAGGTAACTACGACGCATTCGCGTTCAAGCTCAATCCGGCCGGCAACGCCATAGCCTACTCGACATACATCGGCGGGAGCGGAGAGGATGTGGGCAACTCCCTGGCCTTGGACGGCGTTGGCAACGCATTCGTAACTGGTTATACCTCATCCAATGACTTCCCTACCTCTGGTCCCATCCAGGCGGCGAAGGGGGGTTCTTACGACACCTTCGTCCTCAAGATCAATATCGCAGGGAACGCGATCGATATACTCCACGTACCTGGGAGGGGGGGATACCGATTAGCGGGAATCAGATTGTGGTCGACGGCGACGGCAACGCCTATGTCACCGGGTCGTCCTACTCCACAACTTCCCCACGAAATACCCTTACCAGGCCAATAATTCGGGCAGCAGCGACGCCTTCGTCCTCAAGATCAACCCCTCCGGAAACGCCCTCGTCTTCTCCACCTATATCGGAGGGAGCCTCGCCGACGTATGGGCAGGACATCGCCATCGACATCGATGGCAAGATCTACGTCGTGGGTTACACGGAATCCTCCAACTTCCCCACCACCATCTGGCTCGTTCCAAACAATAGGCGCGGGCGGCGGGGACACCTTCGTGGTGAAGCTCAACCCTTCCGGGGAATGGCCTCGTCTACTCGACGTACTTTGGAGGAAGCAATGATGAAGTGGGCATGGGGATCGCCTTGGACGCGATGGGCGGTGCTTATGTCACAGGATACACCAGTTCCACCGACCTTCCCATCCTCAACCCTTTCCAATCGTCCTATGGTGGCGATCTCTGTGACGCCTATGTGTTCAAGCTCGATCCGACAGGCAAGGTCCTCTTGCTATCGACCTACTTCGGAGGGATGGACACCGACGCCGCATACGACATCGCCCTGGACCCCAATGGCAACGTCTACCTCTGCGGGGGCACCTACTCCACCGATTTCCCTACCTTCAACGCCTTCCAACCAGGCAATTCGGGCGATTGCGACGGTTTCATCCTGAAGTTCGATCTGAAGGGAAGCGCAACATTGTACTCGACGTACGCGGGAGGTAGTGATCGAGGAGCAAGGCGAGAGCCATCGCCCTCGATGCCAACGGCAACGTCTACATCGCTGGACAAACCTATTCCCCCAACTTCCCCATCTCATCAGGCTCGTTCCAATCGAACTATGAGGGCGAGGCGGACGTGTTCATCCTCAAGCTCGACCCGTCCGGGAACACCCTCATCTACTCCACCTATGTCGGTGGCAGCTGGGATGACCAAGGCATCGACATCGCCGTCGACGGCTGCGGCAACGCCTACGTCACGGGCTACACCTATTCCCAGGACTTCCCCACCTCCAGCCCTCTCCAGGCGTCCAACGGGGGATTCTATGACGCTTTCGCCCTCAAACTCAATCCTAGCGGGGAACGCCCTGGTGTACTCGACATATGTTGGAGGGGGGGACACCGATTTCGCGCTCGGCATCGCCATCGATGACGCTGGGAACGCCTACATCACTGGTGGCACATACTCGCTCGAATTCCCCACCGCGAGCCCGTTGATCGGAACAACTCAGGAGGTTGCGACATCTTCGTCCTGAAGCTCAATGCGGCCGGGAACGCTTTCATCTACTCGACCTTCATCGGAGGGGGTTTGGACGACGAAGGGATGGATATCGCCGTCGACGACATGGGCAACGCCTATGTCACCGGCGACACCAATTCCACCGACTTCTTCACGGCCAACCCTCTCCAGGCTGCCAATGGTGGCGACTATGATGCCTTCGTGCTGAAGCTAAATGTCGCTGGCAGCGTCCTGATCTTCTCCACGTACATCGGAGGGAGCGGGGAGGACAATGGCAATGGCATCGATCTCGACGATTTCGGCAACGCCTATGTGACCGGCGACACCAATTCCACCGACTTCCCGACCTCCATCAATTTCCAGATAGGAAAAGGGGGAATCTCTCGGACGCATTCGTCCTGAAGATAGATTCTGCTGGAAGGACGCTCATCTATTCGACCTTCATCGGAGGTGACGATGTCGACATCGGATACCATATCGCCGTGGATGAGGGCGGGAACGCCAATGTCGTGGGCTACACCTATTCTACCGATTTCCCGTGGCCAGTCCGATGCAGGCGGTGAATGCGGGGTACTATGACGCATTCGTCCTTAAGCTGAACACCGTAGGTAATATGCTGATCCATTCGACGTACATCGGGGGCAGCGATAGCGATTATGGCCTGAGCATCGCTCTCGATGCCTCGGGCAATGCCTACGTCACTGGTGGCACCTATTCGCTGGACTTCCCTACCATCACCAACCCGTTCCAGGCGTCCAACGGAGGAGATGAGGACATCTTCCTCATTAAATTGGGTTCGTTCACCGCGCCCTCAGAGCCTCTCACCCTCACCGCCATTCCCGGTGATGGTCATGTCTTCCTCTCTTGGTCTGCGCCGAACGATGATGGGGGTGCCCCGGTCGATTACTATATCGTGTTCAAGGACGGCTTGGACGTGGCCCATCCTGGTCGCCACCTCGTTAGACATGACGGGCTGACGAACGGGGTCGCTTACACCTTCGCTGTGGCCGCGCACAACTCGCTTGGTGTCGGCCCGACCACTCCCACGATCGAAGCGACACCAAGTACGGACATGGTGCTTCCTGGCGTACCGACCCTGCTTGAAGCTGACCGCTGGCGATTCCAAGGTGACGATAAGCTGGGGACCGCCTGCCAGTGGTGGCACTGGCATTGATTATTACATAATCTACAGCAATGGCGTGGACGTCAAGCACTCGACCGCACTGACCACCGAGATGGTCGGCCTGACCAATGGGGTCGAATACTCCTTTGCGGTGGCCGCGCACAATGCCGCCGGGACCGGGCCGGAGACGGAGGTGGAACATGCCACGCCGAAAGCCAGCTCCTCAGATGGCACTGGCGGGCTTGACCTGACGATCATATTGGCAGTGGTGGCGGCCATCGTCGTGGTTTTGCTGGCAGCGATCTTCATGGTGAGAAGGAAAAAGCCGACCGCTCCCATGGCTCCCATGCCTCCGAAGCCTGCGGAACCTGTCCCTCCTCCGATGCCGGTGGCTCCGATCCCACCGCCCGCCGAGGTCATCAAATATTGCCCCTGGTGCGGGGAGAGGGCGGGCGAGGAGTTCTGCGGTAATTGCGGCAGGAAGGTGAGCTGAGACCGTCTCCATGTGCCACCTTCCGTCAAATGGGGGCGGTTCAGTCTAGGAAATTCCTTTAATCGATCTGTAAATTCCACATTTATCGTCCTAATGCTCTGGTATATTTTGCTCAGGCTAACTCCAGCATCCTTACTGGACTTGTTATTATATAGTCTGATGTCAAATATTCCAATCATCCGGGTAGGGGAGGCTGAATTATCATGGTATTCAAACCATACGAGCTTGAACCAGCATTTATAGAGGAGGCCAAGTACAAATCAGAGATCACCGAATCGGTGGAAAAGAAATTGGAGATGGGCAAGCGATTGAGGGAGAACGTCCTTCGTGAGGACCTAGGAGATTGGACCCCGCCGACGAATAGACGCGACCCTATCGAAATCATAATCGAATCCAACGAAGGAAGGCTTGAGGACCTCATACCCATCCGTCATGGAAGGATGATGGTGAGCCCGTTCACATTCCTAAGAGGTTCCGCCGCCGTCATGGCATATGACCTCTCCCACACCCCCACCACTGGTCTGACGGTCCAGGCGTGCGGGGATTGCCATCTCAGCAACTTCGGTCTATTCGCAACGCCAGAACGGAACCTGATCTTCGACGTGAACGACTTCGATGAGACCATCCCTGGTCCATGGGAATGGGACATAAAAAGATTGGTCGCCAGCATTTATGTTGGTTATACCCAGAGTGGGAAGTCGGCAAAGGAAGCCTATGATCTATCAGTGGTCTGTGCCAATGCCTATAGGAGGGCGATGAGACGCATGGCCGGCATGAAAGCATTGGACATTTGGTACTTCCAGTTCGATATCGATACCATTGATCGAGGCAGCGAAGGACCCGGAGGTGAAAAAGCGGTTCAAGGCGGCGAACGAGGCGGCCAGAAAAAGGGTCCACGAATACGTCTTCCCCAAGATAACGGAGGCGATCGGTGGGTAAGAGCAAGATCGTTGACGATCCGCCCCTTGTCATGCACGTGTACATATCCCGAAATTAATGAAGACATGGTCGAGGTCCTGAACGACTACCGTGATATCCATGCCATACAACACGCAGGTCATTCTGGACCGATACAATTTCGCAGACGTGGCTCGGAAAGTGGTCGGTGTCGGAAGTGTCGGGACCCGTTGCGTCTTCATGTTGCTGGAGGCTAGGGAGAACGATCCGTTGTTGCTGCAGATCAAAGAGGCGAGGGACTCCGTTCTCGAACCATACGTCAAGAAAAGTAAATTTAGGAACAATGGTCAACGGGTGGTGGTGGGCCAGAAGATCATGCAATCGGCCAGCGACATGTTCCTCGGCTGGACCAAACATAAGGGACGGGACTTATTATGTTAGGCAGCTGAAGGACATGAAGCTAAGCGCCGTCATCGAGAACCAACCGATTCGAGATGGCCAATGCCTATGTGATGCATGCGCGCTCGTCCTGGCAAAGGCCCACGGAAGGTCGGGGGACCCAGCCCTGATCGCCGGATATCTCGGGAAAGGGGATGCCTTCGACTATGCCATGGCAGATTTCGCCAGGAGCTACGCGGTCCAGACCGCCAAGGACCATCAGGCTATGCTGGAGGCCATCGAATCGGGGAGGATCGAGGCCAAGCCTGGATTATAGGATCGATGACCAATTGGCGATTGCCTGGTAATTTAAATGCCAGTACCAGGCAGACCGCCACACCCTTTAGTGATATACAGCCAATTCGTTGGATCTAAATTGTTCTGAAAGGGGGATGAAGATGAAAGCGGCCGTATGGACCAAATATGGACCTCCAGAAGTGCTACAGCTCCAGGATGTGGAGAGGACCGAGCCCTGAGGACGATGAGGTCTTGGTCAGGGTCCATGCGTCGTCCATAAATTCTTGGGACTGGGAGCTCATGAACGGCCGAGCCCGTATCAACCTGGGGGGTCGTCTGAAACCCCCGTACAAGATACTCGGATGCGATGTGGCGGGAATTGTGGAAGATGTGGGCAAGAAAGGTCACACGATTCCGCCCAGGAGATGAGGTGTTCGGAGACATCTCGCGGGACGGCTGGGGAGGTTTCGCTGAGTTCGTCTGTGCCAGAGAAACATCATTTTCATTAAAGAAGGCCAGCTTGTCCTTCGAGCAGGCAGCGGCAGTGCCTCAGGCGGCGATGCTCGCCCTTCAGAGCCTTCGAGACAAAGGAAAGATCCGGTCTGGACACCGGGTTCTGATAAACGGTGCGGGGGGCGGCGTGGGCACGTTCGCGGTCCAGATCGCCAAATCGTTCGGGGCGGAGGTCACAGGCGTGGACCGGGCCGAGAAATTGGACATGTTGCTCTCCATCGGTTCGGACCACGTGATCGATTATACCAAAGAGGATTTCACCAAGAGGGGGCAGGAATATGACCTGATCGTCGATGTCGCGTCCCATCACCCCATCTTCGATTACAAGCGCGCTCTGGCCCCCCATGGCATCTATGTTCTCGTCGGAGGTTCTGGAGGTGCGGTCCTTGAGTCCCTGCTCCTTGGCTCATGGGCCCTCGGGAGCAGGAAGGTCACGGTTCTACTGTACAAACCGGATCCTCATGACCTGACCACGATCGGCGACCTCATCGAAGCCGGTAAGGTCGTACCGGTCATCGACAGGCGATACCCGCTCAGCGAGGTTGCCGATGCCTTCCGATATTATGCGGAAGGCAATGTCAAAGGAAAGATCGTTGTGAAAGTTCGATGACATGCGAGGGTATTTTTTCTAACCCACATACCCTACGAATTGGTCAGATAATCCTTTTCTACTTATTCATTTCTGGAGAGCCAGCAAATATCTCTGTGAATATCCTTCTTTCCGCCTTTCTCAGGTGCTCCAAAAGTGTAGGTTTGCTGATGTTCATCCTTTCCGACAATTGCTCGCTGCTTATCCTCTTCGGGATGTCATAGTAGCCATATCTGAAGGCGGCGGCCATTAGCTCCCTCTGCTTTTCCGTCAGAATGGATGGGAGGTCCTTCTTCTCATAGGTCGACTGCTTGAAGGTGATTTTGACGACCTTGCCGATGTTGGCCTTCACCATCTCAACGAATCTCACCATGTCCTTCTGACCGCTGATGAAACTGATGATGACCCTGTCCTCGGATATCAGGCTGGGAGCGGTGTAAATCAGGTTCAGTTCTGAGAACGCATCATTGGCCTTTTTGGATTCGTGTCCCAACACCAAGCAGATGTGCTTGTCGCCTTCTGAGCTGATGACGCTGAGGATGTCCATGTCCCCGATGGTGGTCAGCTCATCGATGGAAACGTTCTCCCTCAGATGACATTCTATGAGATCCACATAGAGCCCTTTCACATGGTCCATCTTCAGGACCTCCAGGACCTCGTATGAGCGGATGTGGGTGAACATTGGCCTTTGGGCTTCCTTCGTGGTCTCGAACGGTTCTATCTCGATTATCACCTTCCGCATCGACATTAAAACATGAATACGATATATAGTATATAAAGTGCCAAGTATGTATGGCTCAATTTACTAGAATCCATCAATCATTCCTATTTCTAAGGTTAATAAACCTGAGTGAGAAAAATGACAGAAAGATACTACAGAAAGACAGCGGCGATCGTGGGTGCGTTGTTCATAATCGCTACTGCGAGCTCGATAGCTTCCATACCATTTTTGGGCACCGCTCTCGATGCACCCGATTATGTCCTAGGCCTGCCTGATATCGAGAACGACGTCGTGATAGCAGCGATGCTCATGACCATCCTGGCCATCTCATTGGTCGGAATTGGGGCCTTAATGTTCCCGGTCCTCAGAAAACATAACGAGGGCTTAGGGATGGCATATACTGGATTCAGAGTGGTGGAGGCGATCTTCATCATTTTCAGTACCGTCTGTCTGCTGGGGATGCTGTCAATAGGCCAGGACTATGTAGCTGGGCAACTGGACGAAGCTAGCGCTCGATCCATGGGCGCATTATTGAGCACGTTGCGGGACTGGTCCCTTTTGTTCGGGACGGTGATATTCCTGGGCCTGGGTTGTCTGACGCTCAACTACCTCCTATATCGATCAAAGCTCGTGCCCCGATGGCTATCGGTATTTGGCCTCATCGGGGGCGTTGGCATCCTGATATACGGAATAATGGGCCTGTTCGGCACCGAGACGAGCTCGTTCGACGCGACGACCCTATTGGCCGCTCCGATCGCGGTTCAGGAGATGGTGTTCGCCACATGGCTGATCATCAAGGGATTCGATGCGCCGACCAATGTTGTTGGAGATGTTCCGCAGAGAGAATGAATCATTGATGTGCAGTGAAGGATGATGGAGAAAAGCAAACACTTTCTTATTTATTCAATAAAATCAGGAAGGTATTATGGATTTGTTTGCTAGTGATACTACTCAATGTCCCTCTGGGGAAGCGATATATTTGGTACGAGTCGGGAACGAAATGACAATGATGAAAGGATAAGGAAGCAGACCTTACCAAAAGAAGATCAAGAAGAGAGTTCTATCGGCCTTACAGAAAAAGAGAAGAATGCCGTTAATCTTTGAGTAAAAATCAGTATATCGATCATTTTGCTCATTCTCATCATTTGGATATTTTCCATTTAAATTCGAACAAATCAAGATCTATTACTTGTGGCAAATCTGGATCTATAAATGACCTAAATCGGGCATATCGCATTCGAGGAATAGGGGTGTCCAATCCAGCCACATATTCGCAGTTATCGAGCGACTCCAATGGTTCCTTCACTTTTTCGGAACAGAACCGCAGGAGAAGGAATAGAATACTGCCGGCTCGTCCCCGATGACCCATCCATCGTGTCCCGGGGGAATGTCCGCTACATCGCCTGGACCGTACTCGATCTCTTGCCCGTCGCTAGCTTTAGCACCTAACCTTCCTGAGATCAAGATCCCAAAATGGTGCACTTGGCAGCTTTCTGTTTTCACGAGCGGCTTAATGTGCTTGGACCATCTCCAACCTGGTTGGTAGATCTGCTTCACTACGGCCATCTCGCCAATTTTGATGGTATCTGCCTTCATGTATGGGGGGTTCTGGGTTTCATCAGGCTTATTGAAATTCTTCTTGATCAAAGTCATATTTATCAATTAATTTTGTTTGGAGAGACTACTATTAAAAAAGTTTGCAATGAGAGTCCTAGAAAAACCAAATTGCCCGAAAATGGGCAGTTTTGAAAAAGCTAGCGTGAGTGGGCATGGCGTGGGATAGATGACCACGAAATCAACTTGCAAGACTGGCAAAATATCCTAAAGTGGAAAACCGCTACAGAATTTCTTGGTAGAGGATTAGAGAGAGTAAAAAAACCGTTTCCTTTTTTTTATGTAATCCTTTCATTCTCTCTAATCTAACTTATCTAACTCATCTAACCTTTCGACTATCCAGACAAAATACAAGAATTAGTTAGATGATGGTTAGGATTTGGATCAAGAACGGCTCTCCAAGATTGGGATCCCGTGAAGTTCGGGCTATGAGATGAGCTACTTTTTTTAAATTCCTTCGTGAAGGGACTAGACCATGTGGTTCATGGTCTCTCTCGCGAACTCCCGTGCCCTCGAGAGTCTGCTTTCATCTGGTTGACCTTGACTATTGTGCAGCTTTGCAAAAGCCCGAATCTCTTTCTTTGGTGCGATTTTCATGACCATTTCAACACTCTTTGCCAACTCACCTTGGCAATCGAAGAACCCTATTAGGTTCGCACCTACGGCTTCCTGTTTGAACTTCGCCATCCATTCCGTGAGTTCGGGCACGTCTTCCGGTGCACAATGTGTCACAAACAACGCCACTTTTCTTCCCTCCGTACATTGTTTCCTCAGGAATTCCTTTGTCTTGTTGTCTGGACCAAACTGATGTGTCGGGAAACCAAGGAATGAGAGATCATAAATACCGATGTCCTTCACATCATCGATCCGCTTGAGCTATTTTTCTCCAGTTATCTCACCATAGATGGCTTCAGCGACCTTCTTGGTGTTCCCTGTCTTAGACATGTATGCGACAAGCACTTTCATTCTGTCCCCCCTTCTTTATCATTTGGGCGGACATCCTTAAAACTTATGGTGGGGTCCAGGAAGCATATTGTTACCGTGCGATTTGGGCTTATAAACCAGATAAAAAAGAGTAGACAATGTGGGATTTGTCATCCATTCTACACCTGATATCTAAATTTCGATTTCAAACAAAATGGTAATTGGATTCATTTTCGGATTCCATTTGCATCCAGTATGAGAACTTGCTCATTTTTCCTAAAACGGAAATAATCGCGGTTAGCCAGGAAAATGGTGGACAGCGCGGGATTTCTGACCACACTTCAAGCTGGACAGTTGAAGAAAAGGCCCGAATGTGGGATCAACTCCAAATATCTCTCGGCGGAGCGGTAAAGTAAGTTCAAACCCCTTCCTTCTTTTTCTTAACTTTATTAATTTAATTAATTATATTATATTACCAGTTCAGTAGAATTCTAATGTTAATAATAATTTAATAAAGTGAAGAGCTCATAATATATGCGTGGATGATCGCCTCTAGGTAATACCTATTACCCTTTCATTTTTTTACACACCAATATCTTTATCCGTTTTCAGAAGAAATAGTAATTGGGGGTGGGCAAGGTAGGAGTTGAGTAAATGAGTATAGCAACAATTAAAGATGCTGAACTGGTCATTCAGCTAAGTCAGCTTTATACAACCGAAAAAGTCGGTGAGGGGATAGATTGGCAGAGTAACAGGCCGTAAGGAAGGAGAGAAATCATGAACAAGAAACCCAACATCCTGATGATCGTGACCGATCAGGAATATGCCCACCAGCCCATGCCGGCGGATTTTGCTTTGCACGCCCGGGACCGCATTCGCGCCCGCGGGGTCACGTTCAACCATCACCATTGCACCACCACCGTGTGCACCCCTTCCCGATCGGTGATGCTGACGGGCCGGCATACGCCGCACACCCGCATGTTCGACAACACCAATTTCGCCTGGATCGACGACATGAAGGCCGATCCGAAAACCTTGCCCACCATCGGCCATATGCTGCGCGATCTGGGCTATCACACCGTCTACAAGGGCAAGTGGCACCTCTCGGAGTTCCCCGCCAAGGGCTCCCGTGCGGCGATGGAACCCTACGGTTTTTCCGAGTATCAGGACTGGGGCGATGTGCAGGGCGGGCCTATGGATGGAATCAAGAAGGATCCGCTGATTGCGACCGAAGCCGTGGACTGGCTGGAAAAGCGCTCCTCTCAAGTCGCCGCCGCCAAACCCTGGTTCATGAGCGTGAACTTCGTTAACCCGCACGATGTGATGTTTTTTGACACCGACGGGGAAGGAACGGTCCAGGCCAAAAGCATGTTCCCGATCTTCAGCGCGCCGGATACGCCGCTGTACCGCCAGAAATGGAAGACCAGTCTGCCGGCCTCGTTCTTTGACGACCTGGAGGGGCAGCCGCCGGCCGTCCGCAGTTACAAGCGCCTGTGTGACGTGTACTATGGCCAGATTCCGGAGGAACGCCGGGACATGTGGCACAACCACGTCAATTACTACCTCAACTGCCATCTCGACGTGGACCGTCACATCGGGGCGGTGCTGGATGCGCTGGAAGCGAGCGGCCAGGCCGACAACACGATTGTCATCTTAACGGCGGATCACGGCGAGCAGGGCGGTGCCCATCACCTGCGCCAGAAGGGCAGCGTGGCGTTTCAGGAAACCGTCAACGTGCCGCTGGTGATTGCCGATCCGCGCCACCCCGGCGGAAACCGGACGGATGCGGTGGGATCGCATCTCGATCTGGTACCCACGATCCTGGCGTTTGCCGGCCTGTCGGAGAACGAGCGGCGGAAGCGCTACCCGCTCCTGAAAGGCCATGACCTCTCGAACATGGTGCGCGATCCCGCTGCTGTCGGGCCCCGCGGCAGCAGCGAGAAGCCCGGCCTGGGCTGCCTGATGACTTACGACATGATCGCGACCATCGATGCGGAATGGTTCAGCCGCAACGCGCCCAGGGTGTTTGATGCTGCCGCCGCCCAGGCCGGGAAGGAGTTTCACCGCGGTATGGAGGCGTTCAAAGGCCTCATCAACGAGATCGGTATGCCAGATCCTGAAAAGCGCGAACTGTTCCGCGGCGTGTTCGATGGCCGCTACAAGCTGGTCCGCTACTTCGGGCTGGGCAACTACAACCTGCCGGCATCGGTCCAGCAGCTTCTGGCCGACAACGACGTCGCCCTCTACGATCTGTTACTGGATCCTGAGGAAATGGACAATCTGGCCAACCCGGCCAATCCCAAATACAGTGAAGAATTGTTAGCGGCCATGAACCAAAAACTCAATGCGCTGATTGATGAGGAGGTTGGGGAAGACAAAGCCCTATTCACTCCGCCTAAAGAAGGTCCGCAGAAGTGAATTGGAAATCGTTGGTCCAGCCCCGCGTGTAACGCCTTCAACGGCCAGGTCAAGGGCGTACCGATCGAAGAGATTGCCGCCATTTTTGGGCATGATGACATCCGAACAACGATCAAGTATCTCGGACTCGACCTCGACGACCTTAGTGGAGCGATGGACAAATACTATGATTATGCCAAAAACTTGAGAGGCCCGAAAATGGGCCCTTTTATAGAAAGCCAGATGAAAAATGGACAGCGCGGGATTTGAACCCGCGGCCTCCGCCTTGCGAAGGCGGCGATCTTCCAGCTGATCTAGCTGCCCGTTGGAACCCTCGTATAATCCACAGGGATATAATGTTTTGCGAATGGCCCAGCCAGAGCGATCACTTTCTCTTCTTCTTTGGAAGGAGCGCCCTGGCCTTCGCCACCACGCGGTCGGTGAGCACCGGTGCCACCCCGAGATAGTTGTTCGGGTCCATGATGGAATCCAACTCCTTGGGGCTCCATGCAAGAACGGACGGCCTTGTCCTTGAGCAGCACGTCGCGGAAAAGCAAGCCCTCCGCATCGGCCTTCATGCTTGCCTTGCGGACGACCTCATGCGCCTCCTGACGGCCCAAGCCCTTCGTGGCGAGCGCGATCATCACCGGTTCCGCCATGATGATCCCTTTGGCGCTGTCCAAGTTCGAACGCATCTTTTCTGGATAGACCATCAGTCCATCGAACACCGTCTCCATCTTGATCAATATCTCATCGGTGAGGACGAAGATGTGTGGCAGGATGAAGCGCTCGGCGCTGCTGTTGGTCAGGTCCCTCTCATGCCAAAGCACCATGTTCTCCATGGTGGGGATGCTGAACGAGCGCGCCACCCGGGCCAGCCCGCAGAGGTTCTCAGAGAGGACCGGGTTCCTCTTCTGGGCCATGGTGCTGGAACCGACCTGCTTCTTGACATCGAAGGCCTCGGCCAGCTCGCCGATCTCGGTGCGCTGCAGGTTCCGGACCTCCGTGGCATAGCGCTCACAGGACGTGCAGAATATCGAAAGGGTGGAGACCAGCTCGGCGTAACGGTCCCGGCAGACGATCTGGGTCGCCGCCTCCTCCACCCCAAGCCCCAGTCCGGACATGACCTTGTCCTGAAGCTCGATGACGTTAGCTGCCGAGCGCGGCGCCGGTGCCGATGGCCCCCGACATCTTGCCAACGCAGACCCGCTCGCGCATCTGCCTCAGGCGCTCCAAGTGCCGGATGACCTCGCTGAGGAAACCAGCGACCTTGAAGCCGAAAGTGGTCGGTATGGCGAACTGACCGTGCGTGCGACCGATCATCATCGTGTCGCGGTGCCTCTCGGCGAGGTCCGCCAGGGTCTTGATGAGCCTGAGCAGGTCCTGCTCCATCAGGTCCAACCCTTGCTTGATCTGTATCGCAGTGGCGGTGTCGATGATATCGTTCGACGTCGCCCCCAAATGAACGTACTTACCGGCGTCCCCGCATTGCTCCGACAGGGCCTTGACCATGGCCATGACATCGTGTTTCGTCTCAGCCTCGATCTCCTTGACGCGGTCATTGGAGACGTACTTGAGGTCGGCCTTGCGGTCGATCTCCTTGGCCGCTGCCTTCGGGACGGTCCCCAGGTCGGCGTGGGCCTTGGCCAATGCGGCCTCCACCCGAAGCTGGGTCTGGAGCCTGTTCTCCTCTGAGAATATCCCCTTTATCTCTTTACGCCCGTAACGGTAGTCCAATGGGCAAAGAAGCATGCGCGTACACTCCGGTGTAAGGTAAGGGCCATAGGCCTGCCTCATATAATAGCTTGTGTCCCCTCTGCATCGTTTTTCTATTTTCCGAACCTAGCGGCCAGCATACCATTCCTAGGACGGGGTGCGAAGGGACGATTGAGAACCATCCAGAAATTAATTTATATAATGTTTCTGCTTCGATGGTACGATCAATTTGGCAGACAAGGTCAGCACTGGCAGGATACCCCGCGAGATTTTGGATTTCTTCCGTTCCCCCGGGGGCCATTCCCTCATCATCAAAGGGGATGCAGGCACAGGAAAGACCACCTTGGCCTTGCAATTGATCGAGGAGCTTGCCACCGAGCAGCCCGAATATTACCTTTCCATGCGCGTCTCGGACGAAGCGCTGTTCAGGCAGTTCCCTTGGCTGAGGGAGAAGGCCAGAAGGAACGAGATACTCAAGGCGGGGAAGGCCTTCCTGCGTCGCACCGTCCCACCGGAGCGCGATGAGCTGGACGCCAAACGCCGCGAGGAGATGAGGGTCACCAAGGACCTGCTCCAGGCACTGACGGACGAACCGGCATCTCCCACCGTGGTCCGCACCGAGCTGCGCAAGCTGGAGGGACAGATCGAAGCGGGGGAGATAACCTCCGATGATGACGATCTGGAGCTTTGCACCGAGGACGGCTCGCTGGTCCTGGAGATGGGCACCATGCTGCCCGAGCTGGAACTGGCCTACGACATCGTGGAGAACAACCTCCCCACCAAGTCGCTCATAGTGCTGGACAGCATCGAGGCGTTGTCGGAGAACTATGGCATCCCGGCGCAGCGCATCGTGACGACGCTGCAAAGGGACCTGGTGGAACACTCCAACACCAACATCGCCTACGTCCTGGAGACCTCCGGGAAGTCCCTATTGGACTACCTGGGCGACGGCATAATATCCATGGTCAACGAGGCCCGCTCCGGCCGCCGCGTGCGCATGCTCGTCATCGAGAAGATGCGCGGCGCCAGCGTGCAGCGCTGGAAATATCTCTTCACTTTGCAGGACGGCAGGTTGCGCGTGTTCGAGCACGACTCCTACGATGACATCGCCCTGCCGACCAAGCACGAGCCGGTCCCGGAGAGCGGACCCGGGCACATCTCCCTGGGCTTTGCGGCGTTGGACAAGGTCATGGGCGGGGCGCCGCGCAGGCGGTCTGCTCCTCCTCGAGATCGGCGACAACGTCCCGCAGGACATGGTGCGCTGGTTCGAGACCAACCTGGTGCTCGACCAGCTCTCCAAGCATCGGGGCGCGGTATGGTTCCCGCAGCACTCCCTCGATTACGCCCACCTCGACAAACAGATCCGCGGGATGGTGGGCCTGGACCGTCCTTCCGATTACCTTAGCGTCTTGGACACCGGAAAGCAGAGCGGACAGGAGGCGGCCTTCGTCCGCGTCGTCGAAGGCGAGGACGCCATGCATGACCTGCGTTGGGACCAGATGCGCTACCAGCTCAGCGGTGCGAAGGGACCGTACGTCGGCATCCTAGGTTTCGATGCCATAGAGGACACCTATGGTCGCAACGCCATGCCTCGGGTCATGCCTTTCATCGACTCCATGCGTCGCGGTCAGAACGTCATCGTGGCGGAGGCGACGTCCATATCCGCCTCGCTGTCGCAGCTGTCCCACCAGGCCAAGATGCACCTGAAGCTGGAGAGCATCGACGGAACGGTGCTCATCTGCGGACAGAAACCGTTCACCGCCTACTACCACATGGAGAGGCGTTTGGACGGGGGCGTCCTAAGGCCCGTCCTGGTGCCGCTGCTTTGAGCCACCAGACGGTCTGATTTATCTTTTATTATTATCAGGGCTGATTCTCAGCCAGGTAGCTTTATTTTAATATGTTCCGCTCACCAATCATGGAAATGATTACCAGGGATCAGGTCATCTCCAAGTTACTTGCCGACGAATACGGCGGGAAGATCCTGAGCGTAACCTTCAACAACGCACTTCCCGTCCAGGAGATAAGCAAGGCTTGTGACATCCCCATCGCCGTCGCCTACCGGCGCGTGCTGATGATGGAGGAGGTCGGACTATTGAACGCCGTTTTCGTCGACGAGAAGAAGAGGGGCCGAAAGGTGAAGTACTACAAATGCAACGTCAGCACCATAAGGTTCTCATTCAACGAGGGCAAGTTCTCCATCGAAGTGGATTGGCTGCTCAGTGGCACGCCGCCTGAGATGAGCATACCTTGATCCCTAAAGTGCCCGTCGGCCCCATGGCCGGTTAAATCGATTTAATATTGGAAGGCCATTCGGTCCTGTCGAGGTGGAACCCATACCGGACATGCTAGCGGTCTCACAGCTGCTCACGGACCCCTATGCCGTCAAGATCCTGGTGGCGACGGTAAGGTGCCCGAAGTGCGCTCAGGACATCTCCGACCAGTATGGCATCCCCATCGCCGCCTGTTATCGCCGCATCCGCGACCTGGAACAGTTCGGCCTGATCGCCTGCACGGAACGCAAGCTCTCCCGGCAGGGCAAGCGCGTCAACTATTACGTCTCCTTGGTCAAGACCGCCCACGTCTACTACGAGGAGGGCAAGCTCAAGGTCAAGTTCGAGATGAAGGACGGTTCCTACAACACCAGGAACGACAACTGGCACGACATCGAGCTGCGCAAGGACCAGCAGCCTCAGCCGGAAAAGGACGATGGGGCGGACAAGGAAGATGATGGCCTTTAGTTCCTGGCAATGGCCCTTTCTTTGATTCAGCTATCGATAATCTTATAAACGGGATGTATTATGTCGAAGCCGCTTTAATTGTGAGCCTGCTGAGTGTGAACGTTATGACCGAGCTTTTAGATGACCTCGAACAAAAGCGCGCAATGAACAATGCCGAGGCGGAGAAGCACAAGCGTCTCCGTGACGACCTAAATGACAAGACCAAGGAATGGGTCCAAAAGCGCGATGAGCTGAACGGCGAGGTCCGCAAGCTGGTCGATGAGGCCGCGAAGCACCGCGAGGAGCGGGACAAGTTGAACGTCGAGGTCCGGGCCGCCAAGGTCGCCCGTGACGAGATGAACAACAAGGTCAACGAGCTGTCCAAGAAGGTCACCGAGCTGAAGAAGGTGAACCAGCCCAAGGAAGGCGTGCAGCAGATCCCCGTGGTCAAGCTGCGCAAGGACCTGAAGCAATTGGAGTTCTCCTACCAGACCCAGTCCTGGGGCATCGAGAACCGGGACAAGGAGAAGGAGCTGGTCGAGAAGATCAAGCAGCTGGACAAGGAGATCAAGGAGCGGGAGAAGAGCCTGGAGCAGAACGCCGAGGTCAAGAATGCCATACGCGATCTGCGCGAGGCCAAGGACGCCGCCGAGGCGGAGCACAGGCGCGTGGGCGAGCTGGCCGAGAGGGCCCAGACCGAGCACGACACCATGATCCAGCTCTACGAGAAGGCGGACACGATGCGCAAGGAGGCCGACAAGGCCCAGGAGAACTTCCTGGAGAACAAGGCCAAGGCCGACGATGAGCACCGCAAGCACATCGAGAACATCCGCCAAGTGCACGATTACGACAAGATCATCACCGGGCTGAGGCAGAAGGCGAAGAAGGCCAAGAAGAAGAAGGACGACACTGTCGCCCAGAAAGAGGCCGACGACATCTTCGAAAAGTTCAGGAAGGGCGAGAAGCTCAGCACCGAGGACCTGATGGCCTTGCAAAAATCTAGTTATCAATAAATTGGACCTTCACCGGTCCAGCTCTTATTTTCTTTTTATCAATAATATTACTCCCTCACTTTTTCATCGTGTCATGACGGAATTAAATTGAGAAAAAGTATATATATCCTTAAAAATATAGTAGATATCGGGAAGGTCTGGGCTAGTTTTCAGAGTGCATCCCATCCCTTCTGACAAGGCTAGCCCTTCCCAAACCTTTTTAAAATATTCTGTGCGATCCAATGATCGAATTCGTTTTTTATCTTCCGATAAGGAAAGTTTAATAGCCCTGGCGAGGTTGCCAGAGAGAGGTGGCGACATATGGTCCTAGATGGTCTTGGCAAATCGCTGAAGGACGTTCTCAAGAAGATAGCCAAGTCCAACACGGTCGACGAGAAGTTGGTGAAGGAGATCGCCAAGGACATCCAGCGCGCATTGCTGCAAGCCGATGTCAACGTAAAGCTCGTCCTGGAGATCACCAAGGAGGTGGAGCGGCGGGCGCTCAACGAGAAACCGCCGGCCGGAAAGACCGCCAAGGAGCACGTCGTCCGCATCATCTACGAGGAACTGGTGAAGATCCTCGGAGAGCGCAAGGAGATCCCGCTCACCAAGCAGACCATCATGATGGTCGGCCTCTATGGGCAAGGGAAGACCACCACCACCGGCAAGCTCAGCCGCTACTTCCACAAGAAGAACCTCAAGGTCGGGGTCATCGCCGCGGACGTGCACCGGCCGGCCGCCTACGATCAGCTCAAGCAGATCGCTGACAAGGTGGGCGTATCATTCTTCGGCATGCCCGGAGAGAAGAGCGCGGTGCACATCGTCGAGGAAGGCCTGAAGGCCCATTCCGGCATGGACATCATCATCATCGACACCTCGGGGCGCCATGCCCTGGAGGGCGACCTCATCCAAGAGATCAAGGACGTGGCCAACCTGGCCAAGCCGTCCGAGCGCATCCTCGTGCTCGACGCCTCGGTCGGCCAGCAGGCCGGTCCGCAGGCCCAGGCCTTCCACGATGCGGTCGGGGTCACGAGCGTCATCGTCACCAAGATGGACGGCACGGCGAAAGGGGGTGGGGCCCTGACCGCCGTCTCCCGCACCCAGGCCCCCATCGTCTTCATCGGCGTGGGCGAGCACCTGGAGGACCTGGACCCGTTCGTGCCCTCCCGCTTCATATCCCGGCTCCTGGGCATGGGCGATATCGAGACCCTCCTGGAGATGACCAAGGAAGGGGTGAGCGAGGAGGAGGCCCTCGAGACCACCAAGAAGATCATGTCCGGTCGCTTCACCCTGAGGGAGATGTACGACCAGATGGAGATGCTCACCAACGTCGGTCCGCTGCAGAAGATAATGTCCTTGCTGCCCGGGCTGCCTGGCAACGTGCAGGACAAGGTGAACGTGGAGGAGATGCAGGAGCGTCTCTACAAATACCGCATCATCATGGACTCCATGACCGACGCCGAGCTGGACGAGCCGAAGATCATCAAATCCTCCCGCATCAACCGCATCGCCAAGGGTTCGGGCGTCGAGGCGAAGGAGGTGAGGCAGCTATTGCAACAGTACAACAACTCCAAGAAGGCGGTCAAGGGCTTCATGGGCAACCGCAAGCTGCGCAAGCAACTGATGAAGCAACTGGGCGGCCAAAACTTGGAGGGTCAGATGTGAGGCGCTTCATCATCGTGGGGCACAAGGCCTCCACCACCGCCGACTTCAAATTGGATGACATCGCCGGAGGGGCGGGACGCCTCGACGTCCTGCTCCGGTGCGTCAACTCCGCCTTCTTCCTCTCGCATCGCATCCGCACCGATGTGGAGGTGTTCCTCGTCCTTCAGGGACCGGGCGACCCGCCCAAGACCCTGCGCTTCGTCGGCAGCGAGCTTCGCTACCTGAACCCGGACGAGAGGAGCACCGCCGCCCTGGTGCGCAACGCACTGATGAAGAAGGCCAAGGACGAGGTCCGTTCCTCCCCGGGCATATATGTCTCCTCCATGGGCTTCAAGGACCTGCTGGACCGATTGGACGGTAAGTGCCAGATCATCTACCTGAAGGAGGATGGCTCCTCGCTCCGGGAGATGCCCTTGGAGGGGGAGGTGGCGTTCGTTCTCAGTGACCACCGAGACCTCGACCCGGAGGAGGAGGCGGAACTGCGCGCGCGCACCGGCTCGGTGATCTCGCTCGGGCCGATATCCTACCATGCCGATCACTGCATCACCATCATGAACCACGAGTTGGACCTGAGGGCGCCGCCCGTTTGTCCAAACCCATCTTAATAAGGTTTATTTAATTAAAATGCGCTTATCATGCCCTGGATGCACGTTTTCGGGGGGATGGGGTGGTAATTCAAGCACTTTACGTGGACGACGATCCACTGCTTTTAGACCTGGCCAAGGAGTTCTTGGAGGGAGAGAACGAGGACCTGAGCGTCACCACCTGCACCTCGGCAAAGGAGGTCCTGAACATGCTCCGGGCCAAACCTTTCGACGTCATCATCTCCGACTACCAGATGCCTGCCATGAGCGGCATCGACCTGCTCAAGGAGCTGCGCTCGCATGGCATAGACATACCTTTCATCTTGTTCACTGGCAAGGGCCGCGAGGAGGTGGTCATCGATGCCTTGAACAACGGCGCCGATTTCTATCTCAACAAGGGCGGCAACCCCCGGGTCCAGTTCACCGAGCTGGAGAACCTGGTGCGCCACATGGTGCTGAAACGGCAGGCCATTGATGCGGTGAAGCACAACGCCGAGCGTTTCCGCGCCATGATCGAGAACTCCCTCGACATCATCTGCATCACCAACCTGGAGACCACCATGCGATACGTCAGCCCCTCGGCCCGCAAGGTCCTGGGCTATGCCCCGGAGACCTTGGTGGGGGTGCGCATGGACGAGCTCGTCTTCCCGGCGGACAAGAACATGTTCCAGACCATCCTGCGCGAGGGCGCGGTGGGCATCTCGGACATGGCCGAGTTCCGGGTGAGGCGAGCGGATGGCTCCTATACCCATTTCGAAGGCTCCTTCTCCAAGATGAGGGACGACGAGGGCAAGGCCTACGTGGTGTTCAACGGCCGAGAGATAGCCCAGCGCCTCCGAGCGGAGGAACGCATGAAGGTCTCGGACGAGAGGTACCGCCTGCTCTTCGAGAACGTGCCCGCTGGCATAGCGTTGATCAGCGACCGCATCGTCGATTGCAACAACCATGTCGCCGAGATGTTGGGGCGCAGCACGAAAGAGGTCATCGGCAAGTGGCCTTGGGAACTGGCCCCGGAGCTCCAAAGGGACGGCGTCCGGTCCGAGGACATGTTCCGTGCCCTGACCTCCAAGGGAAGGGTGGGGCAGAGCACGTGCATCGAGTGCTTGCTCTCCCGCAAGGATGGCACGCCGATCGATGCGCGCATCACCCTCAAGCCCGCCACCATCCAAGGTGAGCAGATGATCCTGGCCACCTTCACGGAGCTGAGCTGCCAGGAAGAGCCCCCCATGGACATGACCGAGGAGACCTGCAACGCCCTGCTCAGCCTCACCCCCGACGCCATCATCGTCTGCGATGTCGATGCCAAGGTGACGTTCGCCTCGCCCCACGGCTCGAACGTCCTCACCGGAGACCCGTCCGCGAAACTGGTGGGAAGGCCTTTGGAGGAGTTTTTCCCCCTGGTCGAGCGTCCGCACTTCCAACGGGACATCGAGGCCTTGAGGAACGGGCTGGTCCCCACCAACATGCGCTACTCCGTCGCCACGGCGAACGGGCAACGCTTCGTCGAGGCGAGCGCATCGCCGATCCTGGACCAGAGGCGCCGCCCTCAAGGGTTCGTCTGCCTGTTCCGCGACGTCACGGAGGGCGTCATGTCCGATTCCGCCGTCATCGCCGCCAACGACAAGGTGGAGGAGATGTCCGGTCTGATGAGCGATGAGCTCTCCAAGCGTTTGGCCGCATTGGTCGGGGACCTGCAGCTGCTCTCCTTCCGCTCCCGCGACCCTGACGTGAAGCAACATGTGGAGAGGGCCATGGGACACGCGGCGGAGATCGACCATTATCTCAACGTGGCAAGGACCTATCGCGGCGTGGGCACGAGGCCTGCGACCTGGTTCTCCCTGTCGGTGGTCTGCCAGGCCGCCCTCTCCAAGGTGGACCTGAAGGGCGCCTCGTTCGACGCGGAGATGGACGACATCGAGGTTCTGGCGGACCCGGCCTTCGGGAACGCCCTCGAACAACTGTTCCAATCACAGATCGAGCGCACCCCCCGCACCAAGCACATCCGGGTCAGGACCCAGGACCATGGGGAGACCACGGCCATATTGGTCGAGGACGATGGGAAGGGCTATGAGGCGGTGGACCGGCAGCGCATCTTCGATTGCGACAACGGCGGGTTCGGGCTGCGCTTCGTCAAGGAGGTGGTGCACGCCTCGCACATGCGCATCGAGGAGAAGGGCGAGGCGGACCTGGGGGCGCGCTTCGTCATCACCGTTCCAGCCGGTCAGGTCAGGGCGGTGCGTTGATGGGTAAAATTAATCTAGCGTGGCGCGATTAGGGGCTCGATGGCCACCTCCAAGATCGCCCAGCATCACCATTGCCGCAGCTGCGGCAAGGCCTTCGTCGGCGATGACGCCTTCTGCTCCACCGAATGCGGGGATACCAACCAGGCGGTCATAAAGCGCAAGAAGAAGCAGTTGCTTTTCCTATATGCCATAAGCTTCATCGTGCTCATCGTCGCTATCGTGTTCATGGGACTATGAGCACGGTGGTGGTGGGCGGTACCTTCGACACGATGCACAAAGGGCATCGTGCTTTGTTGGACCGGGCCTTCGAGATCGGGGACCTGGTGCACATAGCCTTGACCACCGACGCCTACATCGCCGCTCACAAGGGGAGTTCCCGACCATACGCCGAAAGGGAGGCGGCGGTCAGAGCATACGTCGAAGGGCTGGGCAAGCCCTTCATCATCGCCCCTTTGCACGATGCGTTCGGGAACGCCACCACGTCCCTAGATTACCAGGTCATCGTGGTCTCACCGGGGTCGATGGCCAATGCGGAGCGCATCAACGAGGTGCGCTCCAGATCGGGTCTGGCGTCATTGCAGATATCGTGCATACCTTACATCCTGGCCCGGGACTTCCGACCCATCAGTTCCACTCGCATCTCCCAGGGCGAGATCGATGGGGAGGGCGAGCTGCTCCGGCCCCTCAAGGTCGGGGTGGGCTCCACCAACCCGGTCAAGGTGGAGGCGGTCCGTTCCGTCCTTACGCGATTCTACCACGCGGTCGAGGTGGAAGCGGTCGAGGTGGATTCCGGCGTAGGCAAACAACCTTTCGGGGAAGAGGTTCTGGAAGGGGCCAGAGAACCGATCAAGGGCCGCCTTAGGCCAGAACGACCTCGGCATAGGCATCGAAGCGGGCGTGCACATGGAGGACGATGGACTGTATGATGTGCAGCATTGCGCCATGGTGGACCAGATGGGCTGGCTGACCCACGGGCACGGTCCTGGGTTCAGATATCCCGAGATCATCGCCCGGGAGGTAAGGGCGGGCAGGAGCGTCGGGGAGGCGTGCGATGCCATCTTCAAGCTGGAGAGGAACGGTCACAAAGGGGGGGCCATCGGGCTTTTGACCAACGGCGTCCTGAGAAGGAAGGAGCTGACCGAGCAATCGGTCCTGGCGGCGATGGTGCCGCGCATCCGTTTGGATGTCTATCGGGATCAGGCCTGAGCCTTGTCGCGGCGGGAGCGGATGAAGTTCAGGTAGTCGTCCAAAGTGCCGCAGTTCTCCGCGCCGATGCACTCGAAACGATGGAACTTGGTGCAGTAATGACCGCCTTCCAGGCTGTGCACGCAGTGCTGCTTGACATCGGCCCGGCACTTGTCCTTGATGCAGGCGAATCCGTGGTACTTTCCGTGACAAAGGCCTTCCGTGTCCATCTGTGGGCATGACATGTGCTTCGATCCCCTGTGATCGATGCGGACCGCTCGGCAAGACATGAGGGGGGCATCCCACACCCCTCTCGGACCGCATCCATCCCTTGTTCTGTCATATGAACGTCAGACGATATAAAACTGTTCATCATGCATGCCAGATGACACAATCTAATTCAATGACCTGTATGACAGAACGTACGACAGGACTATCTCAGTAGAGGTAAGCATTAGGTCGAGCATGCCCATCACCACCAAGGATGACCGGACTGACCTATAACCAGCTCATGAACGGGGCGGTGAGGCTCTACCATCAAGGCAGGTTCCAGGAGGCTTACGAACTGGTCACGATGAACGCCGGGAAGGTCGAGGGCAACCAGGCCCAGATCTATAACTTCCGTTTCTGTCTCGCCAGTCGCGCAGGGCGCGAGGGACTGGCGATGAGCATCATCCGGGAGGCGGTGATCGACCGGGGCTATTGGTATTCCTATGAGAACCTGCTCACCGACGATGACCTGGCCCCTCTCCGCGACATTCACGAGTTCAAGAGGATGGCCGAGATATGCAAGGGACGAGAGGCGGAGGCGAGGTCCACCAGCAGACCGGAGATGGACATCGCCGTTTCTCAGGACGAGGGGCCTACCACCCTTCTCATGGTCTTGCACGGAAACGAGGAGAACGAACGGATCGCCCGGTCCCAATGGATCGGCGATGAGGGCCCCTGCTGTCTGATGGCCTTCCCCCGCTCCTCGCAGATAGGTTTCTCAGGCGCTTATTACTGGAACGATGTGGAGCTCGGCGTCGCGGAGGTCCGGTCCCACCTGCGGGACCTGAGGCAATACTTCCCCGTCCAAAGCGTGGTCCTCGCCGGCTTCTCGGCCGGGGCCAGGGTGGCGCTTCATCTCGCCCTCGATGCGGAAAGCGATGTGCAAGGGCTGATCCTCATCGCCCCCTGGCTCCCCGACCTGGACGAGATCTCCTCCAAGATCAGAGGGTTGCGTTCGAGGGATGTGCGATGCAACATCATATGGGGCGACCAGGACCAGGACTGCCGGGAGCACTCCAAGGCCTTGAACGAGCTGTTCGAGATCGAGGGGGTGAGGCACAGGAAGGTCGAGATACCTGCGATGGAGCACGATGTCCCATCCGACCTGCAGGCCCTGGTCCCCTCGATGCTGGCCTTCATCATGGAAAAATGAGCGTATGAAGATGTGGCGCCGAGGGGGAGATTCGAACTCCCGTGGTACTGGGTACCACCAGCTCTCAAGGCTGGCGCCGTAATCCGGACTTAGCTACCTCGGCCTGTGCTCGGGAGTAACCCTCCCGCCTAAAAAAGGTTACCTCAAAGTATCTGGAGCTGACGGTCACGGATGACCCGCTCCAGGTCGAGCTCGAAGCCCACTATCGGGTTCCCCAGGTCGAAGTTGCTGATGACCTCGGGATGGAGCTCTCCGAAGGACCCGACCGTCTCGTCCTCGAAGACTATCTGCGCCCCTCGACCAGGGATGTAGGCGCCGCTGTCGCTCGCCACCACGTAGAACTTGGAGGAGAGGTCCCGCATCACGCCCTCCACCAGGGACTTGGCCTCGGTGAACGAGGCCTTGGGATGGATGCTCAGGGCGGCCAGGTGCTTGCGCCTCTTTGCGTTCAAAAGGACATCGCCCACCTCGAATATGCGCTGAGGCAGTTCCCGGTGCTTGCTCTTCCTCAGGACGGCCAGCAGGGAGGGCGTGAGCCAGGCCCGCAGGCAGGTGTGACCCTCCGAGACGGGGTTGAGCACCTCCACCAATTCCTCCTCCGGGACGCGCATCAGGCGGAACTGGTCGTCAGGGTTGCTGAGGGTGAGGGTGGTGACCTCCCAATATCCATATCCGACCAGGAGCTGGCGCACCAGGTCGGCGGCGCGCTCGATGCTCCTCTCCCCGCCGATGGTCTGGGAACGGGGCGGTGTGGCACCGAAGCGCTCGTAACCGTGACCGATGGCCAGGTCCTCGACCAGGTCGGCCATGTGCATGAGGTCCATGCGCCAGGGCGGGACCATGACGTCGATCCTCGCGCCGTTCGGGGCGGCATCGTAGCCCATGCGCCCCAGGCGTTGGCATATCTCCTGGTCCGAGAGCTTCAGGCCCAACCAGGAGTTGGCCCAAACGGGGTCCAGGGGCCAGCATTTTGGGTGCAGGTCGGGGGTGACCAGGGAACTGGGGCCCTTCACATGCACCGTCTCGATGTCGCCCCCGCGCTCGGCCAGCGAGGTGGAGACGATGTTCAGCACGCCGGAGATGGCGAAAAGGTCCATGCCGGTGACGTCGATGAATATGTTCTTGGTCTCGGGCGTCACGGTGGTGAGCGCCCCGTTGATGATGGGCGGGAAGGACAGCACGTCGTCGTTCCTGTCCAAGATGACCGGATATCGGTCCTTGCCATCCAGTATGTGGCGGTAGTCGACGCCCTTCTCATGCTTCTGCAGCACCTCGCGCATGGTCATGGGCTCGCTCTTGGCCAAAGGCACGAAGGAGATGGAATCGGGGTCGGCGGCGAGGTAACGGAAGGGCGGCCTGACCTTGTCCAGGTCGTGCACGCCGATGGCCACCTTGACCCGCTTGCGGCCGACGGTGAGGTGCAGCTTCTCCTGCAGCTCCATCAGCGAACGGATCATCGGGTCCGACATGGTGACGTTGCGGACCACCCCCGCCACGCAATGCGGGCGGACGTCCAGCACGCTCTCCTCCCAGGTCATGGTGATGCCGGAGGGCCGGTGCGGGTACTTCTTCATGCCAGACTCGATGTCGAAGAAGGTGCGCAAGGCCCGGGACACCCCCTCCACCGAGTAGAGGTCCGGGCGGTTGGGGAAGAACTCCACCGCGGTCTCGCCCGTGGAGGGCTCGTAACGGTCCACGCTGGCCCCGATCAAGGGCACTCGCTCCAGGACCTTCTCGGCGCTCACTCCCCCGCCGACCAGGTCGAGCAGGTCGCCCATATTGAAAGTGATGACTGGCATGCACGCCTGCCATAAGGTTGTGGCTATTTTACCTTTTTCAGCGCCCCAGCTCCCGGTGCGCCTTGCCCAGCTCCCCTGCGGACTGTGCGGCAAGGGTGGACAGCTCACCGGCTAGGGTGGCCCCGGCCACGATCTCGGCGAACTTCTTGGCCTTGCCGGCACCGACGCAGTCCATGAGCGAGAGAGCCTCCCGCTGGCAGGGCAACCTCGTCCCGCCGCCGACGGTCCCGACCTCGAGGCTGGGCAATCGAACGGAAAGGTAGAGGTCCTCGCCGGAGCGCTCGCAGGTGGTCATGCCCATCGAGCCCTCCACCACCTGGGCGGGGTCCTGACCGGTGGCGATGAAGACCGCCGCCAGTATGTTGGCGATGTGGGCGTTGTGACCGAACGACATGGCCATGGCGCTGCCGACCAGGTTCTTGCGGTAACAGGTCTCCACCGCGCCGTCCACCGTGGTCTTCAAGCGGCCCTCCACCACGTCCTTAGGGATCGTGACGTCGGCCAGGACGATCTTCCCTCGGCCGTCGATGAAGTTCATGGCCGAGGGCTTCTTGTCCACGCAGAGGTTGCCTGAGACGGAGACCATGGTGGTGCCCGTCTCCCTCTCGATGTAACGGGACGCTGCCTCGGTGGCGATGGTGGCCATGTTCATGCCCATGGCGTCCCCGGTGTCGTAGCTGAAGCGAAGGAAGAGGCTGCGCCCGGTGGCGAAGGCCCTTACCTTGATCAATTTGCCATGGCGGGTGGTCGTCTCCGCCTCGGCCTTGATCTCTTGGAAATGGGAATTGACGAAGTCCACCACCCTCTTGCTGTCGCGCACCCCCTTGGTGCGGAAGACCGGTGCCCGGGTCATCTCGTCCTTGATGATGAGCACGTCCGCCCCTCCGGCGGCGCTGATGGCGGAACAGCCCCGGTTCACCGAGGCGATGAGCGCCCCTTCGGTGGTGGCCATGGGCACGAAGAACTCCCCTTTGGCATGGTCGCCGTTGATGAGCAATGGTCCGACGAAGCCCAGTGGCACCTGCACGCAGCCCACCATGTTCTCCACGTTCTTCTCGGCCAACAATGGGTCGAAGCTGGTGTGGGCGATGTGCTCCAGAGAGGCGCCTGTGGCCTCTTCCAGACCCTTCCTGCGCTCCTCCACGTCCTCTTTGGTCCTACCACGGTTCTTTAGGCCACCGGTCATGGCGATCGGACCTGGTAAGGGTTCGCTGCTCTTAATCCTAGTCCCCCGCCTCCGGACCGGCCTTGCCAACGGAGCAGCTCGAGTTGGCGGTCCCTTCGATGCGCATGACGCTGGGCACGAAGAAGGCGGCCATGCCCATGACCGCGGTGACCACCCCCGCGAGGATGAACCAGGGCTGGACGCCCACCACGTCGGCCATCGGACCGGCGAAGGCCAGACCTATCGGCGTCACGGACATGGCCAGGCTGGAGATGAGGGCCAGTATCCTCCCCTGCATGCCCGGCTCGACGCAGCCTTGGATGATGGCGATGATGGCGCCATTGAGCATGGAGAACATGGCGCCGATGAACAAAGCCAGAACGAGCAGGAGCATCAGCGCGTCACTGGGGACCAATCCGATCAAGGTCGCCCCGATCCCGGCCAGGAAGGTGGCGGCCATCACGGTCACGATGCGACGCTTCGTCCCGCCCCATATCCCCAGGACCAGACCGCCAGCGATGGCCCCGCCCCCGAAGCAGGCCTCCACCCAGGCCAGGTCCAGGGCGTCCCCTTGGAAGTAGTCGACCACCAGCAAAGGCATCAAAATGAATGCGGGAGTGAGCAATAGATTGGCGACGAGGAATATCCCGACGACCTTCAAGGCTCCGGACCAGTTGCGCAGCACCATCCAGGCCGCCTTCATCTCCTTGAGCACATGTCGCTCCTCCAGGCTGGGCTTGGGCTCAGGGATGCGTATCAGCGCCAGTGGGATGATGGCGATGAGCGCTGTGAGGATATCGATGGAGAGGATGTATTGGATCGGCACGATGGCGAAAAGCGCGGCGGCGATGGGCGGGGCCAGCACCGAGGAGAGCCCAAAGATGGTCTGATTGAGCCCGGCCACCCGGGCCAAGTTCCTTTCCGGCACGAGCAGGGCGGTGGCGGCCTGACTGGCAGGCCAATGGAAGGCGGCGAGGCAGGAGCGCGCGAACAGGACGACGTATATCTGCCATATCTGCACCGCGTCCAAGGCGAAGAGGGCCACCAATACCAAGGTGGAGAGCGCCATCAGACCGTCCGCCCCGATCATGGTGAAACGGCGCTTCCATCGGTCCACATAGACGCCGGCGAATGGCGTCAATAGTATCTGCGGCACGATGCCCATGATGGCGGCGATGGCCAGAACGGTGGCCGAGCCGGTGGTGATGGTGAGGTACCAGATCAGGGCGAACTGCACCAAGGCGCTGCCGATGACCGAGACGGCCTGCCCGCTCCAGATGGCAAGGAACCTGCCGAGCCATTTCTGTTCCTTCGCTCCCTCATCAGCAGCGGCATCCCCGCCCTTTTCCACCATGTGCACTGGCTATGAATGTGCACAGGGTATAAACCACTTGGTCAGAAGTGGCCATCAGGAGCAGGAACATGGGTATGAAGCGAGAAAAGCGCACAAGCCATTAATACCCGCGGCACCGAGGGGGTTGGAGGTGGTTCATCTGACCTATCCCGTAGAGAGGAGCGATGACGAATGGCGCAAGACATTGACGACGGACCAGTACCGCATCCTGAGGAAGAAGGGAACGGAGTTCGCCTTCCGTAACGCCTACTGGGACAACCACCGCAAGGGGACCTATGTCTGCGCCGGTTGCGGCAACGAGCTGTTCACCTCGGATAAGAAGTTCGATTCCGGAACGGGATGGCCCAGCTTTTGGCAGCCGGTCAAGGAGGAGGCAGTGGAGTCGGAGACCGACAGGAGCCATGGCATGGTCCGGACGGAGGTCAGGTGCGCGCGATGCGGAGGGCATCTCGGACATCTTTTCGATGATGGCCCCGCCCCGACCGGAAGGAGATATTGCATGAACTCCGGTTCCCTGCATTTCATTGAGAAATGAACATGTGCGCATCATCGCCTGACCGATGAGGTGGGAATGCTTGGTGAAAGAGAAAATCGTGTCATGCTATAGCACGAAAAATAGACCTCTGGTTCCGATTCCTGCCCCTTCGCGGTATTAAATTAAAATACTTGAATCGTTCTTGCGTCTAGTTCAAGGGTGAAATACAACACCCAGAGGGCGATAACCGAACATGTATAGTATGAGTCCGAATACGGGTAAATTGCTTACTGATGAAGAGACGATCGAACGCTTCAGAACCAGCAAAGAGTGGGGCTTGCTCACCTCCGTGGATCTGCGCCAATGCGACCCGGAGAAGATACGCAGCAAGGAGACCATAGCTCAGTTCTCCATCGACCTTTGCGAGTATATCGATATGAAGAGGTTCGGGGAACCGATCGTCGTCAGATTTGGGGCCGACCCGCGGGTGCAGGGATATTCCTTGGCCCAATTGATCGAGACCTCCATGATCTCCGGCCATTTCGCCGAAGACACGGACCGCGCATTCATCGACGTCTTCAGCTGCAAGGAATACCCACCGAAGAAGGTGGCAGAGTACTGTGCAAAGTACTTTGGCGCAAAGGATGTCGAGTACTCGGTCTCGTTCAGGACCTAACGAAACATTTTTGGACCGACCTTTTGTCGGTCCCATGAAACCTTATTTTATGGCATCATAGATTCTTTGCCGCCTTTGCATTTTCAAATTCATCAAACCGCTGGCGGGTCCATTCACCATTGGCTCGAAGGTCTTTTTAGGCTCGCCAGGATAGAAAGGTTTAAAATGGAATGCGCCATTCGGCAGAACACACGGGCCCATAGCTTAGCCTGGCTGGAGCGCCCGGCTGATAACCGGGAGGTCAAGAGTCCAAATCTCTTTGGGCCCACCACTCTTGCTGTATTACCACGACAGGTCCCTTTTCGGGGCCTTTCGTTATTTTTCTTATCCAGTCGTCTTGTCTCGCCATGGTTCTTTATTCGGTCGTCTAGGCACAGTCCGAGATACTTACGCGTCATGTCGATGCTCTCATGCCCAAGCATCTCGAATGCAATGCTTCTCGATGGGCGTCCCGAGGGGTTTCGTTCATATATCTAATCCCACTGCCAAAAGATTCCTCTCATATCTTTTACACTTTAGGGAAATTTTCGTACTCTTGCCAGTCCTTTTCCTCGGGTAACAATCCCGCGCTGATCCACTCCTATGAATATTCTGTCAGGCCTTGGCTCAGATAATTTGGTGATCAATAATCCTTATGGAGTGATGATCTCCTTAAGATTCGTGTCCCGGAGTTCCAGACACTCCAGAAGATCACCATTTTGATGACTAAAGGAAAAACTTGTCAGATAATCACCCCTCCAAATTATCCATAAAAATGCAGTCCACCTGCCTTTAGATGATTAATCCAATCTTCATCAGTAATCGAGGTTTAACCATGATCTTAGATTCTTTTGGCGACATCTTGGGACCCCATGCCGTTTGGATTGACTTCATTCCCAAGCTCCTCCACATGCTGCACTACATCCGAGTGTAGATTTATTGCCATAACATTGAATGCGTAGCAGGATTCTCTTGGGAAGGAGGAATTCCAATGTGACATATTATCCAGATATTCTCCCCCACTCGAGATCCAACATAATCTCCATATTTGAGATACTTTTAACATCACACCGGGAAAAACCATTGAAAAATCCTTTCCCACCATCAGGGTATAGACTGGTATTGTTGAAAAAATACTAACTAGTCTCCGACCTCATATTCATCTCATCCAAATTTCGTTTGCCCGACTTCTTGCTCATCATCAGGAAGGAAAAATAGGAAAAAAACGGTGGCCAGTAGAATTATGGTGACAAATACAACCAAGCCAACCATCAGGTAACTTTTCAAGTTTCTCTCCTCTCTAACCCCTATGTCAAAATTAAGAAGCCGCTTATTTATCACTTGTTAAAAAAATGGGAAAAGTGTTTGCTCATCTCTCCGGAATCCTCACGACAGGGCTATCGCGTTAAAGGGATCTTTTTGATTTATCCAGACGGTCGCGTTGTTCCAAATCTCATTGGGCCCACTCTTGCTGGATTTCCGCGTCAGGTCCCTTTTCAGGGCCTTTCGTTATTTTTCTTATCCAGTGGTCTGTCTCTGTGGTAGAAGATGAATGTATACACGTGATATGATCGATCATATATCTGAAAAGATGAAAAGGAAAGTGTTTCCTTATCTCTCCTATCCTTCACTGACCATATTCTACGGCTGCTTGATCGAAATTTGGACGATTCCCTTTTTCACCGCATGCAGCAATTCTGGCGTTATGGCTACCCCATTATTGCCAAAGTCCCCCCATTCGGTCTCTCGGATGATGCAATATACGAATGGAAGCATGTTCTCCTTTGGATCAGGACGGCTCTCGATCTCAGCGACCACCTCGGAAACACGCTTCATCATCTCCACCTTCTGATCCTTGCTGAATGCTCCTTTTATTATGTCGATCGTCACCACTGGCATCTTTTCTCACCTCCTCCTCCCTCTGAGGTTTTTGAAAGTGACTTGATGCAGGCCTCAGCTAACTCACAGAGGCCTCATTTTTTAATAGAAGATACTAACCCTTATCACTTTCCCCAATGGAAAAAATTAAGGAGAAAGAGGGATGAGTTTGCTTCTCTCTCATATCATTGAGGACGTTTTGCCATGTTTACTTCCACTCCCATCCCCTCAGGTGTAGAAAGCTCTCGTCCCACTCTACCTCAACAACGAAGATGATCCCATCTCGCTTGGCAATCGCACAAATAGGACCATATCTGTCTATCCGGTCAGTCCCCTTTTTCCATATCATTTTTTGGCCTACCATTACAATCTGACACCACTCATTTGGTTCCGATTGTGGAACGAACGCTGTATGAAAAAACTGAAAACTCCCGCAACTTTGTTTGAAAGTATTCCGCCATCAGCCGCCTCTACAGAACTAATAATAATTTGAACGCCTCTTGACTTGGCCAAGGCGGTTTTTATGGAACTTACTGGGGACATCTTAACGTTGATCATAGAGGTCTCTATCATCATTGTTGTGGGATTCATCGTCGCCCGGTTGGTATACTGGGTGGTCAAGAAGAGAGCAACCAAATATGCTGGTGCGAGCACGGCCAAGACCATGGCCAATTTCATCCAATACCTCGTGTTGATCGTTTTCTTCACCCTGGCACTGCTCATCCTCTTCGGGGTGAACAGCACGACCATCGCTTTCATCGTCGGAGCGATCTCCTTCGCCATCACCTTCGGATTCCAGAACGTGATACAGAACGTGGTGGGCGGTGTGATAGTGGCCATCGATGGACGTGTCCAGTTGGGTGATTGGGTCGAGGTGGGGGACACGCCTATATCAGACCGGTCCGGCTGAGGTCCTTAACATCGGGCTGACCTCCATCACGGTCCGGGAGCAATATGGGAGGGTGTATGTCATACCCAGCTCCTACCTCATCATCCATAAGGCCTTGAACTACTCGGATATCGGATGTTTCAACATCAACATCCCGATGGCCTTGCCTTGGACCGAGGACCCTGACCGGATGTGCGAACTTTTCCTGGAGGAAGCGAGGCGCAACCCAATGGTGTATCCCAATATCCGCCCCATCAGGAAGGAGAGCCGGTTGAAGCATAAGTCCAAGCATAGGACAAAACTAGCGGAGAAGGACGAGGTCAATCTGGACTTCGAGGAGGACCGGTTCCTGCCCTCTGCGCACATCGTGCGCACCGAGCAGGACAAGCTCATCTATAACGTCAGCCTGTGGACGGATACCCCCATCAAAACAAGCAAGGTCACATCCTCCTACCTCCTCCAGATCACGAACCGAATGCGCGAGGAAGGGGTTAAGGAGACCCCGATCTTCAAGAAATAAGATACCCCTTAGACCGTATCGATGTGCCATGGATATTGGCTTCGCCAACCGTCATTATGGTGAGGTCGATCGTAGTCAGTCTCTACTTCGTTTCCAATTGAGAAAATAACGAACAGAAGCCCAGGGACGAAAGAACTCCATTTTGAGTCGATGTTTTAATATATAATGCAATATATATTAATATATTATTATTAATATACTATCAAGGACGCCACTGTGAAGTGACTAGTCTATGAGGGTCCTTTCCACGAGAATTCCCAGGGCCAGCATGAAAAGCCCGCCCAAAAGGACCAATACTTCAGTCCCCGCCCCCGTGAAGAAGGTTAACACCAGGAGTAGGCTGGACATGAAGTTCCTCAAAGACGTGTTCAGTGCCAAGGTCCTCCTGCCCCCGTGCCTCGGCCCGCCCACAAACCACCCCAAGAAGACCCCCATGAAGACCAACGATATCACAGCCAACAAGGCGTGGGTGCCTCCCATCTGGCCGATGTCCTGATATCTGCTCACTGATCACGTATAGGACGATCAAGCGAGGTGCTAATCAAGACCAGGAACGTAAGGATGTCCTCGAGGCGATCGTACAGTTCCGGTTTGAGCCTTCCCAAGGCATAACCGATAAGCAATGGCAGCAACTGGAACAAGGACAATGTGAACATGATGTCTGTGGGGTTAGCATCCAATCCCTCCACTGGAGACAACCAGATGATCATTGGGGCGGATATCACGCTCAGACCTAACATCACGAAGGTCAGTTCCAGACCGTTCTTGTCAACCCCCCTTCCTCCGCATTATCCTCTTGATCAAAGGAAAGGCGGGTAAGGCAGAGAGCAGAACCAGGCCGACCGACAAACCCGCATCGAGGTCGAAGGTCCAGATCAATCCGAGCGCAAGGAGTGGCATCAGGACGATGTTGAGCACGATGCCCCTCGCCATCCAGCTGATGTTGGCTCTTCCGAACCCCAGCCTTCTCCCGGCCCATGACCATCCCGATGTTGGTGCAACTGCAGATGACCGCCAGACCCGTAATGGCCAAAGAGGATGCCGCCACCAGGTTGGTCACGGACTCTCCTCTGACCAACGGAAGCAATGGTCGCAATGGTCATCACCTTGCATGATGGTCTTGGTTCGATGGAGTTTTAGCCTAGGATTGTAGGCCGCTATCATGCTATGATCGGCGTTGCAACAGACCAGGTATCCCAACTCCGGATCGCCTATCCTGAGGAAGTGCTCCGCCCAGAGGCATCGGTCCACCCTCATGCTTAGATGGTCGGGGCCCTCCTCCAGGATCGTCACTTGCTGGGTCGCGGAAAAGAGAGGCGCGGACATCAGTGCTTTCCAGAACTTACTGAACTCCTCGAAGTCCTCGAGATGACGGCCTTTGAGCTGAGCTCGCGCCATCTCCCTTCCGAGAGCCTCACCGACCGATCGTGCCATTCTCAATGCATCCATACGTCCATGCTCGATCTCCCACCTGATTGAAGGAGAGGATGAAAAGTCGATGCACGTCCTCTAGATATTCCTCGATGGAAATTTTGATCTCAGGTGCTGATGCCTCCCTCTCGTTCAATAGGGACCCCCTCTCAATATCATCTTGGTTGGATGATATAGGTTGCATCAATAATTCGGGGACGGGAGATGGTTGAGGGATCGAGGTAAAATTTGTTATTATCTCATATCGTTGTTTCCCTGAGGTATGCCATGAGAGTCTGCGATCTGGATGGCAGGAACGAAGCATGGTTCCTCAATTCGATCGAGGGCCGCTGGCCGGAGTATTTCTGGTTCCTGGTCGACTGGATGTTCGAGAGGGACCGGACAAGTATCAGGTTCGCCGAGGAGGATGGCACTCTCCTTGGGGCATCTTTGGTCTACGACCACAAGATCGTCCAATTGCGCGGCGAGCCGGGGGCCTGCACGGTCCTCGCCAAGCTGCTTGAAGAGCAAAAGGTCGAGATAAACGCCCCTCTGCATATGAAGGATGAATTGTTGAGGATGTTCCACCCCGAGGTCCATTTCAATATCGTACTTATGACCGTTGGCCGCGGGCGAGCTCAGACCGATGAGCACGGTTACATACGAGACCTTGATCCCAGAGGATGCACCGGATATCGCTCGGCTCTTGAGGGAGGCCGATCCGAAATGGTGGGGGGACATGAGCGAAGATGAGGGTGCGGGCGATGTTCAACAAATCCTACTGGCTCGGCATCAGGGACGGGGGGTCCCTCAGCCGTAGGGAGCGTGCTGACCCAAGGCCCAGGCTTCAACATCTCCATCATCGCCACGGAAAAGGGCTCGAGGGGGAGGGGGTACGCCACCACCATCGTATCAGCATTGGCGGAGCGGATCCTAAAGGAAGTTCCCTATGCCCTCATCCATGTGCGGGAGGACAACCATGCCGCCAGGTCGGTCTATGAGAAAGTGGGCTTCAAGCCCTACATGACCTTCTACATCTTGAGGGGCGAGAGGACCATCTGAATTTGATCCCCGGAAGTGGGATCAGAAGAACCCTTCCAGGTTCACCTTGTCGTTCAGCTCCCAGCACTTCAACTTTCTCTCCACGTCATCGAGCAGGTCGAAAGATGCCTGCAGGAAGACCACCGTGCCGTTCTGCACCTTGCCGCGAAGGATGAGATGCAGCTGCTCGTTGATGTCGGAACGGTCCAGTACAGCGAATCCGAAGAATTTCTTGCCATCGCGCCGGAAGGCCTCGATGTGGGGTATCGGACAATGGACCGTCCTGACCTCGCGGAAACCTTTGACCTGCAGATCGCCAGACCATGTGCTCAAGAAATCGCCTGATGCCTCCATCCGATCACTTTCTCGCATCATATCCAACTCCAACCTTTATATAAGGCAATTATCTGATTCTCGTGGTGGATAACCACGAACCTCTGGTTATCTAAACTTTAGGTCGGGAGAACGATGAATTTCAACATCGCTTCGACGGTGGAACTGAACAACGGCGTCAAGATGCCCAGGTTCGGTCTGGGAACGTACAGGTTGTCGCCTGGCAAGGAGACATATGACGCCGTCCGAACGGCCTTGGATGTGGGTTACCGCCTCATTGACACCGCAAGCTACTACGCCAACGAGAAAGATGTTGGCCGGGCGATAAGGGACAGCGGTCTGGACCGCGACGAGGTGTTCGTCACCACCAAGCTGTACAACCACGACCAAGGTTACTCTGAGGCGCTGAAAGCCTTCGAGGCCAGTGAGAGGAGGATCGATGTGGGCACCATAGACCTCTTCCTGATACATTGGCCCGTCCTCGCCCTGCGCCAACGCTCCTGGAAGGCTTTGGAGACGTTGCTTAGGGAAGGCAGGTGCCGCTGCATCGGGGTCAGCAACTACACCGTCGCCCACTTGAATGAGCTGGGAACCTATGCGGAATTTATTCCCGCGGTGAACCAAGTGGAGCTGTCGCCCTATCTCCAGCAGACCGAGCTGGTGGATGCCTGCCGGTCCATGGGGGTGCAGGTGGAATCATACAGTCCCTTGGCCCGTGGGAAGAGGTTCGGACATCAGGGCTTGAGAGACATGGCTGCGGCACACGGACGTTCCCCCGCGCAGGTAATGCTCCGATGGGGTCTGCAGAGGGGACACGTCATAATACCCAAGGCGGCCTCCAGCGATCACATCATCGAGAACGCTGGCATCTTCGATTTTGCTCTCAGCGACGCTGATATGGAGGAGATGAACGGTTTCGAAAGCGGGCTTCGAGTTTCCTGGGACCCGACAGGTGTTCCATGAGTTGGGACGTTCTTTTTTTTAGACCGTTGACGCCAATAATATAAACTCCACCGGTCAATGGTTAAACATTGGTGGGGGGAGAGGTTGAGCATAGCGGGGGTCGATGGCGAGAACATCGTCAAGATGCAGATACTGAGGAGCTTGAGGGAGTTCTATCCCATCAAGGTCGACGAGATCGTGCTCATCTCCTCGGTACAGAAGGCGCTGAAGGACGTCACCATTGATCGAGTTTCCCAAGAGATCAAGGAGCTGAAGTCCAAGGCCCTGATCGAGGAGTCAGTCATCAAGGCCCCCTTCGGCAAGACCGAGACCTATCGCTACAAGATCACCTCCGACGGCATTGACTACCTCCAATCACTCGAGGAGAGGGGGGCGAAGCGAGAGGGCGTCTCCGCCCGCGAGATCGAGACCCGGCTCATCGAGACGTACGACCGCATACAGTCAGATATGGAGGAGATGAAACAGGGGATCGAGTCCAGCCAGAAGACCTTGGATGCGGAGATGAAGGAGATGCGGCAACGCATCATGGACCATGACCAGGTGATCAGGACCTATTTCCTTCGCGTCATCGAGACCTTCGGGGTGTTCGTGAGCATATTCGCCATAGTGGTGGTGCTCATCCTCACCATCGGGCTAAGCCTGCAGCACGATGCCAGCGTGGAAGATTACTGGGTCATCATATTGAGCGTGCCATTGTCGATCATGGTCTATGTCCTGGTCATGATCTGGGGCATCAAGCGCTTCATCCTAGTGGACCCATGCAAGGAGGATGGCATGCGTGAGCGATGATATCGACCATGGCCTAGCCATCCTGCGGCAGCTCAGGCAAAGTTATCCCGCCAGGGTGGCGGAGGCAGACCTCCTCAAGACGGTCGCTCAGAGCGAGAAGGTGGGGCAGGAATCCCTTCGACCGACCCTGACCAGATTGGTGGAGGAGGGCCTCGTTCAATCCAGTAAGGATGGGGCGGGAGTTACGAGACTGGTGGTCTCAGCGAAAGGCATCTCCATGCTGGAAGGCCTGGAGCCCCAGACCGAGGGGGCCGGGACGATATCGCCTTGGGAGATGGAGTCCAAGCTCATCGCCACCTATGACAGCATGAAGACCGACATGGAGGCCCTGAAGAAGAACCTGGAGAGAAGCCAGAAAGAGTTCGAGAAGGATGTGTCCGAGCTACGCAAATCCATCGCGGACCACGATCAGTTCCTACGCACCTATTTCGTGCGCATCATCGAGTCCATTTCCGTCTTCATCGGCGTGTTCGGTATCGTGGTGGTGATGATGGTAAGCACTCTCAAGGATTCTCTGGGAGGGGAGACGGCGCAAGCATCGAAGACCTACAGACCTTCGTGATCATGCTCCCGCTCCTCCTTGTGCTCACCATCATCCCTACCCTTTACCTGATAAAGAAGGTCATACTGCAACCAAATCGTCCTCCCATCAAGTGAATTGGTGCGATATCACCAACAGAAGAACCAATATGGGGCTCCCCCATCACCCTCCCGTCAAGGCGTTAGAAATGATCGAGACTGTTGACCTTACCAGGAGGTTCGATGGGTTGGTGGCGGTGGAAGGCCTCAACCTGCGCATCGAGGATGGGGAGGTCTTCGGGCTGCTCGGACCGAACGGTGCGGGCAAGACCACCACCATCCGCATGCTGTCCGCCCTCATATCACCGACATCCGGGTCGGCCTTCATCGATGGCCTGGACGTCTCCCATCATCAGGACCAGCTGCGCATAAGGTCCATGGTCGGGCTTTTACCAGAATCACCCGGCCTCTACGAATCCCTGAGCGCCTGGCAGAACCTTGAGTTCTATGGCAAGATGTATGGCGTGCCGACCAGCGAAAGGCAGGGCCGCATAAAGCAGCTCCTCACCACCTTGGAACTATGGGACAGGAGGGACGATGCGGTTTCCGGCTTCTCCAAGGGCATGAAGCAGAAGATCTCCATCGCCAGAGCGCTGGTGCACGAGCCCCGCTACCTATTCTTGGACGAGCCTACCTCCGGACTCGACCCGCAGGCCGCCCTCACCGTCCGCCAGTACATCATGGAGCTGCGGGGAGAGGGCCGGACCATCCTTCTGAACACGCACAACCTTGACGACGCCCATCGTCTTTGCGACCGCATCGGCGTCCTGCGCAGCCGTCTTCTCGCCATCGGGTCCCCGGACGAGCTGGCGGACCGTTTCTTCGGACGCACCACGGTGGTCCGCATGGTCTCCATCCCGAAGGGCGTCCCCGAGGCCATCCTCAGGGTCCCTGGCGTCCTCTCCTCCGAGCTTAACGGCAACGAGCTGACGGTCCGCCTGGAGGACCCATCGGTCCAGAACCCCCTCATCGTGGACCTCATCATCGCCATGGGGGGCAAGGTGGAATACGTGGAGCAGGGCAGGCGCGGCCTGGAGGATGTATACCTCAAGATAATCGGAGGGGGAGGATGATCCTGCGCTGGGACCGTGTGGGCATCATCGTGCGGAAGGAGTTCTCCGAGTTCCGACGCAACAAGTACATCCTCTATTCCTTGGTGCTGATGCCCATCATCTTCGCCACGGTCCTGCCGGCGATATATCTGATACCGGTCTCCTCCATGTCCGAAGGCCCGGCCGACGGACCGCTCGACCTGGGGTTGAACCTCTCATCGAGCGTGCAGGGTCGAATACCTGTCCGATGTCGTGCTGAGCAACATCTCATTGGTCGATTGCACGGTCCAAAACGCGGTCATCAGCCACTGCCGCTTGGAGAACTGCACCGTGGAAGGTTCCCTGGTGGAGGGGAGCGATATCGTCGGAGGGGGGCTCACTGATTCGTTCGTCCAGCAAAGCAACCTCGACGGAACGGACCTGGTGGGCACCACCGTTCAGGACAGTTTCGTCGCTGGTCAGCCGAGCGATACCGAGACCGCCATATTGCTCCTGCTGAACATACTGCTCATCTTCTTCATCCTCATCCCCACGGTCATCCCCACCGTGGTGGCGTCGTACACCATCGTGGGAGAGAAGATAAATCGCAGCCTCGAACCATTGCTGGCCACGCCCACCACCGACCTGGAACTGCTGGTGGGCAAGGCCGCCTCCATCTTCATCCCATGCGTGCTCGTCACCTGGGCGGTGTTCCTGCCTTTCGTGATCATAGTCAACACGATCACCGAGCCGGCCTTGGGCTACAGTCCGATGCCTGATGCCATATGGGTGGCCGGGGTCTTCCTCCTGTCGCCCATGGTGTGCGGCATGAGCATCCTGAGCAACGTCATCATATCCTCCCGGGTCACCGACGTCCGCTCCGCCCAGCAGCTCGGCTCCCTGGTGGTGCTGCCCATAGTGGCCCTGTTCCTCATCATGGCCCTGGGGCTCATCCCGCTGACCGCCCTGAACATCGCGGTCCTGGCGCTGGTGGTGCTCATCATCGACCTGGCCATGCTCAACCTGGCCCGGAGGACCTTCCGCCGCGAGGAGATCCTGGTCAATTGGAAATAGGCCTCAATCCCGCCGCATCTCGACGGAACGGGCATGGGCGTCCAGCCCTTCCGCCCGGGCCAGACGCTCCACCGTGGCACCGATCCGTTCCAGTCCGTTGCGGTCTATCATCTGGATCGAGCTGCGCTTGCAGAAATGGTGCACGTCCAGGCCAGAATAGATACGGGCATAGCCAGCGGTGGGAAGGACGTGGTTGGTGCCCGAGGCGTAGTCCCCGCAGGCCACCGCGGCGTACTTGCCGATGAAGATCGAACCGGCGTTGTGAACGGAGTTCAATGCCAGCAGCTCATTGGTCATCTGGATGGAAAGGTGCTCGGGGGCGACCCGGTCGATCACCGCCGCCGCCTCGGCCAGGTCCGGGACGATGACATACCCCGCGTTGCCCAATGAGCGTTCCAGTATGGCACCGCGCTGCGATGAGCCCAGTTGCCGCTCGATCTGCGCCCCCACCTTGGACGGGAGCGAAGGGTCGGTGCTGACCAGCAGGCAGGCGGCGTTGGGGTCGTGCTCCGCCTGGGCGATGATATCGGCGGCGATGAAGGAGGCGTCGGCGCTGGAATCGGCCATGATGGCGATCTCGCTCGGTCCGGCCGGGAAATCGATGTCCACCGCGTCGCGCAACATCATCTTGGCCGCCGTCACATAGACGTTGCCTGGGCCGACGATCTTGTCCACCTTCCCCACCGTCTCCGTGCCGAGGGCCATGGCCGCTATGGCCTGGGCCCCCCCGATCTGATAGACCTCGTCCACCCCGGCCACCTGCATGGCCACCAGGGTGAGGGCGTTGACCGGGGGCGGGGTGCAGCAGATGACCTTCCTCACCCCGGCCACCTTCGCCGGTATGGCGCACATCAGCACGGTGGATGGATAGGCCGCCCGACCGCCGGGGACATAGGCCCCGATGCTCGCCAATGGCGTCGTCTTGACCCCCAGTATTATGCCTGGCTCCACCTCCTGGAACCACAGGCCATGGGACTGCTGCATGCGGTGGAAGCGGCGGATGTTCTCGGCCGCCCGTTCCAGCTCGCGGACCAGCTCCTCAGGCACGCTCTCTCGCGCCAACTTGAACTGCCCCTCGCTGACCCGGAGCGAGTCCAGCTTGACCTTGTCGAAACGCTCGGTCAGCTCGAAAAGTGCCTTGTCGCCGTCATGGCGGACACGGTCCACGATATCCTGCACCGCGCCCTGAACGTTGGCCAAGCTGGCCTGGCGTCCCTTCATCCACTTCTCGAGGTCGACCGGTCCGAACATGCCCAGGTCATTGGCCAGGCGGTTAATCTAGATTTTCCCTAGCCGTAGCCGTCCATGTCGTAGGACGGCCTCTTCTTCCGAGGGCAGGCGGTGTTGTACTTGATGGAATCGCGGATGGTGTTGCGCAACAGCGTGGCCGAGGTAAGGCCCACCACCTCGCCCACCTTGCCCTCGCGGCAGAAGAACATGAAGGTGGGTGTGCCCGTGACCCCCAGCCTCTGCGCCATCTGGACGTTCCCATCGGTGTTGATGCGGATGAACGTCGCCTCCTGCTCCAGCTCTTGGGCCACCTGCTCGTACGCCGGTGCGACGTCCTTGCATATCGAGCAACTTGGCGACCAGAACTCGACCACCACCACCTTGTCGGTGCGTTTCATCAGATCGTTGAAGAGCGCCTCGTTGATGTCCTTGATCATGCTCAAACCTCAACCGAAATGGGTGGCGACATGGTGCTCCAGCTCCATCTGCGACATCTCACCTTCCAACGATGCCACCTTGCTCCGTCCTTGAAGAAGAGGAAGGTCGGGGCGGACGAGACCTCGTAACGCCGTGCGGTCTTCGGCTGCGTCCTGCCCTCGATCCGGGCGAAGGCCGCCCTCTGCGAGGAGGCCTCGGCCACCCGTTCGTATATCGGCGCCATGCGCTGCAATGGGGGCAGGTGCCCAGATAGACCTCGACCACCGCCCTCGGTTCTCTGCCAGGAAAGCATCGAACGCCTCATCGGTCAGTTCCTTGACCGAGCCCTCAGGCCTCTCCTTCCTGAACCACTTCCAGATGGACACCGTTATCCGATGTCATAAGTCAAGTCGACCGGATAAATAGGTTGCTCAGCCCGGCAGGGAGAAGATGCGCTGCAAGACCGCCTCGACCTGGACCCAGTCGCCGCACTCCAGCGTGTCGGCCCCGGCGCTGACCGGGTTGTCGGAGGTGACCTCCCAACAATGCTCCGGAGCGGGGGATTCGAAATGGAGGACGAACATGCGGTATTGGCCCACCCTTCCGTTCTCCTTCCGGCCAGATACCACCGAGGCGCCATAGTCGTTGGGGAAACGGTAGATCTTGTGCACCCGGTCCCCCTCCATGCACCCGCAGACGCATTTGGCGTTGAGGTCTATCTCGTAGCGGGCGAACTTGCCGGTCATCGTCCCGCCTCAGAAGTTCCTCTGGGTCTTGGGGATGGGCACCTTGGCCCAGAGCTTGACGTTGCCGCAACCCTCGGCCCGGAAGGACTTGAGCTTGAACTCCAGGTCCAGCTCCCTGGCCCGGGCCCATTCGTAGATGAACTCCCTGGCGCTCTCGGCGTTGATCACCACCGCCTCGAAGAACATGTCCATGACCTCCTTGGATGGCACCTGGCCCAGGTGGTCGCTGCGCATCCTCACGTCATAGAAGGTGAGGTTGTGGATCTGGGAATCAAGGCCCTTGCTGCCCTGCCCGAACTCCTTCTTGAACATATCGAAGTCCAGGTTGGAGGGGGGATGCCCCATCACCTTCTTGAAGAGCATGAACATGGCCTCGGACTTGCTCAGCTCGGTCATGATGTTGCCCAACGCCTTCTCGCTCCTCGCCTTCCCATAGAAACCAGGCACGGTCACGAACGGGTCCTTGTGGGTCACGGCCCGCTCGCAATCCTTCATGACCTCCATGAGCTTGGCCATCTCGTCGAACATCACCATCAGGGTCAGGTAGCGCAACCTCTCCTTGCCCAGGTAATCGCCTTGCGATGACAGCAAGCGATAGGAGTTGGCGTACTCCAGGATATGGGTGGTCAGTTCCAACGACATCAGGTGGGCGTCGTCCACGCCCATGACCAGGTCTTCGTCCTTCATCGGGGTTTGATGGTGGGTCATCCGATAAAAGGCTTTCTTGATGACCCTAGAAGGGATTGGAGGAAAAATTGGAACGGGTCGATCGTCAGATGCGTTCTTTGTACTCTTCCAACAATGCGCGCGAATACTCCTTCTCCACGCTCGCCGGCACGAAGTCCCGGTCCTTGACGCGCTGCAACAGCTCCCTGCTGATCTCGGCGTCGTCGCTCAGATTGAGGGCGATGACCTCGTTCATGATGTTGTCGAGCTCGGCGATGCCCACCTCCCTTCCGTTGATCTTCAACTTCGGGGTCTCGTCGATGACCAGCTCGTCCCCGCACTTCCTGCACTCCTTTTTCTTCTTCTCCTCTGCCATGCCTCGTTCACCTAGCGATCGAGGACGGTACTCGTAGCTGGCGATTTATAGCATTTTCGCTGCTCGCCCTCATTTCGGTGAAGGATGACCTAACCGAGCAGCAGCTGGATGAGCGCCGTCATGTTCTGCTCGATGTATTGCATCGAGCCGCTGAGGATGTATTCCACGGCCAAGGCGGCGATCAACAGACCGATGATGCGGGAGACGATCTCGATGGTGTTCTTGCCCAGCTTCTTGACGATGTAGACGGAGTTGTGCAAGGCCAGCCAGGTGACCAAGAGGGCGAAACCGCCGGCGAGGAGCACGGTGACCACATCGTACTGGTCCACCAGCAATATGGCGGTGGCGATCACACCTGGCCCGGTGAGTATGGGCGTGGCGATGACCACCCAGGCCACCTCCTCGTTCTTGTGCTTGCTCAGCTCGATGCCGAAGATGACCTCGACGGCCATCATCATCAGCACCAGGCCACCGGCCACCTTGAAGCTGGAGATGGAGATGCCGAAAAGGTCCAGTATCTGCTGCCCGAAGATGGCGAAGATGACGAAGAGCAAGGCGGCCACGAAGCAGGCGCGGTTGGCGCTCTTTATCATCTGCGCCTTGTCCTGGTCCTTGGTCAGGCCGATGAAGATGGGCAGGCTGGCGAAGGGGTCGAAGATGAAGAACAGCACGACCGCTGATGCCACCAAGCCTTCCAACATGATGTGGGGAACCGTCCACCGGGATATAACCGTTTTCGAGGCCTGTCAGTGGTGCGATGGACCCATGGAGGAAATCGAGAGGAGGTTGGACCGGTCCCTGCCCCGGCCTGGCCTTTGAAGCTGAAAAATGGTTCAGAGATCGGTCTTCGCCAAGAAGTAGGAGGACGCGTTGCCCTTGGTCTTCTTCTTGACGATGCCCTTCTTCTCCAGGTCCTGCAGTGCGTTCATGCACTGGGCCTTGGGTAGGGTGGAGAGGGATGTGGCCTTCTCAGCGGTGATGGACTTGTCCTCGCTGATGGCGCCAGCCTTCTTCATGGCCTTGAACAGCTTTTCAGCCTGAGCTGATATCTCTGGCATAGATTAGGCGGATAAATCGATATAAGATATATTTATCGGTCCCAACGGCGCATCTGGCCGTGACACATCTTGACATCCCTGGGCGGCCCTCGGCGCCACGCGACCTTCACTTAAATCTATATCGTGGCGGTTATGCATTTAGACCAATAAGGTGACCTGAATGGGAAAGAGACTTTGGCGCTGCCACGTGTGCAACGACCTCCATTATGGCATAAACCCTCCTGAGGTGTGCCCCACCTGCGGAGCGAAGCGGGCCTTCATGTTGATCGACCATGACGAGGCGCTCCGCATCATCGGTACTGAAGGGGGCGAGATCGCCACCCAGGAGGCGGTGATCGAGGTCTGGAGGAGGTTCGGGGAGCAGAGCCCCGAGTTCAAGATGACGGACAAGGGGGACGAGGTGGAGCTGCTCTCCAAGGGCGTCCTGGAGAACCGCGCCAACAAAGGTCTAAAGTACTGCCCCTGCCGCATACCCACCGGCGATTTCCAGAAGGACCTGAACCTGATATGCCCCTGCAATTTCCTCAGGCAGAACGCCTACAAGGAGACGGGGGAATGCTGGTGCGGTCTCTTCGTGAAACGCCATAAGGAGGTGCCGTGATGGCAGAGGTAGGACAGAGGTTGATCTGGTTCCATGGAAGGGAGTGCCCGCATTGCAGACAGCTCAAGCCAGTGGTCGATCAGTTCGAGGCCGAGACCGGCATCGCCTTGGACCGGCTGGAGGTCTGGCACGACCAGGAGAACCAGAAGCTGATGCAGAAGTACGGCGATGTCATCTCCGAGGCCTGCGGCGGGGACCTGGGCGTTCCGGCCTTCTACAACGAAAGGACGGGCAAGGCCATCTGCGGCGCCCGCATCAACATGGACAAGCTCAAGGCCTGGGCCGAGGTCAAGTAGATGGAACGCTCCCCCTATCGCATGGCCGAGCGCAAGGTGAAGGGCGGCAAGCTGGTGCGCGTCAAGGCCGCCGTGCAAGGGGGGATGTTGGCAGAGGTCCGCATCGAAGGTGACTTCTTCGTGCACCCGGAGGAGGGACTGGCCAAGATGGAGGTCGCCCTGACGGGATTGAACACCATCGGGCATTCTTCGCGAGCGCCGAGAAGGCCCTGATCGAGACCATGGAGAAGGAGGGTTTGACGGTCATCGGCTTCGCCCCCAGGGACGTGGCCGAGCTTTTGGAGGAGATATGCTCCGGGACAGATGGCGCCTGATACCTTTCCAATACCACAATGCCGCCGTCAACATGGCCATCGATGAGGCGGTGGCGGAGGCCATATCCTTCAACGAGGCCTCGCCCACCGTCCGTATCTACGGGTGGAGGCCCTCCGCCATCAGCATAGGCCGCTTCCAGAGCGCCGAGGACGAGGTGGAGCTGGAGGAATGCCGGCGGAGGGGCATCGACCTGGTGCGGAGGCGCACCGGCGGAGGCGCCGTGTACCATGACGAGGAGGGGGAGATCACCTACAGCGTCATCTGCCCGGAGCGGTTGGTGAGCAAGGACATCAACGCCTCCTATCGCGACATATGCCATCTCATCGTCGCCGGCCTGGCGGCCATAGGGATCGAGGCGGAGTTCAAGCCCATCAACGATATCCTGGTGGGAGGTCGGAAGATCTCCGGCAGCGCGCAGACCCGCCGGCAGGGCGTCTTCACCATGCACGGAACGGTCCTGTTCGACGTGGACCCCGAGACCATGTTCTCGGTGCTCAAGGTCGGTCGCACCAAGATCTCCGACAAGGACCTGGCCTCGTTCCAGGACCGGGTCACCAGCGTCAGGGACGTCTCCGAGGCCACCCTGGAGGAGCTGCTGCTCGCCATGTTCAACGCCTTCGTCGAGGGCAAGGAGTGGTTCCTCGACGACCTGAGCCGTGACGAGTCGGCCCGGGTGGAGGTCATTGCCCGCGACCGTTACTCCAACGACGAATGGAACCTCAGCCGCTAGACGCCTGCAATATGAGCAGCTCCGGGTTCTCCAGATACCTCTTGAGGTCATTGACGAACTTCGCCGCCTCCGCCCCGTCGAAGGCCCGGTGGTCGAACGTGAGCGACAGTGGCAGCACCTTGCGCGCCTTGATCTCCCCGTTGACGACCAGGGGCATGTCCATGATCCTTCCCACGCCCAGGATGGCCACCTCGGGGTAGTTGATGATCGGCGTGCCGTAGGTGCTCCCGAACACCCCGTAGTTGGTGATGGTGAACGTCCCGCCCTTGAGGTCGGCCAGGTCCAGCTTGCGAGCGCTCGCCATCTCGGCGAGCTTGTGGACCTCCTCCGCCAGGTCCACCATGCTCTTCTGGTCCGCCCCCTTGACCACCGGCACGATGAGACCGTCGTCGATGGCCACGGCCACGCCGATGTTGTAGTACTTCTTCATGACGATCTCCTCCGCCTCGTCATCGACCACGGAGTTGAGCAGCGGATGGGCCTTCAGGGATGCCACCACCGCCTTGATGATGAAGGGCATGTAAGTGAGCTTCACCCCACGCTCCTTCTCCACCGCCACCTTCACCTTCTCCCTCATGGCCACCAGGTCGGTGACGTCGGCCTGGTCCATCGTGGTCACGGCGGCCACCTTGGCCTGGGACTCCATCATGTGCTTGGCGGTGGTACGCCTCACGCCCTTGATCGGGACCCGTTCCACCCAGCCATAGATGTCGAACTTGGGGCGGGATGCCAGCTTCGGCTTGGCCGGGAGCGCGGCGGCATTGATGTCCCCTTCCATGACCCTTCCTTCCGGACCAGAGCCGCGCACCTTGGAGATCTCCACGCCCTTGTCCTTGGCCAGCTTTCGCACTGCCGGCGTGGCGAGCACATCTGCCGTCGTCGCCTCCGCGACCTTGGTGGCGGTGGAAGATACGGTTATCTCTTCGGTGGGCAGCTCCCCCACCACTGATATCGACTCGCGCTTGCCCTCCACCTTCTTGGTGACGGGCGGAGGGGCCTCGGCCTCCTCGCCTATGACCGCCAGGGTCTGACCGACCTGGACCATGTCACCCTCCTTGAAGTTCAACTGCAGGACCTTGCCAGCGGCGGGCGAGGGCATCTCCACCACCGCCTTGTCCGTCTCCATCTCCGCCAGGGACTGGTCCAGCTTCACCTTGTCGCCGACCTTCACGAGCCATTTCTTGATCTCACCCTCGGTCACGCCCTCCCCCAGGTCGGGAAATACGAAGTTAGTCGCCATTTGTCCACCTCAGAAGCCCATGGTCCTTTCGATCGCGTCTTTTAATTCTCTCTGGTCCTATGTAATAGTAGTCCTCGCCCTTGGGCAAGGGGATGGTGATGTCAGGGGCGGCCACCCGCTCCACCGGCGCCTCCAGCGACAGCAACGCCTTCTCGTTGATGCGGGCGGCTATCTCCGCTCCGACGCCAAAGCTCTTGGGCGCCTCCTGCACCACCACGCACCGTCCCGTCTTCTTGACCGACCGGATGATGGTGTTCGAGTCCAATGGGGAGAGCGTGCGCAGATCGATGACCTCGCAACTGTACTTGCCGCGCCAGTCGATCCAACGCCTTCTGTATCTGCGGGATCATGGCACCCCAGCCGATGACGGTGAGGTCGATGCCTTCCTGGACCACCCGGGCCTGGGACAAGGGCACGGTGTACTCCCCGCTGGGCACCTCCTCCTTGAGCATGCGATAGCTGCGCGTCGGCTCCAAGAATATGACCGGGTCGGGGTCACGAATGGAAGAGGTCAGAAGGCCCTTGGCCTCCAATGGCGTGGATGGTACCACCACCTTGAGCCCGGGGATCTGGGTGAACAGGGCCTCCGTGCTCTCCGAATGATGCTCCAACGCCTTCACGCCCGCGCCGTATGGGGTGCGCAAGCACCATGGGGACGGTGAGCCGACCCCGGGTGCGGTTGCGCATCCGGGCCGCATGGCAGATCATCTGGTTCAAGGTCAGATAGCCGAACCCCATGAACTGGACCTCGGCCACCGGGCGCAGTCCGTTCATGGCCATCCCGATGGCGACCCCGGCGATGCCGGCCTCGGCCAGCGGGGTGTCGATGACCCTCTCCGTCCCGAATCGGTCGAGCAGACCTTCGGTGACGCGGAACACCCCGCCGTCCACCCCCACGTCCTCGCCCAACAGCACGACGCTGGGGTCCCGGTCCATCTCCTCGCGGAGCGCGAGGTTGATGGACTGCACCATGTTCATCATGACCATGTTCACTCCCTCCCGGTGGGCAGTTCCCTGCGGAGCGCTTCCATCTGCTCCCTCAGGTCGTCCGGCATGGTGGCGTAGGTGTGGCGGAAGCAATCCTCGAAGGTCGGTCTCGGGAAGGACTCGGCCCTCTTGACCTCCTCCTCCACCATGGCGGAGACCTCTTCCAGCAATGCCCTCTCCTTCTCCTCGCCCCATAGACCTCGGTTGGTCAGGTAGACCCTGAACCTGGCGATGGGGTCGCGGTCCGCCCATTCCTTTAGTTCCTTGTCCAATCGGTAGCGGGTGGCGTCATCGGATGTGGTGTGGTCCCCCATGCGGTAGGTGTATGATTCTATGAGCGTCGGTCCCTCGCCTTTCCTGGCCCGTTCCAGCGCCTCCTTGGTCGCCGCATAGAGGGCGAGGACGTCGTTGCCATCGACCTGTATCCCGGGGAAGCCATAGGCCACCGCCTTCTGGGCGATGGTCTTTGAAGCGGTCTGTCTCTCCCTCGGGACGGAGATGGCCCACTGGTTGTTCTGGCAGATGAAGACGTTCGGGGTGCGCATCACCCCGGCGAAGTTCAGCCCCTCATGGAAGTCCCCTTCGGACGTTCCGCCGTCGCCGAAGAAGCACACCACGGCGGTGTCCTCCTTCCTCAGCTTGGCGGCGTAGGCGATGCCGACCGCGTGCGGGACCTGCGAGCCGACCGGGACGACGGATGGCGTCGCACGCACCCCTTCGGGATAGCTGCTGCCCTCCTCGTTGCCCATCCAGTAAAGGTAGAGGCGCCAGAGCGGGACGCCCCGGTAGATCAGGCCTCCCAGCTCGCGGAAGGCCCAGACCAGCCAATCGTTCGGTCCCATGGCCAGGGCGGGACCGATCTGGCTGGCCTCCTGCCCCTTGGTGGGCGGATAGGCGCCGAGTCGGCCTTGCCGCTGCAGCTTCACTGCCTTATCGTCGGCGACCCGGGTCAGCACCATGGTGCGGTAGGCCTTGAGCAACGTGCCGTCATCTATCTTCGGCTCCAGTTCCTTGTTGACGCTGCCGTCCTTCCTCAGGATCTCCAGTCTCTTGCCTTTCAAGGGGTCGAAATCATCCACTAGCAAACTCTCACTCTCCTCTAGCCATATGGTAGGCCTCCTTGGCCTTGTAAGATGAACGGACGAACGGTCCGGAAAGAACGGCCTTGAAGCCCATGCCCAAAGCCCGCCCCCTTATCGACGTGAACTCCTCTGGCGGGTAATATCTTTCCACCGGCAAATGGTCCGAGCTCGGTCGCAGGTACTGCCCCACGGTAAGGATGTCCACCTTCGCATGGACCAGGTCCTGCAGGCATTGTTGCACCTCTTCCTCGGTCTCGCCCAGTCCCAGCATCAACGAGGACTTGGTCACGACCTCAGGTCTGACCATCTTCGCTGCCTGGAGCAATGCCAGCGACCTCTCGTAGGACGCCATCCGATCCCGCGCTATGGGCTGCAGGCGCCTCACCACCTCGATGTTGTGGCCGAGGACATCTGGTGCGGCCTGGAGAATTGTCTGCAGGGCCTTCATGTCCCCTCGCAGGTCCGGGATGAGGAGCTCGACCAGACATCCTGGGTTCCTCCCCCTTATGGCTGACGTCGTTTCGGCGAAATGAGAGGCCCCCCCGTCCAACAGGTCGTCCCTGGTGACGGACGTTATGACGACGTATTCCAAGCCGGTCCGCGACACCGCCTCCGCCACCCTCCGCGGTTCGTCTGGGTCCAAGGCGTCTGGGGGCCCATGGGCGACGGCGCAGAAATGGCAGTCCCTTGTACAGTTGTTGCCCATGATCAGATAGGTGGCGCTCTTGGTCCTCCAGCACTCACCGATGTTAGGGCAATGAGCGGAATCGCAAACGGTATGAAGGCCCAGCTCGCGGTTCATCCGCCTCGTCTCCGCCATGCCTTCGGTCGGCATATGGCGAATCTTTAGCCATGCTGGTTTAGTCTCCACCGGCAATATCCTGACCTCCCCCGACCATTGGAGCGGCCCCTTAATCTGCTTTATGGCGAAGCGAGGGCACCGCTTACAATGTGAAGGTTGTTTCGATCCCCTCGCTATCGAACAGGACCGGGCGGCGAGACGAACATTCAATATGGATGCTGGCTGGAACGATTGGAAAACATTTTAATAGCATCATCCTGTATGCGACAGCGCTAGGCTAGACCGGGACGCTCGGCGTGCCCTTATACACCGAAATCGTCGATACGCGGGGGTGACAGCGGAGGACGTCGTATCCGGAGAACCTAAGGCCCAGTCATAGATGTTGATGTCTCGTCCTGCGGGGCAGGCGGCGATCTCGCGGCGCAGCTGGAGGGTTGCGCCCCTGGTCCTAATCACGGGGAACGGGTCAGGCCCTGACGGGAGCAGCCTAACCGTGGACTACCTACGCTCGTAGGGTTGCGGGGCGGAGTTAATGACTGATCAACCTTGAGTGATCCGAGCGGCTACCTTCGTGGCCTAGCACTCATTTTCCATCGTTCAGCTCTATCGATTCCCAACCGACCGTGTTGGTGGGCTTGCAACCGGTTATCAGCTCTGACTTGAAGTCGAAGAGCACTTCCATCCGGTCCCCTTTGGTCAGACGGTACACGTAAGAATCGTCCACCTTGCCGACCACGGCGCCGGTGACCCCGACGGCTTGGAACATATCTATGACCTTGTCAGAATTCTCGGGGTCGCAGGTGAGCGTGAAACCGCATCCCTGATAGGATTTCAACCATTGATGGAAATCCACGCCATGGGGGCGTGGTATCCTGTCCACATCGACGCTCGCCCCCTTGCCGCTCGTCTCCAACAGCATGCCCATCGTCCCTAGCGTCCCCGGGTTGCTGATGTCCTTCCCTGAGCGTAGGAGACCTTTGCGGGCGATCTTGTTCATGACGAGCATCTGCTTCCGCACGATGTCGGAATCCTTGCGCGAGGTGGTGTCCCAGGCATAGATCAGCCCTTCCGGGTAGAACCCGTCCAGGTCCATGGCGAAGATGACGTCGTCCCCTGCCTTCGCGGTGTGGCTGTACACCACGTGCTCCTTGTCATCGCAATAACCGACGATGGCCACATCGATGGCGTTGTAGGTGCAGTCCGGATGCGTGTGGCCGCCCACGATGGGCACGCCGAACTTGCGCACAGCGGTCTCCATCCCCCGCATGACCTGTCCGCAGACCTTGTTGTCCTTGACGGACAGTACGTCGACCATGCCTATCGGCACCCCGCCCATGGCGGAGATGTCGTTTATATTAACAAGTACTGAATAATAACCAGCATAGAACGGGTTGGCGTTCATCAAGGCCTGCATGATCCCATCCGCGGCCAGCAGGAGCACCCGGTCGTCCCATTCCACCACCGCGGCATCCTCCCCGTATGAGGCCAGCACCTTGGCCGTGGAGAACTTCGGGAAGAAGTTGATGACCTCGGATATGGTCTTCTTTCTGGTGATGCCAGGAAAGCTCTTGATGTCGTTCACCAGGGCCATTAGGTCCATGTTATCGTGAATGGTCCGGACCGTTATAATCTTTGTCCGTGGAGTATATAAACCTCGACCTCAAAGCGTGAGCTTGGTCTGCTTCGTCTCCTTGACCAGATAGAAGGCGTCATGCGATACCAAAGTGATCGATTCCAAGAGCAGGACGTAGTCCTTCTCGAAACCAGGGTCCTCAAGGACGTACGCCCGGGAGGAGTCGGGGACCTTGAAGCCGTTGCGCACAAGGACCTTCTTCGCCTCCATCCTTTGCTCCGGGTTAGCCTGCGTCCCGGGGATGTTCCCTTCGATGCCGCAACGGGCGAGCTCCTCGACGAAAACGGCCCGGCGGAACAACCGGTTCATGGAATAGAGGATCACATGTTCGACCCTCTCTCCGGGAAAAAGCTCGCGCGCCCTCTCCCCGATCATCTGATAGAAATCCTGCTCCTTTCCCTTGATCGGGATGTATATCTTCGCAGGCGGGACTATCTTCTCCCTGACGATCTTAAGGTCCGTTAATGCCCTAAGGTAACCTGTTAGTAGCAGGCGATTTATTTTCAACCCCTTCTTGTTGAGGTCCTTTGACAAGGAGCTGATGGATTTACCCTCTTCGGTCAATGTGTCGAGGACAATCAGCCTGAAATCCTTGTCTGGGTGAAACATATGATAACAGATATGGTAACAGATATGGTAACTAATAAAAGTTCGCTCAAATACCTTTGTTACCAGACCGAGTTCAAAAATCTGTATAAATGGGCTGGACCAATCTGTTATGTCGCAGGAAATACGAGGATGGGATTGTGCTCTCGTTTGGGGATGAGAGAGCGATCCATTTCGATTTGATGCTTAGGTGATGTAATGAAGGGAAGCGTATCTGCTCGAGAATCAGGGGACTCGTTCGAACCGGGTATAGTGTCGCATGACGACAAGGAATCGACTGAACTTTCGTTGTTCGTAAGGACCTCCGATGAAGAGATAAGGAAGTGGGACCGGGGCAAGATCTACGAGGCTCTGATCCGCGAGACGACCATCAGCGAGGATGCAGCGGCGATAGTGTCGAGGGAGGTCGAGAAGATGATCTCCGAGCTTGAGATAGAGGTGATAACAGCGCCGTTGATCCGTGAGCTCACGAACGCCAAGCTCGTTGAGTACGGGCTATCGAAGATCCGCCGACAGCACACCCGCCTCGGTGTGCCGCTCTATGACGCTCGGCAGATCATCATGAGCCCGAACAAGGAGAACGCTAACGTGCCCCACGGCCCGGAAGCGACGAACCTGACCTTGGCGGAGCGCATCAAGAAGGAGTTCGCCCTGCTCGAGGTCTTCACGCAGGACCTTGCGGACGCGCATATGGCGGGGGACCTGCACCTGCACGACCTAGGCATGGTGGACCGGCCCTACTGCAGCGGTCAGTCCATAGAGTACGTCAAGAAGTTCGGCCTGAACCTTCCCAACGCCATATCCATCGCCAAGCCGGCCAAGCACCCGGAGGTGCTCATCGAGCAGGTGGTCAAGTTCTCCGCCGCCCTACAAGGCAACTTCTCTGGGGCCATTGGCTGGGATGCTTTCAACCTGTTCCTAGCTCCATATTTGGTAAATGTGGACGACGAGCGCATGAAACAGCTCGCCCAGATACTGGTCTTCGAGTTCGCGCAGCAGGCGGTGGCCCGCGGCGGTCAGTCCATCTTCAGCGACCTGAACCTGTACTGGGAGTGCCCCAAGCACTTCGAGGATGTGCCCGCCATCGGGCCTAGGGGCGAGTTCACCGGGCAGACCTACTCCGACTACCTTCCCGAGTCGCAACGCTTCATCAACGCCCTCTTCGATGTGTACATGGAAGGCGACGCCATGGGGCGCCCGTTCTTCTTCCCGAAGCCGAACGTGCACATGACGGACAAGTTCTTCCAGAGCGAAGGCCACGAGGAGTTCCTCAACAAGATATCGAAGTGCGCCAGCGAGAAGGGCAACACCTACTTCGTGTTCGACCGGGGCAACACCGCCAAGATCTCGGAGTGCTGCCGCCTCACCTTCAAGTTGGAACAGAGCGACCTTGACGACGCCAAGACCCCGTGGAAGATGCGTTACTCCGCCATGCAGAACGTCACCCTGAACCTGCCCAGGATCGCCTACCAGGCCCATCAGGACGACAACAAGCTGTTCGAGATCATCCGACAGAGGATCGACCTGGTGGCGCAGGCGCACCTGCAGAAGAAGGAGTTCATCGGGAAGCTCCTGAGCATGGGCAAGCACGGACCGTTGGCCCTGCTCACCATGGAGATGGACGGCGAGCCCTACTACCGCTTCAAGAAGGCCTCGTTCCTCATCGGCATGGTCGGCCTGAACGAGCTGGTGCAGTACCACACCGGGCAGCAGTTGCACGAGTCCAAGGACGCCACCAAGTTCGGTCTCAAGGTCATCGCCTACATGAAGAAGGTGTCCGAGGAGCTGGGTGAGAAGTACGGCATCAAGATGCCCTTGGAGCAGACCCCGGCGGAGAGCACCGCCTACCGGTTCGCCAAGCTCGACAAGAAGTACTACCCGCTGCAGGCGGCCACCTCCATCCGTGGCAACAAATCGACCGGGGAGGTGTATTACACCAACTCCACCTACCTGAACGTAGGAGCTCAGATCAGCGCCATCGAGCGCGTCAAGGCGGAGGGCATGTTCCATCCCCTGATCGACGCCGGCTCCCTGACCCATGTCTGGCTGGGCGAGCATAAGCCCCCAGCGGAGTCCATCGCCGCCTTCGTGAGGAAGACCTTCGAATCGACGCAGAACGCACAGATAGCGTTCAGCCCGGAGTTCACCTCCTGCCTCGACTGTGGCAAGACGGTGCGCGGCCTGAAGGAGTGCTGCCCCTACTGCAAGTCGGTGAACATCGAGGGGATCACCAGGGTGACGGGCTTCTTCTCGAAGACCAACAGTTGGAACAAGGGAAAGATCGGGGAGCTGCACGACCGCGTACGAAACCAGATCTGATCCGGATCAACAACGCCTTTGGGACCGGGCTACCCCTGCCCGGCCCCTCCTTTTTTTCTTTCCCACCCCAATGATTCGTTCCGCATTTTCGTGAATTCAACGACAAAACATTAAATATCGCAGGGACCCAGTCGAAAACGAAAGGTGATATCTAGGTGACCATGGTCAAGGTTGGTGAGCACCGATATGTGAACGTGAGGAGGCGCAGCCTTTGCGACAATTGTGTCGCTGAGGTGTGCTTCCGTCGCGACGAGCGCAAGAACCTGCGTGTCGTGGAGTGCGACCTCTTCAAACCTCAGTTCGTGGCGTTCAAGCAGTGCCGCCAATGCTCCTCGGTCTACGAGGTGTTCTCCAACTTCAACGCCTTGGACTTCGAGCTATGCCCGGAGTGCAACGAAAGGATGAAAAGGGGCGCCCCCTGAGGGGCATGGTTTTTTTCAGATCTAGTTGAACCGCGGCCCGATGACCTGCCAGAGGATCAGGAAGAGTATCAGGAAGGAAAGCGCCAGGGATATCTGGTCCACGATCCGGTTCCTTGCCTCCTCGCTCAATCCCTTGCGGAGCTTCGCCACCACGGAACCCATGGCGTCCTTGAACAGATAACCGCCATCCAGCGGCACCGCCGGCAGGGCGTTGGTCAGACCGACCATCAGGTTCAGCCAGAATATCCAGTAGAGGCAGTTGGCGATGATCCAGAAGGTGCCTATGGACATCCAGGCCAGGTAACCGGTGGTCTCGAACAGGTCGGCCAGGGGTGATTGTATCGGAGACAGGCCGATGAAGGGGAAGGCGATGTAACGCAGGCTGGCCGTGACAAAGTCCCCCGCACTCTCGACGTTCCGATAGGGGTTGGTCATGGCCAGAAGAATGGTCTCCGGCTCGAGCACCCCCGCGCCCAGATAGGCGGAGTTGATGCCAAGGAAACCTACGTCCTGGTAGTCGGAGGGGACGTCGAAACCGTTGTCCTCCAGATATGCCTTCCGACTGTCCAACGTCACCTGGGTCAGCCCGGCCACCACCAAGTAGTCGCCGGATCCCGCGTCCCATTGCAGGACGGTGACGTTGACGGTCTGGAACGGCAGTGTGAGCCCCAACGCCTCCTTCAGGTCGTGCTCGTTCGTGATGAGCGTGTCGTTCAGAGAGGCCATGAGCATGCCGGAGCGCATCCCTGAATCGTATGCTGGTAGACCTTTGGACACCGAGGTCAACGCCACTCCCGAGAAGACCTCCTTGCTGCGGACCTTGCCTTCAAGGAAATATGTCACATTGACAAGAGAGCCGGCAGCGGGGGCGGTGACGTTCGCCCAGGAATCCAGATCGGTGACGTTGACGCCATCGATGGAGAGTATCTGACAACCATATCCTAGATCGGCCAGTTCGGCCGGGCCGTCGTCCACGTTGTTCATGATGACCGGGCCCTCGTAGATGGGCGCCGCCTGGGTCACCATGGCCTGGGAGAAGAGGAGGACGAAGAGGAAGGCCACTATGATGTTGGTGGCCGGACCGACCGCGTACACTCGCATGCGGTTCTTCTTAGAGGTGGTGCGCAGCGCGTCCTCGTCCGGTTCGACGAACGCGCCCATGGGCACGACGGCGAAGATCAGGCCCAACGCCTTGATCGCCATATTACCTACGCGGGTCAGTATGCCATGGGCGAACTCATGCACCACAATGGCCACTATGAGGCCCAATATCCCATACCAGATGGGGATGAGCGGGTTGATCCCGGGTATGCCGAGCAGCATCACGGGGGATGGCGCCGACTCCGCCGGGATGTTCGGGACCAAGGTCACCTCCCAGACCAGCAGGGCGAACATGGAGAACATGGCCACGAAAACGATGACCAGGCTGATACCGGCGTAGACGCGCCAGAATCGGGCCGGGCGGGAAAGCCATTCGATGGCGTCCTTCCCCCCTTGGGTGCGCCACATGAGGAACGGGCCGTATACAGTGATGTTGTAACGCTCCAGCAGCTTCTTCCTCTTGACGATGATGATGAAAGCGAACCAGGCGATGATGATGGCGGCGGCGATGACTAGACCGTTGACCATTTTGGGACCTGACGCAAAAAGGGACACGTGCTATATCAAACATTCTGGATGGGGCTGGGATCACTTGCGTCCTTGTCGTGATGGTCCTTCCAGACGTCATCTCCCATCTGATCGTACACCGCGGACATCTCATCGGCGCCCTTCAGCTCCGAGCTCCCCTGGTGCGCCAAACGGATGATCTGGTCCTTCTTCAGGATCCAGTAGTGTATGCGCCAGAGCTTGCCCTTCTTCAGGTGCACCTCCTCCTGGGTGGTGGTGAGGAAGCCTTCCTCCTCCAGCATGTAGAAGACGTCCCGGTCCTCGGAGGTGAGCCTGTTATCGATGACCTCGCCCTCGAAACCGAAGAAGCTCATCATATACTCTGCCAACTTCTCGATGTCATCATCGGACATGCCCTTCTTGCCCAAAGTGTTCTTAAGGGCCGAAATGACATCCTGCCATGCTGACGACTGTCAAATTGACTACCCGCCCTGGCATCACGATTCGTGACATATAATGATTCTCGAAATTTTACCTGTAGGAAATCATGCCCCAAGTCCTTAGATGTGTATCATGTCCACTCGTCCAGTGTCGCCCATCGCCCCTCCTCCCCCCATAGCATTAACGGTAGATGACCACCTCACGGCGACCAAGGCCATCAGGACGATGATGGCCGAGACCATGCCGGTAAGGCCGTCGATGCTCTTGGTAGATCTCGAATCCCGACCACCGAGTCGATGAACAAGCAGAACAGATGCATACCAGTATCTGGGCATACGTGCTGTTGAACCATGTGGACCAGCTCTCCTCCGGATCGGTCCTCCTGCTCGGTGACCGTGCGACATTTTTGATAGGACCGTTTGCTCGCCATCGCCCCTCAACGGAAGTGGCAGGCCACCAGGTGGCCGTCGCCCTTGTCCTCCAGGGCGGGCTCCTAGATCTCGCATATCTCCTGACGGTAACGGCAACGGGTGTGGAAGCGGCACCCGATGGTGGGTTGGCTGGGCTGGGCACATCCCCGGCCAGCATGATGCTGCTCCCGTTTGTGCTCCGGGTCAGGCACGGGGATGACGGACAGCAGCGCCTCGGTGTACGGGTGCAGAGGATTCTTGAATATCTGGTCCTTGTTGCCGGACTCCACGATCTTGCCCAGATACATCACGTTGACCCGGTCGCACATGTATCGTATGGTGGACAGGTCGTGGGAGATGAACATGTAGGTCAGGTTGAGGTCCCGCTGCAGGTCGTTGAGCATGTTGAGTATCTGAGCTTGCACGGACACGTCCAAGGCGGAGGTGGGCTCGTCAAGCACGATGAGGTCCGGATTGAGGGCCAAGGCCCTGGCCACCCCGATCCTCTGCCTCTGGCCCCCGCTGAACTCATGGGGGTATCTATAGAGGTGGTCCGGGTTGAGGCCCACCTTCTCCATCAGCTGCTGCACCCGGTCCATGACCTCCTGGCCTCGGGCCACGCCATGCACCATCAAGGGCTCACCGATGATGTCCTTGATCAGGAACCGGGGATTGAGGGATGAGAACGGGTCCTGGAAGACTATCTGCATCTCGCGCCTTATGAGGCGGAGGTCCTCGTCCTTCTTTCGGTTCAGGGCGTATTGCTCCCGCAGCTCCCAAAGCTCCCGCATGCTCGGGTCGGAGTGGTCGGGGCACCTTCTTCCTTTTTCTTGGCCGGTTCTTCGGCTTGGTCCTTGCCAAAGGTCTCCGCCTCCAAGGCCTCCAGTTCCATTCATCCTGCGCCCGGTCCTTGCCCGGCATCTTGTAGTAGATGTTGCCGCTGGTAGGTCGGGTGAGCTGCAGTGTGCATCGACCAGTGGTGGTCTTACCGCATCCGCTCTCCCCCACCAGACCGAGGGTCTCGCCGCGCTTGATTTGGAAATCTGACATCGTCGATGGCCCTGACCGCCCCGAGCTCCTTCTTGAAGAAACCCCCTCGGATGGGGAAGTATTTCTTCAGGTTCGTGGCCTCGATGAGGTACTCCTCGCTCACAAGGTCACCCCCGTGTAGAGATGACAGGCGGCCATAGTGGTTCGGTCTGATCTCCATCATGGGCGGCTTCTGCTTGCGGCAGATGTCCATGGCATATGGGCAACGGGGATGGAAACGGCAGCCTGAGGGCGGCTTGATCAGATTGGGCACGTTTCCCTTCGATGGTCTCCAGCCGGGGCAGGTCGATGTTGACCTTGGGGATGGAGTTCATCAGACCCTGGGTATATGGGTGCAATGGCTCCTTGAACACCGGGCCAGTCGGACCGACCTCGGCGATCGACCCCGGCGTACATGACCCCGACCCGGTCGCACATCTCCGCCACCACGCCCGAGGTTGTGGGTGATCATCAGGATGGATGTGCCGGTCTCCTCCTGCAGCTCGCGCATCAGCTTCAGGATCTGGGCCTGGATGGTGACGTCCAACGCGGTGGTCGGCTCGTCCGCGATGAGCATCTGCGGCTTGCAGGCCAGGGCGATGGCGATCATCACCCGCTGCTGCATCCCCCCGCTCAGCTCATGCGGGTAGGAGTTGACCACCTTCTGCGGGTCGGGTATGCGGACCAGGCGAAGCATGCGCTCGGCGCGTTCCATCGATTCCAGCTTGATACGGCGACCGGCCAGGCGCTTGTTGATGAACGAGTAGGGGTTCTTCTTCACGCGCTTCAGCTTGGCGGCGGTCATATCTGAGCGACAGTGATCTTCAACGGCTTGAGCGGTACCGCCTTGAAGTAGTTGTCACAGTTAGGGCAACGGTCCACCTCGTCCTGGACGGCCGAGCTGCAGATGCTGCATTTGTTCTCCCCCTTGACGTCCTTGATCTTCTTGGCCAGCTTGTGGGTCTTGAGGTACTTCTTCTCCTCCTCCACCGATTTCAGCGCCGAGTTGGCCAGCTCCCTGCGCTCGTGCAGCAGTAGCACCTCGGATATCTGGTAACCGGCGGTGAACACCGGGTTCAGCGCGCGCCATGGGTTCCTGGAAGATCATGGAGATGTACTTGCCCCGGATCTTCTGCATGTACTTCTTGGTCCGGGGGATGAGGTCGTACTTGTTGAGAATGGCATAGAGCTCTTTGTCCAGATCGGATATCTTGGCATCGCGCTCCGGGGAGGCGGGTTGTTTCCAGAGCAAGTTCCATCGGGCGGTGATGTCGGCCACCGCCTTCTGCTCGGCCAGATCCTTCTCCAACCTCTTGATCTGCGGGTCGTCCTTGGGCAGGTCGGGCTTGGACCTCAGCTCGTTTATCTGCTCCTGGATCCTCTGCATCTCCTCCTCCGTTCCGCCCGGGGGCATGAAGAAGATCCTGCCCTTCTCGATCTTTCCCGGAGGCTGGGGTATCAGCTTCATGACGCTGTTGGCGGTGACGCTCTTTCCGCATCCGGTCTCGCCCACCAGGCCGAAGGTCTCCCCCTTGAACAGCGTGAGATTGACGCCGTCGATGGCCTTGACCACTCCGGATTGGGTATAGAAATTCACGTACAGGTTCTGTATCTCGACCATTTTCTCTTTGCTCATGGGCTCACCTCCGTGCCCTCGGGTCCATTATATCTCGGAGAGCATCACCCAACAGTGCGAAGCCCATTACGAATAACAATATGGCCAGACCGGGGATGGTCACCATCCACCAGGGATTTATCAGTTCGCCGTTGTATTCGACCGTGCTCATGAAATACTCCTGGCCATCTGAGACCATCTTGCCCCACTCCGCCGTTCCCGGCGGCACGCCGAAACCGATGTAGCTAAGGGCCGCGGCCACCAGCACCACCGCCCCCAGGTCCATGGTTATGGACACGATCATCGGGGCCATGGAATTGGGGATGATGTGCCGGAACAATATGCGCGACTTCTTCACGCCCACCGCCCGGGCCGCCTCCACATAGGTGCTCTCCTTGACCGAGAGCACCTGCCCTCGGACCAATCGAGCGTATGGAGGCCACCAAACGATGATCAATGAAAGCATGATATTTTCCAAATTTCGCGATAGCACGGCCACTATCGCCATCGACAAGTATCAGCCCTGGTATCGATAGGAAGATGTCAGTGATGCGCATCACGATCTCGTCGAACCAACCTCCTACATATCCTGATAGGGCACCGACTAGAATTCCTATGATGGCCGCACAGAAGACTACATAGATCGAGACCAGAATTGAAAGCCTCGCCCCCCAGACTATACCATAATAGATGTCGGAGCCCCATTTTCCGGTTCCGAATGGATGACCCTCCGCACCGGGTGGCTTTGGTGGCTCATAGTCCTTAGGCATCTGGTAAGGGTCCTGGTAGACTGGTGGTGCCAGGTAAGGCGCCATGAAGGCCATGGCAATGATGGCTATCAAGATCATAAGACCAGTGACCGCCAAGGGGATTCCTTAGAATCAGCTTCATCGAGGTCCTGAAGGAATTGCATCCTTGGCTTCAATGGTCTCATTGGTACCCGTGCTCCGCTAGCTCCCTTCTAGGGTTTGACCTTGGCCCGCTTCGATTGCCTCTTTCTTGGCCTCAGTGGGTTTCTTAGCCATCTTATCACTCCAGTTTGACCCTTGGGTCCAGATAGGCATACATTATGTCCACGATGAGGTTCCCCAGAACATAGATGATGGCCACCAGCAGTGTGAATCCCATGATGGAGTTCCAGTCCAGGGCTAGGATCGCTGAGGCGGACCATGCGCCCAATCCTGGCCAACGATAGATGGATTCGGTCAGCACCGCTCCGGCCAACAGAGCCGCCGAACGCCAGATGCCGCCACGGTCACGGTGGGGATCATGGCATTGCGTCGGGCATGGCGCTTGATGACCGTCGATTCCGGGAGACCTTTGGCCCGGGCGGCCTTTACATAATCCTGGTTCAATACCTCCAGCATGCTGGAACGCATGATCCTGATGATGAGGGCGATGGTGCCGAACGCCAGGGTGATGGCGGGAAGGGCGATGTGCCAGAGCAGGTCCGGTAAAGAAAGCGTAATCGAGGGCGATTATCGCATCCAGTATCAGGAATACCAGTGTACTCCTGGTACCCATTGATCAGATAATAATCGCTGTACTGGCCACCCGAAGGGAACAGACCCAAATTGAATAGAATACGTTCAGTAACAATAACCGAGCCAGAAAATGGGGATGGATACCCCTAAGCAGGGAAATGGCGCGAGCGGCATGGTCGGACAACTTGTCCTTGCGTACAGCGATGGCGGTACCGACGAATATACCGACCAGAATACCGATGACCATTGAAAGAATGTAAGTTCGAAAGTAGCAGGGAAATAATCTTGCTATCGATTCGGTCACGGGTCTGTCTCCATCCACTCTTTGAAAGACCCCAATCCCCATGGATTATTCCATTGAGCCAATACAAATATTGCACCCATATTGGATCGTTGAGATGGTACTCATCATATATCTGCGCGATCTGTTCCTCGTTCATGCGTCTCAGTGATGTATGCCGCTCCAGGGTCCCCGGTGATCCTGGTCAGGGTGAAGACCAGAATGGTCACCCCGAGGAGTACCGGGATGAACAACAACAGTCTTCGTATGATGTAGGAGGTCATTCTCATCGGCACATCACCTTTCTTCGGAGGACCACGTTGCTATAAATAGATTTTCAATATCCAGCAGTCATTTTTGCATCGATGCCAGCATTTATAAACTCTTCCTCGCGAGGTTGTTGATGAAACATAATCCTCAGATTCGACATTTAATGTCACTTTTATGATGTTGACCATCTAATTTCTAATAAAAATAGAAAAATGGTAAAGGGTTTGATCCATGACTCCGCTACCTAAATTACTTGCTGTAGGTGTAGAAGTACAGACCGGGGTACATCGGGTTGAAATAGTACCCATTGACCCAGGTCCGTTCGACATGGAAGTTGGTCGCCTGCGCGGTCCAGATGTAATAGCAGTTGTCGTACACCGCCATCGAGATGTTGTAGTACATCTCTGCCCTCACATCGGGATCCAACTCACTGGCCGCTTCCTCACACATATCGGTTAAGGTGTCGTTAACGATGCTGCATCTCTTGGCATAGGTTCCAGAGCCATGTATGAACGGGTTGACATAGTCATCCGGGTCAGCATAGTCTGGGGCCCATCCGAGGAAGAATGCGGGCAATCCCCGACCCCTTAAGATATCGAGATATGACGACCATTCCAGAGCTTGGGCAGATATCTGGATATTACCTTCTATCAATCCAGAAGGCTGCTAAGCTTTCCAAGCTTTCCTTGAGCAGCTGGCATTCCAGAGCCCTACCCTCGTTACCAGAGTTATACATTAGGGTGAGCTTGAAGCCCCTCTCGCCCCAGGTGTCGCCATCTCCTGTCGCAGCCTGGTTCAGGAAGTCGGCTGCCAGTGTCAAATTATATCGTACACTGGAACAGTATCATTGTAGCCGAACATGCCGGCCGGTATGATACCATTAGGTTGCTCCGCCCCTCCGAGGAAATATGTGTCGATATGGTTTGGTAGTTGAAGGCATGAGCGAAGGCCAGCCTGACCTTGGGGTCAGCGAAGAAGTCAGACGGTATAGTGTCCGTTCCCGCCGCTGGGTTGGCGTCATCTGGATGTCCTGGTTCAGACCTAGGAAGTCCAGGTTGAATGTTGGCAGGTCCTTGACCACACTCATGTTGCCGTTGAGGCAACATCGCTCTCATGGATCCTGGGCACATAGGCGCCGTCCGCATCCCCAGCCTGAAGCATCATCAAGCGAGTACCATAGTCGTTGGCCTTTTTGATGATGACATATTGAATCGAGCTGGGGTCTGCCAATATGCATCGCAGCGCTGCAGGACCATCTGCTGGTTCCTGACCCACTTCTCCATGGTGAAAGGTCCAGTGCCACAGATGTTCTCGTTCATCAACTGGCTCTGCTCTCCCGAGTGTCATACCGCCATTGTCCTCCACGATATTTCATGGGATGATGGAGCCACGTGTAGTGCCATGATGTAGATGAACGCCGGGTACGGCATGGTCAGGTTGAACTGAACAGTGTCCGAATCAACGGCCCAGATAGCCTTGGCAGCTTACATTCATCGGGATATATGCCGGCCACTTCCTACCAGGGCCCATCCATTAACCTTTGTCGTTCCATTATAGTCATAATAATCTGGGATGAGCACTTGCCCAAGATCCAAGCGGGACCATCTGGCATCATTTATCATTAGGACCCGCTGGAAGGAATAGACCACGTCCGCAGAGGTCATGGTCTCTTGTTGTGGAACTTCACGTTCGGGCGGAGGTTGAAGGTGTATGTCAGTCCGTCCGCGCTTAGCACCGTTCGCCACAGTGGGGACCTCGGTCGCCAACATCGGTTTCAGGTGGCAGGCTCTCGCCATCGTACCAGACCAACGTTTCATAGTGTTCTGAATGACTCTCGCCACCAGCGGTCTCATAGTCCACCGCAGGGTCCAGATAGTCTGGCTCTGCGATGGACACGTAGACGAAGGTGTCTGGGTTCTTTACCGCGCCTACCTCACCGTCCGACTATGATGCAGTTGTAATACCTGTTGACCGCACCATTGACGCTCAATATCGTGACGTAGGAGATGTAGACCTTCTGTTTCCCATCATACGTGTGGTTGACCTCCGATCCATTTCCATTGGCCGTACCATCACCGAAATTCCAGGTATAGGTCTGGATGAAGGACGGGTCGGCAAACACCCCTCCATCCCAGCTATAGGCTCATGGACGAGGCAGCGGTGAAGTTCACTTGGCTACCCTTGGAGATAGAGTCCGAAGAGACCGCAGCGATCGCTATGGGCTTGGTCGCGTCTGGTTCGGCGAAGTCGTACTGACTTCCAAGACCTCCAGACTGACGATTTGCCGAAGTTATCGGCGGTCGCACCGTTACTGGACTTCACTGTCACAAGACATAGTACTTTCCGGGGAAGGCATAGGAATGCTCTACCACGTCTTCAGAGCCTTTAACCTCTTCCCCATCTCCGAATTCGAACTTGTATTCACTTATGCTAGCCATGGACGGTGCACTGGAACCGGAGGCGTCAAACGTCACCGATCACCAACGTTCACTTGGTCGCTGCCAGCTGTTACATCGACAGAGGGTTTCTCATTTCCATACCACCAATAAAATCCGACTGCAACCGCGGCAACGAGCAAGATGACGACAACGATGATCACCATCATCTTGTTCTTTTCGATCTTCCTTTGGAGGCGCGCTTCCATTGGCGGTTTTTCTCCTTGGCCTTCCATTAGCTTTTCCTCCTTTCTCCCCTCCGCAAAACAGCGGGAGATTACAATTGGAACCACTTCTTCGCTATAAATACGTTACTAGTTTTCAGAAATAAAAACGTATCGATCCAGTATCAAAAAAATCGTTAAAAGTCGATTTGATAGAGGCATTTTAACAATTTATTCTAATTATCGCCATAAATGCACTGAAAATGCTGATAATAACGGATTATTGTTGACATAAAGCTTGAACGAGAGGCATAATGACAATCGTAGCGGGCTACGGAATTCGTTGATGCTTAGCCGTTGTACTTTAGTTTGAAATAAAAGCACTTGAGTGGTTGAATTAAGTAGTCGAGCGACCTCCGTAACATCCATCATGGTGATGACCGATGATGTGCTCAACGGTCTTGGTCACGTTTCCGGACCGAGCCGTGCGCCGAGCACCATCATCGCATACCTGATGGATGCCCATCTTATCGCCTGCGCCAATCTCTTCCCGGTCGAATCAAGCTATTGGTGGGAGGGCCAGGTGGAACGGCCCGAGGAATGGATGGCCCTGATGAAGATACGGGACTTGGACTTTCACATTGTCCAGGAGTCCATATTGCGATCACCATCCTTACCAGGTCCCTTGCATCGTCCGCTATGGGATCGCCGAGGGCATCCTCCCTACCTGGAATGGGTCATAGCATCGACAGCTCCACCTCAGGGGGATTGAGGTCGAAGATTATCTTGCGGGCCCAGGCGAAGCTTCCGCAATTTTAAATCCCGGTCCTGGCCCGGTTTCAGCCGGGGCTCCTCGAAATCGAATCCGAGCAGATGGACCTCTCTTGGCGCCGAAATGGCGGGCCAGGCATACCGCCCTATCACCATCGGTGAAACCACCGAAATTGAATATGTCCGGCCGAGGGCGCGGCTTGGGTGGTAGGGATGATCGGACCGTAGGAATCGAGGCACCAGCTCCACCAATCGAGTCCAGGTTGTCCCCGTGGGCGTGGATGACGGCGACGCTGCCTTCCTGGATTGCACCGCAGGTCTGCCTCGATGGGACCGTCCAGATCGGTGACGAGGATGTCCGGTCTGGATCCCGCTCTCATAAAGTACGGTGGTGGCCGGACCGGCCGAGATTATGGTGCTTTTGGTGTCGATGAGATGCAACCTTCCGTCCAGCGGAGGGCCCGTTGGCGCATACGGTCACCTCCTTCCTGATCTTTAGCGAAGACGTGCGGGACGACATAGCTGCTCCAGCGGCACCATGGCGGCCAGGCTGCGGGCCGACCCCTCGTCCCTCTCCCGGTCGAAGCCGAAGTCCTCCAGGATGGCCTCGTACCACGGGGACCAGTCCTCGAAATCCATGTCTGGTTCACGCTTCCGGGTACTCGATCATGTCCTTCTGCTCGGTGACCACATGCGCCGTCTGCGACAGGTTGCGCAGCGTGACGTTCATGATGGCGCTGAAGGCTAGGAACAGGAAGCCCGCCAGGAACTCCAGGACCACCACGGTGGTGGATACGCGGTACTCCTTGAGGAATAGGAGGATGGAGTCCACCGCCCCCTGGATTATGAACCCGCTGGCCAGGACGGTCAGACCGACCACCACATGGGGCCAGTAGTATCTGCCATTGGATAGATAGTAGCTGACGAACCGTCCGGTCTCATAGGTCAAAATGGAGAACACCCAGAGCCAGAGCACCCCTTCCACGAAGAGCAGGGAGCGCACCGCCAGGTCCAGGTTAGGGTCCTCATTGGCGTAGCTATAGCCGAGGAACAGCCCGATGATGAGCAGTATGGATGGAGACGATGATGAAGGGGATCATCTGGCTTCCCGAGCGCACCGCGCGCACCATGCGACCCACGCCCGATCGCGTCCGCTCCCCCACCTTGTAAGCATATGCCAACAGGTACAGTCCGATGACGAGCGAGAGCATGCCCCAGGTAAGGCTGGCGATCACGTCCAGATCGTCCGGCTGGCTGGCCAGCGCCAAGAACTTGGGGATGAGCGAGAATATTCCGATGACCAAGAAGATGAGGCCGATGGGGGTGAGTATCCGCTTGCGGATCTTGTCATCCTTCATCATCTTGACCATGGTGTAGTAGGTGCTCTCCACGGTCGGTGCCTGCTTGATGTAGACCCGGCGCACCGAGTCCACCTTGACCCGGGAGAATACCATGGGATAGATGAACTCGTCCTCCGCCCCGTCGGAGACGAGCACCGCCCGGTCCGGCTTGACCTGCTCGATGACCGCCTCCAACTGATTTACGAGGACGAGGTCGGATTCGTACCCTACCTTCACGTCGCCCAGTATGCAGGCGATCTCGGCGTCTATGCCCTTCTTCAGCATCTCCTCGTAGATGCCGATGGCCGCCAGGAGGGTGTTCACGTCCGAGTCCTCCGGGTCCTTCAGGCCTAGGGCCAGGGCTGCCTCTATGTTCTTCTGCCTGCCCACGAACGGGCCCTTGAGACCGGTCTTCGACCCGAAGTCGTCATCCCGGTCCACACAAAGAACGAGCACCTTCACGTCAGCCACGTTCCAGTCCGTCGACGGCCCACCATATACAGCTGAGCGTTCATATCAGTTATGTTCAGATTCCATCGGGGAATAATCATCCCGACATCGCGGCGGCGATAATGCCGTTTGTATCTGGACGCTTATTTCCATTTCCCGCAACCACCTCCAAACCATTATAATTCAGAAGTATGTTTTCAATTTTGATAAAGGATGGAGAAAAAAGGCGGCTTCAAGGAATGCTCCCGTTGCGGCCTGAGGAACAAGCCCACGGCGAGGCAGTGCGACTTCTGCGGTCAACGTTTCGAGGAAGAGGACAAATGGGACCAGCAGATCGACGCCTTGGAGAGCCTGAACAAGGTCGACACCAAAGCGGATGTGTCGGATGACGTCTCCAAGCGCATCGAGTCCACCATCGTGAAGAAGGATGCGGTGGAGCGCAAGGACCGGGCCGAGCCGGCCGCGGCCGCGGTGGTCGCGGCCGCCGCGGTGGCGAAGCAGGCACCGCCCGAGCCGGCGCCGGTCGAGGCGAGACCGGAACCGAAGGTCGAGGCCATTCCGGAACCGCAGGCACCTGTCACACCGGAGGCGAAGCCAGAGCTGGCCGCGGCGGCGGTCCTTGCGACGCAACCTGAAACGACCGTCCCGGCCTCGGAGGTCACCGAAGTGATGGAGGTGGAGGACCTCGAGCCTTTGGAGGAGGATGTGCAGCTGCCGGTCGAGGAATCTGTGGTCCTGGAGACCAACCAACCGTTCACGACGAAGCGTCCGCGCTTCTTCACCTGGAACTTCAATCTGCGCTCCCGCAAGGACGTGGCCTTCCTGCTGGTCCTGCAAGGGGGCATCATCATCTATCTGGCCACCCTGCTGGTCGCAGGGGACTCCCTGGAGTCGGTGGGCCAGTGGGGCTTGGGCATAGTGGCGGCGGCGATGTTGACCGCCGGCCTGGGCAAGCTCACCATAAACTGGGACATCGAGGCCATGGGCGATGAGGATGTGGTGGTGAAGGAGGTGGTGGTGGAGGTCTGCCCCCGCTGCCATGAGCGCGTCGGCGTCCAGGACAGCAAATGCCCGGCCTGCGGTACGGAGTTCGAGCCATCGGAGATCAGGGGAACGGCATGAGGATCATCTGGCATGGGCACTCCTGCTTCGAGGTCAGGGACGGTGCCGTGGTCATCACCGACCCGCACGATGGCAAGTCCATCGGCATCAAGCCACCGATCTTGAAGGCGGACCTGGTGCTGGTGAGCCACGACCATTTCGATCACAACTGCACCCGGATGGTGAAGGGCGATTACACCACCGTTCGAGACCCTGGCGACAGGATCGAGAGGGGGGTGCCCATCCATGGCATATCCGCCTTCCATGACCAGGAACAGGGCGCCAAGCGGGGCAAGATAGTGGTCTTCAAGTTCATACTGGATGGGTTAAGTTTCTGCCATTGCGGCGACCTGGGCCATGTGCTCACGGACGAGATGGTGGAGAGGTTGGGCGAGGTCGACGTCCTGTTCGTACCGGTGGGCGGGGTTTTCACGCTGGACGCCGAGGGGGCCAAACGCCTCATCGAAAAGGTCAGGCCGCGCATCGCCGTGCCCATGCACTTCCGCATCGGGGGCCTCTCGCTCTCCATCCAAGGGGTGGAGCCGTTCCTGAAGGGACTGCCTGAGGACCGGGTGATCCGCGTCGGCAACGAAGTGGAGTTCCACCGGGACGAGCTCCCGGAGAAGATGGAATACTGGGTCTTCTCCCCTTGACGCTTAGAACAGTACCAGCGCGTCCTCGGTCCTTCCGAGCTCGATGGGCGTGGAACGGTAACCGACCACGCCTCCCTTGGAATTGGCCAATATGCCCGCGCCGACCATGGGCGACCCATAGTTCAGGGTACCGATGGCGCAAGGCACCTTGAAGATGGAGCGCAGCGTCTCCACATCGTCCCGTTTGGTCTCGGGATGACAGAGCACGCCCTTGTTGGTGGCCACGCAGACCGAGCCCACGGTCTTGTGCCCGGCCACCGACATCTGGACCGCCTCGACCTGAAGGACCTCCTCGATGAGGCGGAACGAATCGGGATGCATCTCTGGATTGATGACGGCGCCCTTATCGTTGACCAGGATGTTGTTGCCTGCGGCGTTCAGACGGTCGTCCAGGCGGGCGACCGTGATGTGCTTGGAAAGGCGTTCCACCTCGGCGTTGGTGGCCATCGAGGTCACCACCGCCCCGTAGGAGTTCATGGCCAGCAACGCCCCGTTCAGGTTGGTGCCGGCGATGGTGGAATGCTCCACCTCCACGCCCAAGGCCTCCTTGAGGTCCTCGATCAGGTCGATGGAGGCATCGTTGGGGACGAGGGCGAACTCCTCGTTCGCACGACAATAGACCCCAAGGAACTCCACGCCGTTGTAGGAAGAGAGTTTAAGCATGCCGGTAGCACCGATCATTGCTCTTCCGGAAGGGAGACCTCGACCAGGCCATCCTCGAACTTGACCACCTTGAGCTTGATGTGGGTCGGGGGCTTCTGGATGCTGCGGGACCACAGGGCCTCGTTGACCTTACCATCGATCCAGACCTTGTCCTCGGTGGACTTGGTGTGCCTCATGACGTACTCACGGACCACCTTGACGGCCTTCTCGGCCCTATGCGTATAGGCTACGGTCTTGGCCTTGCGGAGCGGCACGTTGTAGATGACCATTGTTTCCTTCTCTTCTGCCATTTCTGCTCACTCCTTCAGGTTGCTGGATCTCCAGTTGCGGCGGTGCGGGTGGCGCACGAAGGTGCGGTTGGTCCGCATCATGACCCATGCTGGGACACGGCGGTTCTGGTTGACCTTCTTCATCAAACGTCTCTTCATCGCTGTCGGCTTGTTGCGTGACATAATAATCATACCCTCTCAATGCTGATCTCCCTCTTCTGCGGGGCGACCTTCCTTAAGGATCTGCTTCAAGGTCGGCTCGTCCAGGGGCTTGGTGATCTGCCCCGCCTGCGCGAGCCGTATGAGCTGGTCCTCTACCATGCGCGCCACGTCCGGGTAGGCCATCTTCACATTGGCCAGACGGTCGCGCGCCTCGGGGGTGAGGATCTGTCGGAGGATGGCTTGCTTCTGTGCCTCGTACTGGCGCTCCTGTTCCTGCGCCATCACGGCCTGGCCCTGCTGCTGCTGAAGGTCTTGCATCTTCTTGCGGCGAAGCATCTCCAGTTCGTCGTCCTCCACGATCCATCCCTCCTTTACTTGCTCTCGTCCATCACTTCTTTGGCGGCGGCGTCCAGAAGGGCCTGGCCCTTGGCGGTGACGATGCGGCCGTTGTTCTTGTCCTTGGCCACCAGGCCGGAGGACTCAAGCTGCATCAGGCATTTGCGCGCGATGGAGCGGCTTCCCTTGACGGCGTGGTTCGGACGGGAACCGCGGTCAGCGAAACCACCGTACTCGGCGGCCAGCCTGGAGGTCCCGATGGGACCCTTGGTGTAGACCTTCCTGAGCACGGAGGCGGCCCTGGTGTACCACCAGTCAACCTGGGTGGGGGCCTTCTCAGTGTGCCTTCCGGTCTTTACGAAGTCCGCCCATTCGGGCGGGGTGATGCCATTTATCTCCTTCAGCTTCCCCGCGGCCTTCGCGATCAGCTTCTCAGAGGGCACGTCATAGACTGTAACCATATCGATCAATCCTCTTCCAGCATTACCACTTTTATATTGTCCAATGGCACGCTGTCGCCCTCTAATATGGTGCTCATATATAACGGTTTCCCATGACGCTGGCCCATGTGGCTCGGCCATAGCGTTCATATACCGGCGCCTGTCTTCGCAGGCCGATGAGATGCGTCGTCGCCATGACCGGTTCCTCCGGGATGCCTTACGGGTTGCGCCTGTTGGAGGCCCTGCCGTCGGAGAAGGTGTTGGTCATGTCGGACATGGCCAAGCGACTTCTGGCCCACGAGACCGGCGCCTCGCTGCAAGCGGTGGAGGCCATGGCGGACGCGGTGTACCAGGACGGCGACCTGTTCGCACCGATAGCATCGGGCAGTTATAAGTTCGACGCCATGGTCATCTGCCCCTGCTCCGAGTCGACGTTGGGCAAGATCGCCTCCGGGGTGGCCGACACCTTGATCACCAGGGCGGCGGCGGTGTGCATGAAGGAAGGGAGGAAGCTCATCATCGTGCCCCGCGAGACGCCGCTGAGCGCCATCATGATCGAGAACGAGCTGCGCTTGAGCAGGGCGGGGGCGACGATACTGCCGGCGAGCCCGGGGTTCTATCACCAGCCTCAGACGGTGCAGGACATGGTGGACTTCGTGGTCGGGAAGATCATGGACCAATTGGGCATCGAGCACCATCTGTACAAGAGATGGGGATGAGCTCAGCAGCCTTTTCAAGTTCCTTCGTTTCCCCGAACCTTATTGTCATCATGAGTTCCCATTTGACCACTATTCCTGGATGGTTAATTGACCTGGGTTCACTCCCAGATGGGAGCACTACAACGCATATCCAGACAAATATTCTTTTTCCTTAATCAAAACATTTTTTGCAATTTTCGATATTTCGGATGCTGGCTTGGCCTCTTCGGTCCATGCCTTGCAGAGCCGATCTCCCGCGTCGCTCGCCTCTATGCTCGCATAGAAGCGCTGCGTGATGTCCATGGGAACCATGCCCAAGCTGTCGCGATATGTCCACCAAGAGCGCCAGGTCCTTCTTCAAGGTAAGGCTGGCGAAGGTGCTGCGGAAGTCCTTGGGGCGGAATTCCACCCCGGCAACCTCCGCCAGCTCCTTCTTGAGCGTGCGCAAGTGGTTACTGGAGTACGGGCTGTCCTCCTTTACACCCAAGTTCGGCACTAGGTAAGCCGAGCCGTCCCGGTCCGTCATCGCTAAATCCTCCTGCGCTGCTCCAGCCCTGACCCAGTCTGTAATGATCATTGTATCTCATCAGGGGAGAGTTATTATACTGTCTCTAGACAGTATCTTCGTTAAGGGGGAGCTAAGGTTTAGCCTTGCAGAGAAGATGCTTCAACGGTCGACTGTCCACCAATGCCATCGTCGTCTTCGTTCATTGAGCCGAGTTCTTCTTTGCCCATTCTTCCCTGAACGGGGAGTGAGGGAACGTCTCTGAGTTATTCGTCCGGCCGCAGATCGATGATTTCTTCCAGGTCGGTTGCATGGGCTGTAACCGCACAGGCTCCGGACCGAGGCCTCAGGCGTCCATATATCAAGAGGGGGAAAAAGCATGGGTAACATGGAAGAGTTATTGCGCGAGGTCCTGCCGATTCCTGACAAGCAGCAAGTCGGGATGACCACTTTCGATGCCAAGGACCCGGATACCAGGTATCCGCCGATCGAGCCGCTGCGGCCGCCCAAGGGCGCGCCCAACATCCTTATTGTCCTGATCGATGACGTGGGCTTCGGGGCCTCGGCCGTCTTTGGTGGGCCGGTCCGCATGCCCACGGCAGAGCGCTTAGCCACTAACGGCCTGAAGTACAACCGCTTCCACACTACGGCGCTATGCTCACCGACGCGTCAGGCCCTGCTGACCGGGCGCAATCACCACTCCGTGGGCATGGGCGGCATCACCGAGATGGCCACCTCCGCGCCGGGCAACTGCTCCATCCGGCCCAAGAGCTGCGCCCCTGTGGCCGAGACGCTGAAGCTCAACGGCTACGCCACCGCCCAGTTCGGCAAATGCCACGAGGTGCCAGGTTGGGAGACCAGCCCCGCCGGGCCGTACGAACGCTGGCCGACTGGCAGCGGATTCGAGTACTTCTACGGCTTCATCTGCGCCGAGACCAATCAGTACTATCCCTCGTTGTACGAGGGCACCACCCAGGTCGAGCCGTCCAGGACTCCTGAGGAGGGGTACCATCTCACGGAGGATTTGGCGGACAAGGCCATCAGATGGGTGCAGAGGCAGAAGGCCCTCATGCCCGACAAGCCCTTCTTCGTCTACTTCGCGCCAGGGGCGACACACGCCCCGCATCATGTGCCGAAGGAATGGTCGGCCAAGTACAAGGGCATGTTCGACCAGGGCTGGGACAAGCTGCGTGAGGAGACCTTCGCCCGGCAGAAGCGCATGGGCATAGTCCCGCCGGACTGCGACCTGACCAAGCGCCACACGGAGATGCCGGCATGGGACGCCATCGACCCGGAGCTTAAGCCCATCCTCTCCCGGGAGATGGAGATATACGCCGGGTTCCTGGAGCACACCGACCACCATGTCGGGAGGCTAATCGACACCTTGGAGGAGCTGGAGATTCTGGACGACACCCTCGTCTTCTACATCATCGGCGATAATGGAGCATCCGCGGAGGGTACGTTGCAGGGTACGTTCAACGAGATGCTATCGATGAACGGCTTTGGCCATCTGGAGACCATAGACTTCATGAAGCAGAATATCGACAAGTTCGGCGGACCAGAGGCGTACAACCATTATGCGGTGGGATGGGCGCATGCGATGAACACCCCCTACCAATGGACGAAGCAGGTCGCATCCCACTTCGGAGGCACGCGCAACGCCACTATCGTGCATTGGCCGAAGGGGATCAAGGCCAAGGGAGGGTTGCGCTCGCAGTTCCATCATGTCATCGACATCGCGCCGACCCTCCTGGAGGTGGCAGGGCTGCCCCAGCCAGCCTTCGTCAACGGCACGCAGCAGAAGCCGTATGAGGGCGTGAGCATGCTCTACTCCTTCGACGACGCCCAGGCGTCCGACCGTCATGAGACTCAATACTTCGAGATCATCGGCAACCGCGGCATCTACCACAAGGGTTGGACGGCGGTAACCAAGCACCGCACCCCATGGACCACTGGAGCCATAAAGACCATCCCCTTCGATGAGGACGTTTGGGAGCTGTACGACACCAGCAAGGACTGGACGCAGGCGCACGACCTATCCAAGGAGTTTCCCGACAAGCTTGAGCATCTCAAGCGCCTCTGGCTGATCGAGGCGGCCAAGTACAACGTCATACCGCTCGACGACCGCATGTCGGAGCGCCTGAACCCGGACATAGCCGGCCGGCCGCAGCTGATCCGCGGGAACAAGCAGCTGTTCTTCGGCGGGATGAAGGGGATCTCCGCCGGTTCGGTGATCAGCACCTACAACAAATCGCACGCCATCACCGCCGAGGTGATAGTGCCCAAGCCCGGCGTGGAGGGTGTGATCTTCGCCTGGGGCGGGATCTCGGGCGGGTTCAGCCTCTATGCCAAGGGCGGGAAGCCAAAATACTGCTACAACTTTTGCGGCATCAGGCGGTTCTTCATCGAGGGAACAGAGGACATCCCGACGGGCAAGCACCAGGTGCGGATGGAGTTCGCCTATGACGGCGGGGGCCTGGCCAAGGGAGGGGATGTGTCCCTCTTCATAGATGGCAGGAAGGTGGGGGAGGGGCGCGTGGACATCACCGAGCCGTTCGCCTTCTCCGCGGACGAGACCATCGACCTAGGGGAGGAATTGGGTTCGCCGGTGTCCCCGGACTACGGGGCCAAGGGGAACGCCTTCACCGGCCAGGTGAACTGGGTCGAGCTGGATGTGGATGAGGCGGCGCTGAACGCGGACCACCTTCTGACTGGCGCGGAGCGCTTCCGAGTAGCGCTGGGGTTCCAATGAGTGGAACTCCAAGGGTCTCTTGTTCGGTCTGGCGCTGACTATTTGGGAGACTTTGGGGGTCGCATTGGTTGGGACCATACCTGCAGGGCTGCCCTCGTTCTCGGTCCTTCAGTTGGGCCCTAAAGCGATATACCTCGTCATAGCCACCGACATCGACATGGCTGACTAAGCTCACGATCGCTTCCCGACGGGTGCATTCCACACTAATTACGATTCTCCTCCTCCAGCGCCTTCTTGATCCAATCGTCCTCATCCACCTGCTTCCGTTGCGTTATCTTGGTCCGCTGCAGCCGCCCTGGCGCCCACCAGTTCCACTTCCCCAGCAGGGACATGATCGCCGGCACGAGGTAGATGCGCACGACCAGCGCGTCCAGCAAGATGGCGAACATGAGGGCGAAGCCGAACTCCCGCAGCAGCCAGCCTTCGGAGAGCATCATGGTCCCGAACGCGCCGGCCATGATCAGCCCGCAGGCGGTGATGATGGCGCCGGTCTTGCCCACCGCGGTCACGATGGAGTCGTTGGTGCTCCTTGCCCTTCGAGGCCTCCTCCCGCACCCTCGTGGAAAGCAATATGTCATAGTCCATGCCCAGGCCCAGGCAGACCACCAGCAGCATCAGCGGCACCATCCACATGATGGGCGTCTCGAACACGTAGGTGAAGAGGACCATCGTGACCGCCAGGGTCCAGGAGATGGACAGCAGTATGGTCAGGATGGAGCGGAGCGGGTTCAGCACCGAGCCCAGCACCAAGAGCAGGACGATGTAGATCGCCACGATGACCACCGGGATTATGAGCAGGAAGTCGTCGTTCGTCTCCACGCTCAGGTCGTACATCGTAGCGGTCCCGCCGGCCACGTAACCGGCGGTGAACATCCCTCCGGCGGAGACGGTGGTCGCGACCAGGTCCCGGATGGTGTCGATGCTCTCGATGGAGTCGGGCGAGAAGGGCTCCTGCACGAACACCACCGTGATCAATATCGCGGTGCTGTTCTCCCCCACCATGGTCCGCATGTACTGGTCGTCCAGCACGGATTGGATGGTGAGGTCGGTGGATACGTTGGCATAGTCGATCGGCTCCCCGTACGGCCGGGTGGGGCTGATGACCTCCTCCACGTTCTCCAGGGAGGCCAGTTCCGCGCACAAGCCCCTCGATGCCGTCCAGGTTGGTGACGTTCCATCTCCCTGACGCCAGGTACGCGGAGGAGGAGAGGTCCATGCCCACGTACGTGGGTATTATCCTTCCGCCCCCGAAACCGTCCTCCAGCACCATCAGCCCGTCCTTGGACTCGGAGTCGGGCATGGAGGCGATGTAATCATAGCTGGTGGGGGTGGTCAGGACGATGTACGTGGTGGGCAGGGTGATCAGCACCGCCACGATCAACAGGGCCTTGGCATGCTTGATGGAGAACCTGGCGCTGCGGGTGAAGTAGCTCTCCTTGTCCTTCCTCTCCTCGCGATCGAAACGGCTGGGCCAGAAGATGCGGTCGCCCAGCAGCACCAGGATGGCTGGCAGCAACGTCAGCGCCAGCAGCAGGGCGCAGGCGATGCCGACGGCCAGCACCCCCATGGAGGCGATGTAGCTCATGCTGCTCAAGCGACAACGCGCCGAAGGCGATGATGACCGTGAGACCGGAAGTGGCGATCGCCTCCCCCGCCCAGGTGACCGAGGTCTCCACCGCCGCCTTCTTGTCGTATCCCTTCCTCCTCTCCTCCCGATATCTCGAAAGTATGAATATGCAATAGTCGCAGCCCGCGCCCAGCGAGGCGGTCAGCAGTATGGTGAGCACCGAGTAGTGCACGTCCATGAAGTACGTGCCCAGGAAGTAGACCAAGGCGAACGATATGCCCAGGCCGATGCCGATGATCATCGGCGGCACGGCCGCCGCCACGAAGGAACGGAAGAACAGCCCGATCAGGACCAGGATGAGGATGATGGTGACCGGGTCGATCCTGGAGACGTCCTCGTCCACCGACAGCTCGATGTCGGTCTGGATGGCGTCCCCGCCAGTGACGTAGGTATCGACCTCGGGGTGCTCGTCGACGATGGGACCGATGACGGCGCGCACCTGCTCGATGTAGCGGGACCCGCTGACCACCTCGCCATCATCGTTGTAGAAGGTGAGGGCGATGATCATCGTATTGTTATCAGGCGTGTTGACGAAGTTGTCCACCATGGCCGGGACCAGCGGCAGCGGGAAGGCGCTCAGCGAGGAGTTGTCCACCACCCGGCCGGCCAGCACGTAGACCTGGACGGAGGAGGGCGTTGGCCCCAAGGCCGCGGTCTCCTGCACCAACCATGGCTCCACCTCGGTCGCCGCTGCCACCAGACCTATATTGTATTCTGCGAGCAGAGCGTCGTCCTGCCAGTCCTTCCCAACCCAGGAAAGCGTACAGCGATCGGAACACCTCGGCCTCCCTGGTGGGCAAGCTGGAAGAGAAAGCGGAGACGGAAGCGGTGACGACCTCCTCGAACTCGCTCATGTCCGCCGGGACGCGGGTGGAGTTCCAGGAGTCCCACTGATGGTAGAAGGTGGAATAGTAACCGAAGAGCATGGCGGCCTGTTCTTCGGGCAGACCATCCGCCATCCGTTCCAAGTTCTGCAAGAAGACGTCATTGACGAAGGCGTTGCGGTCCGGCACCGAGGTCCAGTTGTCCAAGGTGAAACCGCTTTCGACCGAGTTGATGAAAGCGGATTGCTCGGGCGGCAATTGGGAAAGGAACTCGTCGGAGAACGGGGCATAGCCCGTTTCCAAGGCGACCTGGGTGCGCAGCGTCAGGTCGTTGGCGACCGAGGGCGTGGCCCGGGTGGCGTTCCATGCGGCCGAATAGTAACCCAGCCAGGCGATGGCCAGCGGGTCGGAGGTGGGGAGCGCGGACGAGATGGTACCGTAGGTGAGGTCGTCCACCTCCTCGATCGACAGCATGCCGCCGGTGCTCTCATTGGTGTAGGCCCAGGTGGCGGCGTAATCGGTGGGAAGGCCGAACACCAGCTCCTGCGTCGCCTCCGTCTGGTTGTACAAGGACCAGAACTGCAGCGGCACGCCGAAGATGACGTACCGGGTGGCGTTGGTGGCATTATATGAGGTGTAGTAGACCTGGTTCACCTGGCCCAGGAAACCGGTGGAATAGGTGCGCACCACGGTGTAGACGCTCTCCACCTCGATGGAGTACCCGATGCTGGCATCCTCGTTGAGCGGGCTGGAGGCTTGGATCAGCGCCATGGTGATCTCGTCCGCGCAGGCCTTGGTGTCCTGGTCCAGCACGTCGGGCGAGGTGAGGGCGATGATGGTCGAGCCGGTGCTGGCCCTGTCGCCGAAGTTGTCCTCCATCCATCTCTGCGCCTCCTCCGAGGGCAGCTGCTGCTCCGACGAGCCCTGCGTCTCCTCGTATATGACGGCGTCATACGCCTGCGGCGCGAAGGGGATGGCCACCAGGAGCGCAAGCACCCAGATGACGATTATGAGCTTGTGATGTCGGACGATGGCCTTACCCAGACGGTTGAACAGCAATGGACCCGCTCCGGACGGAAATGGCCATTGAAGCAAGGTCCCGCTATTTCAAGGTAACAAAAAGAAGGTTTGGCTGGAACGGCATCATTCCAGGTAGATGGCCGGCCGGCGGGGCTGGGCGGCGCGGGACTTGCCTTGAGGGTCCACCCGCTGCGGGTCGGCGGCATCGAAGACGCCCACCTCGCACTGCAGCTCCCGGGCCAGGAAGCCCTCCGCCTGGCGCAGGTACTCCGAGCTCGTCGAACCGCACCGCCATGCGCTCCACCTCGTCCGCGGAACGGCGCGTCAGGTCCTCCGCCATCTTGCGGGCCAGGTCGGACGCCTCCTTGCCATGCCTCTTGATGTCCTCGTCCTGCATGACCTGCTTGGTGAGCGTGGGCACCTTGAGCTCGTTGTCGCGGAAGAGCGCGATGGCCTTCTGCAGCACCTTCTCCTTCCACTCCGGGGCGGTGTACACCAGCACCCGCTTCGGCGCGATCTTGGTGACCTTGACGATCTCGTTGACGTCCTCCAGGAGCTTGCGCACGTAGTCCTCCGCCAGCTCCGCCGCCTGGGACATCTCCGCCGCATCCGCGCAGGGGAACCTGGCCTTGGCCACCAGGCCCTCCTTGCCCAGGTGCTCCCACATCTCCTCCGCCGTGTGCGGCGTGATCGGCGCCATGGCCCGGACCCACATGTCCAGCGCCCGACCGACGACGGCGCCGTTGCTGCCGCCCCGGCGCAGGTACCACTTCAGGTCGTTCGGGATCTCGAAGTACGCCTCCCCGGCCAGGTTGCGCAGGTCCAGCTGCTCCATGCCCCTGACGATGGAGGCCATGCGGCTGTTCATGCGAGAAAGCAGCCAGGTGTCGATGGGCTCGATGGCCTCGCTCTCCTCCATCGCGGACAGCTCCTCCACCGTGCGCATGATGCGGTCCATCTTGGCCACGTAGTTCTCCAGCACCTCCTCGTCCCACTCCACGTCGGCGAAGGGCGAGGCGATGTGCGCGTAGTACAGCCGCATGCTGTCCACGCCGTAGAGCTCCGCCGCCCCCGGTATGGGCTGGGCCCCTCCCTTGGACTTGGATATCTTGCCGGCCTTGCTCATCACGTACCAGTTGACGAATATGCCCCGGGGCCACTTCTCCGGCGGCAGTATGGCCACGTGGTTCATCAGGAAGGCGGGGAAGTGCACGGTCATGTGCTCCTTGCCGCCCAGGTTGACGTCCAGCGGGTACCAGTAGTCCACGTCGGCGCGCATCCGCTCCAGAACCTCCCTTTCCACGCCGCTGCGCTTGGCCACGTGGTCCAGGTCGCCCCTGCCCAGCAGCACGTAGTCGAAGAACTCGGTGCCCATCTGCTCCGGCCTGACCGAGCCGTCGTTGACATAGGGCGAGATCAGATAGAAGACGGGATAGAGGGTGGAGTCGGAGATGGCCTCGATGATCCACTTCTCGTCGAACGGGAAGCGGGTGCCGAGCCAGTTCCCTTGGCGCACGCAGGCGCGCTCCCGGAACCAGTCCAGGACGCCCTGCACGTTGGTCTGATACTCCGTCGGCATTATGCGCATGCCCTCGGCGTGCCGCTTGGTCAGCTCGGTGACCATGGGGTTGGCGTAATCGATGAACCACTGGTCGTCCACCTTCTTGATCACCACCGGCTCGCCGCAGCGGCAGATGACCGTCTCGGAGAGGTCGTAGAACAGGTCCGCCTCGTTGGCGCGCAGCATGTCCTGCCTCATGGCCTCCTTGGCCTTATCGACCGGCAGTCCGGAGTACTGGCCGCAGTCCTGGTTCATCCTCCCGGCGTGGAAGCCCTCCTTGTAGACGATCTTCTTCGCCTCCACCAGCTTGGGGTCGCCGGAGCGGGTGATGCCCATCCTCTCCACGATCTCCACGGCGGGCATGGGCCCCCAGCCCTTGGTCTCGATGATGGCGATGGGCGCGATGGCCTTGACCATCTCCCAGTCCAGGCCGTAACGGAGGCAGGCCTCCTCGTCCTCCTGCAGCATGCGCAGCGCCACCCAGTCGTCCGGGGCGTCCGAGGGCACGCTGACCACCAGGCCGGTGCCCACGTTCGGGTCGCAGAACGAGGCCGGCAGGCAGACGATCTCCCGGCCGGTCATGGGCGCGGTGCACATCCTGACCGATGAGCTCAGCGCCCCACATCGTCCCGACCTCCTTGAGCCGGTCCTTCTGGTAGAGCATCTTGTCGTAGCAAGGCCGGCTCATCACCCAGATCTCGTCGCCGCACACCACCTTGACATACTCCACCTCGGGGTTGACCCAGAAGTTGGTCTGGCCGAAGACGGTCTCCGGGCGGAGGGTGGCCGCCAGCAGCGTGAGCTCGCCGCATCGGAACTTCATCAGCGTGTACTCGGTGGTCTCGGCGCAGCCGCCGCAGGCGATGTCCGTCTCGGAGGCGTCGATGGCCACCGGGCCGTGGGTGATGCACGCCGGAGAGTAGTACGGCTTCTGGATGAGCAGCCCCGCGTCCATGAGCTTGCGGAACTGCCACTGGATGAACTTGCCGTACTGGGGATGGGTGGTGCAGGCGAAGCGCCTCCAGTCGGCCAGGAAGCCGAAGCGGCGCCAGTACTGCTCCACGTAGACCTTGTTGAAGAACTCCACCACCGCCAGCGGGTCGGTGAGCTCGGGTATGACGTCCTCGGGGCAGCCGTTGCGGCGCAGGTAGTCGATCATGTCCTCGTCGCCCGAGGCCACGCGCTTGGCCAGGCTGATCGGGCCGTTGCCGGTGGCATGCGTGCCGACGGGGAAGAGCACGTTGTACCCTTGCATGCGCTTGTACCGCGCGATATCATCCACGTAGGAGAACCCGCGCATGTGCCCGACGTGCAGGTAGCCAGTGACACCGGGGTAGGCGAAGATGATCATGAACTTCTCGCGCTCGTCCCGGTCCGCCTCGTTGATCCTCTCGGCGTACCAGCGTTCCTGCCACTTGGCCTCGATGTCGGTGGAGCGGGTCAGCATTCCTTCACTCTCGTTCGTCGTGGTAGAAGGAAAAGCGTCTTATTATCATTTCTCCATCACTCCTTATCGGGATGAGGATGTGCCAGATTCTTCTTTGAGCGGAACGGGCCCTCGCCCTTGTGCCATAAATATGACGGCCAGATGGCGAGCGGCATATCTTTAAATAATTTGTATGACAATGTCATACGCAGTCCTCCGGGACTAGGAAGTCTGGGCAAGTTGGATAACGAACGCATCTCCCTGCGATTGGACGCTGAGGACTTGGAGCTCATCGACGATTTCGTCGCCAAGCACCCCGAGTTCTCCAACCGGTCGCATCTGGCGAGGATCGCGCTCCGTTACTACATCGAGAAGGAATCGCTCCAGCCCACCAAGCCTTCCAAGGACCGGGCGGCGGCGAAAATACCGGCCGTGATCAAGGGCGTCATCGATCGCATGGTGGAGGACGGGTACTACTCGTCCGTAGATACGGCCATCGAGGACGCGCTGCGCGAGTTCTTCCTGCCCAAGGATAGGCTGAAAGAGGTCAAGGAGAACAGCTTCGACGAGACCAGGAAGGCCATCGCACGACTGTGACCGGTACTTACTTCCAGAGGTTTGGGAACCTGCGGAGGGATGGGATGCACAATAGGCCAGGCTGGGGGGCCTGGCTTTCATGTAAACGGTGTCTTAGTGGACACTCTAGCGGGGGCGTAAGGGATGGATACAAGGGCGATAGAGAAAATGGCGGCGAACGACCGTCTCCTCAACATCGTATGCAACGGCATACCAGAGCCTAGGATAGCGGTCATAGGCGTGGGGGGAGCGGGCAACAACATCGTGAACAACATACAGGGCGGGTGCCGCAAGAACGTGCACACCATCGCCATCAACACCGACGAGAAGGCGTTGAAGGGCGTGAACGCCAGCACCAAGCTGTTGCTCGGCAAGGACGTCACCCAGGGCCGGGGCACCAACGGCTTCCCCGAGGTGGGGGAGTACTGCGCCGAGTGCGCCAAGAAGGCCATCCGCGACGCGGTGGTCGGCCATGACATCGCCTTCGTGATCGCTGGCATGGGCGGCGGGACCGGCACGGGCATAGCGCCGGTCGTCGCCAGGACCGCCAAGGAACTGAACTGCCTCACCTTCGTAATCGCCATAAACCCGTTCACGTTCGAGAGGGAGCGCTCCGAGAAGGCCAGGGACGGGGTGCGCAAGCTCAAGGAGATCACCCCCAACGCCATAGTCCTGGAGAACGACCTGCTGCTCAAGGTGGCGGAGAACCAGCCCCTGCACAAGGCCTTCGAGATCATCGACCGCAACGTCATGAAGCTCATCGAGTCCTTCTGCAGCAAGGTGACCCAGACCTTCATGGAGCAGTTCCAGCACGAGATAGACCAGTGGATGCGCGACAACCAGAGCGCCAAGGCGCCGGTCAGCGAGCCGGAGATCGTCATCGCGCCCAGGCCGATGGCCTGCGAGATGCCGCTCGAGCCGCTGGTCGCCAAGACCCAGTTGCCTCAATGAGAATTACGAACTTCACCACAGAGACCCCGGTGCGGTGGCCTGCACCACCGCACCACACTGTGACGAACTCACGATGACCTCCCCAATTTTTTTCTTTTTCTACACTGGATTAGATTTATCGCTGCACCGGTGCATCAGGCCTGCTGTGAGGATCGGTTTCGTGGTGAACCCGTACGCCGGGCATGGGCGGACCGCTCGGTCTGAAGGGCACCGATGGCAGGGCGAGGGAGGAGGCACTGAGGAAAGGTGCGGTCCCGATCGCCCCGGAACGGGCCAGGATGGCGCTTGCGCAAGCGCGTTGCCATTGGACGAGGTCGAGATCGTCACCGCCTCGGGTCCTCATGGGCGCGGACATAGCTGAAGGAGCTTGGCCTGAGGCCATCGGGTCGTCTATGAGGTCTCAGGGAACGACCGAAGGAAAGGATACGGTGGAGGCCTGCCACAGGTTCCTGGCGGAGAAGGTCGACCTGATAGTTTTCTGCGGGGGGGATGGGACGGCCATCGATGTCATGGACGCCGTAGGCAGCGCCGTTCCGGTGATCGGCATCCCCTCGGGCGTCAAGATGCATTCGGGCGTGTTCGCCACGACGCCGCGGACGGCGGGTGAGCTGCTCCGACAGTTCCTGGACGGCAACATCGGGACCAAGGAGGGCGAGGTCATGGACATCGATGAGGAGGCGTTCCGCTCCGACCGGTTGCAGGCGACCTTGAAAGGCTACATGCTGGTGCCGGACGAGGCGCAGCTCATGCAGCCGCCCAAGGGGACCATCGCTCTGAGCGGCGACGACGAGGAGAAGGAGGCGCTGGGGGAGTACTTCCAACTGCTGCTGGAGTGGGGTACCCTGTACATCCTCGGGCCGGGGACCACGGTCAGGGCCTTGGCCCAGGCGCTTGGCGAGGAGAAGACCATTCTGGGCGTGGATGCCTTGCTGGACCGAAAGGTCATCGCCAAGGACCTCGACGAGGCGGGCTTGATGCGGTTGGTGGAGGCCAATGAGAGGGTCAAGATCGTGGTCACGCCGATAGGGGCGCAGGGCTTCATCTTCGGGCGGGGCAACCAACAGATCTCCCCGAAGGTCATCCGAAGGGTGGGCCTGGACAACATCATCGTGGTAGCGACCCCTTCCAAGCTGAGCGGCATCAGGGCGTTGCGGGTGGACACCGGGGACGCTGAGCTGGATAGGGAGCTTGGAGGTTATCGGCGGGTGATCGTAGGCTATGGCAAGGAGAAGGTGATGCCGGTCCGATGACCGCCTGCGAGGATATTATTACCCGGGCGAGGATGGGGTGAGGATGGCATTCACATCGGTCCACTTCCGCACCTTCGTGCACGCCACCGAGGACGAGGAGAAGGTCGTTCAGGCCATGAGGTTCGTCTCTGGGCTGGAGGAGTTCGAGAGGGACGTCACCGAAGGGCACCATGGCAACAAGATCGTCATAATGGAAGGCGCTTTGAGGGAGAAGAAGGCGGCCAGGCAGTTCTTCCGCACCCTGGACCTTAAGGACGTCCAGACCCTGATCGACACGCTCGAGATGCGTTTGGACGACGATTGCTTCCTGTTCGCTCGATTGGACAAGCAGCAGGCCTTTCTCGGCGTGAAGGCGCTGACCACGACCGACGATGCCATCGCCATCCGGGCCAAGGTGGAGAGCTATCCTAAGAAGCGGGAGAACGCCATGCGCTCCGCGCAGGAGTTCCTTCAGGGCATCCTTGACCGCGAGAGTGAAAAGCGTTAATTATACCTCAGACGTTCAGCGGCAATAACGCAGGGGTAGCCAAGCTTGGCCAACGGCGTAGGACTTAGGATCCTATCCTTAGTGGTCCGTGCGTTCAAATCGCACCCCCTGCACCATATCTCTAACATACCGGCTTGGCGAAGTCGTGGAGAATTTTATTATTCGCACGCGAATAATTATCGCTGGTTTTTCGGGTTTTCGTTAGGCCCTGGCACCACGAGAGGAGGTGGGGCCGGGTAACGGCGCCCCTGTCCTTGGGTCAGGAATATCATAAAATGTGCCTGCACTGCTTAATTGTTTGGCTTTTTTCTGTGTTTTTAATAAATAGGCAATGGCGACTTATCGCCCGACAATTTTTTGAAAGAAATAAATACCAATCAATTAGCATAAAACAAACCCGGAAGGTCATTGCTACGGCAGACCGTGTAGGTGATGATACCTGGGTCAAAACGCTCTCCCGACATGGAGGCCAGGGAATGAATGAACATTCTCACCAATACATCAAGGCCATCTCGGCATTGGAAGTGCCATGGATAAAGGATTTCGATAACCCAAAACTAGAATGGTGAAAGATCGTTCTGCGAGGTACTAGGGACCTTCTTCTTGGTCCTCGTAGCAGCAGGGAGTGCCGTAGTAAATGAAGTGAGTCATGGAATCTATCGGTCGCGTGGTAGAGGTTTCCGCTCCTGGGCCTATGGTGATGGCCATCATCCTTTTCACTGGTCATGTATCCGGGCCCATCTGAATCCGGCAGTGAACATTGCTTTCGCTGCAAGGGGTGACTTTCCCTGGAAACGTGTGCCTGGATATATCATTGCACAGTTGGTTGGGGCTACCATAGCCGGTCTATTCCTTTTGGCCATGTTCGGAAATGTAGGAAATATAGGAGTGATCGAACCAGGACCAGGCATTACTGACCTTCAGGTGTTGATGATGGAGATAGTGCTGACAATCGGTCTGGTGAGCGTGATACTTGGCACTGCGTCCAAGGCCCAAAGCGTCGAACCCGCGGCGGCCTTGGCAGTGGGCGGTTATATCATTCTTGCTGGGCTTTGGGCCAGCCCGATCAGTGGGGCATCGATGAATCCCGCTGTAATTGTTCGGTCCCGACCTCGTCCTCCTTGATTTCACGAATTACTGGTTATATCTGATCGGCCCAATCGTGGGTGGACTGATCGCAGTGGTGTTCCGCATATGTTCTCCGAGGACCGGGAGGTAGTTCCACAAGTATCGAAGCCGCTCAAGGTACGCTTTGAAGGTACTAATATCCAGTCTCTCGTTTCTTATGTGTCTTTTTTTATACGTTTCAACCATGGGACTTGGCTATCTATCTGAAGGTGGAAAGCCCTCATTCCATCTTATGAGATGGTCTTTTCACTGGTATTTTTACTCGGCGATGTCCCTTTCCTATCATTTTTACGATCCAAGTATCGGTATAGATACACCTTCAGTGTGTCCGTTACCAGGAGAAACCTACGCCATAGGCCCAGATCAACCCTGCCAATGCCCACCCCATGGATGGGAGGATGAAACCGAAGACCGTCATCAAGGTAGCAGCTATCCGGGTGCCTACCACCGCTATGACCAATATCTTTGCGGGAGGGACGGACCAGAAGTGACCCTCTGTCCTGGCGATGAAAACAGTGAGGTGCCCGGATACCGACAATTTCAGATATATGAAGGACTGCAGACACCATCAAGCTCAGATGGATTATATATAGACCAATGTACAAAATAAGGAAGGACGATATCACCCCGATGACGCCCAAAAAGGTAGCCACTATCAACACCCTTCTCATGTCCCATGTCTCTGGGGAATTGGATATTTTGACATTATCATAGGCAATCGTCATGATGGGGATATCGTTCAATATCGCCAAGAGGACTATCATGAGCGCTGTAACTGGATAGAATTGGAAAATGAGGATGGACAAAGTAATGAAAAGGATGACGCGCATCGTTTCAGAGATTCGATATATGGCATAGTTGTTCATCTTTCGGAATATCTTCCTGCTCTCCTTTAATGCGTCCACGATGACGCTAAGGCCTGGTCTGGTCAATACGATGGACGCCGCGGACTTGGCAGCATCCGTGGCACCCGCGACTGGTTATCCCGGCATCCGCCTTCTTTAATGCTGGGCGTCGTTCACACCATCCCCAGTCATTCCAACAATATGCCCCCGGTCCTGTAAGCTCTTTACGATCCTGTACTTGTCCTCTGGGAACACCTAAGCAAAACCGTCGGCCTTCTCCACCTGCTCCCCCATATCATCAGCCTTTCCTGATCTAAACACTTCACCGGTGATGATATTGGTCCCGAGACCAACACGACGGGATACCTCCTTAGCAATCGCGATATGGTCTCCAGTTACCATCTTCACATCCACACCCATCCGCTTAGCCTCTGAGATGGTCTCCGCAGAGTCCTCTCTTGGCGGGTCGTTGAGGGCTATGAGCCCGTTGAACATGATTTGGCCCTCAGGACCGCTTGCCACGCCGATGGCACGATACCCCTTCTTAGCGTATTCATTCACGTCTTTGTCAAGTAATCTCTCTTTGCTTCATGGCCCAACTTGGACAGTTCGGCTATCTCTTGTGGGGCTCCCTTACTGACGGTTATTATCGAACCATTTTCTTGCTTTATCTTCGCCTCCGTTCGCTTGATTACCGGGTCAAAGGGTTTGAAATCATACTGTTCGAAGGACCTCAGGGCCTCATTGAAGCCTTTCTCCTCGACCTCCTCCAATATCGCATTGTCGATATGATCTCGATCTCTTCCTTGGAGGCCAGTGCCGCCATGACACAAAACCTGCTCCTCAGTCGCCCCCCCATACTCTTTAACCTCCGCCACCTTGAGCTCGTTCTTGGTTATCGTCCCGGTCTTGTCCGAGCATAGGATATCAACGCCTGCCATCTCCTTTCGATAGCCACCAATTTGCTAACTATGGCTTCCTTCTTTGCCAGGGTAATAGCCCCCACCGCCATGGTGACCGAGAGTACGGCTGGAATAGTCGCAGGTATCACTGCCACCAGAAGGACCAAGGCGAACTGGAGGGTCTCAGCGAGGCTTTCGTGGCGAAGAACTGAAACGGCGACTATGAGAGCCGACAAACCTATGGCGATAATGATCAGGTAATCGCCGATCTTCAATATCGCCTTCTGGAAGTGACTTTTGGTCTTTGCCTCCCCAACCAATTTTGATGTCTTCCCGAAGAAAGTGTTTTGACCAGTGGCAAAGACCAGGCCATTCATCTCTCCCTTTACGCACGATCGAGCCGGAATAGGCGAGGTCCTCTTTACCTTTCTCAACTGGCAGAGACTCGCCGGTTAATGCGGATTCATCCAGCATGAGGTAATCACCTTGGATGAGTTTTATGTCCGCGGGCACGATATTGCCCAGTTTCACTTGTACCACATCACCTGGAACTAATTCTTCGGTTTCGATCTCCCCCCATCCATCATCCCTTAGAATGGTTGCCCGTAAAGCTAATCGCTTCTTCAGGAGCTCGATGGCATTATCGGCTTTTCTCTCCTGGAAGAAGCCCACCACTGCGTTCATCATTAGAAGGGTAAGAATAATTGCGAAATCCTCCCATCGGCCGATGATAGCAGATAAGCACCAAGGCGGCCTCTATCATCCATGGGATAGGGGCTCCAAAAGTATCCTAGAAACCGAAGATAGGGATTCTTCCTCTTCTGAAGCAACTCGTTCCTGCCATAGATTGAAAGCCTTGATTTCGCTTCGGTTTCACTGAGACCCTTTGATGAGGAATGCAGTTCTTGAAAGAGATCTTCGCTTGATTCCCCCGCGCATCGATCGTAGCGACATCTGGTCCCACCCCCTGAGTTCGCCACTATACTCTCTTTGTTCATAGTCAAAAATGATTTGGAAGAATGACGATATTATTCTTTCGTATCGGTTAAATTAGTCTCGTCCACAATAAAAAAATTGAATTGTTACCATTCCCGGAAAGCAGGATAACTACTTGGGAGAGGAAAATCTTAAAAGAAGGCTTGATGTCAAGGCCCGGACTCGGGCTCAGCGAATCATATAGGAATCCTATTGTAGTTATGGGCCCACAATGTTGTGTATCTAGGTCCATACCCACGCGATCTTTAGGGGTTACGGAGCATTCTCGATGCTCCGTTCCAAATTCTCATCGAGGTTTCGGTTGAAGCATGGACAGCGAGTTTGAAATAATATTCGCTTCTAATTATTATTAATTTTATCATTTCTTAACGGCGTGAATTGTATAGGCTAGATAGTCGCTGGAGTATATCATTGCATAACTTAGGACTTAGGATCCTATCCTTAATGGTCCGTGCGTTCAAATCGCACCCCCTGCACCTGATTTCACCGTTTCATGGTCAATCTTTCAAGAATGCTGGCTCAATGTCTGCTGTATCGTAATAATGTCGTTGCTCCAATATCTTTCCATTACGGAGTACGAAAATCATGACCCAGCTATGTTCATATGAGCGTCCCGTGGTTAATGCAGAACCACGATTCTTACCTTCGACAATACACGGTCGTTTTGCGCAATGAATTTCAGGTCCTCGAACGGTTCTATCGTAGCATTCTGAGAGAGCTCTTTAAAGAAACCTAGGACATCGTCCCTTCCGATGCGTGGTCGATACCAAGTGATTCCCACGTGGTCTGTTCTGGTTACAGGGGATTGCCATTCAACGAAATCGGCTAGCAGATCTTTTGCCGTAACCATATCACCTTGCCCAATGGCAGCGTAAAATTTCTGGACGGTATCGATGTTCTCTTTCTCATTCATAGTAACCCCATTCATACTGGTATTTATTCGATATTTTTAACTTTCTGGCTTCTAGATAATCAATCCTTGGTTATGCGACCCTCCATATCCCGCCCTAATGGCTTATTCCAACTATGCCAACCATAAAACCCATAATCAACATAGGAATTAGGAATGTATTCATTTTTAGAGATTTGTGAAAGCGACGTCAGCTAGTCGCTAGAGTGTATCAATGCTTAAACTTGGATATCCGATGTAGGGATTGATGATCCGATATTATTTATCATGGATCCATTCAATATTTATAAAATAATATATTATTAACAAAATTTACATTTTTTCAGTAATCATCCGGTCTGACATGAAAAATCCAAATTAATAGGATAAGACACTTCGGCTTCTTGTAAAAATGTCTCTCGGGATTTCAATTCATTAACCGAGAACAATACCAACTCGTTTTGCCATGATCTGAACTCTTTTCTCACAACCCATTCTCATAGCTACCTTCATGGCCTCATCGAATTGGCTTCGAGCTTTCACCAGCAACCCTCGCCTGGCCAGGGACACCCCATACCTCGAACGACAATCTACTAGCTCTAACCCATAATCAGTTTCTTCACTCAATTTAATGGCCAAATTATGTGCCTCATCGCTCTTTTGGTAATTGCCTCTAGCTGCCAAGAGCTCGGCCATGAGTTCGGTGGTATAGATGGAACCACGTTTGCCTTCAAGAAACGGGGTCAGTTTCCTCGCCCCATCATTATAATGGATTTCCGCACTATCTTGTAGGCCTAGTTCCAATTCATAGAGACCGAGTAAGATTTCGCAAAATCCAATCCATGGATCATTTGATTCGTGTATCTTTTCAAACTCGAGTTCATTTAACATATCTTTCCTTGCGGATTCGAAATCTCCATCAAGCTCTTCTGCCCAGGCTCTAAAAAGTACAGCATTCCTCCACTGCCACATCAGACCTAGTTTTTCCGTCAATTGAATGACCTCAGTACATTGTTTAATAGCCAGTTTGGTTTCCCCCACCCATGCATTTATTTGAGCATTCCAAAATTCAACTTCGGCTATAAGTTCTAAATCCTCCATTTTTATTGCAAGGGGCAACAATTCCTCTGCGATCGCTTTGGCCTCGGGTAATCGGCCTCGCTCAAAGAGGGAATTTCCTTCGTGAATTCTGATTATTATAACCCCTTTGGCATCCCCCGCCTCTTCATAAAATTCCCTTGCCTTAGCTAGGTGAGCCTGTTGCTCAATCCATTTTCCATCATTGCCATATAGGTCGCCCCTTTCGCGCTCGATGAAAGCAAGAATCGTAGGATCTCCCTCCGAGAGCGACTCAGCCTCATCAAGGAGTTCGTGGGCTTTTTCAACGTCCATCAGTCCCATCTGATCCCAACATTCCCCTGCCTTGGCTAGGACCCTTGCCCGCGCTCTCTTATCGCGGTTCAATTCCAGGAACTGCTCATAGTAAGAGAACCATTCTTTTGCAGTTGATTGATGAACTCCGAGATCTCCCAGGCCTTCGAGCGCCTCAAGACGTTCAGGGATATGGCATGGGTCGTCTTCGGTTCTGGCTAGGACCAATAAATAGAAGGATTTTGCCTCGATCACCGCTTTCCTTGCAGAGCAAAATTTCCCTGCCTGAAGGGAGTATTTGATACACTTCTCCTTAAGTTGTGCTCTGTCGAAGTGCCATGACAAAGCTCCAAGGAGAGAATTGTCTGGGAGTCGCTTTTCTAAAGAATTTCCCACCCTTTTATGCAGTTCCACTTGTTTTGGCCCGAGGATGGCGTCGTATGTAACATCCCTTATCTTCGCATGGGTGAACTTGAAAGTGCATTCATCCCAACCCACCAATTGAAAACTCTTGGAAATGGTATCAAGCTCGTCTAGTAGATGTAGATCATCGATCCCCAAAGATTCGGAAAGGAGGTTGGAATCAAACCTATCACCAATCACTGATGCACACTCAAGTATTCTCCTTTGTTCCTTTGATAGCTTGTCCATGCGCCGAGATATTACCTCTTGTATGGTCCGAGGGATGTGAATCACCCCATCTCCGGCCATCATATAGGTCCCGTTTTTTTCCACCAATCTGCCCTCAGACACGAGCATTCGCAATACCTCAATGGTGAATAGAGGGCTACCGCCACTCTCCTTGAAAATACGATCCACTACTTCCTTCTGCACCGGACTTTGCAGCATGCTGGATACAACCTGTTGAGTCTCCTTTTCCGCCAGAGGATGCAGTTCAACTTCTTCCACGATTCCCTCACGCCTCATGACCTGTAAGCTGTCCAGGAACGGATGGACCTCCCTCTCCCGGGTCAAAACTTCCTCAGTGCGGTAGGTCCCAAGCAGGATTATCGGTAAATCGCGAACATTCCTGGCAAGGAAATGAAGCATCCCGATACTGGCTGAATCTGCCCACTGTAGGTCATCAAGGCGGATTATCAAGGGGTTTTGTTCAGATTCCACCTTAAACAGCTCTAATGTTCCGAAGAGCAGATTCTCCTTGGTTTCGATCCCGTCATCTTTTTCATATTCCTTCAGAAGCGCAGCCAATGCTCTCGCTGTTCCTCCTACCACTGGAATAGCCCCTACAAGGTCAGGGGAGGCCCGTTTTACTGCCTTTTTTAATCTAATGGCGCGGCCCTGGTTTTCTTCTTTTGCAAGGCATTTCAAAGCTTCAAGGAACACAAGATATGGTATTTGAGCGGAGGGGACGCAGTTGCCTACCAATACCTTGCAACCCTTGGCCGCTGCCTTTCCCTCGAACTCCGTAGCGAGCCTGGTCTTACCAATTCCCGCCTCCCCTGAAATCAGGACCAGACCACCATTTCTGGATATGGCTTCCCCTAAATGGCCTTGAAGGAACTCAAGTTCTTCTTCTCGACCCACCATTGGAGAATTAGATCCACTCTAATCCCTGATTTACATTATTTAATGGGATGATAAGGATTCCTTACAATGATGAAGTATACGTAATTTCAAAAAATTATTTTCACATCATTATATATCTCTAATTATCCCAACATGCAATAAGACTCTTGCTATTCAATATTTATTAAAATTTCCCACTAAACAATAGTGATTTATAATAGCCAGATAGTCGCTAGAGTACATCAATGCTTAAATTAGGACTTAGGATCGTACGCATTGTGGATTCAAGTAATCAAGGATGTATCTAGATATTATTCTATATATTTTATAATTAATATGAAATGGAATTATTATTGAAAAATGTTAGGCAGTTTGAAAAAGATCCATATTGTTGGAACAAGATTAACTATGGTTAGTCTACATCCTTATGTTGAGATCATAAAGACTGCACGTAAGGCTCGATCGGCGATCGTACAAGTCAATTCGGAATGCTTGTTCTGTCTGGTCATGTTCAAGAGGGCATTGGATAACCCTATCTTGCATTCATAAAGTAGTATCTCATTTATCAAAACGTATGTTTTAAAATATGACGATAATTTTATCTATTCTTAAGACTAGTCTTTCATGCAACTAGACCGTGAAGTGCCCTTTCTGTCCTCATGCCTGCAATGACATAGGATTTTTCGGACAGAGGAATAATTATTTCGTTCGGAGATGAGAGGATGAAAGATCCAACGAATAGAGGTCGCAATATCGCGCGAATGCTAGTGCTCGCTGTCTTTTTTGTGACAATAATCATGTTACTGCCCTCCGGTATTCCTGTGGCAATGGGAGGGAAGCCAACACCTGCACCGGGTGCCTTCAATACGACATCAATTGATACCAAGGGCTGGGTTGGTGACTACAATAGGATAGCTACAGACCAAAATGGTCACGCGTACATCACGTACTATGATTGGTCTCAGTACGCGCTGAAGTATGCAACCAACGCTGGTGGTTCCTGGGTCATCGAGAAGATAGCTGTTATCGGGTCAAGAACCAACCAACCTCGAGGAGGAGTCGCCGACATCCTAGTCGATTCCAGCAATGCCGTTCATATCGTCTACATCAACTTCGATCACAATCTGGTCTATGCCAAGAAAGTGGGCGGAACCTGGACTGCGCAGCCTGTGTTCCCCGGAAGAACGATACAAGGCCAGATCTCGATGGCATTGGATGGGAACGGTGGTCTGCACTTCAGCTATTATGACCATACGGGACAAGAGGCACCCAGTCTCAGATATGCTAGCTATAACAATGACCAATGGATCAACGAGCTGGTGTACCAAGGTCCCGATCCATATTGGTCAGCCTCTTTGGCAATTGGACCGAATAATATTGCACATATGGTCTATATCGATTGGAGCGAATACAAGCTCAGGTATGCCACTAACTCTGATGGTTGGGTCAGCCATATCGTCGATCCAGATGCATTTGCAGCTTATAATTCAGATATCACAGTGGATAAGCAAGGCAAGCTGCATATTGCCTATTCGGCATACACTGCGGATCCGAATTTGCCCAATCCGGCGTACTTGTACGTGAAATACGCGCATGGCTCGGTTGGGAGTTGGGATTGTCATGTAGTAGATGATACAAGAGGCTACCTAGAAGAATGGACACCAATAGGAGTGGATAGCTCAGGTGTCGTCCACATCGTCTACAATCTGTACACAACGAACCTTGTGGATTCCGGATCGGTGAAGTATGTAACCTTCACTGGGGAAACTATGTCTGCGATAAAGGTGGTCGATGGATCATCGGGCTCCGGATTCTATTTGGACATGGTAGTAGATTCGCAAGAACAACCTAAGGTGCACATATCATTTGTGAATGACGCGAGATGGGACCTCAAGTACGCGATTTCGAAATAAGAAAACTTAGGCCAGAACTACACCTGGCCCACTTCTTCCTTTTCACATTTTCTGAATCAAGCCAAGTGGTTTCGCTTTTAACTTTCGCCTTCGGGCAGGGAGTTCGTAGGGCAATACAAAAGGGACCTCAGTCAGTCACTTTTCTGGTTTGAAATCCCGATCTGTCCAATGATTATCCAAATTCACTATGTATTGAGGGTTGTGCAATTGTTAATTATTTTTACATTATTATTTATTTTTA
>CAWBKY010000003.1:0-245828 GCA_963789555.1 Methanomassiliicoccaceae archaeon | reverse complement strand
TCCTTGCTCTCCATCGAAATACCTCTCGGAACGTTAGCTGAACGCAGGCGGCGATGGTCATATCCTTTTCGCGTAAATCGCCGTGCGTATTCTTGTCATGCATGGCGGCGACACTATTTCAAGCTGCCTTTTTGCGACCATGGCTCAGGGAAAAGATATCTAATAATACTCGTCGTTACCAAGGGAACGGATACTCAGAGGTCATGATCATGGTCAAGGAGCTCACCCATCAGGAATGCAGTAACCTGTGCCCGGAGACGGCGTTCGAATGTCAAAGCACATCGGAGGTGACCCCTGACGTCGCCATCGTGGGCCAGGAGAGGGCCCTCCGCGCCCTGCAGTTCGGGCTGGGGATGCCCGACCCCCGTTTCAACATCTTCATCTCCGGCCCGTCCGGGACGGGAAGGTCGAAGGCCATTTCCGAGTTCCTTAAGGACGTGTGCGCCTCCATGCCCACCCCCTCGGACTGGTGCTATGTAAACAACTTCAAGGAGCCGAGCCGGCCCAAGGCCATCGACACCGCCCCAGGCAAGGGCAAGGTCTTCAAGCGCCAGATGGACCGGTTCGCCCAGGACCTGCTCAAGGCGTTGCCCCGGGCCTTCGAGAGCGAGGAGTACGCCCAGAGGCGGGCGGAGACGGTGAAGAAGGCGGAGGAGGAGCAGCGCGCCCTGATCCAGCAGGCGACGGAGATGGCGCGCAAGAAAGGATTCACCATCCAGGCCTCGCCGCAGGGCATGCAGCTGGTGCCGATCAAGTCCGGGCTGCCCTTCATAGGCAACATGACCAGCCCCCAGGACGACGTGGAGACGGAGCGCCGCAGGGCGGAGCTGGAGCAGGAGCTGCGCCAGTCGCTGCGCCCGCTCATCGAGATCGGCCGGTCCACTGAGGAGGCCATGGACAAGCTGAACAAGGAGGTGGTCGGGAACGCGGTCGGACCGTTGCTTACCGAGCCCAGGCAGACGTTCAAGGACAACCCCAAGGTGCTCGCCTACCTGGACGAGGTCATGGCGGACGTCCTGGAGAACCTGGGACCGTTGCTACAACAGATCCTGCCCCAGATGATGCAGCAGCAGGCGCAGGGGGACGGCAGGCCGGTCATCCCGGTGGACCACACCAAGAACTACAAGGTCAACCTGCTGGTGGACAACTCCGAGCTGAAGGGCGGGCCGAACGTTTTCGAGCCCTCGCCCACCTTCACCCACATGTTCGGTTTCTCCGAGAAGGAGGTGCGCTACGGCGCACTCATGACCGATTTCACCATGGTGCAGCCGGGCAGCATGCACCGGGCCAACGGCGGCTTCATCGTCGTCCAGGCCGAGCGTCTCTTGGCGGACATGGTGGCCTACGACTCGCTGAAGCGCACCATCCAGACCCGCAAACTGGCCATCGAGGACGCCACCGACCGTTACACCTACATCGTGACCAAATCGCTGCGGCCCGAGCCGATCCCGTTCAACTGCAAGGTCATCCTCTTCGGCAACCCTGAGTCCTATCAGATCCTCTACCATTACGACCCGGACTTCCGCGAGCTGTTCAAGGTGAAGGCCGAGTTCGACCGCGTCCTCGACCGGAACGATGTCAACATCAAGCGCTACTCCGCCTTCGTGTGCATCCTCTGCAACCAGGAGGGGCTGCTCCACCTGGACCGCAGCGGCATGGGGGCGCTCATCGAGTACAGCTCCCGCATCGCCGACGACAAGGACAAGCTATCGGCGCATTTCTCCGACATCGCCGACGCGGTGCGAGAGGCCAGCTTCTACGCCAGGACGGAGGGGGCGAAGGAGGTCTCCCGGAAGCACATCCAGAGGCAGATGGACGAGAAGGTGTACCGTTCCAACCTGATGCAGGAGAAGATCCAGGAGATGATGGAGAACGGCACCATCCTGGTGGACACCGACGGCGAGATGGTCGGGCAGATCAACGGCCTGGCCGTCTATTCCTTGGGCGATTACGCCTTCGGCCAGCCCAGCCGCATCACCGCCACCATCGGGGTGGGCAGGGAGGGCGTGCTCGACATCGAGAGGCAGGCCATGATGGGAGGCCCGACCCACACCAAAGGGGTGCTCATCCTCACCGGCTACCTGAACCAGATGTACGCCCAGGACCGGCCCCTCAGCCTCAACGCCCGGTTGGTCTTCGAACAGTCCTACGGCGGCGTGGACGGCGACAGCGCCTCCAGCACCGAGCTGTACGCCCTGCTCTCCGCCCTCAGCGGCAAGCCGATCAAGCAATACCTGGCGGTGACAGGCTCGGTGAACCAGAAGGGACAGGTGCAGGCCATCGGCGGTCAGAACCAGAAGATCGAGGGCTTCTTCGCGGTGTGCAAGGCGCGCGGCCTCAACGGCAAGCAGGGCTGCCTGGTGCCCAAGAGCAACGTCAAGAACCTCATGCTCAAGCCCGAGGTGCTGGACGCGATAAAGGAGGGCAAGTTCCACATCTACCCTATCGAGAGCATCGACGAGGGCATCGAGGTGCTCACCGGCGTCAAGGCGGGCAAGCGCCAGGCGGACGGTGGTTGGGAACCGGGCACCATCCATGACCTGGTGCAGAGGCGGCTCAACGATATGGCCGAGAAGGTGAAGGAGTACCGGCCCTGATGTGCACATAGGTATCTTTGGGGCGCCGGACCTGGTCCGATGCATTCCAGACCGGCCCCTAGCAATCATTTTTCTAATCTGAACGTATTATCCTCGGCCGAGAGCTATGCAGATCGGTATAGTAGGCAAGCCCAACGTGGGCAAGTCGACATTCTTCTCCGCGGCCACCCTGGCGCCGGCGGAGATCGCCCCTTACCCCTTCACGACCATCAAGCCGAACCACGGCGTGGCCTATGTCCGCACCAAGTGCCCCCACAACGAGCTGGGGCATGCCTGCAACCCGCGGCACGGCACCTGCGAGAACGGCACCCGCCTGGTGCCGGTGGAGCTGCTGGACGTGGCCGGCCTGGTCCCGGACGCCTGGAAGGGCAAGGGCCTGGGCAACCAGTTCCTGGACGACCTGCGCCAGGCCGACGCGTTCGTGCACGTCATCGACGCCTCGGGCAGCACCGACTGCGAGGGCAACCCGGTGGCCGCCTGCTCCCACGACCCCATGGAGGACGTGCGCTTCCTCGAGTCGGAGATATCGCACTGGATGAAGGGCATCCTGGACAAGGGCTGGGAGAAGTCCGCCCGCCAGGCGCACCTGGAGGGGTTGAAGGTGCACGAGATGATCCACAGCCGCCTCACCGGGCTCGGCGTCACCGAAGGAGCGGTATCGGCCGCCTTGCGGGACTGCTCCCTGCCAGAGAACGCGCTGAGCTGGAGCGAGTCTGACATGCTGCGTCTGTGCGAGCATATCCGCCGCCACAGCAAGCCCATGATGATCGCGCTCAACAAGGCGGACATCGCCACGCCCGAGCTCATCGAGAAGATGTCCAAGACGCCCGGCTACATCGCCGTGCCTACCTTGGCCGAGTCGGAGCTGGCTTTGCGCAAGGCGGCCAAGGCCAACCTGCTCAAGTACATGCCTGGCGCCGAGAGTTTTCGCTTTGAACGAGCCGGAGAAGCTCTCCGCCGGGCAGAGGAAGGCGCTGGACTACATCGCCCAGAACATGAAACGGAACAAAGGCACCGGGGTGCAGACCTGCCTGGAGCAGGCGGCGTTCAAGCTCCTCGACCTTATCGTGGTCTACCCGGTGGAGGACGAGGGCAAGTGGACCGACCATGGAGGCAACGTCCTGCCGGACGCCTTCCTGATCAAGCGCGGGGCGACCGCCAAGGACCTCGCCTTCAAGATCCACACCGACCTGGGCAACAACTTCATCCGCGGCATCAACGCCCGCACCAAGCGCGTGGTCGGTCACGACTACGTGCTGCAGGACGGGGACATCATATCCATCGTCAGCAAGAAGTGAGGCCATGCCTAGTTGGGACATGCGCATCGTGAGCGGGACGTACAAGACCCTACCAGAGGAGAACATCATGGTGGAGCTGTACGGCCACACCCGCGACGGGCGCTCCATCGTGGTCCGCGACCTGGTCAAGGACCTCTCCGCCCGACCGTACTGCTACATCGTCAGCGACGACCCCGAGCTCAGGACGCACCTGGAAGGCAAGCGGGAGGTGCTGAAGGTCGAACCGAGGGAGCTGTTCCACCGGGGCGAGGCGCGCAAGGTGTGGCGGGTGACGGTGCGGCTGCCCCGGCACGTCAAGCTGTTGCGCGAGGACTTCCGCATCAAGGGCGAGTTCCTCGCCGCCGACATCCCGTTCTACCTTCGTTACATCTACGACCGCGACCTCGGTTCCTGCGTAAGAGCGCATGGCAAGGAGTCCAAAGGCAACTACCACACCAAGCTCGTGGTCGACCTGGAGCGTTGGGAGCGGATCGACGCCTTCAACCCCGACCTGCGCGTCCTCTCCTTCGACATTGAGAACAGCCTCAAGGACATCAGCGGAAAGGAGGTCCTGGTGGACGATGTGGAGGAGGAGACCGAGGCCGCCAGCGACGACTTCTTCAACAAGCGCATCCTCACCATCTGCTGCGTGCTCCAGGCCGAGGGCAGGATGGTGGCCAGCGGCTCCTTCAAAGGCGGGGAGAGGAAGATCCTGGAGGACTTCAACAAGTTCATCCAGGAGCAGGACCCGGACGTCATCTCCGGATACAACATCGAGGGCTACGACCTCCGGGTGGTGGAGAAGCGCGCCAACGAGCTGCGGGTGCCGCTGAACTGGGGGCGGGACGGTTCGTTGTTGGAGGGCAGGCGGGACCAGAAGTACAACAAGCCCATCTGGAACGTCACCGGGAGGATGATAATGGACACCTGGTGGGCGGTGAAGATGGACCTGCGGCCCAAGCAGGAGACCCTGAACGCCGTCTCCATGCAGCTGTTGGGCGGGGAGACGAAGCTCGATGTCGACCCGAGGCGCATCGATGAGGAATGGGCCAAGGACGAGGGCAAGGTGCTGGAGTACTGCAAGCGCGACGCCGAGCTGGCGCTGCGCATCCTCAACAAGCTGGAGCGGGTGAGGAAGGTCATGGACCTGGCCACCGTGTCCAAGCTGCCCCTGGTCGACGTCATGAAGGGCCGTTCCTCCCTGCTCATCGACTCCATCCTGGTGCGCGAGGCGGACCGTTCCGGGGTGGCCGTGCCGATGACGCGCAACTTCCGCGACGACGAGGAGGCCATCGAGGGCGGCTATGTGCACGAGATCGAGCCCGGACTTTATCACTGGGTGTGCGTCCTGGACTTCAAGTCCATGTACCCTTCCATCATCATCGCCAAGAACATCTGCTTCACCACGCTCAGCCCGAACGGCACCATCGTCAGTCCCAACCACGTCCGCTACCTGGACAAGACCCAGCGCGAGGGCCTGCTCCCGAACATCCTGGTGCGTCTGATGCAGGAGCGCGACGACACCAAGAGGCGCATGCGCCAGGCCAAGGACGCGGACGAGCAGGCGTATTACGAGGGTCTGCAGCAGGCCATCAAGATCCTCGATGAACTCCTTCTACGGGGTCTTCGCCTCCTCCTTCTACCGCTTCACCGACAAGAACATCGGCTCCTCCATCACCGCTTTCGCCACGGGAGACCACCAAGGGCATCATCCACAGCTTGGAGGGGGAGGGCCAGAAGGTCATCTACTCCGACACGGACTCGATATTCGTGCAGTCGCCCGACCGGGACCTGGAGGGGGCGAAGCGCTTCGGCTCCTCCTTGGCGGAGCGGTTCTCCAAGGAAGGGGGCATGCTGGAGTTCGAGAAGATCATGGAGACGCTCTTCTCCCACGGCAAGAAGAAGCGCTACATCGGCCGCATGGTCTGGCCCAAGAACGAGATGGTCATCCGCGGCTACGAGATGCGCAGGACCGACGCCTTCGACATGCAATCGGAGACGCTGATGGCGGTCTTCGACAAGGTGCTGGACGGGGACGTGGACGGGGCGATGAAGGTGGCCCGCACCGCCGTGGCGGAGACGCTGCAGGGCAAGGTGGAGCCGAGGAGGCTGGTGATCTCCAAGGGCTGCAAACCTTTCAACACCTACGCCAATCCCGACTCCCAAGCGACGGTGCAGACGGCGCGCAAGCTCATGGCCATGGGCTATGAGTTCGTGCCGGGCATGAAGGTCTCCTGGATAGTCACCAACTCCCGGCGCACCCCGCAGGAGGTGGTGCCCTGGATAGAGGGGAGGCCTTTCGAGGGCACCCCGGACTGGCGCTACTACGCGGAACGGGTGGCGCAGACGGTGTCGCGAGTGACGGAGGTCTATGGGCTGGACGAGCGCAGCCTCATCGCCGGCAACACCCAGGCCAACCTGTTCGACGGCAACTTCCAGGGCGAGGACCGTCCTCCGCCCCCGGTCCGCAAGGAAGTGAAGAGGACGGACAAGAAACAGACCCTGGACGATTATTTCTGAGCGTCGCAGGGGCTGCTGACCTGAGCAGATTTTATATAGGGCCTTGCTACTGCGCAGGGAACGTGACGAGACGGTCGGTCTCGTAGGAGATGTGCCCCGCAAGGGGTGAATCCCTGCCCGCCCCGCAACAAGGGCTGACGGTGATAACACATGGACCAGAAACCACAAGCTAACAAGACCTCCGACGAGGAGGTCAGGCACCCTTCCGGCAAGAGCATGTACAAGTACATCGCCGAGGCCTGGAACCAGCCTTCTAAGACCTATGTCGACGAACTTATGTTCGAGCGCATGATCCAATGGCGCCGCGAGCCCAACTTCCTGAGGGTCGAGAGGCCCACCCGCCTGGACCGCGCCCGCTCCCTCGGCTACAAGGCCAAGCAGGGCTACGTCATCGTGCGTGGCCATGTGCGCAAGGGCTCCCTGCAGAGGCGCAAGATGCGCTGGAAAGGTCGCCGCGCCAAGCGTAAGGGTATCAACCGCCTCACCATGGGCAAGAACCTGCAGTGGATCTGCGAGGAGAGGGCGGCCAAGCGCTACCCGAACCTGGAGATCCTGAACTCCTACTGGGTGGGACAGGACGGCAGGAACGTCTGGTACGAGATCATCATGGTGGACAAGCACCACCCCGTGATCAAGGCCGACCCCCGCATCAACTGGATCTGCAACAACGCCAACAAGGGCCGTGTCTACCGCGGCAAGACCTCTGCCGGTCAGAGGGCGCGCGGTCTGCTCTGGAAGGGCAAGGGCTCGGAGAACGCCCGGCCTTCCGGCGCTGCGAACAGGCACCACAACAAGTAAGGCGCAAACCTCTTTTCCTTTACTAAAATGGCCTGCGTCCGCGCAGGTCCCTTCCTTGTTTTTTCTCTTAATAACCGGATGAACGACCGATGGTTCAGGCCTTGGATATCTTGGCGAACCTTTCCGAAATCTCTTCAGGGGACATGCCCACGATGGGATAGAAGACCGGGGCGTTGACCCTCACCTGCCTTGATCAGCTCCATGTCCTCGATGCCGTATCCGAGCACCAGCGCGGAGGCGCGGTGGAAGCGCAGCTGCTGCTCCAGGTCCCCTTTGGGCTCGGCCCTCATCTCCGGGTCCCAGCGACGGACCGCTTGGAGAGCGTCGCTCTCGCCACCCACCAGGGCGATGACCTTGCAGCCCCGTTTCATGATGAGCCAGGCCGCGACCGCGTCCCTGTCCTTCTCCAACAGGGCCAGCACCCGGCCCTGGCTGCCCATGGGCAGGCCGGCCGGCCCTTCCAGGTAATCGGTGAACATGAAGGCCTTGTCGTCGCGGATCTCCACCCAGATGATCCGGTCCGGACGGTGGATGTCCACCTTCACCCCCCTGCCCTCATGGGCCATCAGGACCGCCTCGCCCAGGGAGCGGGCGGCGTCCATGCTGGTATAGGGGTGCGTGCCGGTGCGCCTGGCCTCGATCTTGAAGGTGGAACCATCGGCCAGGGCGGTGGAGGCGATGACGGCCACCCGCTCGCGCATGGTCCCCATGTCGCTGGCGGAGGACCAGGCCGGGCTGACCGAGGCTATGCCGAACACCCGGCGCAGCGTGGCGCAGGCTCGCTCCACCTGGCCCGTCTCCACGTAGATGCGCCCTTGGTCGCAGCGCACCAACGCTTCGATGCCGTCGCGGGCCAGCAGCGTGAGCATGTTGTCCATCAGGACCCTCTCGAACCTGGTGCGCACTCCCCGGGACTTGAGGCCGACCTCGGCGTAGCGCACCAGTATGACGTCCATGGGCACGGATTAAACCCCGCCCCTATTTCATGTTTCCCGCACTAGAAGCGTTAATACCCGCCCCGGCCATAATGCCCCGTTCACATGGACGCGATGACGGCGCTGGGCATTCTGGGGGTGGCCTTGGTGGCAGGGGTGCTGGGCGCGCTCCTGGGCCTGGGGGGCGGCATCATCGTCATACCCGGGCTCACCCTCGCCCTGGGCTTCGGCATGCAGGAGGCCATCGGCGCCAGCCTCATGGGGGTGATCGCCTCCTCCACCGGGGCGGCGGTGCGCTACGTCAAGCAAGGCTACGTCAACGTCCGCCTGGGCATGCTGCTGGAGACGGCCACCACCACCGGTGCCATCATCGGCGCCCTGGTGGCGGTCTACCTGGACCAGGACCTGCTGGCCATCCTGTTCTCCATCGTGCTGGTCTATGGCGCCTTCCACATGCTGACCCGGAAGGAGAAGGTGTACCGACCGGAGGAGCTGGAGGCGGAATCGCAGCTCCTCGACCTCTCCTGCACCTACGTCGACCAGAAGAACGGGGAGGAGGTCTGCTACGGCGTCAAACGCTATCGCACCGGGTTGCTGGCCAGCTTGGCCGCAGGAGGCCTGTCCGGGCTGCTCGGGGTGGGCGGGGGCGTCATCAAGGTGCCGGTCATGAACGCCTGCATGTGCGTGCCCATGAAGGCGGCCACGGCCACGAGCAACTTCATGATCGGCGTCACCGCCTTGGCCGGGGCGATAATCTATGTCCGCTACGGCTATCTGGACCCGATACTGGCGGGGCTGACCGCCATGGGCGTGCTGGGCGGCGCCGTGGTCGGCTCGCAGGTTGACCAATGTGGCGGAGGGCGGTTCCCTCCGCACCATATTCGGGGTCCTGCTCCTCGCGGTAGCGGTCCTCATGGTCCTCAAGGGCCTGGGCATATTGGAGGTGGTGTGATGCCCTCGCAGGAGCGCATGAACCAGGTCATCCACAAGGTGCTTGCTGGCCGGGGTGGTGGTGAGCATGGCCCTCATCGGCGTCGGCCTATTCTTGACCGCGACCACACCCGACGCGGAGCAGGAATGGATCGGACTGGGCTCGCTCTGGGATGCGTTGATGGCCTTGGAGCCCGTCGCCTTGGTGGAGCTTGGACTCCTGGTTCTGATCGCCACCCCGCTGCTGCGCATCCTCGCCGCCCTGGTCTCTTCACATCCGAGCGGGACTACCGTTTCATCCTCATCGCCCTGTTCGTCCTGGGCATGGTGAGCCTGGCCGTGGTAATTGATATCTGATATGAGAATTTATTAATAGCATCGACCGTGGTTCTCCGCCAGTCGGGATGGGATGACTGACAAGAAGACGCATGAGGAGCGGTGGTACTACACCTTCCTGCCATACAACATAGCGGGCGGTTCCACCTCGAACCTCATCCCCTTGTTCATGGCGCAGACCCTCAAGGCCAGCCTGGCCGAGGTGGGCATGGTCAGCGCCATCACCTCCATCGCCTCCGTCCCGGCCAACATCCTTTGGGGCAACCTGTCGGATATGAGCAAAAAAAGGAAGCCGTACATCCTATTGGGCTTCCTGGGCATGGGCCTGGCCTTGGCGCTGATGGGGCTGTCCGTCGGGCTTTTCGAATATTTCGTGGCGAACTTCCTGTTCGGTCTCCTGGCCGCCGCGGTCGCCCCGGTGGGCACGGTCCTGGTCCTGGAGACGTTCCCCAAGACGGAATGGGGCCGTCGCTTGGGCGATTTCAGCAAGGTCAGCGGCATCGGTTGGGTCATCGGTCTCATCCTGGGCATCGTCTGGCTCATGATCTTCGACGGAAACGAGCAGGAGATGTCCATGCGGGCGCTGTTCCTCCTCGCGGCGGGACTGTGCCTCATCGCCACCTTCCTGGCGTTGCGCTGGGTGCCGGAGCCGGAGAAGAAGGTCGACCGTAACGAGATCGACCCGAAGGACATCGACCACATCTTCATCGCCCGCATCGAGAAGGCGCGCTATCTGCCCCAGAAGATCATGTACACCGTCGAGGTGAGCTCCAAGAACCTGCGCTGGAGCAACTTCTCCCCCGCCCTGCAGCGCTATTACGCGGTCATGTTCCTGGCCTTCAGCGGTTTCCTCTCCTTCTATGTCGCGCTTCCCATCTTCCTCAGCCAGTACATCGGCCTGAGCAACCCGGAGGTCTTCGTGGTCTACCTGGCCAGCTCGATCACCTCCGCCCTCACCTACGGGTTCATGGGCAGGCAGATAGAGAGCCAAGGCGGGAAGAGGATACAGATGGCCTGCTTCGCCGCGCGCATCGTGATCTTCCCCTCCTTCTTCCTGGTGACCCTGCTCAGCCTGGGCAGCACCGAGCTTTTCATATTGCTGCTGGTCCTCCATGCCGGCGCCGGCCTGTGCTGGGCCGGGCTGAGCGTGGCCGGGCATGCCATCGTGGGCAAGCTGGCCTATAAGAACTTCCGCACCCAGTCCTTAGGCATGTACAACGCCGTGCAGGGTTCGGCCACCATCATCGGCTCGTTGCTCGGCGGGTTCGTCGCCGCCATGCTCGGTTATGAGGCCCTGTTCTTCCTGGCCTCGGCGTTCATCGCCTCCGCCCTGGTACTGTTGGCATTGACCGACGTGGACAAGGAACCGGAAGGGGACGGCCCGGCCGTGGTCACTTGATCAGAAGCGCGTTCCGCTATCCTCTTGCCATAGGCCTCGGCGCGGGACTCCTCGCCCTCCTTCAGAGGTCCGTTCCCTCCCAAGACGACGAAGTGCTCCGGCTCGATGACCTCGGTGAGCCCTCCCTTCTTAAGGGTCACCCTCAACTTATCCGAGGCGCCGGTGTGCACCTTCTCGTACCTGGTGTCGAAGACGGCGAAACGCCTCCCCTTACCCTCGTAACTGATGGCGTTGCTCAAAAGGGCGCGGATTTTGAAGGTCGGACCGCCCCAGCGGGTGGGACTGCCGACCACCCAGAGGTCGATGTCGTGGAAGTCGTCCTCGCAGGCCCTGTTGACCCATATGACCGTCACAAAGGACACGCCAGAATCCCTCAGCCCTTTTCCAATGGCCTCGGCGATCCTTTCCGTATTGCCATGTTTTGAGTCAAAGACGATTATCGCCCTCATGCCCGACCTCAGGGGAGAGAACGTTTCAGGATTATTTACAGAGAGGGTCGCTCTCGATGACTATCTCATGGCGATACTTTGGCTATGGGCAACGAACGGGATGGGGCCTAGATCGAGGCCTTCATCCTTTCATCGTACCATCGCCTTTTCGAGTGTACCCATGGTCCGACCCTGTGTCCAGAAATAAATAGGGATTGTGCCCATTCCGCTGCCACAGGTGCGATGCAGGGATGACATGGACCTCAAGGTGGACGTGGAACTGCGAACGATGGGCGAGGAGACCTTCGCCATCATCCGGTTCCCCCAGAGGATGAAGGTGCTCTCCTCCACGATGCGCAATGGCGGTTTCACGGAGACGGACACGGTCCTCATGATGCAGGTGGAGCCTGGTTACGACAACCGTGACCCGGAGAGCGACATGGCCTCCAAGATATCCCTGTTGGGCCTTGGGGAGCATACTGTGGGCTTCATGACCGCCGCCGTGATCCGCAAGGCGATATCGATGGCGGAGGAACGCTATCACGGGGTCCATGCCATCGCGGTGGTCACGGCGGGAGTGGTCAACGCGGTCATGGCGGGCGACCTTTTGCCAGACTCCACCGTGAGGAGGCTGACCAAGCCCGGCACCATCAACATCGTGGTCGCGGTGGACGCGCCGTTGGAGTGCGAGGCCTGCGCCAACGCCATCATCACCGCCACCGAGGCCAAGAGCGCCGCCATGTTCGAACGAGGGATACGCGGCACAGGAACCACCAGCGACGCGGTGGCCATCGTATCTCCTCTAGGTAGGGGCACCAAGTACGCGGGCACCGCCACGGACGTGGGCATCGCCATCGCCCGGGCCGTGCGCAAGGCGACCTCCGAATCGATCAGGAAGTGGTCGCTGGTCAACCCGCCCATGGATTTCCTTTCCTTACTGGAGCGCAAGGGAGTGACGATGGACGACCTGTGGGCCATGGCCATCGAGCTCGCCCCGCCCGAATCCCTCCTGGGACCTGGAGGACCTACATCGAAGGTTCGTGGAGAGCTTGGATATGCTCAAGGAGGACGCCAACGTCAACTCACTGGTTCAGGCGGCGGTGCTCATGGAGGCCGAGGGAAATCGAGACAACATCCGCGGCTTGAAGGCCGGGGAGTTCTAACAACGACCCAGTGAACCTTGTGGCCGACAAGATGCTGGGGGTCGCCCTGGTGGAGTACCTGGTGGGCAAGGGGGGACTGTTCGAATATGAACGTTTCAATCAGAGGAGGCCGGATTCGACCAAGCGGCTCGGTCCCTTCCTGGATGACGTCGTCATGGCATTGGTCGTTGGAACGATGTCTAAGATATGCCGCTGAACAGATGGCCTTCCTTTAGGAAAGGGGAGACGCCCTCATCCCTTTGGACGAGGGTTTAAGATCGTGGCGAAAGCATGTTTGTGGCGAAGTTCTCGAGGGTAGCCCTCCCATCACATGGTCCGTAGCGCCCTCTGCGCCTCCTTCTCGATGTCCTGGTATGATTCCCCGCTCAGGTCGATGACCACCCGCTCTTATGGTCCCTGCTGAACCTCCATGGCCGCTCCTCCAGGGAAATCCGGCGTTATCTCCGAGCCCGACCCCTCGACCTACCTCCAGGGACCCCCCGAGCCCGAACTTGCCTGGCTGGGTCTGGATCTTGCCCTCGCCGACCTTCTTATCATTGATGAATAAGGTTAGGGTACCATGAGGTATCCCTGCCTTCGGCCCGGTTTCGTCCTTGTCGAAGGTGGCCGCGACGATGATGTTCTTTCCAGGCTGCAAACCCTCCTTCGAAGTTATGGTCTGGACCTTCATGCCCAGGAAGTTGTAGACATAGTTCAGCCTCCCGTCCTTTACGTAAAGGGCGTGGCCTCCGAACTTCGACCCCATCTGGAATATTATGCCGCTTGCACCCTCGGGTGGGGATGTCCAATAAGGCCCCGATCTTATAGGAACGGTTGCGCATGTTCGGGGCGACCGATTCCGGAACGCCCTCCGTGTCTGGATAATAGACATACCGCGTCCGGTCCTTGGCGGGTTGTGGACGCTGCGACATCATGATCTCCATCGGGAATCGGTCGTCGAGCGGGAGGCCGTTGGTCTTGCCCGCCTCCACGAACCATTGTTGGACCAGCTCGGTCAGCTTTTCCGGATATTTCTCGGCCAGGTCTTTCACCTCGGCTCGGTCCTCGTCCACATGGAACAGCTCCCATCGGTCCTTGGCATAATTACCCCATCCGGCGATGGTCGGATGCACGGTCGATGCCTTCCAGCCATCATGCCAGATGCCTCTGCTTCCCAGCATGTTGTAGTATTGGGTGGTCTTTTGCGTGGGAGGCCTTCTCGTTTTCAAAGCTGTATTTTATGCTGACCCCTTCCAAGGGCTTCTGGGAGAAATCCCTTCACATGATCTGGCATCTCCAAAGAGAGACAATCCAATATTGTGGGCACTATGTCGACGACGTGATGGTACTGGTGCCTTATCCCCCTCGCCTTGATCCCTTTCGGCCAGGAGATGATCAGGGGATCGCATGTGCCACCGCTCCAGGCCGCGTAGCGCTTGTACATCTTGAAGGGCGTGCAGAAAGCCTCGGCCCAACCGGCGGGGTAGTGGTTGTATGTGTCCTCACCACCCAGCTTGTCCATCATCTTCAGGTTGTCCTCCAGCTTGTCCGGCATGCCATTGAAGAACAGGTTCTCATTGACCGAGCCGTTTGGACCGCCCTCGCCGCTGGCCCCATTATCGGATATCACCACCACCAATGTGTTGTCCAGCTCCCCGGATTCCTCGAGATAGTCGATCATCCGGCCGATCTCATGGTCGGTATAGCTGACGAAACCCGCATAAACCTCGGCCATCCTATTGAACAGTTCCTTCTCCTCCTTGGACAATGAGCCCCAATCCGGGATGATGTCCAGGGCCGGCCATTTAGCGCCCTTTGGCACTGACCTCATCGACCATTGTGTTGATCGCGGACAGTTCGGTGCCCTTCGGTAGGATGCCCATCTCCTTCTGTCTCTTAGCGGTGATCTCCCGATAGAGCTCGTAGCCCATGTCGAACTTGCCCTTGTACCGGTCCGCCCACTCCTTCGGCACATGGTGAGGGGCGTGCCCGGCCCCAGGACAGAAGTAGAGGAAGAAAGGTTTCGACGGGGCTATCTGCTTCGAATCCCTGATGAAGCGTATGGCCTTGTCCACCAGGTCCTTGCTCAGATGGTATCCGTCCTTGGGGAGGTAGGGTTGCTCCACCACATGGTTGTCATATACCAGGTCGGGGTACCATTGGGACGTCTCCCCTCCCATGAACCCATAGAACCTATCGAAACCTCGGCTCAATGGCCAGTTCCTCTTCGAGGAGGCTGTGGTGCTCTCCTCCTCCGGGGTGAGGTGCCACTTCCCCACGGCAAAGGTGTTGTATCCTCTTTCCACAAGCACCTCGGCCAGGTTGGCCGTCTCCGGAGGGATGCGCCCGCATGAACCCGGGAAACCCGTGGTCCCCTCGGTGATGCAGGCCATGCCCACCGTGGTATGGTTCCGACCCGTGATCAAGGTGGCCCGGGTAGGCGAGCAGAGCGCGGTGGTATGGAACTGGGTGTAACGAAGGCCGTTGTTGGCCAAGCGGTCCATGTTCGGCGTCTCTATCAGATCCGCCGAAGGAGCTGAACGCCCCGAAGCCCACATCGTCCCAGACGATGAACAGCACATTCGGCGCTCCGTCCTTTGCGACCGGTTCTTTGAATGGTTCCCAATCAGGGACCGAATCCCTGACATCGATGTTGATCTTGCCTTTGAACGATCTCCCCATAAATGGATCCCCTTGGATGTGATACCTATCCGTCCATGATCTTGGAATGGACAGGTCGAGATGAAAACTCGAAAGGCCACTATAATTCAATTTGCTTTCGACCCATTATGGCCAGTGGAGGCTTGAAGGCTGAATAGGTGGACATCGAGAGGTCGTGGTTTTCGGACAGGCCTCAGAGGATGGCCCGTCATTTCCTGCGTCGGAGGGACGTGTCCAACTAAATCGATAATTAGTAATATGCCTCTACCATTCAATCAGAACCATCTGGGCCAGACCTATGGGACATCTGTTGGTGGAGGATCGGGGGGCCATTTCCGAATGCGTAAGATGAGCACCAGCACCAAAGTGAAATTGGGGATCTCGGTATTCCTGATACTGGCGGTGCTGTGGCTGGCCGGTCCGAGCGAGGTGGCCGATACGTTGGACGAGGTGGACCTCCGCCTGATCCTGGTCGTCATCGCCCTTTACATCGTCGGTCTGGTGCTGAAGGCCTACCGTTGGGGCGTCCTGCTCCACGGCGTGGGCAAGAAACTGCCCTTCCGCTCCATCCTGGCCGCCTTCACGTTCTCCCAGGCGCTGAACAACATCATCCCCGGGCGGGTGGTGGGGGAGACCTCTCGCATCTTCGAGATCAAGAACAACGAGGGGGTGAGCGTGGGCAGCGGTCTGGCCACAGTGGTCACGGAGCGCGTGATGGACTTCCTGGTGGTCACCGCCTTGGCCGTGACCAGCCTTGCCGCGCTCCTCACCTATTTTGTGGGCGAGACCAGGACCCAGCTGCTGCTGGTGGTGGTAGCGATGGTGGTGGCCAATATCGTCTTCATCTATGTCCTGGCCCACCCTGCCCTGGCCCTGCGCTTGGGCAACTGGGGGGCGGACCTGATGAAACGGCTCGGCCTCGGCACCAAGGGCGAGAAGCTGGCCAAGTACATGACCGGTTTCACCAGCTCCTTCGCCCAGGCCCTGCGCCCCGAGTCCCGGAACAGCAAGAGGAATCTGGCCTATGCCGGCGCTCTGACTTTGGTGATATGGACCATCGAGATAGCGCGCCTCTATCTCATCATCGTCGCCCTGGGGGCGGAAGTGACCTTGCTGGCCGTCATCGCCACGGTAAGCCTGGCCTCGCTGAGCAGCATCGTGCTCTCCGCGGGCAGCAGCAACATCCTGATATCGTCGGCCATATTCACGGCCAGCGGATTGGACCCATCCGTGGCGGCCACCGCCGGGCTGCTGAGCGCCATGACCTCCATCTGGCTCTCCGTCCCGATCAGCCTGATCGCTTTGGCGTTCTATGAGCGCGCGCGCAATGACCCTGGGCCCGTCGCCCCTGTTGAAAAGTGACCTTAACGAGGTTTTACCTTGAGATGCACCACCATCCTTCTGATAAAGAACGAGCAAGACAACATCGCACCATTGACCGAGGACATCCTGGCCGTCTATACGGACAACGGCATCGACGGCGAGGTGCTCCTGGTGGACGATGGCTCGGACGACCGCTCCCCCCAGGTCTGCGACGAACTGGCCACTAGACACACACAAACGTCCGGGCGGTGCACCATCCCACCAACCTCGGGCGCTCCTACGCCATCCGCACCGGCTTCAGGGAGGCCAAGGGCGACATCGCCATCATCATGGACGGCGACCGGCAGTACGAACCGAAGGAGATACCCCTCTTCCTGGCCAAGATGGACGAGGGCTATGACGTCGTCACGGGGTGGCGCAGCCAGCGCACCGATCCCTACGTCCGGAAGCTGATCTCCCGGACCTACAACCGATGGATCATTCAGAGGAAGTTCGGACTGGACGTGAAGGACCAGAACAGCGGTTTCAAGGCCTTCCGTCGCGACAAGGCCGTGGCCATGGGCTTCGACCCAGAGGGTTATCGGGGCCTGCACCGCTTCATCCTGCCCTTGGCCTCGTTGAAGGGCATGAAAATAGCCGAGATACCCATCGTCCATTATGCCCGGCCCAGCGGCAAGTCCTACATCAAGTTCTACACCGTGCCCTTCATCACCCTGGGCGACTATAACAAGTTCAAGCGGGACCACAAGGAAGAGATCAGGAATATGAGGCATCGAAAGTGATGTTAGGCATGTTCGGTCCAATGCAGGGCCCTTCAAGACATCGACCGAAGGATGACCAAGTGATCCGATGAATTTGCGGGGGGGTCTTGCCAGGTTCGATGCCTGGGTAAGGAGGCTTGACCCGAAGAGCAAGTTGCTCCTGCTGCTCCTCATCACTTTCATCGTTTACGGAGCGGCCACCTTTTTGGCATTGCTATCGTTGTACAATGACCCAGCTGGAACATCGAACCAGGATTTCAATGTCTATTATCGACCAAGGACCCAAGTGATACTCGATGGCGGTCTTCTCTACCGCGATGTCCATACCGAGACCCCTCCCTTGATCAATTATTTCCTGGTGCCGGCCCAGCTCCATGGCGGCTCTGTCTATGACTGGGTGTGGTGTGCCTATGCCTCCTTCTTCGCCTTCCTGACCTCCAGCATGCTCTACCTCGCCCTTCGTCGCTGGGATGAGCACAAGGCCTTCCTGGTGGGGGTCCTGACCCTCCTTTGCCCTTTTCTCATCGACGAGTCCTCGATCGGTGAGGATGGGGCCATCGTGGCGTTCGTCTTCCTCTTGGCGACCGTGCTCATGTTGTTGGAGAGGAAGAACTCATCTGCCGTTGTGATCGCCGTGGGCATCTGGACCAAGATGTGGTCAGGCCTCTTGCTCCCGGTCCAATTCCTAAGGTTGCGCAACTGGCGGGACCGAATCTCCTTTATCCTGATCGTATCCGTTTTGTCCTTGGCCATCACCCTACCTTTCCTGGTGCTCTGCCCTGACGAGTTCCTCACCTTTCTGGACTATTATTTCCTAGGCGGGGGCGACCGTGCCAACGAGGGGATGAGCATGTGGAGCTTCCTCAGCATGGGGGGTTACGGCCTTCCTAGAGGGGTGGAGCTGTTCCTTGTGATCGCCTCGCTCCTCATCGCCTACCTGTATTCCCATCGGAAAAAACTGGGGGTGTGGGAGAGCGTGACCCTGGTACTGATCGTTTTCATCGTGTTCTACCCGAAGATGCACATCGGATACTACATCATCCCCATGGTCCTGCTCATCGTCTGGGGCATCGATAACTGGAGGATACTGGCCCGTCTCTATCTGGCCTATGTCCCGCTGGTGATCTCTGCCGGCTTCTCGCCCACCTCCTCGACGGAGATATCGAGCCTGTTCGTCAATGGATGGTTGGTCGGTTTCATTTTGGCCCTGGCGGGAACGATGTTGTTCGTGGACGCGCTGCGCCTAGCCTTTAAATTTAGACCGTTCATATCGACCATCCATCCTTGATGGAAGTTACGAGGGATCGCATGCAATACCTGAGGAGCGCAAGAAGGCTGGAGGATTGGACCAGGGCGCTCTCGTGGAAGCAAAAGGCCCTTCTACCGCGGGTCATCGCCACGGTCAGCTTGGCCTCTCTGAGCGGCTTCGTACTCCCGGTCAGTAGCCGCGACATCCCGATATCGTTGGCCATATTCACGGCCAGAGGATCGGACCCTTCAGTGGCAGCGACCGCCGGGCTGCTGAGCGCAATGATATCGATATGGCTCCTTGTCCCCATCAGCTTGATCGCCTTGGCGTTCAATGAACACGCGGGCAAAGATCGGAGTGTGGGCATATGACCGCCCTTCCTGATGGCCCACGGAGCGGCATCGATAAAATGATCGATGATATCCTCAAGCCTGTCCGCGGATGGAGCCCCCGAAGAAAGGTCCTGTTCCTGCTTGTCATCGCCATAATCGTCTACGGGGTCATGATCGCCGATACCTGGATCACCGACCCCAATGCCTCTTATGATATTGACATCTACCGAGAGCGAACCCAGGCCATTTTGGACGGGGAACTGCTCTACCGCGACGTCCATACCGAGACCCCGCCGCTGATCAACTACTTCCTGGTGCCAGCCCAGGTGCTGGGCGGGGCGGAGCACTATTGGGTGTGGGCCGCCTATCAGACGGCCTTTGCCTTCCTCCTCTCCGCGATGCTCTACTTGGTGCTGCGTCGTTACGATGATGTCCGCGCTTTCCAGGTCGCTTTCCTGGCCTTGTTGTGCCCCTTCCTCATCGATGAGACCCATATCGGGGAAGATGGGGCACTGGTGGCCTTCGTGTTTTTCACCGCGGTGCTGCTCATGTTGCTGGAGCATCGACGCTACGCCGCCCTCTCCATCGGCATCGGGATATGGACCAAGATGTGGTCGGTCCTGCTCCTTCCCACTCAGTTCCTCCGCTCGCCCACCTGGAGGGACCGAGAGGAGCTGGTTCTGATCGTCGTCGCGGTCACCTTGGTGGTAACGCTCCCCTTCCTCATCCTCTGCCCCGAGGAGTTCCTGGAATTCCTGGAGTTCTACTTCCTGGGCGACTCAGAGCGGTCCAGCGGGGGCCTGAGCGTGTGGAACTTCCTGCGCGTCGGCGGCTACGGGGTGCCGGAGACGTTGGAGCTGGCTCTGGTCCTGGGCTCCCTTCTTGCGGCCTACCTTTTCGCCTACTGGAAGCGCATGGGGGTGTGGCAGAGCGTCACCCTGGTGGTGGTGGTCTTCATCGTCTTCTACCCGAAGATGCACATGGGCTACTACATCCTGCCCACCGTGCTTCTAACTGTCTGGGGGGCGAGGGATTGGCGCGTGGCCATCCTGCCATATCTCGCCTTCATCCCGCTGAGCCTGGCGTCCGGGTTCCTGCCCGAAATGGACTCTGACCGTCTCCAACCAATTCGAGGACAGCTGGATCATCGGTCTGTTCCTATCGCTGGCTGGCACGCATCCTGTTCATCCTCGCCGCTTGGTTGTCCCTTCCGCAGAGAACTTTCCTGGAGAGTGGGCCCTCAGATAAGGGCCTGGAGGTGGAGACACGTCCCTAGACCAGCTGATCGATTCATGCAACGAGCGGGTGCTGAGGATGAGCGTGCGCAGGAAGCTTCTCATCCTCATACTGCTGACCATTTTGCTCTACGGAGGGGGTGTGATCATCAACAGCTCCGTCGACCTTGCCATCCAGGGGGCGGTCCATCATCCCGACCTTGATGCTTTACCAAGCCAGGGCCCAGACCATCATCGACGGGGGCCTGCTCTATCGCGATACTCGCACAGAGACGCCCCCGATCATCAACTACATGTTGGTGCCGGCGCAGCTCATGGGAGGGGACGAGCATGAATGGGTTTGGGGCCTCTATTTCTCCTTCTTCGCTTGCATCACCGCCATCATGCTCTATCTCTCTTTGAGGCGATGGAACGAGGTTAAGGCCTTCCAAGTGGGCTTTGCGACCGTCATCACCCCCTTCCTGCTCATCGAATCGGTGGCTATTGAGGACGAGGCCATCGTCGCGTTCGTCTTCTTTGGGGCTGTCCTGCTTATGCTCTATAATTACAAATTGCCAGCGGCCCTCGCCATCGGTGTGGGCATTTGGACCAAGATGTTCTCGGTGCTCTTGCTTCCGATCGAGTTCTTGCGTTGGAGGAACTGGAAGGACCGCACATTGCTCCTCCTGATCGTCGCGTTGGTCACCGTCGTCGCCATCGGGTACTTTGCTCTGACGTGCTATGATGATTTCGTCTTCTTCCTGGAGTTCTACACCATGGGGGTGAGCGGCCGGGAGAGCGGGGGGGTGAGCATGTGGCACTTCCTACGAGTGGCCGGTTACGGACTGCCCAAGGAGGTGGAGCTGGCTTTGGTGCTGGTTTCGCTACTGATCGCCTACCTCTTCTGTCATAAGAGGAGGCTCGGGACATGGCAGAGCGTCACACTGGTTGTGCTCGTCTTCCTGGTGGTTTACCCCAAGATGCATAATGGCTATTACGTGCTGCCCTGCATCCTGTTATCTGCCTGGGCCGTGACGGACCGACGTATCTTCTACCGTACCTTCTTGGCATTCATACCGATCATGGCGGCCGGGGGATTCTCCACTCAGGATGGGGGCGAGGTGATCTTCGATTTCCCAGGAAGCTGGATCGTGGGGTTCGGGCTTGCCCTGCTAGGCACCTTGATGTTCCTTGACGCGGGAAGGCTGGCTTCGAAGACTGTATTGTTCATGGATAAGGGTGTCGAGAAGACCGATCATTTGGGGAGATGATGGGTTAACATCGGAGGTCCGTCAAATTGACTTTTCTACGGGCTTCTGAGGGTTCTTTTCCAATTTGGAAACATCAAAGCCCTTTTCCCGCAAACGCCCAACGATTCCCATCGTAAATGTCTCCCTCCATCTGGGGGCTCCGGGAAAGGACCCATAGATATTTTCGGGAGGCCTCGCCCACCACGGCGTACTCGTAATCCTTACCCAGCTCGAGTATCCAGTAATTCCCCGCGAAAGGCCAGAAGAAGGTCACCTTCAATTTGGCATTCGTCTTGTGTATCGACCACCCAGGCCTTGCCTTTGATCGTCTTCAACTCGCCATTGAAGTCCCCTTTGTACCCGCGGTTCAACACCTGGACCTTTCCGTCCGGGAGCAGTGAATATTCGGCCGTGATCCCGACCATCCCTTTCTCGAACCTCTGTGGGAACTTGGCGATCTCATACCAGGTACCCATGTACCTTTGCACGTCCACATGATCAACGGTCTTGAGTTCCATGATCTTGTTCCTTCCTGGGCGATCCTCATGTATGAATGTCAGTAAGAGGGATATATGATGGCTCCTGACCGCGGACTGGGTCTGGAAATCGGAACGAAGGTCGCCCTTTGTCATTAGAGATGGGAGAAGTGCAGGGAAAGGGATTTGAACCCTCGGACCACTAAGGACTAGACCCTGAATCTAGCGCCGTTGGCCAGGCTTGGCTATCCCTGCGTGTGGAATCCACACAATAACCTGGTGGTACAAATACCTTATTGAAAATGGACTTTCGGCAAAGAGCCGTCCGAAGCGTCCCTGCTGGCCCATTGTGGTGCTTTTTTCATATCAAATGATAAAAATGACATAGTGGTTACTGCCATTGTTCGGGGGAGAACAAATGACGCCTAAGGACCGGAAGGAGAAGGACAAGAAGGTCAAGAGGGAGAAGAAGGAGAAGAGGCCCGTGGGTGACGATGGCTCGTTCCTTGACAACCCGAATAACTTCATCAACCGGGAGATCGCCTGGGTGCGTTTCAATCGTCGCATCTTCGAGGAGGCCCAGGACGTGAACCATCCCTTGTTGGAAAGGGTCAAGTTCCTTGCCATCTGCGGCAGTAATCTGGATGAGTTCTTCATGGTGCGCGTGTCCGGTCTGAGGCGACAATTGATGCGCGGCGCTTTGGAAGCCCCTCCCGACGGCATGACACCGCTGGAACAGATCATGGCCATCCGATCCGAGCTGCAACCCATCCTGGAGGAGTACTGCGCCACCTGGTTCAGCGACCTGTTGCCCAAGCTGGCCCAAGCAGGCATACACATCCACAACGTGAAGGAGCTCGCCCCCAAACAGAAGCAATGGGTCCGGGACTACTTCGAGAGCGCCATCTACCCCGCCCTCACCCCTTTGGCATTGGACCTGGCCCATCCCTTCCCGTTCATATCCAACCTCAGCATCAATCTGGCCGTGCAGTTGGTGGACGGTCAGGGAGTGGAGCGCTTGGCCCGCGTGAAGATACCGGTCAATCTCATGCAGCGCCTCATCACCATACCCAATGAGATATTTGAGCCGGATAAGTCGACGACTTCCTTCCACCTGGTGTTCCTGGAGGACGTGATAATGTCCAACCTGGACCTGCTCTTCCCTGGCATGCTCATCACCGGGGCCTTTGCCTTCCGCATCACCCGCGATGCCGATTACGAGATCGAGCTGGACGAGGCGGAGGACCTGCTCACGGCCATCGAGGAGGGGGTGGAACAGCGTCGCATCGGAGCGCCCTCCCGTCTGGAGGTGCAGAGCACCATGCCCGAGAAGCTCAGGCAGATGTTCGCCAACAAGCTCGGGTTGCCCGGATACCTGGTATACGAGGAGAGCTGCCCCCTGGCGCTGGTCGACCTTTGGTTGATGCTGGGCCTGGCCCGACCCGACCTCAAGGACACGCCCTTCGCCGGCTTCATCCCCAACGAGCTGGCCAACGAGAAGAAGGTGCTCACCGTTCTGGAGCAGCGCGACCACGTCCTCTATCATCCCTATGACAACTTCAGCATCGTGGTGAACATGTTGCGTCAGGCAGCGGTGGACCCGGACGTGCTGGCCATCAAGATCACCCTCTACCGCATCGACAAGCATTCGCCGATAATCGACGCCTTGATGCTGGCCCGTGATAACAACAAGCAGGTGGCGGCGTTGGTGGAGCTGAAGGCCCGCTTCGACGAGGAGAACAATATCGTCTGGGCGAAGATGCTGGAGCAGGCAGGGGTGCATGTGGTGTACGGGCTGTTGGACCTGAAGGTCCATGCCAAGATGTGCCTGATCGTGAAGCGGTCCCACAAAGGCATAGTCCGCATCGCCCACCTTAGCTCAGGCAACTATAACTCGGTCACCTCTCGCGTGTACGGGGACATCGGCTATGTCACCGCCGACCCGGACATCTGTTCCGACGTGCAGGACCTTTTCAACGCTCTGACCGGATATTCGCACAAGGAGGACTTCAAGACGCTCCTCGTGGCCCCGCACTCGCTGCGCCGCGAGATCATCCGCCGCATCGACCGCGAGATCGAGAGGCACAAGGACAAGAAGAACGGACATATCGCCTGGAAGCTCAACGCCCTGTTGGACAAGGAGGTCATCAAGGCCCTGTACCGCGCGTCCCAGGCAGGCGTGAAGGTCGACCTCAACGTCCGCGGACTATGCGCCCTTCGTCCCGGGCTCAAGGGGGTGAGCGAGAACATCAAGGTCTCCTCCATCGTGGGCCGGTTCCTGGAGCACTCCCGCATCTACTACTTCAACAACGGTGGAAACCCGGAGGTGCTCCTGGGGAGCAGCGACATGATGCCCCGCAACCTGAACAAGCGGGTGGAGGTGCTCTTCCCCATCCCGGACCCGACGTTGCGGAAGAACGTGGTGAAGCTCATGTTGGAGACCCACTTCAAGGACAACGTCAAGGCGAGGGAGCTGTTGCCGGACGGCACATATCGTCCGGTCCCGGTGAAAGAGGGCGCCAAGAGATTCAGTTCACAGCAATGGCTGATAGACCGCCGAGGCGAATGGCATGGCGAGCCGTGAATGCACCATCGGTATGACGGCCTTCGGGGCCAAGGCCATCGATGAATATCTGACCACGTTGCATCAGCAACTGCTAGGCGCCTCCGGGGAAGGGCCAGTGGAGTTCATACATCAGTCCCGGGTCTATTCCCGCCGCCTGCGCGCCGCGCTCACCATCTTCGACGGGTGCTTCCAGAAGGAGCATGCCAAGCTCTGGATGAGAAGGGTGAAGGCCGTGACCCGCTCATTGGGCGCGGCCCGGGACCTGGACGTGCAGATCCTGCTGCTGGGCGAGTACATGGCCTCCAAGGACGAGGCCTCCAAAGCGGAGCTTGACGTCCTGCTCCAGGAGCTGATCGGGAGAAGGGCGGCCGTCCAGCCCGATGTGGAAGAGGCACTGGTCAAGTTCGAGGACGAGGGGCTCATCCCGGGGTGGCATGCCCTGCTTCAGTCCAAGGCCTTGCCCCTGGACGAACGCATGTGGCAGGAGGTGAGGACCGCTGCCCTGGGCCAGGTCGTGGTCCGTCGCAAGGAGCTGCTCGCCTTCTCAGATTGTGTGGCCGACGAGAAGGCGGTGCAGAGGCATCACCAGATGCGCATAGCCGCCAAGTGGCTCCGTTATACCTTGGAGACCTTCGCCCCCGCCTACGATGATGGTCTGAAGCAGTACATCTCCCGCCTCAAGAAGCTCCAGGATATCCTGGGGGAGATGCACGACTGCGACGTTTGGATAGAGGCCTTGTTGGAACGGTTGCGGTGGCGTTGCGGACCGGCGGTGGCGGCGTTGCTCCAGGACCGCCAGACGACCCGATCGCTGCTGTACGGTCAGCTAGTGACCATGTGGAGGGAATGGGAGGGGAACGGTCTCCTTAGTGCGCTTGAGACCGACCTTCTCGCCGCCATACGGCCCCGGTCGAAGCACATCGACCTCTCCGGTCTGACCCCTTCGGCCAAGGTGGCCCTGATCGCCGATGTGCACGGCAACCTGCCCGCCTTGGAGGCGGTGATGGAGGACGCGGCGGAACGAGGGGCGGAGGTCTTCATCAACGCGGGGGACAGCATCGGCTGGGGGCCGTTCGACAACGAGGTGGTCCAGTATCTCCGCGATCCAAGTATCTTCACGGTCCTGGGCAATTATGACCAAGGGATATTGGCGGCAAGGATGGGCGGTGGCACGCCAAACCAAGGGGGCGATGGCTTGAAACGGAAGGTGGCGGCGCATGCGCTCCATAACATCAACGATGCGTCCATCTCCTTCCTGCTTGGCCTTCCCGAGGAGGTCCGCTTCGAGATGGGGGGCAAGAGGTTCCTCATCACCCATGCCAGCCCGGTCTCGATCCTGGAACCGGTCACCGAGAGCACCGACCCGGCACGATTGGAGACGTTGGCCAAGGTCGCGGACGCCGACGTGGTGGTGCTGGGCCACACCCATCGCTGCATGGACTTGGCCGTGGGGGAGACCCGTTTCCTCAACCCGGGGAGCGTGGGCCGACCCGTGGGAGGTGACCCGCGCGCCTCCTATGTGCTGCTGGACACGCAGAGCCTGCTTGTTGAGTTCGTTCGCGTCCGATACGACCTGAAGGAGGTGGCGGACCGCATCGTCGCCGTGGGATTGCCGAAGAAGCTGGCCCAGATGTACCTGGCCGGGCGTGGCACAGACGAGCCGGAGGAGAAGGTCCATGCCCAGTCCCAGCTCGAAATGGACAAGAAATTGGAGCTGGTGGAGGGGGAGGCCCGACGCTACGGCCACCTGGACGGTCATTCGCTCTACGTGCGGAGCACCGCGGTGCAGCTCTTCGACCATCTCCAGGGGGAGCATGGCCTTGGCGCCCAGGAGCGCTATTGGCTGGAGTGCGGGGCGTTGCTGCACGACATCGGCTGGTCCCAAAGCGGCATCGACCACAACCTCGCCTCATTCAATCTGGTCATGTCAGACCACCAGCTGCCCTTGGACGAGAGGGAGCGATTGATCGTGGCCAGCTTGACCCGCTATCACCGCAAGGGGTTGCCCAAGGAGGACCATGGCAACTACAAGGTACTGAGCAAGAGGGAGCGGAGAACGGTCGACGTCCTGGCGGGCATATTGAGGGTGGCCGATGGGTTGGACGTCAGGCATGCCCACGATGTGAGGGTCGTCGGTTGCTGGGCCGACCCCCACGTCATCATCGTCGAGGTCGAGGACCCCCTGTCCCACCGCTACGAGATCGAGGCGGGAAGGAAGAAAGGGAAACTGCTGGAGAAGGCTTTTGATAGACGATTGGCTATACAGTGACGATGCCTTGGGATGGGAAGCCGCACATAGCGGCGTTCATTGACATCGGGACCAACTCCATACGCCTGTTGGTGGTGCGCATCAACAGCAATGGCTCCTACACCGTCCTGCGCCAAGAGAAGGAGGTGGTGCGTCTCGGCGAATCGGAGTTCAAGGACAACGTCCTCATCCCTGCCGCCATGGAGAGGGCGGTGGTGGTGTGCCGCAAGTTCGCTGAGCTGGCCAAGAACTTCCGGGCCGATCACGTCAGCGCGGTGGCCACCTCGGCGGCGCGTGAGGCCACCAACCAACAGGAGTTCCTCGATCGCATCCGGTCAGGTGCCGGGCTGGAGGTGAGCGTCATCTCCGGTCGGGAGGAGGCCAGACTGATCTACATGGGGGTATCGAGCGCGCAGCACCTGGGCAAGAAGAAAGGTCTTTTCATCGATATCGGCGGGGGTAGCTGCGAGGTCATCATCGGGGACCAGAAACAATACCACTACCTGGACAGTCTGAAGCTGGGTGCCATACGTATGACCACCATCTTCGTCCCGGAGGGGCACACGGGACCGATACCCGATGCCATGTATGACAAGATGCGCAAGTACGTCCGGGCCGCCATCATCCGCACCAAGAAGGAGGTGGCCGACCACAAGATAGCGGTCACGGTGGCATCCTCAGGCACGGCCATCAACCTGGCCCAGATAGCGGTCCAGATGTTCGACCTCGATGAGACGCAACCGCTCCGTCTGCGTCGCACGCACCTCAAGAAGCTCTCCGCCCACCTCCGCTCACTGAGCCTGGAGAAGCGACGGGCCGTGCCCGGAATAAACCCGGAGAGGGCGGACATCATCATCGGTGGGGCGGCCACGCTGGAGACGCTGATGGACGAGCTCGGCATCGATGAGGTGCTGGTGAGCGAGCGAGGGTTGAGGGACGGGCTCTTCGTGGAATACCTGGGAGAGATCGGTCTGCTGCCGGACTCGGACACGGTGAACGTCAGGGAGCGGAGCGTGCTGCAATTGGCCCGCAGCTGCGACATGGACGAGGACCATGCTGGCATCGTGCAACGCCTGGCCCTTCAGCTCTTCGATTCCGCCCGTATGGTGAAGCTCCATGGCTACGGGGGCTGGGAGAGGGAGATGCTCTCATACGCGGCCTTCCTGCACGACATCGGCGATTTCATCTCCTTCAACAACCATCACCTCCACTCCTATTACATCATCATCAACTCCGAGCTGTTGGGCTTCGACCAGAAGGAGACCGCCATCATCGCCAACATCGCCAAGTTCCACCGGAAGAAGGTGCCAAGGAGGAACGACCCGGAGATGGAAGGCCTGGACCATCAGGCCCAGGAGACCGTTTCCCAACTATCCGCCCTACTGCGCATCGCCGAGAGCCTGGACCGCAGCCACGTGGGCATGGTGGAGGGCACCGGCTTCATACGTGCCACCAAGGAACGGGCGGTGCTCCGCATCCTTTCCAAGGGGGAGTGCCAACTGGAATGCTGGGGGGTCGAGGCGGACGGTAAGGCGTTCCAGAAGGCTTACGGAAGGGCCCTGGTCACCGATGTCGAGGTCGACAAGGGCATGTGGTAGACCCAATGATCCCAAAGGTCATCGCTGTTCGCTCAACCATAGGGAAATAAAAGGGAAGGAAGGGGTTTGTTCGAAGAGAGTGGGGACCTTACTTGCCGGCCTTCTTCATGATCTTCATCCAGCCGCCGGACTCGTAGACGGCCAGGGACCTCTTGTTCAGGGTCTTCTCGAACTCGTTCCAATCGACGATCTCGAGCCTCGGGTTGTTTCCCTTTGTGAATTGAACACCGTTGGTACCCTTGACGCGTCCGGGCTTAAGGCCCTTCTTCTTGGCAATCTCCTTCGCCTTGTCCAGGCTAATCTGTTCCATCACCATGTGCTATCACCATCCATTCATAGACCAGTTAACTGGCCTTATGTCCAGATTGTAATGAACTTTACTAATATATAATATTTATCTGATAATGCTCATTGACCAGCACTAGTTTTACTTATAAAATAAACCATTTTTTCGGTCAAGATAGCCAGATTTTGTCGGATTAACGATTGATTTTTAATTTATTTTTTACCCCCATAGAAATTATGCTGGATAACGCTCCAGTAAGGACATTTTTTCTCCATACCGGCACGCTAAGAATATATGGGCTGATGTCAATGACCGCGCTGGAAATGACATCGTTGTTCGGATCATCAGGAATCCGCGGGGTGGTGGGCCGCGAGATCACAGCGGACCTCGCCCTCAGGATCGGGATCGCGGTGGGGCAGCTTTACAAAGACGTCATCATCGGCAAGGACTGCCGCACCAGCAGCGATATGATGGAGAGCGCGTTGGCAGCTGGGGCCATGGCCTCTGGCGCGGACGTGCACCTGACCGGCATGGTGTCCACACCTACCCTTGGCCAGGGCCGCCTTCGGCCATAGCTGCGGTCTGATGGTCACCGCCTCTCACAACCCAGCAGAATACAACGGCGTGAAGATGTGGAACCCGGACGGAAGCGCGTTCGACAGCCGACAGATGGACGAGGTGGAGAGCCTCATCACCGAACCCTCCAAGACCATGCCTGGCTGGAGGGAGGTGGGACAGCAGAGCCATTACGCCGGCGCCATCCATGACCACATCCAAGAGGTGATACGGTCCCTGGGCCAATGCCACGTCAACGTCGTGGTGGACTGCGGCTGCGGGGCCACCACCACCATCACCCCCATCCTCCTGCGCGAGATGGGCTGCAGCGTGCTCAGCTTGAACGCCCAGCCCGACGGATACTTCCCCGGTCGACTGCCTGAACCGACCGAGGAACAGTTGGGCGACCTGCGCCACGCCGTTCTGGCCAAGAGCGCGGACCTGGGCATCGCCCATGACGGCGACGGGGACCGCATGGTGGCCATGGACGAGAACGGCCGCTTCATCGACGGGGACCGGTTGCTGGCCTTGTTCGCCTCGCTGGTCGAGGCGGACGGTATCGTGGCGCCGATCGACGCCTCGATGGTATTGGACGACATGGTCGAGGGCAACGTGGTCCGCACCAAGGTGGGCGATGTCTACGTGGCGGAGGCGCTCAAGAGGAGCAGCTTCCCCTTCGGGGGCGAGCCGTCGGGCACCTTCATCTTCCCCCGGCAGACCTACTGTCCGGACGGCGTGTACGCCGCAGCCCTTCTGGCCAAATGTGTGGCGGAGAACCGCCTGTCCGAGCTGGTCGATGCCTTGCCTTCATATCCCTCCGCCCGGGAGTCCTTCATGTTCCAATCCCAAGAGAGGGACATAGTCCGTGGCAAGATCGGGGGCGAGATGGCCAATCTCAAATGCAACCGCCTCATCACCGTGGACGGCTGGCGCGCGGAGTACCAGGACGGTTGGTTCCTGGTCAGGCTCTCCGGCACCGAGCCCAAGGTCCGCGTCAACGCCGAGGCCAGGAACAAGGAGGAGCTGGACCGCCTCATGAACCTGGGGAGGGGCATTGTGAAGAGGTGCCTGAAATGAAGGCGTTCATCCTTGCCGCGGGAGAGGGGACCAGGCTAAGACCGCTCACCTCCAACATACCGAAGCCATTGCTGACGTTGGCAGGTAAACCGTACCTGACCCACCTCATGGAATCGCTGCGCTCGGCCGGGGTGGAGGACATCACCATCCTGGTGGGTTGGAAGGCCAACCGCATCAAGGAGCATTATGGCGACGGCTCGAGCCTGGGCCTGAACATCAACTTCCTGGAGCAGAAGGAGCGCTTGGGGACGGCTAACGCCATCGGGATCGCCGAGGGTCACATCGATGAGGAGTTCGTCTGCCTCAACGGGGACGTGCTAATATCAAGACAGGACATCAAGGCGGCGGTGGACCGCTATCGCACGGAGCGCAAGGCGATGATATGCGCCGTCCGTGTGCAGGACCCTTCCCGCTTCGGTGTCATTGATGAGAGGGAGGGCCGCATGGCACGCATCGTCGAGAAGCCGAAGGACCCCCCGGGCGATCTGATCAACGCGGGCATGTTCATCCTCACCCCAGAGATATTCCCTTACATCCGCAGGACCGAGAGGTCCCCCCGCGGGGAGTTCGAGATAACCGACACGCTCAACCTGTTCGCCGCCTCCAACGACCTGGTGGTCCAACGTCTGGAAGGCTACTGGATGGATGTGGGACGGCCCTGGGACCTGCTCAAGGCCAATGAGATCCTGATGTCGGAGGTCCAGCGCGACATCCGGGGCGAGGTGGAGGAGGGGGCGGTCCTGAAAGGGAACGTGGTGGTGGAGGAGGGGGCGGTGGTGCACAGCGGTGCCTATGTCCAAGGACCGGTGTACATATCCAAGGGCTGCGAGGTCGGCCCGAACTGCTATATCCGACCGGCGACCAGCCTGGCGGAGAAGGTCAAGATCGGAGCTTCCGTCGAGGTTAAGAACAGCATCGTCATGGCCGGAACCCATATCCCCCACCTCAATTACGTGGGTGACAGCGTGATCGGGGAACGATGCAACTTCGGCGCGGGCACCAAGGTGGCCAACCTCCGTTTCGACAACCGCAGCATCAAGGTCACGTTCCGCGACGAGCTCATCGACACCGGACTGAGGAAGCTGGGCGTCATCATGGGCGACGACGTCAAGACCGGTATCAACAGCATGATCGAACCAGGCACCATCATCTGGGAAAGGTGCACCATCGGCATGGGCACCTTGGCCCGGGGGAACATCGGTCCAGACTCGCGCGTCTTCTGATCACTCATCGACGATCTGAAGGGAGATGCGCCTTCCCTCTTGGTCGTACGCCTGCCAGCTCCTCATCTCGTAAGGCATGCACATGATGATGTGGGTATTCCCGAAGCGATTGAACATGCTCAGGTCCGCACCTGAAGGCCGGAACGATGGTCCGGGATGGGAGTGCACCGTGCCACATATGTTGAGGTCGATGGGACGCATGTGCAACAGGAGATAGGCGCTGTCCTCGTTGGAGGTCGTTCCAGGGAGGAAATGCAGCTCGTCGATGACCCCGTCCTCTTGGTGGAGCAGCGCCACGAACTCCCTGGGATGGCTGCTCTTGGCCACGTCGATGACCATCTCCAGCACCTCGCGGTAAATGCCGTGGGGTCTTTTCAGCATAGGGACCCCATCAGCTTCTCCCGGGTACGCGTGTAGAAGCCTTTGCCGAAGGTGACGAAGCGCGCCTTGGTCGAGGCCATGGTGAACTCCACCGTCTCATTTCCGGCCATCAGCTCCGAGTCCTGGCCATCGATGACCACCAGGCACTCCTTAGGCCGCATCACGCGCAGGGTGATCTTGCTGCTCGAGGGCACCACCACCGGTCTGGCGGCGAACTTGAAAGGGGCCATGGGCACGATGACCAGCGCGTCCACCCGAGGGTCGACCAGCGGGGCTCCGACGCTCATGGCGTAGCAGGTGGAGCCGGTCGGGGTGGAGACGATGATGCCGTCCGCCCGGACATTGATGGCGAGCTCATTGTCGACATGGACCTGGAAGTGGCGGATCTTGGCGATCTGGGCGGTGTGCACCACCGCCTCGTTCACGGCGTCGCGCAGGCGCTTGCCGCCGACGACCGTCTGCAGCTTGCTGCGGGATTCCAAGGAGTAATTGCCGTTGAGGATGTTCTCCACCCCTTCCTCCATCTCCTCCTCCGTGACCGTGGTGAGGAAACCGAGGTCTCCGGCGTTGATGCCGAACAACGGGGCGGCATTGTGCTGCAAAGCCCTGAGGATGGTGCCGTCCCCGCCCACCGCCACCACCATGTCCACGTCCATGTCGTCCAATTTCATGCCGGGGCGCTTGAGACGGGCCGCGACCTCGTTCTCCAGCAGCACCTCATGCCCCTTCAATAGCCCCAGCACCTTCTTGGCCAGACGGGGTGCGTCCGGTATGTCCATGTTGACGCTCATGCCGAATCTCATCGCAGCACCTCGCGCATAGATTCGTCGCCATAGGCTAAGAAGTTACTTCTCGTGCTCAGGTCGAAGGGCATGTCCAACCTTCCTCCTTTAAGATCGACGAGGTCCCCGCCTGCCTCGCGCAGGATCAGGGCCGCGGCGGCGATGTCCACCACGCGGATGGCCTTCTCGTAGACGTCCGTATGAAGGTAATAGCCGTCGGCGCTGCCCTGGGCCACCAATGCCAGTTCCAGGGAGCTGCACCCGAGGGAGCGGCATCTCCGTCCCATACGGGCGACGCGGAAGTCATTTTCGGTGGCGAAATGCCCCATGTACACCAGGAACACGGCCTGCTTTAGGTCCAGCTTCCTGGTCTGGATCCGACATCCGTTCAACCAGGCCCCCTTGCCTTTGATGGCGGTGTACCGGTCGCCGGTCACCAGGTTCAGCACCACCGCGGTATCGACGTCGCACATGCTCTCCCGGCCTAGGGCCAAAGACACGCTGTAGAACGGTATCCCCATGATCGCGTTGTAGGTGCCGTCGATGGGGTCGATGACCAAGGTCCTATCCCTTCCCTTTCCTACTCGGCCCGCCTCCTCGCTCAGTATGTCCCAGGACAGTCCAGAGCGCTTGACGTGATCTATGATGATCTCCTCGGCCAGACGGTCGATCAACAAGGTGGGGGTGCCGTCCGCCCCCATCTCCAGCTCCTCGCCCATGCAGGCCTCGCGCCATCTCGGTCTGACCTTCTCGGCCACCCGGTCGGCGATGTCGTTCAGGATATCGAGCATCATGGCCTCAATGGCCCTTCCTTTAGAAATAATTGGAGGGGCAAAGCATTTTGTTGATGGAAGGTCTAAGCCGGCTGGGGGCCTGGTCCAAATCAATGGCATGACAGCTGCGAAGACCGTCCTGTCCTTGGAGGAGGTCGGGGAGGGGGACATCGGGCTGGTGGGGCCGAAGGCGGCGAACCTGGCCAACCTTCTAACGGCAGGCTTTCCGGTGCCTTGGGCGCTGGTGGTGCCGGCAATGGAGTATGATTCCTTCCTCCGGGCCAATGGGCTGACCGAAGAGATCGCCAAGGTCCTTGAAGGCACAGATTTCGATGATGCCCTGGCGGTGCAGAAGGCCTCCAAAGATATCAAGGGGGCCATGATGGTGAGGCCTTTGCGGGTCGAGCTATTGGATGGCCTGCAAGATAGGCTCACCTCGGATGGTCTTTGGGCGGTGCGATCGTCCGCCATCGCGGAGGACCTGGGCGACGCATCGTTCGCGGGGCAGCAGGACACTTACCTAGGCATACAGAAGGAGGCTGTGGCGGAGCATGTGAAGCGATGCTGGGCCTCCTACTGGAACGAGAGGGCCATGACCTATCGTCACAACAACGAGGTGCCTCACCTGCGCACGGGCATGGCGGTCATCGTGCAGAGGATGGTGGATGCGGTAAGTTCAGGGATCATGTTCACCAAGGACCCTATGACCGGCGATGACAAGGTCGTCATCGAGGCGGCGTTCGGCCTGGGAGAGGCTGTGGCCTCCGGCATGGTCAGTCCGGACCGCTACGTATGCGATGGCCGGAACTGCAAACTGGAGCATCGCCATATCAACCGGAAGGAAAAGGCCTTCCATCTGAGCTCGGCCGAGGCGACCGCCCTCCCGGAGGAAGTGCAGACCAACCCCACCCTGGAGACGGGGCAGGCGGAGGAGCTGGCCCGCACCGGTCTGAGACTGGAGGACCACTTCGGGTCGCCCCAGGACATCGAGTGGGCCATGGACGGAAGTTCAGTGTATCATCCTGCAGTCCCGTCCCATCACCACCCTGGTCAAGGACCGGACGCTGTGGACCAGGGCCTATGGTGATGAATACTGGGCCGATGTCACCTCGCCGCTGTTCTACTCGTTGCTTGGAGAATATCTCACCAAGTACGTGAACCACGAGGGCAGCGAGATCATGGGTTACAAGGACCTCACCGACAAGGTGCTGCTGCGGGTGCACAAGGGCCACATCTACTTCAACACCGAGGTGTTGGAGGAGGTCTTCACCTACAACCCCCGATTCTCACGCACCAAGGAGCTGCTCAACTACTTCCCGGTGAAGGACCAGGAACGCATCGCCAACGTCAAGACCAAGGTGGGCAAACGCCTCTGGGCGGAGGTCCGCATCGCGGTGCTGGACCGGGACGGCACCATTTTCCGGACCGACAAGGCCTACCAGCGGTGGACGGAGGGATACATGGAGGCAGTGGGCCCCTTCGATGCGCTCGACCTGACCAAGGTGGAGGACGAGCGGTTGCACCAGGAGTTCTTGGCCATGGAGCAGGCCTACCTGAAGCACTTCCGCCTGATCCGCTATGGCATGGTGACCCACTCCATCGGAACGAACCTGATGGTGAAGCGCTGGTTGACCGATTGGCTGGACGATAGGTCGGGCGTGCTCTACTCCAAGGTCATCTCCGGGCTGAAGGGCAACAAGACCATCGAGACCAACATGGCCTTGGCCAAGCTGGCCGACAAGGCCAGGGAGGATACCGCCGTGGGGAGACGCCTGCAGGAGCTGCCGTCCGAGGAGTTCCTTGAGGAGCTCTGGGCCCAGCCCATGTACTCAGATTATCGCATCGAGCTCCTGGAGTTCCTCGATGCCTATGGCCAGAGGTCCCACACCCGCGAGATCTACTTCCCCCGCTGGGCGGACGACCCCTCCCTGGTGGTCGACATATTGAGGGCGCTGGTCCGGTCGCCGCAACTTGACCTGGAAGGGATGGAGCGGAACAAGGTCAAGGAGCGCCTGGAGGCGGAGCGGGAGATACTGGCCGCGATAGGCAAGATGCGTTACGGCTACCTGCGCCGCAAGCTGTTCAAGACCGTCCTCGGGTATGCCCAGACCTATCTCATGTTCCGGGAGAACCAGCGCTTCTACCTGGACCATATCCTCTATCGCTGGCGTCGCCTCTTCATGGAGTATGGCCGCAGGTTCAGGGAGAGAGGGTTGCTGGATGGCGTCGATGACATCTTCTTCCTGGGCAAGGAGGAGATATTCCAAATGCCGAGGCAGCCGTCCGAGGAGCTGAAGAGGACGGTGGAGCAGAGGCGGAAGGAGTTCATGCGCTACAAGGACCGACTGCCCCCGAAGTTCCTGCGGGGGAACACCGAGTTCGACGACACGGTCATATGGCAAGGGGACGGCCTGAGGATCGTCGGTACCTCCGCCAGCCCTGGCACGTGCACTGGCATCGTTCGTGTGGTCGATTCCATCGAGCAGCTGGGCGAGGTGAGGGACCACGAGATCCTGGTCACGACCAACACCGACCCGGGCTGGACGGCGGTGTTCAGCAAGATCGGGGGATTGATCACCGAGACCGGCGGGGTGCTGTCGCACGGAGCGGTGGTTTCGCGCGAATACGGCCTCCCGGCGGTCACCGCGGTCAAGGGTGCAACGAAAATCTTCAAGACGGGGCAGAGGATAACCCTTGACGGCAACGAAGGCACGATTTACGTGTTGGAAGGTTGATCGATTTGGATTACGATATGCTTCATGAGGTCGGAGAGCAAAAGGACTGGAACGAGAGTTTTTACTTCAATTTCTATGATCGCGGCAACGACCTTTGTGGCTTCATGCGCATCGGTTTGAAGCCGAACAAGAAGGAGAAGGCGCTCTTCTGCTTCTTCCTCATGCCGGACGGCTCTATCGTGGGCCTCAAAGAGAACGTCGAGATGGAAGACAACGAGCTGAGCGCCAAGGGCCTCAAGTTCACCGCGGTCGAGGCGGAGAAGAAGTGGAACCTCTCCTATGAGGGAGAGCTCATGCAAATGGACAAGGGCGAGGTCAAGCCGGTCAAGGTCTCATTCGCCCTGGACTTCGATGCCATCACCCCCCAGTTCGACTACCGCAACTGCGTGACGCCGGAGAAGGAGAAGCTGGCCCAGCAGGTGGCGGCCGAGCACATCGAGCAGGTCGGCCATTTCATAGGCACGGTCAAGGTCGAGGAGCGGGAGTTCGTGGTCCGCGCCTTGGGCGAGAGGGACCACTCCTGGGGCGTCAGGGAATGGACCGCCCCCCGCCTGTGGCTCTGGGTCACCTGCCAGTTCAACGAGAAGTTCGCCTTCAACATCACCAAGCTGGAGATGGACAAGGGCGATGTCGACGCTGGCTTCCTGTACTTGGACGGCGAGATGATCCCCATCGTCAAGGTGGACGTGGCCAAGGAGTTCCAGGCGGACGGCAGTCCGGCCGAGCTGTACATGGCGTTCTATGACAAGGATGGCAACGTGTACGGAGTGAAGGGCGTCACCAAGCGCAAGGCCATGATGCACTTCGAGGGCGAGGACAAGAAGCACCACGCCGTGATGTGGGAGACCCTCACCCGGTTCAAGATGGACGAAGAGGTCGGCTTCGGCGTGGCCGAGTATCTGATCCGGCAGTGACCGGGATCACTTGCCGGCGGACCGGATCCCTTCCAGGGCGGCTGGGAACGCCGCCCTCCTCAGCCAAAAACGCAAGGAGGTCCATTCGGTGTATGCCGCGGCGAGCTCCTTCGCTTCCTTTTTCGGGACACCATTGGCCTGCAGGGAGCGCCGCAGGTCCTTCTCCGCTCGCACCGCTGCCCGCTTGAGGCGCAGATAGGAGATGAAGAGCGTGATCATCAACTTGGGGGCGGCCGCTGTCACCACCAGGACCGCTTCCTTATCCTCTGGGTCCATCATTTCTCCTCTTCGATCTCCTTGGCCACCCGCTTCTTGATGGCCCTCCCGATGTCGTCGTCATCGCCATAGCCGCCGATCATGTTCTTCAAAAGCCCGCCCAGGCTGATGGTGTCCATGTACTGCTTGGTGAGCTCGAAGGCCTCCTGTCCGCTCATCCCCGCCGCCTTGAGGGATTTGTAGAACCCGGCCACCGATTGACCGAACTTCTCACCCTTCCTGGGCGTTGTACAGTACCTTGGTCACCGCCTCGAGCAACCGCGGCACATGCTCGGACAGCACCTCGAATATCTCCCTTAGCTCCTGCGCGTCCGGCATTTCGCTCTTGTACCCTTCATTTTCAGTCATCTCTTCACCTCGTCCGTCTCAACGGTTCGTTCCCGGTCTCCCTTCGTCCTTCGTATTAGGTCAAGCATGGTCACCCTATTTGCTCAACCCGAGCACTTGTGACCATTTCTTGATCACGGGCTCGGAGATATCGTATGTCTTCTCCTTTTGGCCAGCCTTCTCCACCAGCACCTTCTGCTCCACCAGCTCCCCCAGTCGGTCGCGCACGATGCGCCGAGAGGAGCTGCCCCGACGGGCCCTGAGCTCCTCGGTTATCTCCGATATGTTCAACCCAGGTTTGTCCAGCAATACCTTGACGATGTCCTTGGAGATGGGGTCCTTGACCTCGGGGAGGATGGTCTCGATGGAGATGGAACCATAGCGCTGGTACAGGTCCATGAGGCGGAAGTATTTCTGCACCGTCTCCTGGAACCGGGCCAACTGCTCCACCAGTTCGGAGTAGGGGCGGGCCACGTCGCGCATGGCCTGCTCTAGTTGCTCCACCTTCTGGGTGAGCTCGTCGATCTTCTTGCCCTGGTCCCCCTCACCGGCCACGGACCGGATAGCGGCGAGAAACGCTTTTAACCTTAACCCTCATCCATGCCACCGTATGGGTGCCTCCAAACATGCCATCCGTCCCACCCGATGGGTGGGGGTCTTCAGCGACGGCGATCTCCTCTTCACCCAGAACATGGTGCCCGGAGTGAGGGTCTACGGGGAGCGCCTCTTCGACCACGAAGGGGTGGAGTACAGGGAATGGGTGCCAAGCCGCAGCAAGCTGGCCGCCTACATGAAGAAGGGCGGCGCCCACTGTCCGATCGGCAGGCGCTCCAAGGTGCTGTACTTGGGAGCGGCCAGCGGGACCACCTCGAGCCATGTCTCCGACATCGTGCTGGACGGTTCGGTCTTCTGCGTGGAGATCTCCCAACGATCCTTCCGCGACCTGGTCACCGTATGCGAGTCCAGGCCGAACATGGTGCCGATACTGGGGGACGCCACCAGACCGGACGATCTCCGTTTCGTGGTGGAAGGACCGGACGTCCTCTATCAGGATGTGGCCCAGAAGGACCAGGCGGGCATCTTCCTGCGCAACCTCGAAGCCTTCGGCATCGGCCAAGGCATGCTGGTGGTGAAGGCTCGCTCTGAGGACGTCACCAAGGAACCGAGGGACATCTTCCGCTCGGTGGAGGCGCAGTTCCTGAAGGCGGGGTTCAAGGTCCTGGAAGTGGTCGACCTGGAACCGTACGAGAAGGACCATGCCATGGTGGTGGTGCAAAGGGCATGAGCTTCGTCTACGCCATCGCCTTCTCTGGGCGCAGGTTCCTCATGGTCTACAACCCCAAGCGTCATGGTTGGGAGATGCCCGGGGGAAGGATGGAAGCGGGCGAGACCCCGGAGCAGGCGGTGGTCCGGGAGTTCCTGGAGGAGACGGGGCAGGGTTTCCGACCCAGGTCCAAAGCCCCTTTTCGCGACGGGCATGTCTTCGCGGGCGATCTGATTGCTCGTTGAAGGCCAAGGGGAGATGGGTTGGAGGCTGTTCGGATTCATTACCGGACGAGCTGGCCTTCCCGGAGGTGGAATATGTCGAGCAACTGCGGTGGGCCGAGGCGTGCCTTCGCCCAAGGGATTGAGCCCGTTCCCGGACATTAAAGTCTTAAATATTAGTAGTGGAATTGGCTGATGCCTCGCCACAGGTACTTAAACCGTTTAACATTGAAGTTCAAAGAGATGACAATATGGCAAAGATGCACGCCAGAAGAAGGGGGAAGTCAGGTTCCCACCGTCCCATGGTCACGGAGAACCCAGAGTGGGTCCCCGTGCCCCAAGAGGAGATCGTTCAGCTTGTCGTGAAGTTCGGAAAGGAAGGCATGCCCACGGCCAAGATCGGCCTGAAGCTGCGCGACCAATACGCCGTCCCCGACGTCAAGCTGGCCACCGGCAAGACCATCCTGGAGATCCTGGACGAGAACAACCTCTCCCCCAAGCTCCCCGAGGACCTGGTCGCCCTGATGCGCCGGGCCATCGACCTCAACGTACATGTGGTGGCCAACAAGAAGGACGTGGCGAACCGCCGCGGCCTGCAGCTCATCGAGGCGAAGATCCGCCGCTTGGTGAAGTACTACAAGCGCGAGGGCGGCCTGCCCATGGAGTGGCAGTACTCGCTCAAGACCGCCGAGCTGCTCATCGAGTGAGGGCGGATGGACGATATCGTCCAGCTTCCCCCAAACCTCTTCACTGACTTTTCTAGGGCGGCGGAGGCCGTCCGCCGGGCCGTCACGGTCCGGGTCATTTCCCACAACGATGCCGATGGACTGGCGTCCGCCGGGGTCCTCTGCGCCATGCTCCTGCGGGAGTGCAAACAGTTCCAGTGCACCATGGCCAAGGGCTTCGATGAGAGGCTGGTGCGGGAGACGGCCAAGGATGTCGACCTGCTCATCATCTCCGACATGGGGTCCAACAACCTGGACGTCCTTCAGTCGTTGAGCGTCCCGGTGATCGTGCTGGACCACCACCGGCCGGAGAAGGGCGGCGAGAGGTTGATGCACCTCAACCCCCACCTTTATGGCATCGATGGCGCCATCTCCGGTTGTGCCAGCTCGCTTGCCATGTTCCTTGCCGTGCACGTCTCGGAGAAGAACTGGGACCTGCTCTGGGTGGCCTTCGGCGGCATCATCGGCGATAAGCAGCATCTGCGCGGCCTGAGCGGGATCAACATCTGGCTCTATCAGAACGGGGCCAAGCGGAAGCTCGTCCAGGAGCGTCCCGGACAGCTCATCGTGGACGGTAACCTCAAGGACGCCCTGAACAAGACCACCGACCCCTTCATCATGGGCGTCAGCGGCGACAGGGAGGGCGTCAGGAGACTTTTGGACGAGGCGGACGTCCTGGACAACCTCCCATACGAATCGTTGGACGAGGGGCAGCGCATGCGCCTCAACTCCCTCATCATGCTGCGCCTGCTGAGGCAGGGCAGCACCATCGGCAACTTCGAGGAGGTGCTCGCCAACCGCTACTACTTCCCGGAGCAGAGGCAGTTCTCCCAAGACCTGGCCAACGCATTGAACGCCTGCGGCAAGTCCGAGAGGCAGGCGTTGGGCGTGGCGATGCTCCTCGGCGAGGCGGAGGCGGCCAAGGACGCCGAGCGGATGCGGGTGGAGTTCGGGGAGAGCCTGCTGCATGCCTCGGTCGAGGTGAGCCGAAAAGGTCTCATCCAAGGCGCCAACATCCAGTATTTCATCTGCCCCAACCCCGACGTCTCCTCGGAGGCGTGCAGCGTCATGATGCAATGGGTCGGCGACAGGGAGAAGCCCACCCTCAGCCTGGTCCATAAGAACGGCGAGGTCAAGATATCCTCCCGCGCCAACCGCAAGATGGTGGACGAGCTCGGGGTGGACCTGGGCTCCGCGATGAAGGAGGCGGCATCGCAAGGTCGGGGGCGTGGGCGGAGGGCACAACATCGCCAGCGGCGGCAGGGTGCCTCGCGGCCGCGAGGAGGAGTTCCTTCAATTGGTTGGATAATATCGTGGGCCCAGAAGACCGCCAGGGCGGCCAAGTGAGTTTTTTGGGCGGTCAGCGCCAGGTGACCACGACCTGGTCGGTGCGGAAGCGCTGGTCTATCTCGGTGTCCTTGACGGTCATGCGCACCCCGCCCTCGTACATGACCAGACCGGTCCAGGCGATCATGGCCCCGTTGTCCATGCATAGGAATCGGTCCGGCACGAAGGTGCTCCCGCCCCGGTCCTGGGCCATCTTCGCCACCATGCCCTGCAGGCGCTTGTTCTGCACCACCCCGCCGCCCAGGAGCACCTCGGACTTCTCGATGTGGGCCATGGCCCGCTCTGTGACCTCGGTGAGCATGGCGAAGCATGTCTCCTGCACGCTGAAGCAGATGTCCTCAATGCTCTCCCCTTTGGCCCGATGCTGCATGGCCGCGGTGAGGATGCCTGAGAAGGCCAGGTCCATGCCCTTGACGGAATAGGGGAGGTCGAGCAGCTTCGACCCTTCCAAAGCGGCCTTCTCTATCTTAGGACCGGCGTAGTAGCCGAGCCCGATCTCCCGACCGAGCTTGTCGAACATGTTGCCGATGCCGATGTCCAGCGTCTCGCCGAAAATGCGGTACTTGCCGTTGGCGAAGGCGATGACCTGGGTGTTGCCGCCGGAGGCGTATAGCAGGACCGGGTCCTTGGCCTCGGTCTTGATGCGCCCTATCTCCAGATGGGCGATGCAATGGTTCACACCGATGATCGGCACCTTGAGCGACAGGGCCAGGGCCCTTGCCCCGGTGGCGACCGTGCGCAGGCATGGCCCCAGACCAGGACCCTGGGAGAACGTTACCAGGTCTATGTCCTTGAATGATATCCCGGCCTTCTCCACCGCGGCCTTTATCGTCGGGACAAGATGCTCGGCGTGGTGGTTGGCCGCCTCCCGGGGATGGATGCCGCCCTTCTCAGGCTTGTACATCTTGATCTCGTTGGCAAGGATGTCCCCCTTGGCGTTGACGATGCCTACGCCACAGGTATGGGCCGTTCCCTCGATGCCTAGCGCGATCATGATGACCTTAACGCACGAACCTAGGTAAAAAAGCGATTGCCCTAGCAGTTCTCGGAGAGCGCCTTGAGCTTGTTCATGATCACGATGGCGCCTTCGAAGACCTCATCGTCGACGACGAGGATGGGGGTGGGCTTGTTCAGCAGCTCATAGTAAGCGGCCTCGGCCAGGCCCTCGGCGGTAGAGGTGTCCACGATGTCCACCTTCAGACCTTCCGGCAGGCGTTCCTTGACGTAATCGCACTTCTGACAGGCGGGCTTGGTGAAAAGTAGGATCTCTGGCATCTTGTTCAGCCGCAGGTGATGCGAGAGCCCAATAAAAAATTATTCGTTCTCACCAGGACAAGTGACGTAGGGACTGCCAGTGGTTTCAGGAAGATAACGAAAGACATATAGAGTAGAACGCTTTACTGCGACAACGCACGGGCTCATGGTCTAGTGGCTATGACGTTTCCCTGACACGGAGAAGGTCGCCGGTTCGAATCCGGCTGAGCCCACCATTCTTCTCATCCAGACATTTATTTTCTGATTTCAATTCAATCCTTTTCGGTCCTGATGGCTGGCTCGAGCTAGAGCCTTAAAACCCATCGACATGCAAGGGAATTTGATCATCGTTAACCGATATCCTAAACGCCATTTCCCATTCCGGTTGTTTCTCTCCTTCTCATTATTCCTACGATTCCAGATTATTTCTACCCAACTTATCCGTGGTGGATGCTCATCACATAAATAGAAAATTACTGCTTATCGGGAGCATGAGCATTTCGAAGAATGATATAAAAAAGCAAAAGGCAGGAAAGAATGAAAAGATGGCAGCGTTAGAGAGCAAAGCTGCATCGGGCAGTGGGGCAGCGAAGAAGAAGCTGGCTAAGATGAAAAAGAAATGATCTAAGATGTTTTACAATTTTTTATTGATATCATTGAATATTTTATTAACTATAATGTTTAATTTATATCGATGCAGAAGAAGTCACGCAGCATGACCATTTGTCCAATGGATTTCAACTATGTCACCCACACTCCCTATATCTAGCTTAGGTGGTCTCCTACCAGAGACTACTGAAGATTTCATTTCTCGTGAGGATGCTCAATACGTCGATGGAACTCATTTGATGATTACACGGCATCCATGCATATTTTCGACGGAGTTTACCTTCGAAGATTGGTCATGGAGGACGCCGACCTTGTTCGAGTCAAGTCGGACCCCGAGTGACCTTCCTCTATGGGGAGATGCCTCATCGTTCCGTCGAGGATACGAAGAAATGGGCCGGAGTGCCTCGATGCCATTCGAAGCATGGTGATGATCTGGACCATCGAATCGGGCCAATGATCAGTCATAGGCATGGTCTGTCTCTGGCATTTCCAATCGTCGAACCATTGTGCAGAGCTCGGTTATGAACTGATCCGGACCATTGGAGGCAGGGCATCATGACCGAAGCCCTTGTACCATCCTGAGGTTGGGTTCGATGCGATGGGCTGAACCGGATCGAGGCGGTCCCATTGGCCATCAATGAGGCGTCCGATCGCTCTTACAAGATTTGGATTCAAGGAGGAGGGGGTCCTCCGCAACGAGTGCTACAGATGGACATTATTACGACGAGGTGTTCTACTCGCTCATTGAGAAGGAATGGAGGGGAGGGACCGTCCTGAATGGGCCGTCCCAGTCGATCTATGTAGCCTCAACGAATGGCGGCACCAGTCCATCGGGACGAACCAGATGGTAAGGATTATCAACGTCCGACCTGCATCCCAACGTTCCGGAACATGGAGAACGCAGATATCGCCCAATGGCTCATGGAGAATGCTGGGCCGGTCATCAGGTATCGATTGTCAGCAGGATATCATCATGACGAGGGGAGGACCGATGATGGGCTGACCGAGCTGCTGACCTGCCCCACTGGTGAGGTCCTGGCTCGAAAGGATCCCAGGCGAGTGCGACCGCCATACCCTGCACGGGGCCAGTCCCTCAGACGTTCGAGAACGTCATGGGTAAATTGTTCGAGTTCGGATTGAGGAAGGGCGTTGCAGGTCCATGGACGATCGGGTCGCTCCGTTCCAACGATGGATGGAGGAGCAGATGGACCTCCCCCACCAGGGCTATCTCCCGGTGCTGCATCGGACCATCTGCGCCGCGTTCCTGACCATGCTGGGTTATGAGGATGGGGGCGGTCGATGCCTGGGTCAAGCATCGCTTGGACAGGGTCTACGATTTTGCGAGGAGACCTGATCTCGAGCATGCGTACGTCCCTCAGGACACCTTCCCGGGATACCCGAAGGCATTCCGACGGTCCCCTCTGCTCAACCCCGACCTCTATCCCGATGATGATCTGAAACTGCCCTGGATCTATGACCTGTACGCGTTCCTCCATTCCAAGAGCATCATGGGCGATGAGGACCTGAGGTCGAAGGTCGAGACGGTGATCAAACTGGTCCTAAGCCCCCAATACCAATCGCTCTGGCCGGGATACGGCGTCGTTCGACACGATGGGCAATATTACATGATGGGTTGGAGCGTCCATCTGCCGGGGTACCAGGGGGAATATGTGACGGGAAGGGAATTCGCCCGCATGCTCCTCCTCCTTGAGCTGTTTAGGTAGGTCCAGACAGGCACCATGGCACGATTGGTACAGAAGGTCGGTCAAGATCATGGAGGACCGCCTGGAGGTGGGGCATGTCAGATACTTCTCCCGCACAGACCTGCCAGAGAGCAACAATGGTGTCTGGGTCCTAGGGATGCGCATGGGATTGGAGGAAAAAAGGCGCTCGGTGAAGGCCTTGGAATGTGAGTCGTTGTTCCGGTGCCTGCAGATACGCAGGCTCAGTGCCGAGATTGAAAAATAAAAAAAAGATGGTCCTCTGGACCATTTATTGAAAAGGTTCAACCCTTGTTCTTGATGAGTATGACCTCGATTATGGTCACCGCCTTGTCCTCAGGGATCTCCAGGATCTGCTGGATCTTGGTGAGGATCTCCTTCTCCTTCCCGCCCAGCTCCCCGTCGGCCAAGGCGAGGTCGGTGGCGACCGCGAACGCGGTCTCCTTCAGGTCCTTCGGCAAGGACTCCTTGGCCATGTTGACCAGTTCGTCGACGCCCTGCTTCTTGATGATCTGAACGAGCTTGTTCAACATGGCGCCCATCTGGTTGCTGTTGTAACCAGAGTAGAGCTTCATGCGCACCAGGCTGACGACGAGGCCGTTGGCCTCCTCCTCGGTGATCATCCCGTCCGCTGCGACCGCGGCCAAGGCCACGGCGGCGAAGGATTCCTCCTTGGTCAGTTTGGTGTTCTCTGCTTCCTTAACTCCTTTCACTTTGTCAAACAGTCCCATTGTTCATCCCTCCCATTTTCATGGGCAGATATCTCACCCCAAATTGCTTTTGAGAGCAAGGGGATTGAGTAGGCCGAGGAATTCCTCATTTTGAATAAATCTTTCGCTATTACCTCGGAACGCCATCGATATCGGATCTGAGTGGGAAGGATGGCTCTGGTCGATGGTCCATCCTACCTGAGCAGGTAGGCCTTGATGTCCTGGCGGATCAGTAGATAGATCACGAACATGGGGGCGATGACCAGGATCACATAGCGGAAGAAGGTCTGCGTGTCCTCGTACCCCAGGGCGAGGATGGCCGCCATGCCCACCACCGTAGTAGCGACGGAGGCAAGGATGCCGGTCATCCATGAGAAGGACTTGGCGCGAAGGAACCCCCATAGTAAAAGGAACGATAGCAATGCCAAGGCCATGAAGGCCATGCTGAAGATGGTCAGCGCCTGGGATGGGTCGTCCAACACCCATGCCGGGGCATCGGGGCCGATGAGCTCCAACCTATCCGAATCCGACCCGGTGGCGACCGCCACGATCATGATGACCGAGCTGTAGAAAGTGAGGATCGAGATCAGGAACTCGACCGTCATCAGGTATATCAGGTCATAGGGTTTCCGCTGCCGGACCATGCCGTTGCGATTGGCTAGGTGATATTTAATCTTGGCCGGTGAGGCACCATTACCCTTCCTCGCTCGGATCTTATTTGGACATGTCTTTGGGAGCTGGTGCCATTCCCTTGGCCATGAATAGACCGAGAGGGACCAGTATCCCCGCGGCCAATCTCTTGCCCAAGGAAATACGGGTCTCGTAGTAGAAGTCCCTCTTCCCCTGGTAGAACTCATAATCGGCCGGCAGATGCTCTTTTAGCTCTGGCGCCACCTTGGAAAAGAAACGGAAACGCATGTACTCCTGGAAATCTGGGCTGGGCGACGGGCCCTTGGTGGTCATGTCCTTGTACAATGCTCGCGCCGCCCCCTGGATCGCCCTATCGTTCTTGTCCTGCATCTTCTGGTTGATGGGCCAGGGAGGGATCGCCACCGGCAAACGGTGGACGACCCTCGCCCCGCCCAAGGATATGCTCAAGGCGCGCAGGGTGTGCTTCAGGCCCGCCCCGCCATTGGCGACCACCAGGGTGCTCTGGTGGAAGAAGCGGGGCCGGTGGTTGGTATAGGCGAACCGGTCCATGAAGTTCTTGAACAGACCGCTCACGTTCTGCACATACCCGGGGGAGACCAGGATCAGCCCGTCCGCCGCAAGCATCCTTCGCTCCAGGTCCTCCCTCCCGTCCTTGAGCGGACAGTGAGACTCGCCTTTGGAGATGCAGGTGAAGCATCCTTTGCATGGCAGCAGCCCGACATCGACGAGATGGACGTATTCCACCTCGACATCGCCAAGCGCTTTGAGCCTGCCCTCCAGGCTCTTGACCACGCCATAACCGCCACCATGACGGCGGGGGCTGCCCAGGACCGCGATGACCTTCAGAGACATGTCCGATGGCATCGACCGATCAAGATTTCAAGATTGTCTTGGCTAGGGGTCTGTCAAAGGGACGGCTCGATGACGTACTTGCACATGTTGAAGTTGGAACCGAAGGTCTCCTTCTCCACCACGCGCAACGGCATGTTCAGCTTCGATTCGAACATGGCCTCCAGCATGCCCTCGTTCAGAAGACAGAGGGTGCGTCCGACGTCGGGCGCCTTGGAGCAGTCGTACTCGTCCTTGATGATGAGCGTGACCGGGTGCACGGAATAGACCACGACCTCGCCCAGCTCGTGCTCCTTGTAGAACTCCTTGACCTCCTGGATGAGGCCTTCCACATTGGTGGAGTTGAACCGCTTCGCCACCTCGGTCCCGATCTGCCGCCCGATGTCCTTCAGCACCGGGTCCATGTTGAAGCCGATGGCCTCCATCCCGATGACTATGGAACGGATCATGCCCTTCAAGAAGGTGGACGGGGTGCCGATGCTGCGGGCGATGGTGTTGCTGACCGCCTTCTTCAGCTCCTCCCTTGGCACCACCGAGGAACCGACCGGCCTTGAGATGAGGTAGAATATCTTGCGTCGATTGTCGTGCGGGTCGTCCCGGTAACCGATCAACCCTTCCACCACCATCTTGTCAAGGTGCACGGACAGGGTGGATTGCGCCTTCCCGGTGAGGGTGGCGATCTCGCTCAGGCTAAGGTCCCGGCGTTGCAGCTCGGCCAATATCTTCTGCCTTACTGGATTGGATATCTGGCGCAACCCCGTCGAGGTCGAATAAACGTCAAAATCCGATGGTTTCTTATTCATCTCCTAGCCAACATTCTGATTAATGAAGCCAGTTAATAAAGATATTGTTTTGAGACGAAATATCGGAAATCTGCCCACCCATGCAGTAAGAACAATTTTCTAATCCCTCCGCCCTCACTCGCATGAGAAGATGAGGATAAGGCTAGATGGCAAGGTCCAGGACCGCCGGGCGCTATGGCTCGAAGGCGACAAGGTGCGCATGATCGACCAGCGGCTGCTCCCTCACCAGGTGGTCCTTTTGGACATCTACAACTGCGAGGACATGGCGGAGGCCATACGCAACATGACAGTCCGGGGCGCGCCCGCCATCGGCGCGGCGGCGGCCTATGGAATGCTCTTGGCCAAGAACCAGGGCATGGACATGCAGGAGGCGGCCAAGCTGCTCAAGTCCACCAGGCCCACCGCCCACGACCTCTTCTTCGCCGTGGACTTCATGGTGGAGACGATGGCCAACGGCGAGGACGCCAAGGAGGCGGCCGACCGTTACGCCGACACCATCGTGGAGAAGTGCCGTTTGATCGGCGAGCATGGGGAGGGATTGATCGCCAGCGGGGCCAGGGTGATGACCCATTGCAACGCCGGGGCCTTGGCGACCTTGGACCACGGCACGGCGCTGGCGCCGATCCGCGCGGCGTGGAGGAAGGGCAAGCCCCTTTTCGTCTACGTCTCCGAGACCAGACCGCGCTGGCAGGGCATGAAGCTCACCGCCTTCGAGATGGTGGAGGAGGGCATACCCCATGCCATCATCCCGGACGGGGCGGCGGGCCATTTCCTGCGCCTTGGCACCGACATCGTCATCGTCGGGGCCGACCGCATCGCCGCCAACGGGGACTTCGCCAACAAGATCGGCACCTTCGAGAAGGCCGTCCTGGCCCATGAGCTGGGCGTGCCATTCTACACCGCGGCGCCCATCTCCACCTTCGACCTGAAGATGGAGAGCGGCAAGGACATACCCATCGAGAACCGGTCGCCCACGGAGGTGACGGAGGTGGACGGGCGTCTCATCGCGCCGAAGGGGTCGGCGGCCTTGAACCCGTCGTTCGACGTCACGCCGCACAAGTACGTCACCGGCATCATCACCGAGATAGGCGTCATCAAGCCATCCGAGGTCCATAAGGTCAAGGGAGCGCGGATGTCATGAAGGACGAGAAGGCGAGGAAGGAGCTGGTCCATTATGGGAAGCTGCTCTACGAGAAGGGGCTCGTGAGCGGACTGGCGGGCAACATCAGCCTGAGGATGGAGGGAGGCCGTATGCTCATCACCCCCTCCGGGGTGTGCAAGGGCATGCTGGAGGCGGAGAAGCTGGTGGAGATCGACATCGCCACCGGGGAGGTGGCGGCCGGAGGCAGGCCCAGCATAGAGACGCCATTCCATCTGGCCTTCTATCGGGGACGGCCGGACGTCGGGGCGGTGGTGCACACCCATCCGGAGTTCTGCACCGTCCTTGCCTTGGCCAGCGAGCGGTTGCGCCCGGCGCTGACGCCGGAATCGCTGCTTTACTTGGGAAAGGAAATACCTTTGATCCCATACACCACCCCGGGGACGGAGGACCTGGCCCGCTCCATCGGTGAGCCGATGTCCTGGAGCAACGCCTACCTGCTGGAGAAGCATGGCGCCATCACGGTGGGCCGCGACGTGCGGGAGGCGTTCCATCGCATGGAGGCCATGGAGTTCCTGGCCAAACTGCAGTACCGGGTCAATGTCATCGGGGGGGCGGCCGACCTTCCCCCAGAAGAGGTGGCGCGCATCATGAGGTCGAAGTGAGCATAAAGGAAGGGCATCGAAATGATACTGGTCACCAAGTGGTTCGGAGTGTTCCTCTGCGACGAGCAGAGCGTGAAGCGACATGAGCTGTTCGAGAAGGACGCCAAGGCCATCGCCAAGAAGCTGGCGGCCGTGCAGCGCGGCGAGATACTGCCAGAGGAGCGGAGGCTGGCCCAGAAGCGCATGAAGGTGGCCGAGCCCCGACTCTCCAAACTGGGGAAGCCGGTGCTTTTCGACTCCTCGTTCATCAAACCTCAGGACTACGGCCTGGAGCCGCAGTTCATGCAGAAGGTCATGGTCGAGCTGGGCAAGGTGAGGACGCGAGAGCCGTTGGGGGAGGACCGGTGCGTGGCCCAGGCCATCCGCGCCACCGACGACCTGATCGAGACCATCAACCTCATGAGCGAGCGGTTGCACGAGTGGTATGGGCTGCACTTCCCCGAGCTGGCCGATTACGCCCAGGACCTGCGCTATGCGGAGCTGATCGCCAAGCATGGCTCCCGGGACAGGATACTGGTGGAGCTGGGCATGGAGCTCGAGTCGGTGGGATCGGAGATGCTCGAGGACGACCTGGAGACCATCCGCTCCTTCGCCTCCGGTCTGGAGTCCATGTACCGGCGCAAGGAGGCGTTGGACCGATACATCCTGGAGAGCATGCAGAAGGTGGCCCCCAACCTGACCCATCTGCTGTCCGCCAACCTGGCGGCGCGCATGATCTCGATCTCTGGAGGACTGGGGCGATTGGCGCGGTTCCCTTCCAGCACCGTGCAGTTGCTGGGGGCGGAGAAGGCCCTCTTCTTGCACCTGAAGACCGGCAAGCGGCCCCCCAAGCACGGCGTGATCTTCCAACACCCCATGGTGAACCGGGCGCCATACTGGCAGAGGGGCAAGGTGGCCCGCAGCCTGGCGGCCAAGGCCAGCATAGCCGCCAAGGTCGACTTCTACAAGGGCGACTTCATCGGCGACAAGCTCCTGGCCGACATGGAGGCGAGGGTGGTCGAGGTCAAGGAGAAGTACCCCGAGCCTCCGCGCCGGGTCTCCAGCCCGCAGAGCCAGCCAAGGGTGCCGCAGCGGCCGGTTAAAAGAGGCAAGATTTATAAATCAAGGTAGGATTGACGGGTAGATTGTTATGTCGTGGACGCAGCAAGAGGTCCGTGAGCTGAAAGAGGGCCGTTACATGCTCATCGATGAGGAGCCCTGCAAGATCATCTCCATATCCACATCCAAACCCGGTAAACATGGCGAGGCCAAGGCCAACATCGACGCCGTCGGCATCTTCGACAAGAAGAAGCGCAGCGTGGTGTTCCCGGTGAAGCACAGGGTGCAGGTCCCTATGATCGACAAGCGCAAGGCGCAGATCCTGGCGGTCGGGGGCAACGAGGTCCAGCTGATGGACCTGGAGACCTTCGAGAACTTCTCCCTGGCCGTTCCGGAGGAGTTCGAGGGACAGCTCCACTCTGGAGAGGAGATCATGTACCTGGTCGCCATGGAGCGCCGCATGATCACCAAGGTCTGAGACCTTTCGATCGGCAAGCTTCGAAAAACGATTTCCCCTTCCATAATTTTTCAACCCGTTCTTCGAACGCAGCGTGCTACGACTTGTCTTTGGTAAAGGCTAAAGCATCGTTCCGCCCATCCTCGGCCGATATCACATGACCGCACCCATCCTGGAGGTCTATGAGGACCTCCTTACCCGTTCCAAGAAGCTCGTCCTGCTCTCGTCCGCCATAGGGATATTGCACTGGGACATGGAGACGAAGATGCCAGAGCGCGGCCTGGAGCAAAGGAGCGAGCAACTGGCCGTCCTGGACGTCATCGCACATCAGGAACTGGTCGACCCGGAGGTGGCGAGGTTGTTGGACGCCATCGAGGCGCACCAGGACCTCGGCTCGCTGGACCAGGCGCAGCGCCGCAACGTTCACCTCTTCCGCAAGGCCTACGACGAATCGGCCCGGTTGCCGGAGAGCCTGGTGGCCGACCTGTCCAAACAGTCCGCCCTGACCGTCGCGGCATGGAAGAAGGCCAAGGGGGCCCAGGACTTCAATCTGTACCGCTCCGAGCTGGCGCGCATGATCGAGCTGAGGGCCCAGGCGGCGGACATCATGATGCAGGTGAAGGGCACCAGGACGCCATACGACGCCTTGCTCGACTCCTACGAGCCGGGCATGACCGCCGATCGCGTCACCGAGGTGTTCGATGGCATGCGACGGGGATTGAAGAAGGTCTTGGACAAGATCGAGGGCTCGGGGTTCGAGCCGGATGTGTCCATAACCGAGCGCAAGGTGCCCGTCGACGCTCAGAGGCGGATCAGCGACCTGGCCATGGAGTTCGTCGGTTACGGGCCCGAAGGAGGGCGTCTGGACGAGACCGAGCACCCCTTCTCCACCGGTTACTATGACGATGTCCGGATCACCACCCATTACTTCGAGGACCGGTACACCTCCAGCCTGTTCAGCGTGCTCCATGAGGCGGGGCATGCCCTGTACGAACAGAACCAACCCCCGGCGTGGAAGTACCAACCGATCGGCGCGGCCGCCAGCTACGGGATACATGAGTCCCAGAGCCGGTTCGTGGAGAACATCGTCGGCCGAAGCCCGGAGTTCCTGCGTTACATGCTGCCCCGGTTGCGCTCCGTCACCAATGGGGCGCTGGAAGGGGTCGGGTTGGAACAGTTCGTGGCGGCAGTCAACCTGGTGGAGCCGAGCCGCATCCGCATCGAGGCGGACGAGGTCACCTACGGCATGCATGTCATCATAAGGTTCGAGATCGAGAGGGACCTGTTCTCGGGCAGGATCGGAGTGGACGAGCTGCCCCAGGTCTGGAACCAGAAGTACAAGGACTATCTCGGCGTCGATGTCCGTCACGACTCGGAAGGCGTGATGCAGGACACGCACTGGGCCTCCGGCTACTTCGGCTACTTCCCCAGCTATGCGCTGGGCAACATCTATGGGGGGATGTTCCTGGACAAGATGGAGCGGGCCCTGCCGGACTGGAAGAGGGGCGTCGAGGCGGGAGATTTCGCCCCGGTAAAGAACTGGCTGGTGGAGAACGTGCACCGCAGGGGCAACCTCTACGACCCGGCCGACCTGGTCAAGACCGTTACCGGTAAGGACCTGGACATCAGGCCGTTCCTGAAGTACCTGGATGCGAAGTTCTCTGCCATCTATGGGTATTGATGGTGATGAAAAGCTGGGGGTGCGGGGGTTCAGTCGCCCTCACATTCCTTGACGGCTTCCTTGAGGGCCTTCTCGCACTCGTCCCCGATGCGCTTGGCCGCCTGGTCGGAGCGGGCCTCGGAATAGATGCGGAATATCGGTTCCGTGCCTGAGGGCCTGATCAATGCCCATCCCTCGTCGAAGTAGACCTTGATGCCGTCGGTGGTGTCCACCCTCATGCCGTCGAAGCGCATGAGGAGCTCCTCGACCACCTGGTCCTTGACGCCGGGCGGGGTGTGCATCTTGCGCTTGTCCAGCGCGTAACCGGGGATCGAAGCGGCCAATCGGGAGAGGGGGCCGTCCTTGGCTATTATCTCCAGGACCTTGGCCATGGTCATGGCCGCGTCCCGGCAATACTGGTGCTCCGGGAAGATGAGCCCCCCGTTCTCCTCGCCGCCGAAGATGGCCTTGACCTCGATCATCTTGCGCGCCACCACCGGCGAGCCGACCTTGGTATAGACGACCTCCCCTCCAGCGGACCTGACCACGTCCTCCAGACAGGAGGATGTGCTCACCGGCGTGACCACCGTTCCGCCGCCCCTCTCGGCGACCACATAGCGGGCCACGATGGCCAGGGACCGGTCTCCGTAGAGGTAGTTGCCCTTGTCGTCCACGAAGATGCAGCGGTCCGCGTCACCGTCGTGGGCTATGCCCAGGTCGGCACCGGTCACCTTGACCATCTCCACCAGGTCCCGGAGGTTCTCAGGGGTGGGCTCGCTCTCGTGGCCAGGGAATGTCCCTTGCGGGTTGGCGTTCAGGGTGATCGCCTTCACCCCCAAGGACTCGAGGAGCTGGGGGGAGGTGGCCGACCCTGCTCCGTTGGCGCAGTCCAGCACCACCTTTAGCTTGGCGTCCTCGATGGCGGCATGGTCCACCTGTCGCCTCACCACCGTGATGTAGGTCTGTCCCACCCCGGTGATCGGCCTCATCGAACCGACCGTGCGCCAGCTCTTCTGGGCGAAGCTCTGGTTGAAGTATATCGCCTCGATCATCTCCTCCTTGTGGCGGGGCATCTCCGTGCCGTCATAGTCGACGCACTTGATGCCGTTGAACTCGGGAGGGTTGTGCGAGGCGGTGATCATCACCCCGCCCTTCACGGCGGAGCCCTTCACATAGTACTGCAGCGCCGGGGTGGGCAGCATGCCCAGGTCCAGCACCTCCACGCCGGAGGCCATCAGGCCCGCCGAGACGGCGTTCTTGATCATGTGGGCCGAGGTGCGGGTGTCGGTGGCGATGGCCACCTTCCCGCCCATGAACGTGCCGATGGCCTTACCGACGTCCAAGGCGAGCTGGACGCTCATGTCCTCGTTCACCACTCCCCGTACCCCGTTGGTACCGAACAACCTCTCGCTCATCGCAAACGCCTCATCTTGAATGGAACTGGTCGCTAATGACCAAAATGTGCAGCATGTCCACGGCGTCCTTGCTGGAATCGGAGGATTCCTCCAGGCAACGCAGCATGTCCATGAGGAGATAGACCCCCTTGGGGTCCAGATCGGTCAGCAATATCTCCTTCTTTATGTTGAAGTACATGTCATCGATGATGTGCTCCAGGACGCCCACCGCCTTCTCCTGGCTCATCACCATCTCTGCGTTGACGCCCAATGCCTCCACGCTCTGGCGCATGGCCTTGGCGGCCTTCTCCAATTCGGTGGTGAGCTCGAAGAAGCGTTTCCATAGATGCGCGGGCACGTGCACGTTCGCCTCGATGGCCAGCTGCAGGTTCCGAGAGGCCTCCTTGCCCCAATCGGCCACGTCCTCCATGCGCCGGACCAGGTGCATGAGGTCCTCGCGCTCCTTGGAGGCCAGGTCTCCCTTGGCCAGCTCCTCGGACATGCGTTCCTCGACGTTGTCCGCCTCCTTCTCCGAGTAGACCATTCGCTTCAAGGCCTCCAACGCCTTGTTGTGGTCGTTGTTGGCCATCGCCCCGAAGGCGCGGTTGATCTCGGAGACGGTGTCGCACACCTTCTCCGCATGGTCCCTTATGCCTTTGGCTATGACCGATTCCCTGCGCTTGCCGAACCAATCTGTCATAGAACCTTTTTCACTCAAGGCTGATCGCCTCCTCGACCCCTTCCCGCGGACGGGGGAACAGCACTGCCGCTCTCTTGTTGACCATCAGATAAATGTCTTGCCCTATTTGATAGAGATGTCCATCGGTTATCGGAACATCGAAGTTCATTTCATCATCGCCCTCTGTCGTCGCCTTGATGCGCCAGTATGTGCCCATGTAGATGGAGCCAGTGACCTTGGACCTCAGTCCGGTGGTGAACGGGTAGACGAACTCCGGCCGGACCGAGACCACCACCGGATCGCCGAGCTCCAGGGTCGACCCCATGACATCGATGGTGGAACCTTCCCGGACCTCGACCCGGGTCAGGCCGTCCACCTTCTCCCTCACCCAGCCCTCCAGGAAGTTCGATTCGCCGATGAAGTTGGCCGTGAACAGATGCTTGGGCTGGGAGTAAAGCTCCTCGGGGGTGCCGGCCTCCACGATGGTGCCTGCCCTCATGAGCACGATCCGGTCCGAGACCGTCATCGCCTCCTCCTGGTCATGGGTGACGTGGATGGTGGTGAGGCCGAGCGCCTTGGTCAATCGGCGCAGCTCGTAGCGCAGGTCCACCCTCACGCGGGCGTCCAGCGCGGACAGCGGTTCGTCCAGGAGCAATAGGTCCGACCCGCTGGCAAGGGCTCGGGCCAAGGCCACCTTCTGTTGCTCCCCGCCGGACATCTCGTCGGGGAACATGGCCATCCGGTCCAGCAACTTGACGAGCTGGAGATGCTCCCGGGCCACCTTTTCCTGCGCCCCCTTGTCCGCCCCTCTCGCCCGACTGCTGTAGGCGACGTTCTGGGCGGCGTTCAGGTTGGGGAACAACGCTATGTTCTGGAAGACGTAACCGATGCCCCGTTCCTCGATGAGTACGCCACGCATGTCCTTTCCACGAAGGAATACCTTGCCCTGGCTAGGTTCGATTATACCGGCGATCATGCGGATGAGTGTGGTCTTGCCGCATCCCGAAGGACCGAGGATGGTGACATATTCCTTGTCCCGGATCACCAGGTCCACCCCGCCCACGGCCACCACTTTTCCGTAGGTTTTGCCCAATCCTTCCAAGCGCACCTCAGGCATCAGTCCACCCTCAGCTCCTCCGCCAGCCCGTTCGCGGGCAGCGGGAACACCGTGGCCTTTTCCCAGGCCCAGCGCACGTTCACATCGTCCCCCACCGCCAGCTTGCCCATCCTCCAGGAGGGCACCTTGGAGCTGATCAGCCCCACCCCTGGCACTTGGACATCGATGAATAGGAACTTGCCTTCGAACAGTATCCTTTCGATCCTTCCCTGCAGGGGGCCGGCCTCCTCCTTGCTGATGTCGGTGTTGCCCACCTTGATGCCGACCACCACCTCCTGCCCGATGGGGAACTGGCACGCCCTGGCATGCACTGCCCGACCATCGGAGAGGCGGACCGTGGTGTTCCCGGCCTTGGCCTCCACCTTCCCGGTGAAGAAATTGGATTGGCCCACGAAATTGGCCACGAAAGGTGAGTTGGGATTGTCGAATATCTCGCCGGGGGTGCCCACCTGCACGATCCTCCCCTGTCTCAGGACGGCGATGCGGTCGGCCATGACCAAGGCCTCCTCCTGGTCGTGGGTGACGTGGATGGTGGTGAGCCCGAGCGTTTTGGCCAAGGAACGGAGCTCATGGCGGAGGTTGATGCGCAAGTCGGGCGTCCAAGGCGCGCAACGGCTCGTCCAACAGGAGGATCTCGGTGCCGGAGGCCAAGGCCCGGGCCAATGCGGTGCGCTGCATCATGCCCCCGCTCAGTTCCTTGGGCAGGGCGTCCGCCCGAGAGGAGAGCCGGACGATGTCCAGCATTTCGGCCAGAAGATGCTTCTGTTCCGCCTCGGGCATGCCTCTGAGCTCCGGGCCAAAGAGCACGTTCTCGGCCACGGTCATGTGCGGAAAGAGCGAGTAGGTCTGGGAAAGCATGACCGCCCCCCGGTCCTCCGGCTCCCATCTGGTGATGTCCTTGCCATCAAGGAAGACCGCTCCCGAATCGGGGAGGGTGAGGCCGCAGACCAGGCGCAGCAAGGTGGTCTTGCCCGACCCGGTGGGGCCGAGGATGCACAGGTACTCCCCGTCGAGCACCTCCAGCTCCAGACCGTCCGCGGCCTTGATGTCGCCGTAGGACTTCTTGACCTGGTTCAGGGTGATGGACGGCATCAGCCTGCCCTCCTCTTCCTGGTGATGACCCTGAGCGCCATCATGAAGGCGAACGAGACCACGATCAGCACGATGCAGGCCAAGGCCGCCATGTAGAACTGCTCCCTGTTGATCAGCTCGACGATGTAGACCGGGGCGGTGTTGACGGATGTGCCCGCCACCGCGATGGTGGCGCCGGTCTCGCCAAGGCTCCGGGTGAAGGCCATTATCGCGCCTGCCAGGACCGAGGCCTTGATCATCGGGAAGAGGACCTTGCGGAAGGTCTGGAGGCGTCTCGCCCCCAAGGTGCGGGCGGTGTCCTCATAGGCCGCGTCGACCTCCTCCACCGCCCCCTCGACGTTCCTGACCACCAGGGGATAGGTGAAGGCGATGTGGGCGAAGATGACCAGGAGGAACGGGATGGCCGAGATGAAAGGAGCCCCGCCCCAGAAGATGCCGAGGGAGTACCCCAGAGCGGCGGTGGGCACGATCAACGGAATGTTGACCATCACGTCCAGGAACTGAGGGAGGCGGCCCTTCTTGTTGCGGGCGATGTAAAGCGCCAGGGGTATGCCGAGGAATATGTCCACCAAGGTGACCACGCCGGCGATGATGAAGGAATTGGCCAGGCTCTCCCAGAAGGTCTGCCAATCGCCTTGGGAGGCGGTGGCAGTGAACACATATGCGAAGATGAAGAAGGAAGGTATGAGCACGATGATGATGAGGAAGGCGCCACTGAAACCGTCCTTCAACTTGGGGGCGATGCCCCGGGAGAGTATCTTCTCCCATTTGGGCCAGACCTTGCCCGCGGGCAATCTGACCTTCATGACCACCAGCTTGAGCGCCACCAGGAGCACCAATGAGAGGGCGATCAGCAGGATGCTGATGAAGGCCAGGGGGGCGGCGAGGTCGGGATTGAGGCTGAGGCCCGCCTTGAGGGTGCCGATGAGGGTCGGCCCGGTCTGGAAGTCCTGGGAGTTGGCCATGGTGGCCAACGCGATCATGGTGCCGCCGGTCTCGCTCAGGCTGCGGGCCATGGCCAGGATGATGCCGGTCACCAGGCCGGCGCGGAACAGGGGCAGGGTGATGGTGCGGGCCGCGGTGAGCTTGCTCGCCCCCAGGGTCTGGCCGGCCGTCTCATAGGTCTGGTCGATCTGCTCCAGGATGGCGGCCAGCGAGCGCACCATGTAGGGGTAGGAGAAGATGACGTGGAGCAGTAACACCAGGATGAAGGGGCTGGATATCTCGCCCACGGCGAACCAAGGGGCCTCCGCCGATGGTTTGGACACGGCCCAGAATATGGCCGCGGAGAACCCCAGGGCGGCGGTGGGCACGGCCAAGGGCATGTCGATCAAGGTGTCCAGGAACTGCTTGCCCCGGAACTCCTTGCGCACCAGGATCCAGGCCATGGGCAGGCCGGTTATGATGTCGATCACGACGACGATGGCGGCGATCTCGAACGAGGCCACTATGGCATCCTGTATCAGCTGGACCGTGGCCGGGTCGTCGAAGACGTATTTCTGGATGAGGTCCCAGTCCGTGACGGTGTAGCTCAATATCCATATGGTGGGCAGGACGATGAAGAGGAGGAAGAAAATGATGACGAAGCCCAGCCAGCCGTTCCGGAAGTTACGGCTGTTGATCCATATTAGGAACCCTTGCTGAGGCTTCTCCGCCAGTGGCCCACCACCTCTATAGCCTACCGGAAAATTTCCAGGAATATATACATAACTAACAATCAGAGTCCTGTATTGGTCGATACGGACTCATCTTTCCGCTATGATCTGCCCTATGACCGACGAGCCCTGGGGCACCACTTGCCCTGGACCGATGATGGAGTCCCTCACCTGGGCTCCGGGCGACACTCGGGCCCCGGCCATGATGACGCTGTTGCTCACCATGGCGCCAGACATTATCTCGGCCCCGGGATAGACATAGACGTTGGGACCGACATGGCAGTCCTCCAGATAGGCACCGTCCAGATGATAGGGCCCTTCCATCGCCACCTTGCCGCGGAGCTCGAGGTCGAAGACCTTGTCCCCTTGGAACCGCATGATGGTCTCCTGGGCCTTGAGGTAGCTCTCCCTCGTCCCGCAGTCCACCCAGTAACCCTCGAACTCGTGCCCGAACAGCCCATCCGCCAGGACCTTGGGGAACACCTCACGTTCCAACGACACCACCCCTGGGCCGATGTGGTCCAGTATCTCTGGTTCGAAGATGTAGGTGCCCGCGTTGATCAGGTTCGATACCGCCTCCGCCCGACTTGGCTTCTCCTGGAAACGGGTTATCCGCCCGGTCGGGTCGAGGGCCACCACGCCGAAGGGGCTTGGGTCCTCCACCTCCCATAACGCCAACGTGCCGATGCCACCCCCTTGGCGGTGCCGACGCAGCATGGCATTGAGGTCCAACGAGCAGATCACGTCGCCGTTGAAGGCCATGAAGGTCTCGTCGAGGTGCTCCTCGACGTTCTTAAGGGCCCCCCCGGTCCCGAGGGGCTGGGTCTCATTGACCAGGATGACCTTGCGACCGCAGTCGTTCACCCGGAAGTAATCCTCCAACGCCTCCTTCATGTAGGAGACGGCCAGCACCACCGTGTCCACGCGGGAGGGCAAGGAATCGATGATGTGGCGCACCAATGGCTTGCCCACCAGAGGTACGAGGGGTTTGGGTGTTCGGTAGGTAAGTGGCCTTAGGCGCGTGCCTAGACCGCCTGCAAGAATTACCGCCTTCATCCGTTTTTTCACCGGTAATAGGAACGGATTTCAGAGGGGTGAGATGCTCACCACGTTGTTGCCCCGGAGGATGACCACGCCCAGGCGCCTGGTCTGTTCAGAGGTGCGCTCCTCCGTGTCCTCCATGACCATGTTCATGTACTCGTCGTATCCGGTCAGCTTGCCCTCTAGCATACGGTTGTCCTTCAGCAGGAGGGAGATGTTCTTGTTCATGGATTTCTCGAGCAGCGCAAGGGGCATTACCATTAAGACCACTACTTTGACGCATTAGGACCGCTGGATATAAAGGTTTTCTATGAGGGCGCGCCCACCCATGGCCGTTCCAAGGCCGGCCAGTCACATCCATCCCTCTAGTACCATGGACGGCCGATGCCTTGGGACCATCACTTGCCGTGCGAACCCTTCAGAGATACGAAGGGGTATCCGGACCAGGTGCGCAGGGGCGGGGCGTCCTCCTCCCTCCGCTCCACACTTAGCTCCGTGATGGTGACGCAGGGGTCGGAGCCAGGCAAACGCCTCGCCTCGGAGACCATGATAGGTATGCGCCCGATGGTAGTCTTCTGATCTTCCTTCACTCTCACTACTTCTTTGACTGTGATTCCAACCACCTCTTGATGTCCTCTTTGCGGTTGCTGCCGATGCCGAAGTACTCGGAGAACTTCTGCGTCGTGGACAGCAACAACGTCTGCCCTTGCTTCTTGCCGGTGACGAGACCGGCGTGGCGCAGGGTGCGCACCTCGTCGTAAACGTCAGACCCCATGAGCTTGGCCAGTTCGCTCTGTAGTATGGGCTGGTTGTAGGCGATGATGGCCGCCAGGCGGAGGACCTTGTCGGGCAGCTCCTTCTCCGCGAAGGTGGTGGAATAGCGCGCCGCCTCCGGACGGAGCTGCATGGAGTACTTCAGGCCGATCTTGACCACCTGGATGGCGGAGCCTCTCTGGTCGTACTCCTCCTCCAACTTCTTCAGCGCCCTCCTTACGGTGTCAGGGCCGAGCCCGGTGGCCTCGCATAGTTCCGAGGCCTTCATCGGCCGGCCGGAAGAGAACAGCACCGCCTCCACTGCTCGCTCCGATTCCAATTCAGATCACCGCTCTCTTCTCAGGGGTGGGCACCAGCGGTGCCGGCCTTTCCTCTAGGGTGCCGATGTCCCACGGGATCTTGATCTCCAGGAATACCTGGCCATAGGGAAGTTCGTCCTGCCATAGGGCGATCTTGCCCGCCCGGGACAGGAACAGCAATGAGACCACGACCGTGACCGCGTCCTCCTTGCCGCCTTCAATGATGTCCTCGAGCGCGATCGGCCCGTTGCCGCATCGGAGGATGCGGTCCCAGGTCATCTCCACGTCCTTCTCCAGGTCCTCGGAGTGGGCCTTGCCGTCGAAGCGTTCCTGCGCGGCCTTGAGCACGTCCCGGGCCTTCTGCCGGGCCAGTTGCACCTCGACCTCGCGCTTGGCCTCATCGAACGCGTCCAAGAGCTCGACCAACGAGACCGGTCGGCTGGTGTGGTGGCGGACCGCCTCGGCCAGCTCCACCCCGTCCGGGACGTCGGTGACGATATCGGAATGGAACGGTTCCTCGGACTGGGCCTCACCTTCCAGGTCCCAGTCGGCGCAGTTCAGCTCGAACTGCTCGGGGCGCTCGTGCAGCAGCAGCACCTCTTGGCTCTGCATGCGCAGGATGCTCCAGGCCATGTGCACCAGCTTGCCTGCCACGATGAAGTTCACCTCGTCGGCGTGCATCTTCTTGGTGTACATGCGGACGAACTCCATGAGGTTCACGTCCCAAGGGTCGAAGTTGTTGGAGAGGACCAGCTGGAACACCAGCTGTACCGCCCTATCCACTGGGTCGAGGGGGACGATGCCCTCCCCCGCCTCGGCCTGCTTGAGCAGTTCCATGTAGCGTTCGATCTTCTCGCTGCGGTCCCCCTCGTCGATGATGGCGCGGTGGAACAGCAAATGGCCGTAGATGGCCTCTGCGTTGGTCTCCATTATACCCCATCCCCCTTCTCCTCCAGCACCTTAAGGTCGTCCTGGAGGTCCTTGATATCGCCCAGGTCGGGCTTCATTATGACATTGCTTATCCCGCCCTCTGGCTTCGTCACCCCGATGATGTGGTCCGCCTTGTTCAGGGTGACCTTCCTCAACGATATCATGACGAACTGGGCGGTGTGGGAGCTCTTCTTGACGCGCTGGGCCACCATGTCGGCGTTGACCGCGTCCAGGAACATGTCCACCTCGTCCAGCAGATAGAAGGGCGATGGCTGCCATTCCTGCATGGCGAAGATGAAGCTCAGCGCTGCCAGCGACTTCTCCCCTCCGCTTAGCGCCTCCAACCGCAGCACCTTGCCGTGCCTGGGCCGGCACTTCATGACCAAGCCGCCCTCGAACGGCCGCTCTGGGTTCTCCAGCAGCAGCTCGGCGTCGCCTCCCTGCGAAAGCTCGGCGTAGACGGTGCGGAAGTTCTCGTTGACCGCGTCGAACACCTTGAGCAGAGCGACCTTCTTCTTCTCGTTCAGTTCGTTGGTGAGCTTGATGAGGTCGTTCTTCTGGTCGTCCAGGCGTTTGATCTCGTTGCGCAGCTCCACATGCCGGGCGAACTTGTCCTCGTAGTCCTCTATGGAACGCAGGTTGACGGCGCCCATGTTGGCCAGGGTGGACTCGCAGCGGTTGATCTCCGCCTTGATCTCGTCCATGGGGGGCAGAGGGTAGGTGACCGGCACCTTGATCTGCTCGATCTCGACGTCGCACTCCTTGATGCGCTCCATGGCGGTGGCGAGCTTGGTGTTGAGCGTGATGACGAAGTCCTGCGAGGTCTCCGCCTTGGTCTGGAGCTTGTCCCGGTCGGACTCCAACTGGGTCCGTTCCTTGAACGCAGGCCTCCTTCTTGGCGCGGAGGTCGTTCATCTCCTTGCCCATGGAGTCCTCGATGCGCCTCATGCCGTTGAGCTCCACGCGGAGCTTGGCCTCCTTGGCCCGGGCCTCCTCGCCCTCGGAGCGCAGCTTGACCGACTTCTCCTTGGAACCGGCCTCGAACTGGTCCATCTCCTCCAGGCGTTTGCGGAGCAGGTCCATCTGGGTCTTGCCGGTGGCCTTCTCGGAGTTCAGCTCCGCCACCGAGGCGGTGAGCTCCACCACCTCGGATTGCAAAGCGCGCAGCTTGGCGGTGAGGTCCTTGGGGGCGATCTCCATCTGCCTCTGCCGGGCCAGCTCACGTTGAGATTTGGTCTGCTCCACCTTGGATGCGGCGGAAGCGACCTCCTTGGACAACCTCTCGATGGCCAGGCGCAGCTCCTCCGATTCCTTGGCCTTGGTCGTCGCCTCCTCGCGTCCCTTGGCCATCCGGCCCTTCAGGTCCTTCAAGGTGGCCTCCAGGCCGCTGATCTTGATCTCGTTGTTGCTCTCCGAGCCGCTGAGCTCGCGCATGCGGGACTCCACCTGTTGCAGCTCCAAGCGCAACGCCTTGAGCTGGGCGGTCAGTTTCTCCGAGTGCTCCACGCTCTTGCGCAGCTCCTCGGCGATCTCCTCCAGCTTGCCCTTGGAGCTCTGGCCGAACTTGGGGGTGTTGGTGTCCAGCGTGCCGCCCACCATGGCCCCGGAGGCCTCGATGAGCTCGCCGCCGGCCGTAACCAGACGTACCCCGCCCATCAGCTTTCGGGCCTTGGCCAGGTCCTGCACCACCACGGTGTCGCCGAAAACGTACCAGAAGGCGGGGCGGTAGCGTTCCTCGAAGTCGATGAGGTCGATGGCGTATCCGACCGCCTCTTTGACGACGAGCTGGGCCTTGCCCCGGGGCTTGCCGTCTAGCATCTTGTTGAGAGGTAGGAATGTGGCGCGGCCCAGGTTGTTCCGCTTCAGGAACTGGATGGCCTCGGAGGCCACCTCGTCATCGTCCACGATGACCGACTGCATCCGCGCGCCGGCGGCGACGTTGAGGGCGATGTCGTACTTGGGGTCGACCTTGGCCAGCTCGGCCACGGTGCCATGGATGCCTCTGATCTCGTGCTTGTCCCTCGCCTCCAACAGGGAACGGACGGCACGGTTGTAGCCCTTGGCAAGGTTCTCCACCGCCTCCTTCTCCGCGGAGATGTGATTGTATTCCCGGGTGAGGGTCTTGATGGCCTGCTCCAGCTCGTCCAGCTGTGCGGCCATCTTCGCCTCCTGCGAACGCTTGGCGAAGAACTGGGTCTGCAAGGCGCTGAGCTCGCCCGTGGAGCTCTTTTCCGTCTTTTGGATCTCGCGCAGGCGCCACTCCGCGTCCTTGATCTGGAACTCCAGGTTGCCCTTGCTCTCCTCGTTCTCGGCCAGTTCGGCCTTGAGACGGTTCAGCCGGTCCTCCTGGCGGTCCTTGTCCATGGTGAGGGAGTGGACCTTCTCCTCGCCCTCGCTGACCTGGGCGTCCAGATCGAGCAGTCTCCTCTCCAGAGCGGACAGCTCGGAGTCGGAGGCGGATATCTTGGACTGCACCTCCGCCTGCTGCTTGCGCCTCTCTTCGAGAAGGCGCTGCTTGTCCAGCAGGGTCTCCTCTGTGACCTTGTGCTTGTCATCGATGGAGCGGACCTCGTGCTGGAGCTTGTTGCGCTCCTCACGGTGGTGGCGCAGGGTCTCCTGCAGCTCCTTGCCCTCCTCGTCCGAGCGTTGGGCCGCGTCGGTCGCCCTGGCGATCTCGATCTTGGCGGCGTCCATGCGCTCCTTCAGGTCCTTGAACTCCTGGCCGCCCTTCTCGGTGATCTGGGCCTCCAGCTCGATTATCCTTCTTTCGGCATCGGCGATGGCCCTGCCGATCTCGGCCTTACGCAGGCGCAAGGCCTCCATGTCTTTGTTATAGGCATCGATCTGGGCGCGGGTGGCGTTGACCTCGGACTCCGCCGCCTCCTTCTTCTTGTGCGCCATGCGTGACCTGGACAGGGCGAGACGGTCCCTCGCCTCCATGAAGCGCAACGCCGCCGCCTTCTCCACCTCCAGCTGATGCAGTTGCTTCTCCAGCTCGTTCATGATTATGCCGATGCGGTCCATGTTCTCCTCGGCGCCCTTGCGCTCGCCCTCGGCCTTGACGATGTCCTCGTCGAACTTGCTGATGCCAGAGATGTCGTCCATCAATCTGCGTCGTTCCAATGGCGACATCTCCACGATGCGGGTGACGTCGCCCTGTTGCACCAGGTTGTAGCCGTCGGCGCTGATCCTTGCCGAGGCCAAAAGATAATCGAACTCGTTCAGGGACGACTTCCTGTCGTTCACGTAGAAATATGAGTTGTAACCGGTCTCGCTCTCAGAGAGCTTGACGTGCCTGGTGAGCCTGACGATGTCGTCATCGATGGGGATGAGACGGTCCTTGTTGTCGAACACCAAGGAGACCTTGGTATAGGAGGATGGTTGCTTGGACGGTCCGCCGTTGAAGATGAGGTCGGTGAGCCGACCGGCACGGATGGCCTTGGAACTCTTCGGGCCGAGGACGAAAAGGATGGCGTCGGAGATGTTGGACTTGCCAGAGCCGTTCGGGCCAGTGACGGCGGTGAAGCCGTTCAGCATGGGGATCGTCATCCGCTTGCCGAAGGACTTGAAGTTCTCCACTTCGATCTGCTTCAGGTACATTCCCGCCCTCCTCGGCCAAGGGCCCTTGAGCATACGCTCTGATAAAGCTCAAGCTCCAAGTGCATCCCATCCATCGAGTCCGACGACTGTCGGACATATTTAACGAATGCCTTCTGAATTATTTATATTTTATTTATCTCACTCCAATAAATTCTTTGGCCTGTGGGTCCGAGAGCTCTTTGGCTCTATTTATCCCGTCCGGTATCGGGCCGATTACCGTTAAATAATGACAATGGCTACGAGAGCCCGTTGATAGGCCGCCGCTCCTTTCTGATAATGATCTCGCGGTTCATCAGCGCCGCCCTGGCATTGATCGCCCTTACCTTCATGACCAGGTATTTGGACGAGGCCTATGGGCAGCTCAGCTATTCGCTCGCCTTCCTGGCCATCATTTTCGGGGTGGCGGACCTCGGTTTCGCCCAGGCGCACATAAAACGGGTCTCGGAGGGCAATGACCTCAATGATTGCGTCAGCACCTATGCGACGGTAAGGCTCTGCACCCTGGCCGGAGCGGTGGCGGTGACGCTCGCATTGCTGTTCAGCTATGACCTCATCTTCCCCACGCCCATGGAACCGACGGTCAAGGAGCTGGTCTACATCCTCCTGGCCTATTACGTGTTCTATGGGTTGGCAGGGATCGCCACGCTCACCTTCGACGCCCGCCTGCAGACCACCAAGACCCAGCTCTCGGTGCTGGTGGACCCTTTGATAAGGGTGCCCCTGGTGGTCTTCCTGCTCGTGGACCGGCAGGGAGTGACCGAGGTTGCCTGGGCTTATGTGCTGGGCGGTCTGGCCACGGTTTGCGTGGCTCTGTTCTACCTGTTCCGCGATAAGGTGCACTGGACCAAGCCCACCCTGTTCCGTTCCTATTTGAGATATGCCACCCCGGTGCTCGCCATAGTCATCGCCAGCACCGTGCTCTCCACTCATGGACAAGCTGGTCATCGGCACCTTCATCTCCGAGGACTCGGTGCGCTTCTACAGCTCCAGCCAGAACCTGCTGTCCATGTTCCTGGTGGTGAGCAGCGCCGTGGCCGCCCTTGCCTTCCCGGCCTTCTCCATGCTGGACAAGGAGGGCCGGCATAACGAGATCCGTTCCAAGTCCACCGAGGCCATCCGCTACATCAGCATGATCATCCTGCCCATGGTGGTGGTGATCCTTCTGTTCCCAGTGGAGACGGCGGTCATCATCTTCGGGGGCACCTTCGCCGATTCGGGCAAGACCTTGAACATCCTATCGGTCTCCATATTCCTGAGCGCCATCGCCACCATCTTCATCACCCAGCTCTACGCCATAAACGAGCCGAAGAAGGTGGCGCGCATCTACGTGACCGCCATGCTGTGTGGACGCGGTCCTGCTTTTCATCATGGTCCCCCACGAGATCCTGGGAGTGGAGCTCCTCGGGCTTTCCTATGTGGGCGCGGCCATTGCCAACCTCATCACATATGTCGTGGTGTTCGGCCTCTCCATCTATTATGCCAGTCGACAGATCCCGGTCAAGCTGGACCACCGTCCCTTGAAGTATCTGGCGGCGATAGCGGCGGCTGCCATGGCCGCCTATGGCCTGAGCCTCTTGGTCCCGGTGGAGCGATGGTACGACCTGGTGTTGGTCAGCATCGTCAGCTACTGCGTCTTCGCATTGGTGCTGCTCTTGCTGAAGGAGCTGCAGAAGCGGGACCTGGACTACTTCCTGGATGTGGTCAACGTCGGGGAGATGATGACCTACATCCGTTCCGAGCTGAAAGGAAAGTAGGACCGGCCATTGTCAAAGCGAGCGGTAAAGGTCGAGGAGCCTGGCCCGCATGGCGCCCCAGTTGTATTCTCTCTTGACCGCGTCCTTGCCATTTTCACCGAGCCTCGCCCTCAGCTCCGGGTCGGCCAATCGATAGCAACGCTTCTTGGAACGAGGATGCGCTCCACTCGATGGCCAGTCCTGCCCCCGTGCTCTCGACGATCTCCCCGCTCAAGGTACCCTTGGAGACGAGGACCGGTGTCCCTACCGCCATGGCCTCGAACATGCGATTCGGGGTCCCGATGCGGTTGTTATGGTTGCTCGGGTCAAGCATGGCGATGATCACATCGGCCTGCGCCATCTCCTTCAACAAGGTGGCATGGTCCACATACCCTATGTACTGCACGTTGCGACCGGAGCCTGCCGCATCCTCCACGAGGTTTCGTAGCGATCCGTCCCCGGCCACGCGGAGGAGGGTGCCATCGCCATCTCGCACGGCCGCCACCGCCTCCTCGATGAAACGTAGCGGCTCCAGGCTGCCACCGTAGAACACCACCATTTTTTCATGCCGTTGTCTGGTCTCCATCCCCTGCGGCGGCTCGATGCAGTTCATCACCACCACCGGTGGTCGGGTGGTCCAGTCATTCAGATATTCGGCTATCCTCTGATTGGCGGCGACCACCCGGTCCGCATTCCTGACCAGTACCTTCTCGAAAAGGTCGAACATCCTCGCTACGCCACGAGGCAGGTCCTGGGACACCATGTCGGCATAATGCTCATGGGCGTCATAGACGAGGGGCACGCCCCTCAGGCGAGAGATCAGCGTACCCGCAAGAAGCGTGTCCAGGTCATGGGCGTGCACCACATCGAAATGACGGACCTCTGGAGGAGCTCAGGAGCGCTATGATGAAAAATGGATAGTTGAGGGCCAGCCCGAATTTGGAATCGAATCTCCTGGTCCTCACCCGGTCCACCAGGATGCCGTCCTTGGCCTCCTCCATTGGACGTTTGTGCCCTCGGTCCCAGGCCAGCACGGTAACGTCGTGGCCATCGTCGGCCAAGGCCCTGGCCTCCTTCTCCACCCGAACGTCGGGCCGGTACTCGTTGGAGAGGAGCATCAGGACCCGGTGGCGCAAGGTCTCCCCCTCACACTTCCACGGAGCACCCTCTCCGCAAGGATTCCTTCGCCCCCTCTATCATCTCCACGGTGCGGACCCCGATGGAACCGCTGTTCCTGGTCTCCGCGGAAGGGTCGCCGATGGATTGGATGAAATGCAGGAGCTCGTCCCGGATGGTGTTGTTGCGAACCACGCCCAGCTGGTAGGTGTAACCGCTCTCATAGACCGTGACCACCTGCCCCACCGCGTCTATGGTGCAGGAGCGGTTCTCCCCCACCACCTCGATCTGGCGCACCTTCTTCGGCGATACCCAGTTGAGGTGGGCCTGGGAGACCGCCCCGGATGGCATCTCGCTGATGATGTAGGCCGCCTCCTCCTGGGCCTTCTGACGGTAGGGCTTGGCCACGCAGGTGATGCGCTGGGGCCAGGCCTCGAAGAGATAGTTGACTATGTCGAAGTAATGAGGGGCCAGGTCTACGATGACATCCCGGTCGGAGAACACTGGCTCGAGATTGGTCCAGGTAAGGTTGAGCAGGAAGACCCGTCCGAAGAAGTTCTCCTTCCACAGCCTCTTCACCTCGGCAAGGGCGTTGTTGAAACGGTAGATGTGACCCACGGACAGGGTGAGGTTCTTCTCCTCGGCGAGCTCCACCAGTTTGCGTCCCTCCTCGCTCGTCAACGTGATGGGCTTCTCCACCAGGACATGCTTGCCCAGTTCCAGGGCCTCCTTGCACGCCTGGTAGTGGAGCGCGTTGGGCAGGCATATGTGCACCGCCTGGATGGAGCTGTCGGCGATGACCTCCCTGTAATCATGGACCAGGTTGGGGACCTGGTACCGGTCGCGGCAGTACTCCAGGTTTCGGTCCATCAGATCGGAGACCGCCTTCACCTTGACGTTCTGGATGGAGCTGTACTCCTCCACGATCTTCCTGCCCCAATAACCGACGCCCAGCACTCCGACCTCGAATCGCCTCATGCCATCATCTCCCGTAGAACTGCCTTATCTCCTCGACCACGCGCCTTACCTGGTCGTCGGTCATGGTGGGGAAGATCGGCAGGGAGAGCAGCATCTGCGATAGCCTCTCCGCCACTGGGAACTCGCCGCCCTTGAACCCGTAGAGGTCCTTGTAGACCGGCTGGAGATGGATGGGGACGGGGTAATGAACGCCGCACTCTATCCCTTTTTCAACAAGGTGCTGGGCCAGGGCATCGCGCCGCTGGCAGTGCACGGCATAGAGATGGAACACAGGGATCACGTCCTTGTCCCCCATGGGCGGGGGGGTGAGCTCCACCACGTCCTTTAAAAGACCGGTGTAGAGCCTGGCGATCGCCCGTCTTCTGTCATTCCATTGGTCCAGATGCTTCAGTTGGACCAGCCCGAAGGCGGCGTTGCTGCTGTTGAGCCGGGAGGTATAACCGATGACATCGTGCACGTAACGGGACACCCGTCCGCAGTCCCTGAGCTTGGCGATACGCTTGGCCAGGTCGGTATCGTCAGTGGTTATCATTCCCCCGTCACCGCCCACCGTCATGTTCTTGGTGGGGTAGAAGGAGAAGCAGCCCACATGGCCGATGGCCCCGGCCTTCTTGCCATGGTATATTGCGCCATGGGCTTGGCAGGCGTCCTCGATGAGGGTTAGCCCTTTCTCCTCGGCGATGGCCCCCAACGACCGCATGTCGCACGGATGACCGAACAGATGGACGGGCATTAGGGCGGAGGTGCTCGGACCGATGGCTTGGCGCACCTTCGTCGGCTCTATGTTATTGTCCGCCTGGGAGGCGTCGCAGAACGTCGGCACCCCTCCCGCCTGGACTATGACATTGGCCGTGGCCACGAACGACAAGGTGGTGGTGATGACCGGTTTGCCGCGGACGCCCAGCCCTTCCAAGGTCAGATGCAGCGCATTGGTTCCGGACGACAGGGATATGGCATGCTTCGTTCCAGTATAACGCGCGAACGCCTCCTCGAACTTGAAAACGCTCTCGCCCAGCACCATCTTCTCATTCCGCAGGGCGTTGGCAGCCGCCTCCACCATCTCATCTGTCACTGTGGGTCTCGCCGCTGGAATCCTTTCCATTCAATCACCTCTCCTCTTGATCGGTCTGGCCGGGTTACCTACCACCAACTCCCCTGGTGGGACGTCCTTGGTCACAACGGCGCCCGCCCCGACGGTGGCTCCCTCGCCGATGGTCACGCCGCACACTATGGTCGCGTTGGCCCCTATGGATGCGCCCCGCCTCACCGTCGTGGGGGTTATGGACCAGTCCCCCACCGCATGGGGATGGAGATCGTTTGTGAACGTGGCATGAGGCCCAACGAAGACCTCGTCCTCGATGGTGACCCCGCTAGGTATGAAGGCGAAGGCCTCGATCTTGCACCTATCGCCAATGGTCACGCCGCGCTGCACCTCCACGAAGGCCGCCACCTTGCAATCCTTGCCGATGCTGGCAACCATAGAGGTTGACGAAATCGCGCACGATGGTGCCCTCGCCGATGTCGCAGTCCTTGATGGAATAGAACTCGGCCAACAGCTTCATCTCGACCAGGCTTGGAATGCTCCTTTTGATACTTATTTGCTATCGTCTGACTGGCCCTATCGGATAATGATTGTACTGCTGGCTTACGATGCGTACTGGCGTAACATTATTTCAATAATATTATTACGAGTATTCATTATAAAAATCGTTAACATTATCAATAGAGTGAATGGACATCCTCACTCGCTATGAACGCCCTGATGCTCTCTGCTGGTAGCCGCCGCTTCATTCCTTTTCGGGGTCTTCTTCGTCCAATATCTGACCTGTGTGCCCCGGTTCGTTGCGCCGTTCGCGCTCTTTATGGTCCTTTCCTTGGGTGCGGCCATCTTTGCCATCGCGCAACTTTCTGGCACTGATGTCTGGATCGGTATCGGGCTGGCGGCCCTCCTTGCCTTGTTAGGCTACAGCTTGATGGCCCGGTTCGTGTTGGGCATCAAGTACCAAAGGCCGGTCCCCGAACCGATCGCTCCGCGCGAAACGGGTGCCACCTCCGGACATACGGCCATCGTCTACTTCAGCCACGGCGAGTCACCATGCTATGAACCCATGAGCTGGGTGCTCCAGTTCCGGGAGTTCGACGAGCAGGGCGTTCCTTTCATGCCCTTCCTAGCTCGCCCATTCTTCCTGTTCATCCTCCGCTCTAAGTACAAAAAGGCGGGCAAGAGCAATCACACCGAGGTCCATGGACGGATGATGCGGGCGCTGGAGAGACGATATCGGGATGAAGGGGACAAGGACACGCGGTTCTACCTGTCCTTCCTGGACTCGGACCCAAGGGTGGACAGTGTCGTCGCCAAGGCGGTCAACGAAGGGGCCGGGCGGGTGGTGGTGGCAGAGGTTTTCCTCACGGACTCGAACCATACCCAGGAGGGGAAGCACCAGGTCGAGACGCTGGACCTGAAAGGGATGGGCATCGACGTGAAGTACACCCGTACCCTCTGGGACTCGGAGAAGTTGCATCAGGCGTTCCTTGCCAAGGCGGACCGCGTGGTGCCGGTGACGGAAAGGGGAGAGGTGGGTGTCCTTCTGGTCGGACATGGCCAACCCAAAGAATGGGACCGGGAGTTCCCCACGGAGACGGAACATGAGAACAACTTCCGGATTCTGGTCATGGACCTGTTCGTGGCCAACGGCTATAAACGGGAGAACGTGAGCCTCGCCTGGATGGCCTTCCGCCAACCTTCCCCCCAGGACAAGGTGGAGGAGCTGGTGGCCAAAGGGGTGAGGAAGGTCATTTACTTCTCTGCCGCCATCAGCGCCGACGCGATACACAGCCAATGCGATATCCCTGAGTTGGTGCAGAAGGCCAAGGTAGGAAGCGATGTGGAACTTTTGAACCTAGGGGCCTGGAACGACGACCCCCTGGTCATCGATGCCATCAAGGAGAGGGTGGACGAGGTCCTGTAGATTTGGTTATCCTGCCGCGGAAGCGGGGCGAAATCATCATATCCATCGGCCAAGATGCTAGAGCGTTTCCGATGATGGTGAGCGTAGTCCTCAATGTCATGAACGAGGAGAAGAACATAGCCGATCTCCTCGACTCCCTGGTCATCCAGGAGCAACCCATGGAGGTGGTGGTCGTTGATGCCGCCAGCAAGGACCGCACCCGGGAGATCGTGCAGAAGTATGTGGAGAGGTACCCTTTCATCAGTCTGCATGTCAAACCGGGCCGCCGGGGTGAGAGCACCAACTACGGCGTGGAGAAGGCCAAAGGAGATATCCTGGCGTTCATAGGCGGCGATTGCTTGGCCAATCCTTTCTGGATCAGGGAGCTGCGCAAGACCATCATGGATGGGAACGGCGTGGTGGTAGGGAAGACCATCACCATCGGTCTGGACGCCTGGGTGGACCTGGACCGGGTGGAGCTGTTCTATCGCGGCAACGACATCTCCTGGCCCAGCTGCAACGAGGCGTTCAAGCGCGAGGCGGTGATCAAGGCGGGCATGTTCGACCCCTGGTTCATCACCGCCGAGGACATAGACCTGAACATGAGGGTGGTGGAGAAGGGCTTCAACATCGCCTACAACGAGAACGCGATAGTCTACCATCGCCACAAGTCCACTCTCTATCGGTTCTTCAAGCAGGCCTTCTGGAACGGGGCGGGGCGCAAGCAGCTCACCATGAAGCATGGGCGGCTGTGGACCAGCTACGACCCGTTGCGCATGTTCAAACAGAAGGTCACCTTTTGGTCGCTCACGAGGCTTTCGGTGGCTATGTTAGGCTACGTGGCCTTCAAGCTCTTCGGGGACCGTGGCCCTTACAACAGCGAACGGCCGGCTCGTTGATATCAATCCCTCCCATGCGTGCAACAACCCTTATATCAGGAGGGGGGCGTTCCCGGAAGTTGACATGCGGATCACGGTCATCATCCCAACCATGAACGAGGAGGCGGGAATAGGCGGAGTGATCGAGTCGGTCAGGAAGGCCCTGGACGGCACGGAGTTCTCCTATGACGTCATGATAGTCGACACCAACTCCAAGGACCGGACCAAGGAAATCGCCAAGGAGATGGGGGCGCTGGTCGTGGAGGAGCCACGCCGTGGGTACGGAAGGGCCTATAAGACCGGTTTCGAGAAGGCCGAGGGGGATATCATCGCCACCCTGGACGCGGATTGCACCTACCCGGCCGAGGAGATACCCAGGCTGACCCGCATGCTGCAGAAGGAATCGCTGGACTTCATCACCACCAACCGATTCGCCATGTTGGAGGAGGGGGCGATGTCGGCCAAGCACACCATCGGCAACAAGGCGCTCACCTTCACCACCAACCTCCTCTTCCATGTCTGGATCAAGGATTCGCAGAGCGGCATGTGGGTGTTCCATCGCTCGTTGCTCGACCGATTGGACCTGACCTCGGACGGCATGGCCCTCTCGGAGGAGATCAAGATCGAGGCCTTCCGCAAGGGCAAGGCCAGAGAGGTCCCGATCGAGTACAGGCGCAGGGTGGGAGAGGTGAAGCTGTCTTCCTGGAAGGACGGTTATAAGAACATCCGTTTCCTGTTCACGAAGCGTCGTACCTTCAAGCAAGACCGCTGAGCTTTTTTGCCAAGGCCAATCCTTCGACCAGTTTCACCCTGGCCTCCTTGTTGTAGATGCAGGCGGAGGGGTGGTAGGTGGGCATGACCGTTATCACGATCCCGTCGAGGACCACTTCACGGACGCGGTTCGCCTCCTCCCCCATGCGCACCGGCCTTCCCAGCAGGTTCTCGGTGGCGGTCGCCCCCAAGGGAACGACCAGACGTCGGCCGGGCAGCTCCTCCATTAGGTAGGGTCTGCAGGCGGCCATCTCCTCGGGTTCGGGACGGCGGTTCTGCGGCGGTCGGCAGCGCACGGTGTTGGTGATGAGCACGCTATCGCGCCTTAGGTCAGCCTGTTCGAGGCATTTATCCAACCATTTCCCTGCTCGGCCCACGAAGGGGCGTCCTGACCGGTCCTCCTTCTCCCCAGGGCCCTCCCCGATCAATAGACAGTGGTGAGCTCGGGTCTCCCTGCGGGTGGACGACCTGGGTGCGGCCTTCGCATAGGCGGCACCGGCGGCATTGCGGATCGGTGGACATCACTGCCCCAGGACCTCGGTGGCGGTGACCAGGGCGGTCAGTTCGGTCCCGGCGTCGCGAAGCCTCTCCCGTCCGCCCTCCTCCCGGTCCACCACGCTGAACACCTGGTCGACCACCATGCCCTCGGAGCGAAGGAGGTCCAGGGCGAAGAGCGCCGACCCGGCGGAGGTGACCACGTCCTCCACCACCAGCACCCTCTCCCCCTTCTGATAGGCGCCCTCGATGAGCTTGCTGGTGCCATGGTCCTTCTTCTCCTTTCGCACCATGATGAAGGGTATGCCGGTCTCCAACGATAGCGCCACCGCCAATGGGATGGAGCCCAGCACCACCCCGGCGATGCGGTCCACCTTGATCCCTTTGTGCCTGAGCTCCGTCGCCATCTCGGCGGCCACCAATCTCAGCACCTTGGGGTCCGTGCTGGCCTTCTTTATGTCGATGTAGTAACGGCTCTTCTTGCCCGAGGCCAGGGTGAAGTCCCCATAGAGGATGGCCCCACACTCGACCAACGCCTGCTTCATCTTCTCGCTCATGATCTCACCAAGGAACCTTCTTCAGACCTTTCTTGTAACCGATGATGTTGACCCCGCGATGCAGGATCGGTGTTATGACCAGTACCGCGATCAGACTGATGATGTGCTCCCCTTCGATGTACGCGCCGATGAACCAGTCTGGCACTATCAACAGGGCGAGCAACATGGCCCCAGCGATGAAGTTGTACTGATCCAGTACCGGGGCCTTGGCGCCCCGCTCCAATCCCAATCGGCGTTTGATGAAGGCGCTGACCAGGTCGCCCAGCAGTGAACCGAGGGCGAGGACGAAGACCACCAGCATGGCCTCGGGCACCGGACCGAAGCCCCAGAACTCCTCGGCGTCAAAGGGGTAGGCGATGAACAGCTGGATGATGCCGATGGACGTGCCGGCGCTCACCCCGCCGATGAAACCCCTCCAGGTCTTTCCGTCCCCCAGCAACCGCTTGCCCTTCCAGCTCTTTCCGAGGTCCATGGGCAGGCCGCCGCCGAACAGGACCGCCGCGGAATTGGGCAGGAAGGCGGGGAGCATGAGCCAGAAGCCCAGGAAGATCAGGAGCAAGACCTCGGTTAGGTCCATGGCGGCCGATTCCCCCCATCGATTAAGAAGCTTTCGACGGCCCGGGAGGACTGGAGCCCCGTTCCTCGAAAAAGAGCAACAGGTCGTTGGCCGGCGATTCGCTGAGGATGAGGTCGAAACGCTCCTCGAACTGCTTGGCGCGCTTGTCCATGATCAGCGCCGCTCCCACATCCGTCTCCGTACGTATCAGGCGTCCGATGGCCTGGGCCATCTTGCGGTAGGTCGGCGCCTTGACGGTGTACTCCCAACCCTTGCGGAAGCGGGTCTCATAGAAATGCATGAGGGCACGCTGTTTCGCGGTCGGACGAGGATAGGGCAGACCCACGATCAAGGCCAGCTCCAGCTCCCGGTCGGGGAAGTCGATGCCCTCGCTGATCCGTCCCCCCATCACGGCGAACAGCACCGCCCCTTGTTCGCTCTGGCCCTTGAAGCGGGATACCACCTCCATCAGGTCGTTCTGGGCCATGCCCCGTTCCTCCACGTGCACCTTGCGTTTCATCCGCGGCATCACCCGGTCGGCTATGAACCTCTCCATCAACGAATAGGAGGGGAAGAAGACCACGGTGTTGCGCCCGATGACGTTGCAAACCTGCACCACCCGGTCCTCCAGGCGCTGCACCATGTCCTCATCGGCGGCCATCTCCTCATATTTGGTGGTGACGTCGTCCAGATAGAATATGGCCCGGTTCTCCGGTGGGAAGGGGGAAGGGAAGGTCATGAGCACGCTGTCCCGAGGCAGCCCGATCGAGTCCCGGTATTCGGACAGGGGGGCCAGGGTACCAGACATGTGCACCGAGCCCCCCGACCCCAAGAGCACCGAGGTGGTCACCTCCGGGTCCAGGCAATAGGCCCGGAAGCTGGGGTTATCGCCCCCGAGGATGAGCTTGACATAGAGCGCGTCGTCCAGGGTGGTCCAGTAATTGATGAAGGAGCCCAGGGCGAAAATGTAGGAGCGCGGCAGCCGGCCTTCCATGGTGCGCTGCTCCTTGATGATCTCCCCTTGCTCCATCAGCATCTTGGCCGCCGCCTGCAGCCCGCGCGAGGAGGTGGTGAAGGCCGACATCAGCCCTTCCTCCAGGAACGAGGGCGGGATGAGGCCGTCCTCGTCGATCAGGTAGTCTCGCACCGCCTCTTCCAGCATGCGCCGGGTCTGCACCAGCACATCGCGGATGCTCACCCCTTCCAGCACCTCGGGGTCGCCATACTCCTCGATCTCCCGCCCTACTGCGTCCAGCGTCCAGGTCGAAAGTGAGAAGCTCTCCACGTCCCTGGTATAGTCCGGCAGGTTGTGCGCCTCGTCTATAATGATGAATAGGTCCTCCAGGGAGACGTTCATCCAGTTGAGGAGGGAATGGCGGATGAAGGGGATGAAGAAGTAGGCGTAGGGAGCGGCGACCACATCCGCCTCCGCCGCTAGCTCCTTCATGAGCTCATGGGGGCAGTAGCGATGCTTTTCGCAATACTCCACGAACTCCTCGGCGGTGGGCAGCTGCTGGCGACACCAGGCGGCGATGGCGTCCCGGTCCGCCGCCATGGTCTCGGCGAAGAAGCGGCAGCCGCCATCGCCCTGCATGGCCTTTTTCTTCTTCTCCCGGCACAGCCGGGCCAGCTCCTCCGGGTTGCCGCCCTTGAGGTCCGGGTCCTGGCGCACCAACGGGCAGGTGACCTGGCGCCCTTGTATGGCCAGGCCGAAGACGGGGGCCTTCTGCGCGATGCGCCTCAGCTCCATGATGACCTGCTTCTCCTGCGAATTGGTCCGGGTCAGGTAGAGGACCTTACGGCCCTGGGGCAATGCCTCCTCCAACGCACCGCACAAGGCGCAGACCGTCTTGCCGGTCCCGGTGCCGCTCTCCAGGACCACATGGCGCCTCTTGGCCGCGGTGCTCGCCACCAGCGATACGAAATCCATCTGGTGGGGCCGGTGAGGATAGGGGAAGAGGTCCATCTCCACAGCTATCCCTATGAACGTCAATATGGTTTCCTTGAGGTCCCCGAAACTGTCAGGGACCGGATGAAAAAACGATCACTTGGTGCGCTGCCAGATCTCTTCCGGCACTTCGCCATAATCGAACGAGGCGTCCTCGTTCCCCGCGCTCAGGCTGCCATCCACGTTTATAAGCTCATGGATGCGCTCCTTGCGGAAAAGCCAGTAATGGATGCGCCATTCCCTTCCGTCGTACAGGGTGGTCTCCTCCCGCTCGGTGGTGAGTATGCCGGTGTCCTCCAATTGATAGAAGGCGTCCCGGTCCTCCGGTTCCAAGATATTGTCGATGATCCTCTCGCTGTAACCAAAGAAGTTCAGAACATGTTGGGCCATTCCCCGGGCCTGTTCCTCCGGCATGCCCTCGCGGTCTATGCCGTTGCGGATGGCGTTGGTGAGGTCTTCCACGGTCAAGGTGGTACATTTATTGTCAAAACAGATCTCAAAGGTAGGTTGTTTCGCGCCCCCTCCGGAGACGAACGGGACCTCGTCCTTGATAGTAGAGTTGCCGACCATGGAAATGGTGGCGGACTTGCTCCCGGCTTTCTTAGCTCCAGAAATAACTTTACCCTTGGCACCTGCACCGCTCTTCATGCTAACTGGCCTCTGAACGATATAATGAATCCATAAGAAATTGAATTTAAACCATTCACAATAATGTATATATATATTTTGGTTGAGGCCCCTACATTTTGATACGATGTTTCGCAGAGCCCGATCTCTATCCCGGGTTGAAAACCAGGTACAAAAATTCGTGTCGACACCTTTATATGAACCTATGCAGAAATCTTCCGCCATCCGAAAATCATCGTCTTTTTTCGCAGGTGTTCCAAATGATAGCGGAGTTCAGCGTTATGCCGATCGGGGTGGGGGAGAGTTTGAGCGATTATGTGGCGGAATGCGTGAAGGTCGTGCAGGCCTCCGGTCTGGACCATGAGCTTACGCCCATGGGCACCATAGTGCAAGGGGACATGGAGGAGGTCATGGCGGTCATCATGAGCTGTCATCGGAAGGTCTTGAGCATGTCAGGCCGAGTGGTGACCGACATCAAGATCGATGACCGGAAGATTGAGCGTCACATGAGTGCCAAGGTGGAGAGCGTCCGGGCCAAACTATGACCTTGAGGCCATGAAGGCCTCCATGCACTCCACGATCCGTTGCGAGACGTGCTTGTCCCCATAGGTTAGCCTTGGCTCGGCCTTGGGCCTCGGTCTCTGCAATGCCGCGGCGATCCGTCCCTTGTCGGCCCCGGTGAGAACGTTCCAACCCCCTTCCAAGGTCTCCACCCATTCCGTCTCATCCCGCACCGTGACGCAAGGCACCCGGAAGAAATAGGCCTCCTTCTGCACGCCACCGGAATCGGTCATCACCATGCGGGCGTGCCTCTCCAGTGAGGTGAATGCCAGGAAACCCTGCGGCTCCGCCAGCTTGATGTGGTCGGCGGCCTCCAGACGGGACAGCGCCCCCCAGGAACGGAGGTTCTTCGCGGTGCGGGGATGCAACGGCAGGACCATGTCCCCATCGTACTCCAGCATGGCATCGATTATGCTCTCCATGTTCTCCCTGGAGTCGGCGTTCTCCTGGCGATGGATGGTGGCCAGGACGTAACCTCCCCGCCTGGTGCCGAAACGTTCCGGCACGGCCGGGTCCAGCAACGGTTCGATCTCCAGCAGCACCTGGGCCATGGGGTCGCCGACAAGGTGGCAGCCCTTCTCCACGCCCTCCTTCCTCAGGTTGGCCATGGCCAGCTCGGTCGGGCAGAGCAGCAGGTCGGCCATGTGGTCCGTTAGCACCCGGTTGATCTCCTCGGGCATGCCCCGGCGGTGCGACCTCAGGCCAGCCTCGACATGCGCCACCGGGATGAGGAGCTTGGTGGCGGCCAAGGCCCCGGCCAAAGTAGAGTTGGTGTCGCCATAGACCAGGACCATGTCCGGCCTCTCCCTCATGAAGACCTCCTCGATGGCCGAGAGCATCCTCCCGGTCTGCTCCCCATGGCTCCCGGACCCCACGCCCAAATTATGGTCCGGCTCGGGGATGCGGAGCTCCTCGAAGAACACCTGGCTCATCTTATAATCATAATGCTGCCCAGTATGGACGATGATGTGCCGATGTCTCTTCACGAGCTCGCGGTGCAGCGGTGCCAGCTTGACGAACTGCGGCCTGGCCCCCACCACGGACGCTATGCGCATGTCCCGGAATCGGGGGCGCTGCTCTTAACCGTTTGCCAACCCGTTCAGACGTTCATGTACTCCTTGGCCTTCATGTGGCTGAGGCGGACGTAGTGGGCCTCCTTGAAGTTAGGCAGCGCCTTCAGCGCGTCCAGCACGTCCTTGTTGACCGGGTCGTCGACGGAGATGAGCATCAAGGCCTTCTTGCCCTTGCCCTCGCGGCCCACGCCCATCTGGGCGATGTTGATGCCTTTTGAGCCTAGCAACGAACCGACCCGGCCGATCATGCCCGGCATGTCCTCATGCTTGGTGAGTATGAAATCGCCCTCCAGGGGCATGTCCAGGTCGAACTCGTCGATGCCGAGGAGCCTCGGTTCGTCGGAGGGGAAGGCCGTGCCGCGCACCTCGTGCCGGCTGCCGTCGGAATGGACCCGCACCACCAGCATGTTGGTGTAGAGGCCCGCCTCGTCCACCTTGGCCTCCATGATCTGGATGCCCTTCTCCCTGGCGATGTGGTTGGCGTTGATGACGTTGGTGTTCTCGCCGGTGATGTTGGACAGGACGCCGATGAGGGCGGATACCGTGACCATCTTGGTGTCCAGGTTGGCGATCTCCCCGTGCACCTCCACCTCCACCTTCTTGACCGGCCCGTCGACCAGCTGCAGGCAGAAGGAGCCCAGGCGCTCGGCGATGCCCACGAACGGTGCCACCTTGGGGTCCATCTTGCTCATGGGGGCGTTCACGGCGTTGGAGATCTTGTTCTCCAGCAGGAAGATCTTGACATGCTCCGCCATCTCCATGGAGACCTTCTCCTGGGCCTCCTTGGTGCTGGCGCCCAGGTGGGGCGTGAGCACGACGTTGTCCAGCTCCAGCAGCTTCGAGCCTTTGGGAGGCTCGTTCTCGAAGACGTCGATGGCGGCGCCGGCGATGCGCTTGGTCTGGAGCGCCTCCACCAAGGCCGCCTCGTCCACGATCTCGCCGCGGGCGCAGTTGATCAGCACCACGTGGGGGCGCATGATATCGAACTGGGCCTTGCCGATGAGGTGGTGGGTGCCCGGGGTGAGCGGTGCGTGGATGGTGATGATGTCCGCCTCCTCCAACACCTTCTCCAGCGACATCAGACGAACTCCCAGTTTGACGGCCAGCTCCTGCGATATGAACGGGTCGTACCCGATGAGCTTCATGCCGAAGGCCTTGGCCTTCTTGGCCACCTCCCCGCCGATGCGGCCGATGCCCACGATGCCCAGGGTCTTGCCGCTGAGCTCGATGCCCATGAACTTGTTGCGCTCCCACTTGCCCGCCTTCATGGACACGTCGGCCCAGGGGATGTTCCTGGCCCACGAGAGCATCATGGCCATGGTGTGCTCCGAGGCGGAGACGATGTTCGCCGCCGGGGTGTTCATGACCAGCACCCCGCGCCGGGTGGCCGCGTCCACGTCCACGTTGTCGACGCCCACGCCGGCCCGTCCCACCACGCGGAGCTTCTTCCCGGCCTCGATGACCGGGGCGGTCACCTTGGTGCCGCTGCGCACGATGAGCGCCTCGTAGTCGCCGATGATCTTGATGAGGTCCTCCTGGGATATCTTCGGTCGGACGTCCACGTGCACCTGTGGGTCCTTGGTGAGCATCTCGATGCCCTCCTTGGAGAGCTCGTCTGTGATCAGGATCTTCATTTCATCTCCTCCAGAACTGCGTCCATCACATCGATTAGCTCCTTAATATGGGATGTGGTGAGGTCGCCCATGTGCCCGATGCGGAAGGTGCTGTCCTTCACCTTGCCGTAGCCAGGCGATATCTCGTAACCCTTCTCCCGGATCTTCTTGTCGAAGGTGGCGACATCGAACCGTCCTGACTCCACCACGGAGATGGAGCGGGAACGGAAGCCGTGCTCGGCGTAAAGGCCGAAGCGCTTCATGGCCCACTCGTGCACCATCTTGGTCATGGCCTCATGCCGCTCATACCTGGCGGTGGAGCCCTCCTTGAGCCATTTGTCCAGCTGGTAGTCAAGCCCGTAGAGCAGCGAGACGGCGGGAGTGGTGAGGGGCAGGTCCTTGTCCGCGAACTTCTTGATCTCCACCAGGTCGAAGTAATAGCCGCGGTTCTGCACCGTCTCCGCCTTCTTCATGCAGACGTTCCGAGACGCAGATGATGGCAAGACCAGGCGGCAATGCCAGCGCCTTTTGGCTGCCGAAGACCATGGCGTCCGGCCGCATCTTGCGGAGATGCATGTCCACCGCGCCCACCGCGGTCACGCCGTCGACGAACAGCAACGGGTCGCCATTGGCCCGGACCGCGTCCGCGATCTCGAGCATGGGATTGAGCACGCCTGTGGACGATTCGTTCGAGACCACGGTGATGGCCTCGGCCTCGGGGCTGATCTTGCCCTCGATGTGCTCCTTGCGCACTGCCTTGCCCCAGGTGGCATCGATGCGGTCGACCAGTTTTCCGTTCAGGGTACCGATCTGCTGCCAGCGGTCGCCGAAGGAGCCGTTGGAAATGCCCATCATCTTCTTGTGCACGCCACAGCGCACGCATGATTCCAGGAACCCGGTGGCCGAAGCAGGGGGACAGGAATATCTCCAGGTCCGTGTCCAAGGCCTTGTGCAGCTTCTCCACCACGCCATGCTGCAGGTTCTGATAGTCCTTGCCCCGGTGCACGACCATGGGACGGCTCATCGCCTCCAGGGTGTCCGGGAACACCTCGACTGGGCCCACTGTGAACAATTTCTCTCATTATAATCACCCTGCGATACAATCCATATTATGCCCAAAGAGGGCCCCCCCCCCCCCGACACTCATTGCGTGTCGGATTGGGTCATTCCCTTCCAATTCAGCACTTAACCTCAACTTTGTTCAAATACTTTCCGAGAGGAGATATTTGTGTTGGAAAAAATGAAAATCAGAGATCAATCATGATGAACAAGGCCATCGATGGCGGAGCGGAGGCCCTCCTCACGACGATATTTTGAAAAATTCTCTCTAATCCTTTCTCTCGCCTCCAACCCTTTCGATGGGGGGTCCTTGAGTGCAAAATCTATCGCTGCCAAGGTACTATCGGCATCATCGTAGTTTGCGTAATAGCCAGTGTCCCCGATTGCTGTTGGGATCCCACAATATCTTGTACCTACTGGTATGCAACCGCACAACATCGCTTCGCACAATGCATTTGGCAATCCTTCGAATCTGGAGAGTTGACAATATACCTTGGCTTTTTGATAGAGACGGAGCAATTCTTCATCATTGACGAAACCAGTGACTGTCAGGTTGGGAGGGAGCCCTCCCTCCAACGACCTCTGGAATTCGGGATCTGGTCTTCCAACGATGATGAATTGGGTATCGGGCATCATTCTTGCGACATCGATGAAACTTTTCAGACCTTTACGGATGTAGACATCTTTTTTTAGCTGGCCTACAGTTAGGACCACCCTCTCCTTATCCCCCGCAGGATACCAAGCCTCTGGGTCATAGCCGGTTGGTAAAGGGAGGACCCTTTCACCCGATACGCCTGCGTTCTTAATGACTTCCGGGGTTAACGAAGCATCGACGACCAGAAGCAAATTTGCCCCCCTTAAGGCAAAGCAGGTGGCCCATCTCTCCTTTCTTCGCCGAAACGCGCCATAATCTATTTCGGGGACGTTCGCTGCATCGTAGCCCCCGACCACTATAATGGATGGTTTACCGACCAGTCGAGATGCAAAAATTCCAATGGCTGCGTGCCAACCAGCGAACCAATAGAATGATATGTCGGATCTCAACGCCCCTGTTATAATCTTAAAGGCGGAATAAGGCCACCCCCAGATGTGGGATGGAGGTTGAATGATGTTCAACCGATAGTGCCCACCCAATAGCTCGATGTCCTCTCTTACAAATCGGGAATTGAGATGCCCGACAAAGCAAACCTTGGGACTCGTTGACACCTCTTCTGACGATGATGCATGGACGTTCATACCCGAATCAATCGAATCCACCATGAGAATGCCCCGTGGAACGGAATGCTTTGCCCTGAAGATGTCTTAATTATAATAATACTAGTCGGGGGGATACATTGTCAATCATCGTCTTGAACCCAGAGGAGAAATTTGACTTTTTATGTTCAATGAGAGTGTTTTAGGCCCGTCTTTCAATAATATCAAGGAATCGCTCACCGATCGTTTGCCAGGAGTAGTTTTCGACGACACGGTTGCGTGCTTTGGCGGCTATGTTTTTCATCAGCGTACGGTCCTTCTCGATCCTATGGATCGCCCCTATATAACTTTCAATCTCAGGACTGCAAAGTACACCATTCGACCAATTGTCAATGACCTTGGCATTTTCTTGAGTGTCCAAGGTGATCACGACCTTCCCAGAGGACATCGCCTCTAACTCGGCCAACCCTGGTTCTTTTTGAAAGAACACGACCAGGTCCACTTTGTCCAGATGTTCTGGGACCTGATCTCTGGGAACCTGCCCAAGGTGGTGCAAATTGGATAACCCCTCCAGATCTTTGCGTAGGATGCCGTCCCCAAAGACCATGAAACGTACAGATGGGTCAGAAGAAGACATTTGTTTCATCAAATTCACTAACTTTTCTGCTCCTTTTTCCGGAACAAGCCTCCCAAGGTAGCCAACGGTTAATTGACCTGTATTGATCGAATTGGAAGGGGAAAATCTATTGATTGCAACTCCAGCTGAAATGATCTTAATCTTTTCCTTCTCAATGCCATGAGCTTGCATCCCACTCGATATGTTTTCACTTTGTGCTCTTATGATGTCGCTTTGGAAACAAACAAGCTTCCCATAGGCCAATGAAAACGATTCCCTGATTCTTTGGAACGGTCTGACTTTATTTCCCAGATAGGGTCTAAACCAGGGGGTGAGATTTCCTTCCGATAGTACTATCCAGGTACCCCGCAACCTTCCGGATATCGTCGCCAAGAACCCAGGTAATCCATTGTGGACCACCAATGTTTTCTCACGGCCTCCATGGACTAGCACGAAAGTAGCTGCCATAACAGCATAAGCGACAATAAGGAACATGTGCCGTATCGTCTCCTGACGTGATATGATTGGATACCTTTCTGGTGCTGGGACATTGAGATACCTTATGGTCAAGCCGTCCTTCAGGAGCACTCTGGAGTTGGGACGGACCATATGTGGGTGCGCCGATATTATGGTCACAGGCATATGATTGGAAATGACATCTGAAACACGGAGGTCGGTCTCTTCTATGCCTCCTCCACGATTCGAGGCGGCCTCAAGCAAACCTGGTGAAATGACGATTACTCCTTTGGTCGAATTGACCTTCGATGTCATGGGCGAGCCTTTTCGGTTACCGTGTTTTCGATAGATATAACCGAGCTAGGTCATGAAGGAAAATGAATTCGTTGAGAAAATTTTGAAATAAATATATTCTAACATCATTCGATTTCGATTAGTACCATCGATTTCTTTGAACTGAGATAATGGATTGCCGTTTTAGAATGAAGGGAGAGACAAGCCCAAATGGCTCGCGATCTTCAAATGGTAAGAATGTTCATTCATACATTGATGAATATTGATTCGTTATAACGACCCATCCATCTCTAATTCGATTTAATCCATCATATGGAATAATATGATGCATTTTCCTAATATCTTGCCAGACAAGATTATATGATGTTCCCACTATTCGCCTTCGATGTCCAAGGAAAAGGTTTCAGTTTTTGGACTGGGCTATGTCGGCCTTCCTTTGAGCTGTATGCTGGCCGATAGCGGTCTAAAAGTCGTTGGTATCGATACCAATGAGGATAGGGTTTCATCAATCAATTCAGGCATTTGTCCTCTAGGTGGGGAGGAGCCTGGTCTCGTCGAATTGTTACAGGGTGTAGTATTAGAAAAAAGGTTATTGGCAAGCACAGACCCCAATAAAGCACGGGGTTGTGAAGCCTTTTTTATTTGTGTGGACACTCCCATCGGAACAGACCACCGTCCGATCCTAAATCAAATCAGCTCGGCGACCTCCATGGTTGGGACGGTATTGGAAAAGGGTGGATTGGTCTCCGTTGAATCGACCTTGCCTCCTGGAACAATGAAAGGGGTCATAATCCCCCGACTTGAGAAAATCAGTGGACTTAAGGCGGGAAGAGATTTTTCGGTTGTCCATTGCCCAGAAAGAGTGATGCCTGGAAAGCTTTTACACAATATGCGCAAAGTGGAGCGAGTGCTCGGTGCGTTGGATGAGGAATCGCTTAGCAAAGGCACCTATTATTATTCAAAGGTCGTACAGGCCGAAATCCATCCCACTGGACTTCTTGTCAGCGGAGATATCCAAGACTTCAGAGAATGCATACCGAGATGTTCAAATCGCTTTCGCTAACGAAGTCGGTCTCTTATGCGAAAGGCTTGGGCGCGGATGCTTTCGAGGTAAGGAGACTGGTTAACACCTGTCCATTTCGAGACATGCATATACCAGGAGCCGGTGTGGGTGGCCATTGCCTCCCTAAGGATCCCTGGTTCTTGCTCAGCTCGGCGCCTGATTATGACTCTATGGTGATTCGTCCAGCACGGTCGACTCAACGAAACCATGCCGAGTCACACCGCCGACCTGGCACGAGTCGATTGCTCAGACATGTGTGCAAGTGAGCGACCCAAAGTTGCGATTATGGGCCTCGCTTTCCTAAAGGACTCTGACGACACCCGTAACTCACCAGCGATCCGAATCATCGACGAACTGATTGATTATGGTAACATTATCGTCCACGATCCATTTGTGAAAAAATTACAAAGTCCCATTGACCAAGGACCTGGAGGAAGCGCTCCACGGCTCCGATTGCGCTATCTTTGTCACAGACCATTCCGTCTACAGGAGCTCAAGCTTCGAAACTTAAGGAGCTGATGCGCACCCCGCTTATGGTCGACGGCAGGAACATCTTCAATCAGAAGGATTGCGCCAAGGTCGGATCTGATCTACAAGGGCGTGGGAAAAGGTTAATCTTCCTAGCGCGTTCTCCAGACGGGCAAGTGCTTCGTCCACGTCCTCTTTGTTATGCCATAATGCGTCACAAATCGGACCTTGTTGTGCCCCATGGTGAAGAACAGCACCCCGGCCTTCCTGCCCAGCTCCACCATCTCCTCTTCCTTTAGGCCTATACCGGTCGTGTCCGCTAGTATGAGGTTGGTCTGCACCGTGGTCATCTCGATGCCGAGGCCGAGGTCCGCCAGACCGACGGCCAGGCGCTTGGCGTTGTCATGGTCCTCCTTCAACCGCGACACCATTTTCTCCAGGGCATATATCCCCGGTGCGGCGATCACACCGGCCTGACGCATGCCCCCGCCCACCATCTTTCGGTTGATCCTCGCCTTTCGATGAACTCCTCATTACCGACGATGATGGACCCGATGGGGCAGCTCAAGCCCTTGGACAGGCAGAAGGTGAGGCTGTCGACATGGCGCATGAAATCCTTCGGGCTTGCGTCCAAGAGCGATGCAGGCGTTGAATATCCTGGCCCCGTCGATGTGCACGCTCATGTCGTTGTCGTGCGCCAAACGGCTCACGTCCTTGACCTGAGAGGGTTTCCAACAGCATCCGCCTGCCCGATTATGGGTGTTCTCTATCTCCAACAGACGGGACGGAGGATAATGCAATGGGTCACCTGGCCGCAACGCTGCCTGCACCTGCTCCGGCGTGAACACCCCATTTTTCCCTTTGATGAGATGGGGTATGGCCCCCACCAGGGCGGACATGCCCCCGACCTCGTAATAGTACATGTGGGCGTCCGCCTCGAGGATGATCTCGTCGCCCCTCTTGCAATGGGAGAGCATGGCCACCAGATTGCCCATGGTCCCGCTCGGCACCAGCAGAGCGGCCTCTGTGCCAAAACGCTTGGCCGCCATGTCCTGCAACTTGTTGACCGTGGGGTCCTCCCTCTCCACATCGTCCCCCAGGTCGGCCTCCATGATCGTTTCCAGCATCTCTCGGCTCGGCAAGGTAAAGGTATCGCTGCGCAGGTCGATGGGCCTCATGGGATCACCGGTCCAGGCAAGGCGGGGTTCGTATATAAAGAGCCTGCTTTCAGACCATCACCTTCGTGCCAGTTCGCAATGACTCCAGTGCCGCCTCGCAAACGCGCAGGTTCTTGACCGCGTCCGCCCCGGAGACCTTGGGCTCCTTGCCCTTCTCAACGGCATCCAGGAAGTCGGTGAGCTCACGCTTCAGTGGCTCCTCCTTCTTGACGGAGATGCGCCTCACATCGTATTCGAGCGGGATCCTGAACATGTCCGAGGGGTCGATCTCCTGGACCTTGGTGGTAGATAGCTCCATGCTCTGATCGGTGTAATCCAGCTGGGCGAACCCGGCGCTGCAGGTCATGGTGACCTTGCGCACCTTCATTGGCGTAAGCCAGTTAACCTCCACCGAACCATGGATGCCCCCCTCCATCTCCAGCACCAGGTTGGCGTTGTCCTCGAAATCGGTGTTCTGATACCGCCCTCCGACCGCGTATACCGAAAGCACCTCCTTGCCTGTGATATGACGTATCACGTCCACATCGTGGATGCCGAGGTCCATGATGACGCCCACATCGCGGATGCGTGAAGGGAAGGATGACACCCTCCTGGAGGAAATGGAGATTATGTCGCCCATACGGCCTTCCTGCACAGCGCTCCTGGCGACCGTGACGATGGGGTTGAAACGCTCGATGAAGCCAGAGGCAAGGACCACCCCCTTGGCCCGGGCGGTCTCCATCAGCTGCAATGCCGTCTTCGAGCTTCCTGTGAATGGTTTCTCCACCAGAAGGGAACGACCCCGGGAAATGACCTTCTTGGCGACGTCGTGATGGTATGCCGTGGGGGTGCAAACGCTCACCGCGTCCACCCGGTCCAAAAGGTCGTCCAGATTGTCGAACGAACCGACGGAGAAACGATCGGCCACCTTGCGGGACTGCTCCTTTACCGCGTCATGGACCCCGACCAGGTCCGCGATCTCCGAATAGACGCGGACATGGTTCTGTCCCATGGACCCAGTGCCGATCACGCCCACCTTCAACATGCCACCAGCTATCGACTTGGCGAATAATAAGCATTGGGCGGGGGCAAGTGCAAACGAATAAATGCCTCTGGCCCCGTTCCAAGGATGTGGATGAAACGCGAACTTCTTAACATCCTTGCCTGCCCAGTGTGCAAGTCGTCCCCATTGAAAATGACCGTCGAGGTGGAGGATGGAGGGGAGATCGTCGAAGGGGAGCTCACCTGTCAGAAATGCGGCAGGAAGTACCCCATCGAGGGCTCCATCCCCAACATGCTACCTCATGACGAACGCTGACTATAGGTCTTTTAGCGCGTGACCTATGCGCCGCATGCCTTCGGTGATGTCCTTCCTGCTGGCGGCATAGGATATTCGGATCTTGCCTTCGCCGGATGGGCCGAAGGCGCTTCCTGGCGTCACCGCGACGTGGGCCTTCTCCAGCAGATAAGCGGCCAGGTCCTCCGAGGGCATCTTCAGGTCATAGGAGGGGAAGAGGTAGAAAGCGCCGTTGGGCTTGGGGCAGGTCAACTGAGGGATGTCCTGCACCAGATCGAATATCAGGTCCCTCCTGGCCTTGAACTCCACCGCCATCTTGTGGACCGGTTCCTGCGACCCTTGCAGCGCCTCGAGCCCGGCCCGCTGCACGAACGAGGTGACGCAGGTGATGGACTGGGTCTGGAGCTTGTTCAGCTCGTTGAAGATGGGCATGGGGGCGACGGCCCAACCGATGCGCCATCCGGTCATGGCGTAGGTCTTGGACAGCCCGCCGATGGTGACCGTTCGGTCGAACATCCCCTCCATCGAGGCTATGGACTTGTGCTTGCCCTCGAAGATGAGCCTCTCGTAGATCTCGTCCGATAGGACATAGAGGCCATGGTCCCGGCAGATGTCGGCCACTCCCTTGACGTCCTCGGTCCGCATGACCGCGCCGCATGGGTTGGAGGGGGTGTTGATGACCACCAGCTTGGTCTTCTTTGTGACCTGTTCCATCAGTGCCTCGGGGGTGAGCCGGTATCCGTTCTCCGGGTCCAACTTGGCATAGCGTACCTTGGCCCCGGCCAACCGGGCACAGGCGTCGAAAGTGCCCCAGGCCGGGTCGGGGACGATCACCTCATCGCCTTCGTCGATCAGGGCCAACATGGTCATGAAGATGGCGTGCTTGGTCGGGGTGATCAGGACGTTCTTGCTGGCGCAGGGCAGGCCATTGCGATGGGAGAGGTCCTCGGCCACCGCCTGCCTCAGCTCCGGGATGCCGGCGGAGGGCGTGTAATAGGTCTCGTGGTGGTGCAGTGAATTGACGCAGGCCTCGGTGATGTGGTCTGGGGTGTGGAAGTCGGGCTCGCCCATGGAGAACGAGATCATATCGTTCACGCCCTCGGACTTGAGCTTGCTCACCACGTTGGCGATCTTCACCGTCCCAGACTCGGGCACGTTGGCCATCCTGCGTGCGACCATCGGGGCGGATTAACGCGCATGGTCTCTTTATGCCTTTCTCAAAATTCCCTGTGGTCCTTGTGACCTGAACTGAACGCCATTCTTTCAATTACATTTATGTACATTCAATACCTTATTTGTTCATTAAAAAGGAAACAATTTTATAAGTCGCCTCTACTAAGCCGACCTGGTGAGCAAATGGTATTTGAATTGGACCTGACCAAGCTGAGGCATGGGAGCGACCTCGTCAAGAGAGGTTTCGCCAAGATGCAACAGGGAGGGGTGGTCATGGACGTCACCAACGCGGAGCAGGCCATCATCGCCGAGGAGGCGGGGGCGGTCGCGGTCATGGCACTTGAACGTGTGCCAGCCGACATCAGGGCCCAAGGCGGGGTGGCCCGCATGGCCGACCCATTGAAGGTGGAGGAGATCATAGAGGCGGTCACGATCCCGGTCATGGCGAAATGCCGCATCGGTCATTTCGTGGAGGCCCAGGTGCTGGAGACCTTGGGCGTGGACATGATCGATGAGTCCGAGGTCCTCACACCGGCCGACCCGTTCTATCATGTCAACAAGAAGAAGTTCACCGTCCCGTTCGTCTGTGGGGCCCGCGACCTGGGCGAGGCGCTGCGCCGCATCGACGAGGGTGCAGCGATGATCCGCACCAAGGGTGAGCCGGGCACGGGCAATGTGGTGGAAGCGGTCAGGCACCAGCGCATGATCACAAGCATGGTGCGCGAGCTCAAGGGCAAGGACCACGAGGAGATGGTCATGCTGGCGCGCAAGATCGAGGCGCCCATCTACCTGGTGGAGGAAGTGGCCCGATTGCAGCGCCTGCCGGTCATAAACTTCGCCGCTGGCGGTATCGCCACCCCGGCCGACGCCGCATTGATGATGCAGCTCGGATCGGACGGCGTGTTCGTAGGTTCTGGCATATTCAAGTCCAGCAACCCGAAGGTGCGGGCCAAGGCCATCGTGGACGCGGTCACCAACTTCGACGACGCCAAGGTCATCGCCGAGGTCTCGAAGGGACTGGGGGAGGCGATGCACGGCATCGAGATCTCCACCATACCCGAGCCCCAGAGGATGCAGGAGAGGGGCTGGTAAACCCCAGACCCATTTTCCCCTTTTTCAAAATCTCTAATAAATTCTCACAATTTAGTATGGCAGGGAGCGCAATATCTCCGCCGTCACGGCATTTATGTTCAGCAGGTCCGGTCCGAGCGAGACGCTGATGTCGGCCAGCTCCTTGACCGGGCTCTTGAAGCCACCTTCAGGGAAACCGCCGAACATGATGATGGCGTTGTTCTCCTGGAAGCCCTTGAGGAGCTTGCCCAGCCCTTTCACCTCGCCTTCTGGGGACAAGAGCACGCGGACCTCCGCCCTGCTCTTGGCCACGATATGGGCCAGGTCCCGGTTGGGCTCGATGGCCCAGCGCTTCTCCCGGCAGTCCACTTGGCCTTCGCTGTACAGGTCGCCCAGACGGCGCAGGAACTCGAAGTAGTTCTGCGGTATCTCGGCCTTGGGCCCGAAGTAGATGGCCTCGTTGTTGCGGGTATGCACCACCACATCGATGTCGCCCATGCGGTAGGGGATGGAGCTAATGGCGAGCGTGAGGGCGTGGTGCAAGATGTCAGGCCTGCCCCGACGGTTGCTCTCCGACATGGCCCGCACCAGGTCCGCATGAAGCACGTGGTCGAGGATGACCTCCCTCTTGCCGAAGAGCGCGTCGGAGCTTGCCCTCAGCTTCACGCCCCCAAGCTTTTCCTTCGGCACCACCTCGAGCTCCGCGTCGACGATGGCCAATGTGGTCCTCATGACACCACCAGGTCCATCACGTCGCTGTCCCGGGAGTTCTTGATCTCACGGGAGATGCGCCTGCCAGTGCTCATGCCTGGTTCGACCAGGTCCGAATAGGGTGAACCGGAGATGAAGGGATTGGAACCGGCCACGATGCGCGAGGATATCTCGAAGACCTTGAACTCCAGCTTGTCGGTGACGATGCATTCCAGGCAGAACGGCCCGATCATGCCCCCGAACAACTGCTCCGAGCGTTCCACCACCTTCTCGCCCATCTCAAGCACTTTGGGCAATAGGCTCTCCCGGATGACGACTGGGATATTTCCCGTGACGACGAAAGTGGGGAAGTGGCCCAGCTTCTTGAGCTCCTCCGCCGCGCCGAGCTTGTACATCTCGTCGATGTTGCTCTCATCGCGCCGGTCCATCGACATCAGCTCCAGGCAGCCGTCGGATACGCGGTAGCCGTCCTTCTTGATCGGCGAGTAGAAGTAATGCAGATAGTAACGGGTACCAAGAATGTACTCCTGGATGGTGAAGGGCTGCTCCATGTCTATGCCCATCTTGAAGTCCATGTAATCCTTGGCGATGAAGAAGCCCCGGCCGCCCTTGGCCCCATGGTACTTCACGAGGACCGGCCGGTCGATCGACTTCGGGTCGTCGACCACGCGAGGCATGTCTATGCCCCCGGACTCGAGCCATTCCCTCATCTTGTTACGGTCCGATTCCCAGCCCAGGACCTTTCGGTTGCCGAAGGTGGGTATGGGCATGTCCTCGAACTTGCTAGTGCCCATGTACTCCACGAAGGAGCCGTGGGGCACGATGATGACGTTGCGTGCCAGGAACTCGTCCGCTTTGTCGATCAGGTCCGTGTAGGATTGCAGTTTGATGATCTCGTCCGGCTTGGCGAGGGGGAAGGCGTCATAATGTTTGTTGTTCGGCCTCACCGCCAGCCCCAGTGTGCGGAAGCCCTCCTGTTTGGCGCCATGGAAAATCTGCAAGGAGGAGTGTGAGCACAAGGTAGCTATGGTCAGCTTGTCCTTGTCATATTCCGCCATGATCTTCGAGATCTTTTTCTTCGGGACCATTAACTAGGAATTTGTATAGCCCTAATAAATTTTTGCAACCATGTTCAAAAAGATGATGGTCAGGGATTAACCCCTGTTCACATTGTGTAATCGTAGCCGAAATAATCGGCCAGGTAGCCTGATGCGAAGTAGACTATGGCGCAACGGGTGAGGGCGCCCAGGAAGTTCACCAATGCGAACATCTTCATGTCGAGTACCTTCCCCTCCTTGTTGAAGACCGCAAAGACGTAGAGGACCACGGTGTCGCTCATGAACGGTATGCTGAGCAGGATGAAGAGACCGACGTACCCCAGCTTGGTCACGAACCACTCGCAGAAACGGACGAACAACCGGAAGAAGGTCCATTTTTCCGACCAACGCCTGATCGGCTCCTCAACGTTGTAACCGATATAGAAGACCAGCACGCTTCCCACGGCCTTGCCTGAGGCTAGCACCAATGCCTTGGCGGCGAAGGGGGTGTCGGGGCTGAGGAAGAGGGCGAACTCCACCGGGATGGGCAGGAAGACGGCGGCGGCGATGGAGTAGAGGAACAATAGGAAAAGGTAGAGCAAGGGGTCATGGGCGACGCTCTCCAGATAACTGATCATGTCATCGATGACGCCCATTGGGCCGGTCATATGACTTCTTGTTTAAATAGGCTCTTCGTTGGGCCTCTAGGTACTGATATGGGTCGATCATCGACCTGATGTTCTCCATGATATCAGATGCCCAGGATCGGCCTGAGGATGTCGGCGGCGACATAAACTATGACGCAGCGCGTCAGGGACCCAAGGAAGTTGATGATCAGGAAATGTTTCCGCTCCATCACCTTGCCTTCCTTGTTGAAGAGAGAGAACAGGTAGAGGGTCACGGTGTCTGGCATTAAAGGGATGCTCAGGAGGGCATAGAAGCCGATGTAGCCGAATCGTTGCACGAAGCGTTCGCAGGCGTTGACGAAGGCGGCCCATACCCTCCACCCCTGCCCCGAGTTCCTTATCGGCTCCTCCAACTTGCCGCCGATGGAGTATACGACGAACCCGCCGACCGTCTTTCCCAAGGAGAGGACCAAGGCGATGGACCAGAATGGTGCGGAATCGCTCAGGAACAGCGCCGCCTCCACCGGGAACGGAAGGAAGACCGCGGTGGCTATGGAGTAGACGAAGACCACTATCAGATATTGAACGGGGTCGCTGGCCACTCCCTGCAGGATCTCCGTGAGCTGCGAGATAAGGTCCATTTCGCCCCCACGGCCGTATGAACGCTAGATGACTTGATACTGTGCCCGGTGCCAGCATCGCCGTTTTTTATGGGCGCCAGATTGGGATATCTATTTATGTTCGGATGGATATTATCCGCCTCGGGGATAATATTGGCTCCAGATAAGGCAGGAAAGGATGACTGGTTCGCGAAACTTGATGCTGAGCTCGAGAGGAAGACCCTCGCCGTCTCCCGCGACCGGGACGAGCTGCACATGCAGAGAACGAGGATCAACAAGGCTCTCATCGAGGACCTCTGGAACATCCTGAATCGCTTCAGCAAGATCTCCGTGCAGATGACCATGGAGCCAACCTACAGCACTTACGCCCAGTTCGAGAAGGACGGTTTCCCGGACAAATGGTCCTTCCGTCCCGAGTTCGACCTGGAATCGGTCACCAACATGCAGCTCATCGACCGCTCCCAAGTGCAGGGGCGCATGGGCGACTCCCTGAAGGTCTGGTATTATTCCGTCGATTCGACCCCGCACATCCGCATGGTCTTCGACTACTGCGAAGGTGAGCATTACTACAAGTACGCGGGCTGGAAGCGCATCTTCGGCCAGTTCATCATCTACGACGCGGCCTTGAACAACTATGACGAGGAGGGGATGCACGAGGCCATGCGCGATGTGGTCCTGTCCTGGTACGAGTCCCACCTGCGCAACAACCGGGACATCCTCATAAACCACCTAAAAGAGAATTACGAGAAGGGAGAGACCTTCACCGAGTGAGCCCCCCACTCACTTTCTTTTCATTTCTATAGGCATCAGCGAAGGCACTTTCGCCGGCCCCCCGAATAATGCATTTAAGCATTAGCCTGATATGGCATCGATTCTGCTGCAAGGCAGGAGGTATGTCATGAACAAGGAAGAGCTCGCACCCCATGTGAAGGAGATAGCCCGGGTGCTAGGAAACAAGGTGGATGAGTCGAGGATCGAGGAGGAGTTGGACAACTACCTCAATGTTTACCGCGTGTCGCTGGACACAGCGAAGCGCAGCGTGGTGAAGAACTTCGGCGGGGACCCGAACGCATTGGCAAAGGGCAACCGCCGCAAGGTCGCCGACCTCAAGGGAGGGGAGCAGAACGTGGACCTGGCGGTGAAGGTCGTAACCGCCAACCCCAAGGAGATCGAGGTGGACGGGAAACCGCGACCGCTGGTCTATGGCATCATGGCCGACGAGACCGGGAGCATCTCCTATAGCTTGTGGGAACCACAGCGCATAGCCCTCAAGGCCGGCGATGTGGTCATGGTGAGGAACGGCTACACCAAGGAATACAACGGCAGAGTGGACCTGAACCTAGGCAACAGGGCGGTCGTGGAGGCGTTGCCCAAGGACGCGGTCGTCGCGGACATGACCGTGAGCGCGCCGATGGCCATGGGCTCGGGGGAACCGATGAAGGTGGCCCAGCTGGCCGATGGTATGAACAATGTCACGGTGACGGCAAGGGTCCTTTCGGTGGAGCGGAAGGAGGTCGGCGAGGGGGAGACCGCCAAAGTGGTCTTCCTGGGCATGATGGCCGATGACACCGGAAAGGTGCAATTCTCCGCCTGGCATGACTTCGAGCTCAAACCGAACGAGGTGGTCAAGGTCTCCAAGGCCTATGTCAAGGGTTGGAAGGGAGTGCCCAAGCTTAACTTCGGCGAAAGGGCGGTCGTCGCCCGCCTGTCCGAGGACAGCATGCCCGATGTGGTGTCCTCCCGCCCCAAACCGCGCACCATCGAGGACGTGGAGAGGGTCGGTGGCGCCACGGACGCGTTGATAATCGGCACCATCGTGGACGTGAAGGAAGGCTCGGGGCTGATCAAGCGCTGCCCTCAGTGCAAGCGCGTGGTGCAGAAGGGCGCCTGCCGGTTGCACGGCAAGGTGGACGGCTACCCGGACCTGAGGGTCAAGGCGGTGCTGGACGACGGCAACTCCTCGCTGACGGCGGTCATGGGCCGACCGGTAACGGAGGCATTGCTGGGCATGAACCTGGACGAATGCGTCAGGCAGGCCAAGGAGGCCATGAACGCCGAGGTCATCCGAGAGCTGGTGGAAGAGAGGCTGCTGGCGCGTCCGCTGGAGCTGCGCGGCAACGTGCTCAATGACGAGTACGGCCTGATGATGATCGTGAGCGACGCCTCGCCGATACGGGTGGACGTGCAGGCCAGGGCGGCCGAGCTCCTCGCCGAGACGGAGGGATTCCAATGATCGGGAGGGAGCTGGCCTGGAGGGTCTTCGCCGCTGAGTTCAACTCATCGCGTTTGGAGATCAAGGGGGAGGGCGAGAAGGCCCCGTCCCACCTGGTGACGCCCTTGGGGGCGATGATCAACCGCGTGCTGTTGGTGGGCGTGCTCACCGACATAGACAACATCGGCACGGAGGAGGAGCCGCTGTGGCGGGCGAGGATACAGGACCCCACTGGGACCTTCTACCTGTCGTCGGGACAATACCAGCCTGAGGCCACCGCGGCGTTGGCCAAGATGCAGCCCCCCAAGTTCGTGGCGGTGGTGGGTAAATGCCGCACCTACTCGCCGGAGGAGGGGACCATGTACGTTTCCATCAGGCCGGAGAAGGTGCAGGTGGTGGACATAGCCGCCCGTGACTTCTGGGTCCTGGAGACCTGTCAGGCCACCATGCGCCGCATCAACGCGGTGGAGGAGGCCTTGGAGATGTCCCCGCCGAGCGCGGAGGAGCTCGTCAAGCTTGGTTACAGCCTCCCGCTGGCGAATGGCGTGGTCAAGGCCTTGGACCATTACGGCGAGGTGGAGACGCAGCGCTACCGCAACATGGTGGTGGACGCCTGAAGTTCCTGTTGCCAGAGATGGCTGGGCCCGAGGTCCCGGAGCATGTCTCGGACATCCCCGAGGAGATCGAGGACGAGGAGGAGGGCCCTTCGGTCGACAAGGAACAGGTGGTGCTCGGGATCGTGCAGAGGTTGGACAAGACCGGCAAGGGCGCGGTGTGGGACGACATCGTGTCCGAGGCTGGCAAGGCGGGCATCGAGAGGGACGAGCTGGACGAGATCACGAACTCCCTGCTCGACAAGGGCCTGGTCTATGAACCGGTACTGGGAAAAATGAAAATAATTTGATGGGGCGGACCCCATCATTTTTAATTTTTTTTAGGTTTAGTGAAGCTCCCTCATCAGGCCGTCCTCGAACTGCCACTGGGTCTGCATGTGCTCGTTCATGTCTGTCACAAGCACGTACACCCAGTATATGGCGAATATGCCAAAGGTCAGGATCGTCAAGAGGATATAGAGCAGGTAGCTCCTCTCCTTCAACGTCTTCCAGGAAGGCGTCATGACGTTCATGCCGAGCTGTTGCGCGGCGGACTGGGCGTTCTGAGAGTACGCATGCCAGCGCTGATCGTGTCCGAAGGGCTCCTTGGTCAATATGTACAGGATGTACAGCATGGCGAAGAAGTTCACGATCGGGATGATCATCAGTATGACCAACAGGATCACATTGTGGTCCTTCTCCTTGAAGGCCGCCTCCTGGTTGATGCTCTCCATCGTACCCAACTGGGCGCCGATCATCTGCGCCTTGAAGGTCTCGTTGCCTTTCTCTCTGAAGTAGTTCACCATTGCAGTTCTCAGAATTGCCTCGCGCTTGAAGTGCGCCTCGTTCCTTTTCAACATCTTGTAGAACAAGACGAGTTCAAGGATGCCGACTACCACCCACAGTATGATCCCGATCACGCCTAGGAATGCCGCGACGAATCATCAGCACTACCGCGATCAAAAGGAACAAGGCCCAGAACATACCCATGATCTCGTCGGTCTGGGTCCTGGACTGGATCGCGTTGATCACTTGTTGCTTGCTCGCACTGCCATATGACGGGGCAGGACCAGGCGCCGGTGCTGCCTGGGTCGGTGTCGGACCAGGTGCCGCAGCGGCCATATTGGCACCGCAATTGCTGCACCATTGCGCATCAGCCGGGTTCTGTCTACCACAGCTAGGACATGTCTTGTATCCATCCATCTTACTCACCCCTCCTTAGGTGATGGTGCAATTATTCACATATCCAGTAAATAATCCTATTCCCATCGATTAAAATATTAAATTAAAATAAAAAGTTTCATCTCAGCTGCATCATCAGCGAGTCCTCGAACTGCCACTGGGTGGCGAAATGGTCGTTGGGGTCATCGATCAACTTCCAGAGCCAGTAGAACAAGAACAGGCCCAAGGTCAGGATGGTCAGCAGGAAGTAGATGAGGAAGGAGCGCTCGGGGATGGTCCTCCAGTTCGGGGCCATCACGCCCATGCCCATCTGCTGGAAGCAATACTGGGCGTTCTGGGTGAAGGCGTTCCACCTTTGATCATGAGGGCCGGTGAACTTGGTCAAAACGTACAGGACGTAGAGGTTCACGATCGGTATCAAGGCCAATATCGCGAACCCTAAGGCGCTGTGCTCCTGCTCCTTGTAGGACGCTTCCAGGTTGATGCTCTCCATGGCGGCGACCTGGGGGGCTATCGCCTGTTGCCGATACTGCTCCGCCGCCATCTCCTTGATGTACACGATGAGGTTGTAGCGGAGGCTCAGCTCGCGGTGGATGTGGTTGTTGATGCGTTCCGTCAGCTTGTAGGCCAGGAACGCGTAGATGAAGAGACCGAGGATGGATCCCACCAGCATCAAAGGCCAATAGAATATCCCAAGGAAAAATGAGACCGCCGAGGCCAGCAATGGAAGGATCACCCACCAGGTGGGATAGAGGGCGTCGGTCTGGGTCCTCCCTTGGATGGCCGCGACGATCTGTTGCCTGGCCGCGCTCCCTTGTCCCGTCTGGACCGGTGGAACGACCTGCGGCTCAGGGGTGGCGGCCCCCATCTGGGTCCCGCAGCTCGCACAGAACGAAGCCCCCTGTAGGGTTCTGCCTTCCACAGTTGGGGCATGTTAGATAGTCCATGTTAGCACCTTGCCCTACCTCTTGGTAAGGCTCAACACCCATAGTTGCCTAGTGATTTATTTAATCGCTTTGGAAGATGGCTCATCGGTAAACGGCGACGCTAGCGTAGGCCACCACCCGGTCCATGGCCTGGACGTCCCCGGAGTTAGCGTACTTTAACAGCTTGGCGCTCTTGCCCTCGCTGGCCAATATCATGGCCATGGTCGGGCCGTAGCCGCACATGCTCACGTCATACTTACGCACCGCATCGTAGACCCCTTTGGCGTCCAGGTCGAGCACCTTGTCCAGGACCTTGGTGTCATCTACCTTGGCCTGGTGCGGGGTGACGTAGTGCGACATGTCGCTGGATGCCAGTATCACCACGTCGCGACCCTCCACGGCCTTCCTGACGCTCTTCGCCACCTCGACCGCCGTGTCGTAATCCTGGAAGGCCATGGCGATGGGCACGAAGCTGACGTTCGGGTCGAGATATTGCAGGAATGGAAGCTGCACCTCGATGGAGTGCTCATATACGTGGGCGGACCGGTCCAGTTCCACCACGCCCTTCAACTTGGAGACGATCTCCTTGTCCACCTTGACCCTGCCCATGGGGGTGTCGAAGTCCTCGTCGCTGGTGGCCACCCCCTTGCCGACGCCGTGATGGTTCGGGCCGATGACCACGAAGACCTCGGGCAGACCGTCCTTGGCGAAGGCGCAGTAGGCATGCGCGGCCACCGGACCGGAGTAGACCAGGCCAGCATGAGGGACCATGGCACCCACGATCTTCCTCGGACCATCGTGGGGATGGGGCGGCAGCTTCCCTGGTCCGATGGGTGATAAGAAGCATCTCTCCAACTCGGCGCGAAGGCTGGACCCGCGAGAGGAATAGAACTGACCGGCGACCGCGGCCTGCCTGACCATGTGTAGAAATATTGGATGAAGGTGTTTAATAAAGGTTTTACGAAGCGCTCACAGGGAGGCTTCGAAGTCGTCGATGGTGAGCTTGTACTCCTCGTCGCGACCGATCTGTCCGCGGGCCTTGAGGACCTCGCGGGTCAGCAACCAGTAGACGCAGGCCAAGGCGCGGCGCCCCTTGTTGTTGGTCGGGATGACCATGTCGACGTTGCGGGTCTCGTTGTTGGCGTCGCACAGGGCGACGATCGGGATGCCGATGTTCAACGCCTCGGCCACGGCCTGCTGGTCGGCGGCCGGGTCGGTCACCAGTATCACATCGGGCTCGATGAACTGGGGCAACTTCGGGTTGGTCAGGCAACCAGGTATGAGGCGGTCCTCGAAGGACATCGCCCCGACGGTCTTGGAGAACATGCGCACCGGCTTCTGCCCGTACTGCCTCGCCGAGACCACCAGGATCTTGTCGGCCTGGTAGCGGGAAAGGAACTTGGCAGCGGCGCGGATGCGGTTGTCCGTCTGCTTGACGTCCAACACGTACAGTCCGTCGGAACGCACCTTGAAAATGAACTCCTTCATGTCAGCGCTCTTCTGTTGCGTACCGATGTGAACCCCGGACGTCAGGTAAACATCCTCAGGCACGAGAAGCTCTGTCTTGACCTCTTCACTCATTTCAATACCCTCATTCGTCGCGTTTGACCGTGATCGGGATTACTTTGCGCTCGAACTCCATCATGGCGATCTGGATGGGATCGATGATGCCCTCGGGGATATCCAGAATAACCGGCGCGCCCAGAGAAATCTGAAGTGCCCTAGCACCGATGATGCGCGCCTTCTCAAATCTGGTATATTTCATTCGTTCACCAAGTAGGGAGTTTCCCCATATTAGCGGGTTCCTTATAAACCTTTTGACGGTGGGATATGCCTTCTGAGCCATGCTGGCATGGCCACCTCGAACTAGCCTGGAGGATCGCTGGACCATGGGTCGCGACCTGATCTCAAGGCTTGGGCTGGAACCGTTTCCGGGTGGAGCTGACCAGACCACCGCTCCGCAATATATCGAGCAGGAAGGGGGGCAAGGGCTCGAACCTCATGGTCCGGCCGGTGCTCTCGTTCACTAGGACGCCTTTCTCGATGTTGATCAGAGCGATCTCCCCCGCATGGAAGTTGGCATGGGCCTCAGGGCACTCCACGACCGGAAGCCCGATGTTTATGGCGTTCCTATAGAAGATGCGGGCGAAGCTGGTGGCGACCACCGCGGCCACCCCCGCGGTCTTCAATGCCACCGGGGCCTGCTCCCGGCTGGAACCGCAGCCGAAGTTGCGCCCGGCCACGATGATGTCGCCATAGCGCACGTCCTGGCTGAAGGCGGGGTCCAGGTCCTCCAAGGCATGCCTGGCCAGATGCCTGGGGTCATAATCGTCCAGATACCGGCCGGAGATGATCAGGTCGGTGTTGATATGATCGCCATAGCGCCAGACCCGCCCCTTCATGGCATCAGCCTCCTGGGGTCGGTTACCACGCCCTTGATGGCGCTGGCCGCCACGGTCAGCGGGCTGGCCAGATAGATCTCCGCCTCCGGGCTGCCCATGCGGCCGCGGAAGTTGCGGTTGGTGGTGGTGATGGCCCTCTCCCCCGGGGCAAGAAGGCCCTGGTGCGCTCCGAGGCAAGGCCCGCAGCCCGGGTTCAGGACCAGCGCCCCGGCCCTGACGAAGGAGGCGAGTATGCCCCGCTCCATCGCTTCCAGGTAGACCTCCCGCGAGGCGGGCACGATGATGAGGCGAACGCCCTCCGCCACGGTCTGACCGCTCAGCAACGAGGCGGCGGCGATGAGGTCCTCCATGCGGCCGTTGGTGCAGGAGCCGATGAGGGCCTGGTCTATCGGTAACCCTTCCACCTCCTCCACCGGGCGCACGTTGTCGACCTGGTGCGGGCAGGCCACCTGGGGGCCGAGCTTGGATACGTCCAGTTCGAGCGTGCGTTCCACTGGTGCATCGGCATCGGAGACGACCGGGACATAGGCTTTCGTGGTCCGGCCGGCCAGATACCTCTGCACCTTCTGGTCCGGGAAGCAGACCCCGGCCTTGGCCCCCATCTCCACCGCCATGTTGCACAGCACCAGTCTGGAGGCGACGCTCATGGCGTCCACGGTCGGTCCGGTGTACTCGACGCAGCGGTAATCGGCGCCGTCCGCACCCATTTGGCCAATGACATTGAGGATCACGTCCTTGGACATCACCCCTGGGGAAAGGTCGCCATCGAAGCGGATGCGGATGGTGCGGGGCACCTTGAGCCAAAGCTCACCAGTGGCCCAGACCGAGGCCATCTCCGTGGCCCCGATGCCGGTGGAGAAGGCGCCCAGGGCGCCATAGGAGGTGGTGTGGGAGTCGGAACCGACGATGAGCATGCCAGGGCGGACGTGGCCTTTCTCTGGCAGCACCTGGTGGCATATGCCCTCCCTCATGTCGTAGAAATGGGGCAGGCCCTCGGCCCGAACGAACTCGCGGACGGCCTTGTGGTTCTCGGCCGCCTTGGTGGTGTTGGCCGGTATGCGGTGATCGAAGAGGATGACCATCTTGTCCCGGTCCCAGACCTGGGAGGCTCCGATCTCTCGGAAGGAGCGCAGCACCAGGGCGGCGTTCTCGTGGGACATGGCCAGGTCGATCCTGGCATTGACGATCTGTCCCGGCTCGACCGCCGGCTCACCGCTGGCCTGGGCCAGCACCTTCTGGGCGAAGGTCATCGGTGCCATGGGCTCACGAAGACCGTGGTCGGATAAATAATTAGCTGATTCCTCAGGACCACCAATAGGGCGTGGACAAAATCCCTCCGAAGGTACGATATCGAAACGGGACTGGGATGTGCCCTACCCTTTGGTCGAATTACGAAACGATTACCCTCACCACATAACTGGTTGGGACCGATGTTGATAATTCGCACCCTAGAGGACCTCCCTCCCATCGAACCTCATGAAAAGAAATGATCTGAGCGGTTAGGACGGACAACCGTCCACTTTATGCAGATAGGTATTTCAAAGGGATCGGATTACATGAGGCCCCGAGGATAAGGACCTTGAGGCCTAAGATGGGAATGCCCGCCCTCATCGAGCTCTCCAGCATGGAGGAGAACGCTCTGTTGTGCCAAGAGCTGGGGTTGGACTTCGTCGAGCTGAACATGAACATGCCTTACTGCTTCCCCCAGAACCTTTCGGCAGGACAGGTGCGCAGGCTCTCAGCGGAACTGGGCATCGATTTCACCATGCATATGCCCGACGACTTCGACCTGGGTTCCCTCCACCCCCCAGTCAGGCAGGGCACCCTCGACCGCTCCATGGATGCTTTGGGACTGGGCCATCGATGCCGAGCTCCGTCTGCTCAACTTCCACATCAATCCCGGAATATACTTCACACTGCCCAAGTACCGAGTGTGGATCTTTGATAAGTTCTACGACCAATTCCGTGACAACCTGGTAGGGGCTTTCTCCGCCCTTTTGGACAAGGCGAACGCGCATGGCGTCAAGTTGAGCGTGGAGAACGTGTGCAACTTCGACCTTCCCTTCATCGAGAGGGTTCTCGATGATCTGGTCCGTTTGCCTGGTTTCCGCCTTACCTGGGACGTCGGGCACGATGCCAAGACCGCCTACAAGGAGAGGGCGGTGCTGATGAGGCACGAAGGTTGTCTCGCCCACATGCACCTTCATGATTACGACGGTAAGAGCGACCATCAGGTGCTCTTCACCGGGGAGATCGACATCATCGGCATGGTGCTCTTCGCCCAGGCACATGACATGAGCGTAGTGCTGGAGACGAAGACCATAGACTCCTTGGTGCAGTCGGTGCACCGGCTCAAAGAACGAATGAGCTGAGAATGGCGCTCGATATTGGTCTCTTTTCTTCGATCGGACCAGGGCGGAGGGGACGGTCGGTTTCTCTTTATGGGGTTAGCTAAAAAGGTTCGGCATAATGCTGGATAGGTTCGTCACGACCAACGTTGGACGAACTGGTCCACATCGAACTTGCTCCGGGCACCGTTGTAGTTCATGTACCGCACCTTGCCGAAGACCGGCCTCTCCGGCCAGGCTCGGTCATGCAAACCCCCCACGCTCCAGGCGATGCCCGCATAGCCATTGGGGTCTCTCCCGTCCATCTGGTAGCGGTCGTTCAGCGTTATGGCCTTGGCCATGGCCTCGCCCACGTCCAGGCTCCATTCCAGCACCTTCTTGGCCCAGTACATGCGCAGGTAACCATGCATGCGGCCGGTACATGACCATCTGTCGCCTGGGCGGCGTTCCAAAGGTCGTCATGCGTCCTCCCCCTCTCCAGTTCCTCCAGGCCGTAATGGTACTCGCGACGGTCTGATTCATGCTGCCGCAACGAGAGCCGAGCCCAGGAGGGCAGGCATTCCACGGCGTCGTACATCTGGTCATAAAAGCAGAAATTGTCAGAGAGCTCCCGGCGCACGATCAGCTCCTCAAGGAAGGCTTCCTTGTCGACCTCGGGGGCCGTCGATGCCCTGACCTCCAGGGCCACCCTTTGCGCGGAGACCATCCCGAAATGAAGGTATGGCGAAAGGCCAGACTGGCCGTCCACGTTGGGGTCGTTGCGGCGTTCCGCATAACCGGACAATCTTGAGGAGATGAAGTTACGCAGCCTGTCCAGGGCGGCTCGCTGACCCGAGGTCGGGATCTCGGACCCGGTGCCGTTCCCCCTCTTCTTTAGTAACGTGGTCCAATCGGTCTGGTCCTCCAAACGCCCGTTCCTGGCATGCAAGGGCCCAGGCATTGCCTCGATGAACTCGGGTAGGATGCGTTTGAGCTTGGGCCTCAGGGTGGCCGCGGCATACTCTTTCTTGGGGGAGGCGACCCAGCAGGGGACGATGTTGTGAGCGTCCACCTCCACGCAGGTGCATTCCGCCTCATCGACCACGGCGGACCGCCATGAGGTCTTGGCCCTCAGGGGGTCGAAGTCCATCACCAGGGTACCGGCGCCATGTTCGTCCAGGTACTTCGGCACCGCCCCGGTCGGGTCTCCCGTTAGAAGGTCGAAGGGGACGCCAAGGGCTGCGAGGTCTCCTGCCACCTCCTTCAGCCCCTCCAACATGAAGCGGAAGTGTATGTCGGAGGCCCCTTGGTAGGAAGGAACGAGGCAGAACGTCACCCGGAGCTCAGACCCAAGCGACCTGGCGACCTGATGGGAATACCATAGGGCCCAGTTGTCGATGGAGCGCTGGTCTCGGCTCATCCAGTACACCACAGGACCATTGCCATCATTGGAACGGAGCGTTCTGGCCCGCCTCCCTGCCGATGGGACGGAGGTCGATGGTGAAGCGTCCTTTACCATGCTTTTCAGGTCATTTAGGTCATGACTTGGGATAATTGCCTTCCGGTGCCTAGGGCTCAAATCCATACCAGTGAGACAGTCGGACCAACCGTCGATAGCGGGTGCGGAACAGGATCGGGACCATCAGGGCGAGGGGGGCGACATAAACCAGTTGGAGACCGGTGGACGCCCCTAGCAGAACAATCCCGATGGACAGCCCGAGGGCAGAGGGCCAGGATATCAACAGATAGTTCCAACGGGCCCTGTGGAGGGCCTCCTCCAGTCCGAGGGGGGGGTCCGGATCGGAGACGATGGCCTTGGCCACCGCCGCCGACATCATGGAGGCTTGGAAGATGATCCGGTCGGGCTCGCTCCGTTCCTTGGTGGCCTGGACGCAATCACGCACGAACCAGGGCGAGGAGACCGCCCCGTCCATCCCTATGGTTATGGCGCGTACCGGCACTGGACGCGCCGCCACCGCCGCTTCCCTTCGGTCATGGGCACGCCCCCGCCACCCTTTCGCCACCGAACGGTCCTGGATATAATGGAGGGCCCTGCCCATGTCCCGGCTCGCTTCCTCATAATCGCCTTCCAGGTAGGCCTTCCTCGCTTTCCATATGAACATCAATATGACATGGTCTGGAGAACCGTGATGCCGGACCCGACGCAGCAGCCCTCTGTGGTCCCTGCGCACCTCGTGATGCCGGTCCGGCTCCACCGCCCCCGCCAGCATGAGCTCGCAGTACCGGTCCTCCATGCCCAGGGCGGCGCAGACCTCGCTGGTGATGGCGCGGTGGCTCTTCCATTTCACAACGATTTATTTGATTAGCCTTATAAAAGAAAGAGGAGGGGGAAGCGAAATTAACCATGGCCTTCAATCGTCAAGGACGGGGCCGTGTGGGTCCAGGGGGCCGTCCGGCCGGGGGTCCGCCTGTTTCGGCCTCCAAGCGGTCAAGGCCGCCCAGGTGAGGAGCAGTATGTGCCGTCAGCCCGACCAGTCCCACGACCAGCCATGACAATGACGATGTGCCCTCCGTTCCGCCAGATAGGGGGTCCTGGCCATCGGTGCCGCTGTACTGGTTATCTGCCTCCTGCGGTTCGAAGTATGGGGCACCCCCCGAACTGGACATGGCGAAGAGAATCAAGGCCGCCACCATGAGGAGCGCTACCGAGGCGGATATCAGCACGATGATGCGGGTGTTCTCCCCGGGGGAGATGATGTCCCTGAGCCTTCCAGCTGAGACGGTAGTAGACGAAGCCATGGTCGTCCTCGCGCTTGACGAAGTCACCCTCCTCCAGTTTCTTGAGGTGGCGGTAGACCGCCGCCTTGTCCACTCCCAAGGTCTCGGCCAGCTGCGAGACGGTGCGGCGCTCGGACTGAAGGGCCTTCAGGATCTCCAGTCGGGTATCGGAGGCCAGCGCGAAGAGTGCCTTCTTGTCCAATTCCACTCGCAACTTCTTCTCTCCAAGGACGATAGGCGGTTCTCCCAGATTAATCCCTTTCATCGCCCCTCCCAGCCTCAAGGCGCCTTGCCTTCCGAGCCTTCGGAGGCCGTGCCATCCTCGACCGGGAGCACACCGTAATGATACCAATCGAGGTACAGGTCGTCGAAGATCAAGGTGCCCTGCGCTTCCAGGTCGGGCAGCGACCAGGCGGCCAGGACGTTCTGCGATATGGTGTAGAGGCGGTCCTCGATCACCACGGACCGGGAGGCGCTCTCCATCTCCCCGTTGCTGAGGACGCCCTTCAGGCCGATGCCGGATTCCGATACCTCGAACACGTATGTGGACTGTTCCATCGTCCAGTTGGACGGGTCGTAGGAGTGCACCGGCACCACGAACAGGCCTAGGCGGTCGTCGAACAGCACCGCCTTGTGGTCCCACTGGGCGTCAGAGTATGCCCAGCCCTCCGCCCGATAGCTCTGCACCTCCAACGGGTTCAGGGGGTCGCTGACGTCGAATATGGACAACTTGAGGGTGGAGTTCTCCATGCCCACGCCCAGGAGCAGACCCTCGCCGATGGGGTGCAGGTAGGAGGAGAACCCAGGCAGGACCAGCTCTCCGAGGAGCTTGATGTCCGCCGGGTCGGTGAGGTCGATCACGAACAGGGGGTCCACCCGCTCGAAGGTGACCAGGTACAGGATGTTGCCGAGGAAACGGGCCGACTGGATGCTCTCGTTCTTCCCCAGCCCGCCCAGGCTGTCCAGTATCTTGAGGTCATTGTCCAGGGTATAGACCGTGCTCTCTTGGTCCTGCCACCCGTTGGTGGTGGCCAGACGGAGCACGTCGCCCTGGGCGTCCATGGAGAACTGGTTCAGGAGGAATCCCTCCACCTCGCCCCGGGCCATCGGAACGGCGTTCGTCCCCTGCATCTCCAAGCGATAGATGGTGGTCATGGGCACGGAAGGCTCGTCTGCGGTGGCGGTCGCCGTCCTCATCGTGGACACCCAAATGAATGCGTTCGACCAGTCCACGTAGGTCAGGTAGATGTCGGTCCCAGAAACGTATATGACGCTGGTGTAGCTGGTCAGCACTGCGGTGGCGTTGCTCACGGCGTCATCGATGTCGATGCCAAGTATGTTGGTGTAGGACCCGACATAGCTGGCATTGGGGTCGAAGCGGATGTCCTGGGGGGACAGGGTCTTGGCCACGCCCTGGTCCCATGCCATGGGGACCGTGTCCTTCTGGCCGTACCATATGGACTGGTCGGTGATGATGAACAGCTTATCGTCGATGAGTCGGGAGGTCAGATGGTATCCGGATATGGCGTAGGTGTGGGACAGGACCGGTGCCGCCCTGTCGCTGATGTCCATCACGAAGACGGCGGTGCGGACACCCATCATCCCCGGCCATATGTCCATGGCCTCCATGACGATCGGGCCGTAGCCCTCGTAGACCTGGGCGATGATGATGAGGTCGTCCCCAAGCAGGTAGGCCCCGACCAGGTAGATGTAGGTGCCATCGATCGCCGAGAAGGTCCTGGGCCAGAACGCTCGATACGTTCGCCATCTCCTCGACTGGGTAGGCTTTGACGATGCTCACCCGGTCGGCCGAGATGATGTAAAGGTAAGTCCCATCGGTCTTGACCGTGTCGTACTCATCCACCCCGGCCACCTGGACGTTGGTCTTCGAGTGGTAGTTGTCGCCGTTGGACGCTCCACCGGCCGCGGTCTCCATGCTGTCATACATGGACCGTCCCTGGCCATTGCCACGGTCGTTCAGATAGGCCTTGAGCTGTTGCTCGGTCTGGAAAGCGGGAAGCTCACCGCTGGGCAGTTCGGTATCAGAGGGTTGCCAGATGAGGTAGAGGCTGGCCATCGACAGGATGGCCACCAAGGCAAATGCGGCGACCATCGTCAGAGTGCGTCCTCGGGGGGTCATGCCGATGAATTCGCCGTTGGGATATATCAAGTGCTGTTTACCGTTGACGTCCCGGTCAACCGTTATCATTTTTGTTACTCTGACCTTCGGCCAGATATGTCAAGGAGAGCGGGACCAGTCATTTTACCCATCAGCAACCATTAAGTACATGGGAAGAAGTGTTGGGAACCTAATCGATTATCCAAGGCCGGATAAGGCCACTACGTTGGTATCACATGGACCTCACCTTTTCTTTGCCCATCTACATCATCGTTATCCTCTACGCCTTCCTGGGCGCGGCCATCAAGTTCATAGACCAGGCATACGACGAGGAAAGGTACTCCAGGAAATTGGCCAATGTGATAGCGATCGTTGCTGGCATCACCATGGGCGGCCTGATGGCCCTCGACTCGCCTTTCTCCACCGCCTTCTATGGGGCGATGATCCTCAGCCTGGTCCTGGCTCGCAAGATAGACAACCGCGCATTCCTGGCAGGGACCTTGATCGCTGCCCTCACGTTGTTGGTCCTGTGGCCCGTCACAGGCCCGGTCGTGCTGTTGGCCCCCTTGGTGATCTTCATCCTCGCCGGTTTCCTGGACGAGGTGGTGGATGACCTGGCCCAGAAGGCGCAGGCCCCAAAGATAGTGCGCTGGGTGATGCTCTATCGCCCCCTCAGCGACGTGGCATTGGTGGCGATGATGCTGCTGGGTTGGTTCCCCTGGTACTACCTGGTGCCCTACTTCGCCTTCACCTTCGCCTACCTGGCCATGGAACGGCTGAGCTGGATGGACACCGGTTCGGTGATGCGCGACTTCCTCTCCCGGGCCATGAGCATGATCCACGTCCGACCGTGAGAATTGGCGACAGGATTATCTATTGCGGGTTGCACTTGGCATCTCGGGTGAGTTCTTTGACCGAGGAGGAAAAGGCGGCAGTGATCGCCAAGTTGCGCAAGATCCCCGGCGTTGGGGAGAACGCCGCTGAAGGCCTGTACCGATTGGGCATCAGGGATGCGGATGACCTGAAGGGACGTTCGCCAGAGCAAATGTACGAGGAGATGAGGAACATGAAAGGCTACTACGCTGAGCCGTGCATGCTGAACTCGTGCAAGATCGCGGTCAAGTACGCTGAGAGCAAGAAGGGTTAGAGCAGGGACCGGAATTGGGGTGGGCGGCCATCTCGGACGATGGCCAAGGTATCGTTCTCCATCCTTCGCCAACTCACCCGAACTTCCCATCGGCTCCGAGCAAATGATGACCGACCTGCTATCTTTGTTTGCGTCGTCCATCTCTGTCCAATGAAGGGCAAAATAATGGTGTCTTTTAAAGGCCAAATTATAAGCATAGAGGGTGGAGCCATCGCTGAGCATGAAATCGAGGGATGAGGTCGAGGGTCCCTTGATGCTGACGATTGAACGGACGGCATCTTCCAGCCCCTGGACGGTGTCGCCGCACTCCTCCATGTTCTGCAACACCCATTGGAAAAGCACCTCTGAATCGGTCTCTCCCTTCAGACGTCGCCTCCTCTCCGGTCTAAGGCGCTGTCTTAAAATCGAATGAACATCGACAGTGCCATTGTGGCAGAACGCCCAATCGCCCGTCCACGAAAGGATGGGTGTTCTCCAAGGTGCGGCCGCCGATCGATGCGTTCCGGATATGGCCCATCACAATGGATGAACGAGCCGCTTCCGCGGCCTTGCTGGCCTCCAATGATCGGTCGGCGCGGACCGGCATCTTGACCAGGACCGGCCCACCGTCCACGTAATGGACCAAACCCCAGCCGTGAGGGTGCTCCCCCGCCATTTTGAACAGGGACGAAATATATTCCCTGGACAGCTCGGGGTCCGCAGGTTCCGAGGATATGGCCAGCATTCGGCACATGGGGCAAGCAAGCGGTCTATGACATTATTAGACTTGGCCCGGGAAAGTATTTGTCCGGGCTAAGGAATGGCAGGCGGGATGAGCGCCCAGAAGTACTATTTCATCGCCAGGATGCCCGACGAGCCCGGGGCCTTGCACACGGCGGCGGAGATAGTGAAGCGTTACCAGGGCAACATCGAGCGCATCCATTACGATCGACGCATCGATCCCTATGTGGTCTTCTTCGAGGTCACTTGCAAGGCCTCCGAATATGAGGCCATCGAGAGGGAGCTGAAGGCCATCGGATACCTCCAGACCTCGCTGACGAAGCTTGGTTTCCTGAAGTTCAAGGTCGTGTTGCCCCATCGCGCTGGCGCACTCTTCGAGTTCTTGCATTTCACCACCGAGGCGCACTGCAACATCGCCTTCCTCGATTTCGATGACCGGAGCAAGAATCCCGATCAGGTCACCGTCTCGCTCACCATCGATGACGTTTCCAAACTGGACTGGCTCCTGGAGAGGCTAAGGTCGCGCTACCCTCTGGAAATACTGGAGTACGATCTTACCGGGAAGCGCCTGGACGATACGGTCTTCTACATCCGGTTCGCCCAGGAGCTGCGTCAGATAATCGGCGAGCGGGAGGACCATTTCCTCATGAAGCTCCTCTCCGACATCAATCACATCGTCCAAGAGCTGACCAATCTGGACATGGAGCCTAAGGCGGTCTTTGAGAGCGTGCTCGAGACTGGTCGCACCCTCAAGGCGACCACGGGCCCGGGGTTCTATGCGGACGTGCAGATGGTGCAGGTGACGGAGGAGGTGTCGCTGTTCTGCTTCCAGCCCCCCTGCGGTGGCAACATCTACGCCCTTCGGGACCGGGAAGGCTTTGTGCTCATCGATACCGGCTATGGCATCTACAAGGACGATGTCAGGGTCATGCTGGCCCACCATGGCATGTCCGACCTTGCCAAGTTGAAGGGCGTTTACATCACCCATGCCGATGCCGACCATTCCGGAGGGGCTTGGTCGCTCCCGGCGGTGGCCCACGTCCATCCGGGCACCGCGGAGATAGTCCAGGCCGCCAACCGCGCCTATGGCTCGATGTCGGAGAGCTCGGTGCTGGAGGAGGTCTATACCAAATTGATCAATCTTTTCTCCGCCTTCAGACCCCCAGAGGATATGGTGCTCTATGACCTGACCCCTAGGGGGGAGGTGATGGGCCTCGATGTCATCGGGCATGTCCAAATCGGGGATGTCCAGCTCAAGGTGCTCGATGGACTGGGAGGGCACCTTCATGGCCAGGTGTTCTTCGTAGCCGAGGACGTGGGGTTGCTTTTCACGGGGGATAGCCTGATCGACCTCAAGAGCATCAGCGAAGAGCGTTCCCGGTTTAATCTGCTGGCCAAGAACCTGATGACCAGCGTGAACGTGGACAGTGCCCGGGCCGACGAAGAAAGGAAGGTCCTCATCGATCTGGCAAGGAAGCTGTCCCCACCCGACCGAGATCGGCCTTGCCTGGTCTGCGGCGGGCATGGGACCATTTCGTACCTGGACGAGAAGCGGCTCAAGACCTTCGGCCAGGTCAATCGATACCCGATGGCATCATGGGACGATGGGAAGAAAGAGGAAAAATGAAAGGGTTTGTCCGGATGGCCTTCAATCCACCAAGGTTCCAGCGAACACCTGCCAGGCCAACAATGTTTTTGCCACCAGGCTCAGGATGATGTACCAATATTCGCCGTAGAGATAGTCCTTGAACTTCCCCACCTTCTTGTACTGGAGCACCATGATCACTGGGAAGACGTTGAAGCAGATGATGATCGAGGCGAATATGCCGTACACGAAAGTCGGTGGATTCCCACCGGAGACCCCGAAGAAGTACATCAGCAGGGCCACCCAGGGAATGAGGCCAGCGAAGCAGCCGAAGTAGAAGGCGGTCCAATCGGCCTTCTTGGTGGTCTGGTTATGAAGCTCCATCATGTACCCGAACAGGTTCATGCAGGCGTTGAGACAGAACAATAGCAAGATCGACACGAAATCGAACATGCCAACGAGCCATGCGATGACCACCAACATGACCGAGGAGGAGATGGCGTACTCGAACCACCGGGCCTTGTTGATCCCCATCTTCAGGTTCTTCACATACCAGTTCATAACCGTATGTCGACACGCTGAGGTGCGCGATCGCCGACAGCAAGAGGAACAATGCCACGATGGGGCCTAAAGCCACAGTGAACAGTTCGGTGGGCACGGATGGCGAGATCGGCGGATACCCGTTCGCGGCATCCAGGAAGGACGTCGTGAACGTCATCGTCACCGCGTAGTTGGCGATGACGAGCATGAGAATCGCTTGGAAAAGATGCAGAAACCCGGCCCCGATGTTGAACTTCCTCAACTTGGCGAATTTCTGCTCCTCTGTCGCATCAACGAATTTCACTCCCAAAGAATCACCTTGGGCAATGTCACTGGGATTAATCGATATTTATTATTTCATTGACTGGAAATTGAGATCATTCCTATATCCAGAATGTCAGAAGGTGCATTTGAATTGCTCATATTGCGTGGGCGAATTCGAAGATCCCTCTGAAGGTCGCCCTCGCTGGATGGATATCATTATCTGAGGTTGGTCTACATTCCATGGGACGATGAGCCAAGATGGTTTGCGCAGGATACTCGAGGACCGGAAGTTCCTTTTCTTCGGTGGCAAAGGCGGCGTGGGAAGACCACCATGGCCGCGACGGCCGCAACCTGGTTGGGGGACCATGGATACAGCACCCTGATCGTGGCGACCGACCCGACGGTAAGTCTCTCGGCGATATATGAGCAGCGCATCAGCGAGACCGAGATCACCAAGATAGGCACGGCCAGGAACCTTTGCGGGCTGAACATCAACCCCAAGAAGGCCATGGGGATGTTCCAGACCAGGTTGGAGGGCACGCTGTCCGGGTTCGCCACCCTCTTCGGGAGCGAGCTGCTGAGCACGCCATGCACCGAGGAGATCGCCGCCTTCGACCAGTTCGTATCCTTCTTCGAAGATACGACGCATGACAAGGTGGTGTTCGACACCGCCCCGACCGGCCACACCCTCAGGGAGCTCTCCATGCCCTTCGACTGGTCCAGCTATATGACCAACCAGATCAAGAACCGAAGGGAGCTGTCGGAGGCGCTAGGCTTCGTCTACGATGAGAAGATGGTCGACGATCTCAAGGTCGAGAAGGAGCGTTACGACAAGGCGGTCCGGGGCCTGAGCGACGAGAGCATCTCCGCGTTCAACATCGTCCTCCTACCGGAGAGATTGCCCATCGAGGAGACCGCCAGGGCCATCACCGATCTCAAGGGGTTCGGGATCAACGTCCCGGCCATGATCATAAACGAGGTCATCCCGAAGGACGTGCTCAAGGGCAATTGGTTCCTGGAGAGGAGGCGCGCCACCCAGGATAGATATCTCAAGGAGATCGAGACGAGATTCCCAGACCAGATCAAGAGGGAGGTGCCCCTCTTCGACACGGACATCTATGGGATCGAGAGGATCCGCATGGTCGGCGAGGTGCTCTATGGCAAATAAGCTGAAGGTCACCATCCTCTCCTTCGCGTGCTGCGACCCCAAGTTCGCCCAGTATGACAGACGATACGCCGACCTGATCAAGGAGGTCCTGGCCAAGAACAACTGGGAAGCGGACCTGGAGCTGGTCACCGTTACCGACGCTCTGATGAGCATGCAGTACGCCTATATGGCCCCCATCAGGCCCATGTTCCAGAAGTATGGTTCGGCTATCACCCCGGCATTGTTCATCAACGAGGTGCTGGCCCTCTTCGGCGGAGTGCCAACGGAGGAGAAGCTCACCGAGGTCCTGAAGAAGGCTATGACAGACCCGCCGGTAAAGGCGTGATATTTCTCGGTCAGTCCGTGGCCCTTCCGAAATATCTCTTGATCTTGGGTCGGGTCAGATAGATGATGATGACCCATGGCCAGAACAGGGACCAGATGAGCTGAGACACCCATGCGGGGTCGTTGAAACCGATGGCCCAGGGTTGGATGAAGGCGATGATGATGGAGACGAGCGCCAGGACCATCCCCATGGTCCAGGCCCATGGTCTGGCCTTCAGGAACCCATAGGCGAGCAGAAGGAGAGCACTCCCTGCAGCAGGAAGATGACGCCGATGGCACCAAAGACCGTTGGGTAGTTGTCGATGAGCCATTCTGACGACCCCCTCTTCCATCATCTCGAGGAACTGCTCCAAGGACAACGTGGCCAGGAATGCCATCCCCAGGGCCGCCAGGAAAGCGGCGATGCCTATGAGTATCAGGAACAGGGAGATGAGGGTGATGCCCAGTGGTCGTTTCTGCTCCATGCCCCTGCATGATGAGGAACGTAGATAAATCCCTTGTCGACAGAGGTACCGGAGCCATAAAGAAAAAAAGTGGAGTGGTTTGCTCAGGCCTTCCCGAACCAGACCTTCACTTTATTGGAGAACAGGTAGAGCAATATGATCAGGGGGATGATGATCCCGATGAGCCCTGCCCATAGAGCGTCCATGTCGAAACCGTTGCTGAACGCCCCTGCCAAGGTGATGATTATGCCGAGGATGGTGAAGACCACGCCCAAGGTCCAGACCCAACCCCATCCCTTGAAGCAGCCTATACGCCAACAGAAGGTAGATCAAGCCTATGACGAGCGCAGCCGCTCCTGCGGCCATCACCATCGAGTCATCGTTGCCCAGCCCCACCGCCCCTGCCAGTAGGAACACCAACCCCGCGAGGAAAAACAATACCCCGATTATCATTACCCCTATGGGTCTCCTCCGTTCGGACATGCAAATTGATTTGTTTGTTTTAATAAATAGTTATTTCTCGGCCATAATAATTCGCAAAATAAAAGATGGTGAGCTCAGGGTTTCCAAAATCTTTCATGGTTTATGAGTATCCTTGCGAAGCGATACTGGATAAAGAAACATCCATCGATACTAAAGAACAAAGGCTCTTTCGTCAGTTCTGACTCTGGACAAGCCAATTCTGATTTGGTAAGTATTTTCTAACCGAGTTTCCAATGAGGCTCACGGATTGGAGCGGACCACGATGGAAATGAAGCCTCAGAAGATAGATTTGGACATATTCGACTCGATAGCTCATCTTCCACCCGCCCCGGTCGTGCTGGTGGCCTCTGGGGAAAAAGAGGAGGATTGGAACGTCACCACCATCGGAATGTTCAATGTGTTCAGCCTTTTCCCAGTGGTGGTGGGGGTTGGGGTCAGGACGTCGAACAACATATACCGCCTGATATCTGAAACAGAGGACTTCACCGTCAACATTCCTTCGGTCGACCTTCTCGGCGCCGTGGAGACCTGTGGGAGCGAGAGAGGGGTCCAGAAGAATAAATTCAAGGAGGCTGGCCTAACCCCGGTGAAGGGATTGCGGGTCAAGTCCCCGGTCATTAAGGAGTGCTGGATGAACATCGAGTGCCGGTTGCTCGGGAGCACAAAAACGAAGGACTTCAGCGACAAGGTCAACCAGGTCTTCAGTGGCGAGGCGGACATCGGGGACCACACCTGGTTCTTCGCAGAGATCATGCACACCGACATCTGGACCAGTTACGACCGGGCCAAATCGCTCCTCTATTGGGATGGGGAGTATAGGGTGGCGGACAAGTTGGTCAAGGGTAAGGAATGAGATCGCGATCTTTACTTCTTCTATTTTGATTGAATTAATAATGGCGGTAGGGCATGTCTCGACCACTTTGGTAGAAATCATGCCACCTTATTGAATGTTGAGGATGATTGGCGGGCCCGCGGGGATTCGAACCCCGGTCTTTAGCTCCGAAGGCTAAAAGGATAATCCAGACTACCCTACGAGCCCGTTTCGGTCCACCTTATCATGGCGACCGTTCATAAGTCTTTGTCCTCCGACCTCATCCTCACCTCGGGGAGGCCCACGATCTCCACCGTCTGGGAGGCGACCCGGATGCCCCTTCTACCGAACTCCTCGCTTACGATATGAGACATATTGGACTTGGTGGACCGACGCTCCCTTGGGGAGACGATATAGCGGACCGCCACCTCCACCCAGTTGTCCGTCATTTTCATGTAGGCGATCGGTTCCACCATGGTCTTGGTGATGTAATACTTGCCCGAGATCCTGTCCAATTGCTGGTCCGCCAACTTGGATTGCTCACCGCTGATGTTGGTAGCTACGACCAACATGACCTCGATCGCCCCCCTCCAATCGCTCTCATAGGTGATGGGCAACACCAATTCGTCCCAGACGAAGGAGAAGTCCTTGGTGTAATTGTTCACGGCCGTGTTCAGGACCTGGCCGTTGGGAACGGTCGTCAACCGTCCGGTGACCTGCTCCCCTTCCAACCACCCTTTGATCTCCATCATCGTGGTGTACATGATCCCCACGTCCACCACATCGCCTAACTTACCACCGATGTCCACCCGGTCACCGACCCCATACAGGCCAGTGCTGAATATGATGAGGCCGCCAACGAAGTTCTTGAATATGTCTTGAAGGGAGACCGCTATGGCCGCGGCGACGAGCCCGAAGGAGACGAGGAGAATGGGGGTCTCTTCGATCCAGATGGCAAGAATGGCGACCAGTGAGGTAACGATCAGCAAAATGGATATTGCCTTTCGAAAGGAATAAACCGCCTTGGGGTCCTTGAAGTTCTTCGCGCCAATGGGTTCGATGATGAACCGGAACAGAAGATATAGTACCGCGATGGCCGTGATCGAAAGCCACATTTCAAAGAGCAGATCGCTGTATTTATCTGGCCTATATGGGTACTCAAGATAGGCCAAACCGACAATCAAGGATATGCCAATGAGCAGGGCCAGTTTCCAGATCTTCCTCATTATATGCTATGATTGGTCCCGCATCTACAAATCATTATGTCAAAGCCCTGGGTACAACGTTCATTGGCCCGGGATGAGCGCTATGGGATATGGATAACCTTAAAAATCGGTCGAATCATCGACCAGACATGAAGCGGGTGACCATGGGCCACGGTGCCGGTGGGGAGCTGATGCAGGAACTCATTGCCAAGCATATCGCCCCACATCTTCCCAAATTCAAGACAGACGTGCCTCTCGACTCCTTCGATGATTCGGCGGTCGTCGATGGCATCGTGTTCACCACCGATGCCCACACCGTGAAACCGTTGTTCTTCCCCGGAGGGGACATCGGAGCCCTATCCGTCTGCGGTACCATCAACGACATCTCCGTGATGGGTGGGGACCCGCTCGCCTTGTCCTCAGCATTGGTCTTGGAGGAAGGTCTGGAGCTGGAGGTCCTGGAGAAGGTGATGGCCAGCATGGGAAGGTACTCGGAGATGGCGGGCGTCCCCATCGTCACGGGGGACACCAAGGTCATGGAGGCGGGTGCCATCGATAAGATGGTCATCACCACCGCCGCCATCGGAAGGCGCAGCCCTCACATGAAGCATAATCTTGAGGTAGCTTCGAAAAGCAGGAGGGTGGATTCGAACTGGCTCACCGATGATAACCTAAGGGACGGCGATGTGGTCATCGCCTCTGGCAACCTGGGGGACCATGGCATAGCCCTACTGTCCTTCCGGGAGGGATATGGGTTCGAGAGCAAGATCCAAAGCGACGTGGCCCCGCTGAACCGTTTCATTGCCTCGATCCTCCAGGTAGGGGGCGTTGTCTGCATGAAGGACCCCACCCGGGGAGGCATGGCGAACGCCATCAACGAGTGGTCTTCGAAATCCAAGGTAGGCATAGAGCTGGAGGAGACATCTATCCCATTGTCCCCCGCGGTAAGGAACGCCAGCGAGATGTTGGGACTGGACCCGCTCACCATCGGTAACGAAGGCAAGGTCCTGGTCGGGGTGGTCCCAGAGATGGCCGATGCCGTTCTGGACATAATGCGGTCCTCGCCGCTGGGCAAGGACGCGGCCATCATCGGAAAGGCTAACAAAGCCATCAAACACGTCATCATGCGCACGGAGGTCGGAGGAAGGCGTATCCTCGAGCCCCCGGTCGGCGACCCAGTGCCACGGATCTGTTGATCAGAGAGCGCCGCCGATCAAGTAACAGACCACGAAGGCACCCATGCCGATGATGGCCATACGGAACCCTCTCACCCAGGGGTTCCTGTTCCCGATCCGGCCCATGATGAACCCGGTGACGAACAGCGTGGAGATGGAGAGCCCTATGGCCACCTCTGCCGCGAGTCTGGACGCCATCCTCCCCCATCAATCAGGAAGGGTATGATCATAAGGCCTCCCGACCAGCAATGGCGCCATGGCGTTGACGAAGGCGATCAGGGCCGTCCCGGAACGGGAAAGGCGACCGATGTCCGTCTCTTCCACGGAGGATAGCATGGCCCGCCCCAACTTGTCCATTCGTCTTCCCTGCTCCATGTTCTCTGCCTCGAACACGCTGGAACCGGTCGAGATGGAAAGGGCGACAGCACTGGTGAGTATGGTGGTGACGATGACCACCATCTTCGATTCGTTGGTGAAGGCCGAACCGATTACGATGCCAAGCATGACGAACGTGGCATCGAAGACCGTATTGACGAAATAACGCCGCAATGACGGTAAAGTGTCTGGTGCGGAGAGAGCCCTACGAAAGCCTCCCCTAAGACCTTTGAACAACGACCTGCACCTTCCTGCGACCTGAAAGGAAAGAGGGTGCGGAGGTTTATGAGCGTTTCCCCAGTAGAGGGAGCATCGAACCCTTTGCTTAGACCATCTGATTTAATAATTCGAGGTAATCATCCCATAAGCCTGAAATAGGGTCCATGGACCTCTATGACCCATCAAGGGTTGGGAGAGGACAATGGAAGGTCCATTCCCTTTTGGAGGATGACGCTTGAATAGAGATGTCGTTAAGTTGATGTGCGTAGCGACCGTCGCCATGACGATATTGGCCGGCTTGGTGATCGTTTTCCCTCCAGGGTCTGAGGCTTCCAAGACCAAGACGGTGATCGCAGACCCTGAGCCGATGTTGTTCAGCCCTGACAAGTACGCTTGGTCTGAAACCTCAGCTTACTTCTATCCGCTTACGGACGGTTCATACTCCACCGAGGCGTTCCTAGCCTTGGACCTTGGTGACGATAACGGTACCGTTAAAAGATATTACATTTTGAACGATTACACTGGCGACTATGAACCCATCGACATGGTGAAGCGGGGCGAGGGCGCCAATTGCGAGGTATGGGTGCAAGACAATGGCAGCTATCCCTGGGGCGACCCAAGGAACGAGTTCACCTCACAGAACATCGTGACCGATGAACAGGTAAGCTACATCATCGACCAGTTCGACAACATCATCTTTCCAACGGAGACCGATGTCTTCTCCGATGCTCCGGTGCTGAACGGTACGAACCAAAATGTCACCGATAGATTTGGCCCCACGGACACCTTCCCGACAGAGGATGGGCACAAGACCATGATAATGGTCTCCAACATCCGAGATGCAAACTATTACGACCCTGGCTATGGAATATACATCGCTGGTTACTATTCGCCCACCGTGAGCAGGCTCTACGACCGCAACATAATCAACATAGACATCCGGGATTGGACCAACCGTACAAGCGAGTTCGGCACCAGGCCTTTCCTTTACGAAGGTGTCGTGGCCCACGAGTACCAGCACCTGTTGCATGACTATGTCGATTCAGCAGAGGAGACTTTGGATCAATGAGGGTTGCGCCGATTACTCCCAATACCTCTGTGGATACGATAGGTCCGTGGCCGACCACATCAGTGCTTACCTGGTCGATCCGAGCAACTCCCTCACCCTTTGGGGTGACCAAGGGGAGGATAATATCATGGCCGATTATGGGGCGGCAGCCCTGTTCATGATGTACCTGAACGACCATTTCGGTGGTTGGACCATCATCCAGGACCTGTTCAACAACAACAAGACCGGTCAAGAGGGCATGGCGGACACCTTGAGTTCCAACGGATATCCCTCCTGGAGCTTCGATAAGGTGTTCAAGGCTTGGCGGTTGGCCAACCTCATACATGATCGGCAACCGGGCAATGGCCTCTACGACTATACCTCGATCGACCTAGACGAATATGCCCCGTTGAACGTGCTTAACTACGACCAATTGGCAGGCATGGTGCAACGCTCCGACTTCTTCGAGGGGGACACCGCCACCTCGACGGTGGGAGCGTACGGCACGGATTACATCTACGTGCCCCAGAACAAGATGGGGGTCAAGGAGAGGCTGAACTCCAAGCTCTTGTTCAGCGGTGATGACGTGGACATGAGCAAGAGCTGGACCTGGGATGGGGACTTTGGTGGTCCGGAGCGGAGAACCAGTCGGATGTGCAATTGAGGACCAAGCTGGACCTGACCCAGGGAGGGCCGAGCCATTCCTTGTCCATCAACACCCGTTACAACATCGAGAAGGACTGGGACTTTGGCATGGTGCAGGTCTCCACCGATGGAAAGAACTGGAAATCGATACCCATCGATGGCTTGACCGTGACCGGAGACGAGGCGGTGGCGGCGAACCCGGACATATACCCGAGCATCCCAGGGCAGTTGCCTGGCTTCACCGGTTCTTCAGAGCGGATGGACCTGGCTGACCTTCGACCTATCCGAATATAATGGCAAGGAAGTCTGGGTGCAGTTCCGTTACATGACCGATTGGGGCCACCACCGAAGAAGGTTGGTTCATAGACGATATTAAGGTGGACGGCAACCTCGTGGATTACTATCGATTCGAACCGGTCTACCCTGAGGTCTCCTGGATCGTGACCTTGGTCATGTACCGTAATGACAGGCCTGTCGACGATCATCGACCTAAAGGTGAGCGGTTACAACGAGGCCATGTACCGGGTCTGGCAGTTGTCGACCCTCAAGGCCACCTGCATCTTGATAAGCCCGAACGGTGGCAGCGTCGATTACGAGTTCGGCATCGTGGGCGGGCCCACGCCAGCCAAGGTCTGACCTGACTCGTGCGGGACCGATAAACCCTTTCCATTTCCCCTTTTTCACCAACTTTTAATACAGCACAGCGTTTTTGGGGTTCATCCGGGCTCATGGTCTAGCGGTCATGACAACGCCCTTACACGGCGTAGGTCGCCGGTTCGAATCCGGCTGAGCCCACTCCTATTCTCATCTAGACATTTATTTTCCAATTTAAATTCAATCCATTTCGGCCTTTATGGATGGGTTGGAATGACGTGTTTTGCTCCTTTGTGTTCCTTGTTATGATGAATGAGTATCAGATTTTTGAATTCGATATATTGTTTTTGTAAGTATACTATAGCTTTGAATATCTCAATTGTTCATAATTACATCCGTTTATTAAATGCGTGATATGAAAGGAGGTGCTCAGAGTCGAATGGTGGATACCTGGTGGGGAGTTTGGAGCTGGAGAGGCGTTGGCCGAATCGGCCAATGGGATAGGATGAACAAAGAACGAGAAATGAGGAGCGTGAACAAATGTTAGTGATGCAGGTAGCAAAACACAGCCCTGAATCTTGTCCCGAATATACGGACAAGTACAGAGCGGTGACGTTGAAATGGTTCGAGACCGCGGAGGCCAATTGCGCCAAATTCGGTGTGAAGATGATAGGCCTCTGGACAGATCACCCGACGCACATGGTGTATATGTTGTTCGAAGCACCAAGCATGGAAGCGATGATGGGGCTGGCGATGACGCCTGAGACCATGGCGATGATGTCGTTCCAGAAGATCAAGACCTTCCCGGTGATGGACTTCAAACAGACATGGGATATGATCAAGCATTCTAAGTGAAAACTTTCCAGGAATAAGGTCGAACACGTTAGTGGTCGACCGGGTTTTTTATATGGAGGGTCCGGTCGGTTATTTGGGACAGCATTCAATCGTCGGTTCTAAGTGAAAGATAATAATACGATGTCGTCTAATCGATAGTTAAAGGTGTTATATTGGATCGTATCTTCTTCGACAACAGCGCCACCACCCGCATAGACGATCGCGTGCTGGAGGCGATGTTGCCCTTCTACCGGACCAAATATGGGAACCCATCCAGTCATTCATTCCTTCGGCGAGGAGGCCAGGGAAGGGTTGGTGCAGGCAAGGGAAAGGTGCGCCGATGCCGTCGGTGCTTTGCCAGAGGAGATATTCTTCACGTCTGGGGGAACGGAATCGAACAACATCGCCCTCCAAGGGCTTCGCTTTCGCGAACCGGAAAAAAGGCAAGCACGTCATCACCTCGACGGTGGAGCACCATGCCATCTTGCACACCTGCGAGTTCCTTGAAAGCCAAGGGTTCGAGATCACCTATCTACCGGTGGACAGCGAAGGGTCTGTGGACCTAGGGATGGTGCAATCGGCGTTGAGGGATGACACCATTTTGGTCTCCATCATGACCGCTAACAACGAGATAGGCACCGTCCAACCATTCCGCGAGATAGCAGCAATAGCGCATGAGATGGGGGTGGCCTTCCACACCGACGCCGTCCAGGCCATCACCAAGGTCCCCATCGATGTATCCAAGGACCCCATAGATATGTTGTCCATATCAGCACATAAATTCCATGGCCCCAAGGGAGTGGGTGTGCTCTATGTGCGAAAGGGACTGCCGGTTCGGCCTCTGACCTATGGTGGCGGACAGGAGCGCAACCTCAGACCCTCCACCGAGAACGTGCCGGGCATCGTGGGCTTGGGAGAGGCCATACACTTAGGCATGAGGGAGATGGACGCCTCGGTGAGTGCCATGCTCAAGGTTGCGGGAGCACATCATCGAAGGCACTTTAGGGATATCTGACAGGGGCCCATCTGAACGGCGCCGAGACAAAGGAGGTTGTGCAACAACGCCAACTTCCGATTCGATGGTGTGGAGGGGGAGGCCATGGTCCTGGACCTTGACTTCCATGGCATTGCCGCCTCCACCGGGTCGGCCTGCTCGGCGAGGAGCACGGAAACATCACATGTGATGCGGGCCATCGGACTCACCCCTGACCAGGCACGGGGCGCACTGCGTGTCAGCCTGTCGAAGTTCAGCACGATGGAGGAGGCGGACCGCTTCATCACGGCCATCGAGGAGACAGTAAAAAGATTGAGGTCGCTCGCCCCTCCAGACCATAGGAAGGTGGTAAGGAGGGATGAGGCTTGGGCTACAACAAGAAGGTGATGGACCATTTCATTCACCCCAGGAACGCTGGGGAGATGCAGGACGCTGACGTTGTGGGAAAGGCGGCCAACGATGTGGACGGTGATATCGTGGTCATATCCCTGAAGGTAAAGGATGGGGTCATCGTGGACGCCAAGCACCAGGTGTTCGGCTGCGCGGCTGCCATCGCCGGGGCCTCCGCCTTCACGGAGATGGTCAAGGGTAAGACCATGGAGGAGGCGGCCAAGATCACCAAGGAGGACGTCTCCGCCTATCTGGACGGAGTGCCGGAGAGCAAGATCAAATGCTCCATCCTCGGCCCAGATGCCATGCAGGACGCAGCCAGAAAGTACAAGAATGATTAATACTGGCACAACGATTCGTTGAGCATGGCGACCGGTGAGCGGAAGGTCTGCCTGTGGCGGGCCACGGACGGTTTCTGCGCGAATTGCAAGGCCAAGCGTTTCCGCCATGATGTCCTGGGCATGCAGCAGGATTACGATGCCTGCATCCCAGAACGGGATTATCCAGGCTGCGAGTTCTTCAAAGAGAAGCCTGTGATCCCGCCGAAGAGATGAGCGGCATCGGACGAGGGGGTGGGGATATGGACGAGGAGGTCGAGCGGTTGAGGACGGAGCTTGGTGACCCTGACCCGATCGTGAGGGCCAATGCCTTGGACCGGACCATCGCCGTTCTGAGAGAGAAGCGCCTGGACCCTTCGTTCAGCGAGCCCTTGCTGCCGTTGGTGAACGATGCGGATGTGGAGGTGCGAAGGAAGGCCACTTGGGCCTTGGGCCGATTGGCCTTGGGTAAGAAAGGGGCGGGAGCTCGCTCGATGCGCTCCTCCGGGCGTTGGACGACGAGGACGAGGAGGTGCGGGAGAACTCGGCCTGGGCCTTGGGTGAGCTGGCAGCGGTCGGCATCGGCACTGAGGAGGCCCTACCCAAATTGAACCTACTCCTCGGAGATGAGAGTCGCCAGGTGGTGGGCATGGCGACCTGGGCCTTGGGCAGGTTGGCGGAGAGGTTGGGACTGTGCGACCGGTCCTCCATCAGTCTTATTGCAGGAGCTGGCGAAGGACCCGAGCGCCTATATCAGCAAGGGGGCGGAGTGGGCCCTGCAGCGCATATACGAGAGTAGGCCTGAATGGGCCGAAGGCGTCTGAAGAGGCATTCGATCTTAGGGATCGAAGGTGCTCCTCCCATCTCGTCCATGGTAAAATCTATGTCCGATAGTCTCGGTAGGGGTCCTGGAGTTCTACATGGTCCATTTCCATCCCTTCCGGGCCTATCTGCCTGAACTGACCCGGGGCGAGTCCATCGAGGACAGGGTATCGCCGCCGTACGATGTCATCAGCGATGCGGAGCGGAAGGAGCTTGCAGTCCCATAAGTACAACGTCACCAACATCACCTTGGGCGGAGTGAACGGCGACTATTCCCAGGCCGGGGAGAGGCTGCAGCAATGGATCAAGGAGGACATCCTGGTGCGGGACAGGGGGGAGTGCTTCTACCTGTACGAGCAGCAGTTCGTGGACGGGGGCCTCATCCACACCCGCTTCGGTCTGATCGGGGCCTTGGCGGCCGAGGGCTACAGCCCCAATGGCGTCATACCCCATGAGGAGACCTTCTCCAAGGTGAAGGAGGACCGCCTCAACCTGCTCCGGGGCACCGAGACCCATTGCGAGTCGATCTTCGGTCTTTTCGACGACCATCCCGATGACTTGGAGAAGCGGGTGCTCGAGCACGCGGAGAAATTGTTCAGCTTCTCCGACACCCAAGGCGTGTCGCACACCTTGCATCGCATCTCAGAGGAGGACATGGTTCGGGAGATCGAGGAGATGTTCCTCCAGAAACGCATCCTCATCGCCGACGGGCATCATCGCTACGAGACCGCCTGCCGCTACGCGGAGGAGAACGCGCGAAAGCGCAAGAAGGGGTTCGTCCTCGCCACCCTGGTCAGCATGAAAGACCGTGGACTGGTGGTGCGGCCCACCCATCGTCTCATCTCCGGATTGAAGATCACCGAGGCCCAGTTGTTGGAGAGGTTGAGCAAGGACTTCGCCCTGTCCAAGGCCAGCTCGGAGGAGGACATGCTGGAGAGGATGGCAGAGGTCGAGGGCAAGCTCCTGGGTCTGATGTCCCGCCAGGCATGCTATGTGCTTGCTCCGAAGCGGGAGGGCAGCACGCCCCTCCAACGTCTGGACACCTCTGTCTGCGAAGAGCACATCATCAAACCGATCGTGCAGGCCAAGGAAAACGAGGGGGCCAAGGTGGCTTACGACCACGACGAGGAGAGCGTGTCCGAGCGGGTCAGGGACGGGGAGTTCGACTATGCCATCATGCTCAGCCCCCCTTCGCTGGACCTGATCTGGGACATCGCGTCGGCCGGAGGGAAGATGCCTAAGAAATCGACCTATTTCTTCCCGAAGATGTGGTCGGGCCTGGTCTACCTGCGCATGAGATGATCAGGTCCCCTTGTTTGGACCACAATTGATGTCCTCGCCGCGGCGATGGGCCATGAAGCGATCGGGGTGGGCCATGAAGGCGTCCAGGCAAGCCTGGCAGCAAAAGCCAAGCATCAAATCCTTGTACTTGTACTCGAGCTTCTTGGTGGCGGGAGTGAGCTCCACCTCACATACCGGGTCCACATAGGCGTGGCGCACCTGGTCCACCATTATCCGCGCCCCCATCTCATGGCAGTTGATGATGCTCTCCGCCCCCACCCTCTGCAACTTTGAGATGTTCTTGTCCTCCTCCACCTCGGAGACGATATAGAGGTCGGGGTTGAGCCCTTTGGCGGCGATGATGACCACGAGGTTCTGACTGTCGCGCAGGACGGTGATCAGTCCCTTGGCCTCCAGCACGTTGGCCCTTTTCAAGGTGTCCTCGTCCTCGGCGTCCCCTTGGATGACCGGTACCCCCTTTTCCACCAGCGATTCCACCTTCAAGCGGTCCCTTTCGATGACCACGAAGCTCTCCCCTCGGCACTTGAGATGGGACATTACCTCCCTTCCCACGTTGCCATATCCGCAAACGATGTAATGGTCCTTCATTCTGGTCCTCCTCACTGGCAGACCCAGCTCCGATCGCAGGTTCGCCGTCACCACCAGCTGGAACAATGTGGTGAAGGTATAGATGACCGCCCCGACCCCGGCCACCATCACCACCACACCGACGAATCTGGCAATTGGGACGGTGGGGTAATAATCGCCATAGCCGACCGTGGTCATGGTGACCATGGTCAGCCATAGGGAGAGACCAAGGTCGTGGTGCACGGTCGGTTCGGTCAGAAAAAAACCTATGGTCCCGAAGATGACGACGATGAATATCAGTGTCAGGGAGAACAGTAGCGCCCTTCTCATAATACGCCCAGGTCCAAACCAACAATCATTGGTTGGATATTTCAATGCTATGAAGGAAAATGAAAGAGCCACTGGAGGGATTTGAACCCTCGACCTACGCCTTACCAAGGCGTCGCTATGCCTCTAAGCCACAGTGGCAGTGGGCTTCCCCAATTGGATAATGATTCATAAACCTTTCTGATTGGTGGTCGTCCATTGAGTCCAGGGGTTTCGATGGCAAAGGTTATTCTCACCCCTCGCTCATCGGTGCGCGATGAAGCGCGAGATGACGGCGTTCGACGTCCTGGCCATGACCAGGGACATGCAGGCGTTGGTGGGGGGCTACGTCGATAAGGTGTTCCATTGGGACGGACGCAGCGTGCTGTTCCGCATCAACGCCCCGGCGGGGAGGAGGGAGCTGCTGCTCAAGGACGGCAAGTGGCTCTACATGCCCCACGACCGGCCCGAGACGCCTGACTCCCCGGCCAGCTTCGCCGTTCACCTCCGCAAGATGCTCAACAATGCCCGGGTCACTGCCGTGGCGCAAAGGGAGTTCGACCGCATCGTGGTCATGGACCTCACCACCAAGGAGGGCGGCTACCAGGTCATCTTCGAGCTGTTCGGGGAGGGCAACCTGCTGGTGCTGCAGGGCGGCAAGATCGCCAACTGTCTGGAGCAGAAGACCTGGAGGCATCGTGACATCCGCATCGGCCTGGAATATCAGTTCCCCCCCTCGAGGCCGCACCCGCAACTGTTGGACCAAGCGGCATGGAAGGAGGCGCTGGCAGCTTCGACGGCCGACGCCATCCGCACCCTGGCCACCGCCGGGAACCTAGGCGGGCAGTATGCCGAGGAGGCCTGCCTCATCGCCAAGGTCGACAAGGGCAAGAAGGCCAAGTCCCTGAGCGAGGAGGAGATCTCCAGGTTGGTCGAGGGGATAGGCCAGCTTTTCTTGAGATTGGACTCGGCCGAGACCGACGGTCTATTACGGTAAGGAGCACGCCGAGGACGTGGCCCCCATCCCGCTGTTGCAGGACGCGACCTTGGAGGCGGAGGAGTTCCCCAGCTTCTCTGATGCCTTGGACGAATATCTCTTCGCCAAGGCCCCGGACGCCGAGGAGCTGCGGGACGAGGAGCTCGAGCGGTTGATCAGGCAGCGGGACCAGCAATCTGAGAGCGTGGACCGGCTCCGCGCGGAGAGCGTGGAGATGGGCGAAAGGGCCAATCTGATCTACGTCCGTTATGCCGAGGTGGTCAAGCTGCTCTCGGTTCTGAAGACCAAGGCGGAAGAGCTTAACTGGGAGCAGATGCGCGACTTCGCCCAGAGCCTTCCGTTCTGCGTCAAGGTCGAACCGGACAAGGACCTGATCGTGGTCCGCATCGATGACAAGGAGGTCCCGCTCAACTACCGCATGTCCATCGACGAGAACGCCAACCTGTTGTTCTCCCACTCCAAGGAGGCGAAGGACAAGATGCGGGGGGCGGAACAGGCGCTGATGGAGACGGAGAGGAAGGTGGAGGAGCGCCGGCGTCAAGGACAGGAGGAGGCCAAGGCCGTGAAGGCCAAGGTCAAGCCCACCAAGCAGTTCTGGTTCGAGGCCTACCGCTGGTTCATCAGCTCCGAAGGGCGATTGGTGCTGGGCGGTCGGGACGCCCGATCGAACGAGCAATTGGTCAAGAAGCATCTGGCCGCGCCGGACCGCTACGCGCATGCGGACCTGCATGGGGCGGCCAGCGTCATCATCAAGAACGGGGCGGAGGCTGCCGAGGAGGAGATGCGCCAAGTTTGCACGTTCGCCCTGGCCAGCTCCAAGGCCTGGGGGGCGGGGGTGAGCGAGGGCAGCGCCTACTGGGTGGTGCCAGACCAGGTTTCCAAGACGCCGGAGGCAGGGGAGTTCGTGCCTCGGGGCGGCTTCATCATCCGAGGCAAACGCAACTACTATCACCACCTGCCCTTGAGATTGGCGGTGGGCGAGGTCCAGCATGAGGGGGCCAGGAAGGTCATGGGCGGGCCGGTGGAGGCGGTCCAGGCCCGTTCGCAGCGTTATGTGGTGATCGTCCCAGGGGAGATGGAGCGCGGGAAACTGTCCGCGCAGCTGGCCAAGCTTTTCGAGGTGCCGGAGGAGGAGATCTCCCGCATACTGCCCCCGGGCAACGTGAACGTGGTCGAGAAAGTGGGATTAGAGATGTGAGAGGCGCCCGAGCCGGAATTTGAATCCGGGTCTAGAGGTTCGCAGCCTCTTAGGATATCCAAGCTACCCCACTCGGGCGTGTGTTGTGCGGCAGGCGCAAGGCATTCGACATTAATAAGTGCTGTTCATGTCGAGCTTGCCCTTTTTCCTCGCAAGATGGTCCGCATACTTGAATATGCCGATGGACACCAGGAGAAATGCCATCGAGGTGACCGTCAGTAAGAGCAGTATGGACAGGTCGGAGTACTCCCCCAGCCCGCTCATCTCCGAGAAGTCCATGGAGGGCACCAGGGTGCGCCGCATCAGCTCCAGCCAGTAAGTGATGGGTATGGCCAACCCTATGCTCTGGGCCCATTGCGGCAGCACGGTGATGGGATACACCACCCCGCAGAAGAGGTAGAACAGGCCAGCGATGCCCTCGTTGATGCCCGAACTGTGCCTGGCGGTGAGGAACGTCACCCCTGCCAGCGCCACCCCGATGGTGCATATGCAGGCCAGGCCGATCAACAACCCGATGGCGAACATGAGCCAGGCGGTCTGGGCCAGGTCCACCGCCACGTCCAACGCCACCACTCCGAACACGAGCGTTATCACCACTGCCAAGGCGGTCACGGCCATCTTGCTCAAGGCCCGACCGATCACGTAAAGGAAGAAGCTGATGGGGGCGATGTAGACCTGCTTCAGCGTCTTGAACCGCTCCCGGTCCTCCTGCACCACGTAGGCCACGCCGAACATCACCTGGGCCACGAACATGTAGAAGGCGTTCCCCACGTACATGTACGAGAAAAGCACCGGGTCGGTGGCGACGTCCCCCAGGATTATGACGTACATGAAGACCAGGATGAACGTCCCGAAGACCGGCTTGACGATGGAATAGACCAGGAACAGCAGGGGATTGGTCCAATTGGACTCCATCTGCCAACCCAGCCAGGCGGACCAGCGGACGGTGCGGAGGTCCCTTCGCAACGCATCCTTCATTGCCATCGCATCGTCAGCCTCCCTTCCTTCCGGCCCAGGTACTCCATCTTCTTCAGGGCGAAGTGCGCGGCCACGATGAACGCCACCGCCGACACCAGCAACAATGCCAGCTCGGTGGTCACTGGCAACAGCCCCTGGGTCTGGTCGCCGAACAGCAACTGTCGCATGGCATCCAGCCCCAGCGTGATCGGGATGATCGCGGCCCCCAGGGCGAAGTAGAAGCCGATCTCCCGCACCGGGAAATAGAACCCGGAGACCAGGTAGATGGGCTCCTGCATCAGGTTCGACATGTGCCAGGCGCCTCTCCCCCACAGCATGTAGAGGGAGGAGAAGAGCATGCCGAGCCCATAGAGCGCGATGAGAGTGGTCACGAAGACCGCCGCCAGAAGCCCTGGCGAGGATATGTCCATCTCCACCTGGAAGATGATCACCCCCAGGACGATGGTCGAGACGGCCCGCACCGAGGTCAGGATCATGCCGCCCAAGGCCATGCCGGCCAGGACCGACATCTTGGACATGGGCGCCATCATGTACAGCTCCAGGTTCCCCGTCTCCTTCTCCCAGTAGAACTGGGTGGCCATGGACCAGAGCACGTTCAGCCAGTAGGCCGTCATGGCCCCACCGATGATGACATAACCGGTGTACACCTCCGGGGCCCCCAGCGCCTGGTAGTAGAAGACGAAGGCGGCGATGCCCAGCAGTGGCAACAAGGTATCGAAGAACATCCAAGAAGGCTCCCGAAGGCCGCCCACGGCCCTCGGATAGGCCCGGCCCTTGACGGCGCGGAGGTTGAGCAACCAGTCCATCACTCCAGCCCCCGGCCCACCAGGTGGATGAACACGTCCTCCAAGGTGGCCTCGCTCTTCCCCAGGGCGATGATCCGGCCCCCCTTGGAATTGATGTGGGAGATTATCTCGGAGATGACCGCCTCGTCGTTCACCACGAAGCGGGTCAGGGCCCGGTCCCCCACTGACTTGGAGTTGTAGCCTTCCAGCCCGTCCATCGGAGGCATGGAGTCCAGACCGGGGAAGGCGGTGGTCTCGATGTCGAAGGTGGTGGCCCGTTTGAGCATGCGTTTCAAGTTGGACGGCGAATCGCAAGCGAGGATCCTTCCCTGGTCGATTATCGCCACCCGGTCGCACAGCTCGTCCGCCTCCACCATGTAGTGAGTGGTCAGCAGCATGGTCTTGCCCGGCGTGTCCTTCACCCACTTGCGCAGGAAGTCCCGTATGATCAGGCTGGCGTTGACATCGAGCCCCAGGGTGGGCTCGTCCAGGTAGATCAGGTCAGGGTCGGTCACGAAGCCCCGGATGACGTTCATCTTCTGCTTCTGCCCGGTGGAGATGGTGCGCACCTTCGCATCGGCCTTGTCCAGCAGACCGAACCGTTCCAGCAGGTCGTCCATGCGCTGCCTCGCCACCTTGGGCGGGATGCCATAGAACTGGGAGAACATCCAGAGGTTCTCCCGGACGGTCAAGAGGCCATAACCGGATATCTCCCCGCCGGACACCATGTTGATGCGGGCGCGGATCTTGTTGTAGTCCTTGACCACATCATGGCCGAGGACCCTGACCGAACCCTCGCTGGGCAGCAGCAGCGTGGCCAAGATCTTGATGAGGGTGGTCTTCCCCGCGCCGTTGGGCCCGAGGAGGCCGAAGAGCTCGCCCTCGCCGACCTGCAAGGAGATGTCGTCCAGCGCCTTGGCCTGGACCTTATCCCCTTTGCCCCCGAAAACACGGGTGACGTGGTCGACCTCTATGGCGTAGCGCATGGCTTGCACCACATGGTCGATGCCTATGAAGAATTATTGTGTTCAGAGCTTCTGTTGGTTCTGCCAATAGCGGCTTATGTACCCGGCGATGCGGTTCCTCATCTTCACCGAGTCAACAGTGCATAGTTTGTCTACCATCGCCTTGTTGTTCTCGAAGTCGGTGCTGAAGACCCTGGGGTACTTGGCGACCAGTTCGATGGCGACGCGTTTGATGTAAGTAGGTCTGATGTTTCCCATGGACACACCCGATGGTAAGGGCGCCAAAAGGGTTCGCTCTATTTAAAAGTTGTTGGATTCCGGGCCTCGTGAAGGACTGGCAGAGATGAGGACGAGACCTATGCTGGACCAGATAATATTCCATCCTTATCAAGGCTCCCTTGGGGCGTGGGGATGGCCAAATAGGCCAGGGCAGATAGCATGAGGACCAGCCCAGCAATGGACCAGGCGGCCCCGAACGAGAAGGCCTGGGCCACATACCCCATGACGAGAGTGCCGATCAGCCCGCCCACCTGCAGGACCAGGGACTGTAATGAGAGGAGGGTGGAACGCTTCTCGCTGGGTACGTTCGAGTTGAACAGGGCAGCGAAGGGCGACCCCTCCACTCCCACCAGAAGGAAGAACAGCAGGTAGATCGCAGCGAACCCCCAGACGCCCCCTTGAAGGGCCAACAATATCAAGGCCCCGCCCATGGCCAGTCTGATCGCGGCAAGCACTTTGGACCGCCCCGCTTTAATCCTGGAGCACAAGGGTATGCTGACCAGGTTCCCCATGGAATTGGCCAAGAAGTATCCTGCCGCGATGGCCCCGAAGATCCATGCGTCCGCCTCGCTGCCCAATATCTCTTTGAGCCGTGGCTGCCAGTACGTCTCTACAGACATGAGGGAAAATCCCAGGGCCGCGACGGATATGAGCATAAGCAATATCGTCCGGTTCTTGAACCCATATTGCACGGAGGTGGACAGGACCTGAGGTAACTTTTTAGCACCTGACCAGGCATCGCCTCTTTCCTCCGGTCTTTCCTCCCTTACCAATATCGAGGTGAGCAACACTTGCACCGCAACGGCGAGGAGCATCACCATCAGGTTGATCGAGTATATGCCCAGGCCGAAGGCCTCGTCCACCTGGGGCCCTAGATAATACGGCAGTAGGCCACCGATGAACGAGCCGGAGGCGATCCCCACCGGGATGACGGTGTTGGCCTTTGCCAATGCCCTTTGCAGGTCCTGGCCAGGACATTCCTTCTTGAACTCGTCAACGAACCAGGCGTCCATGGACCCGGAGGATAGGGCGCGGGCCGTTCCCATCAGGATCATGCCGATGAAGAGGAGTGGCAAGGCGGTGGCGAAAAGCACTGTGGCGAGCGCCATCGCATAGAAACCCTGGGAGATGAGATAGACCCGTTTACGACCGATGCTGTCCGCCAAACCTCCGGTCGGAAGCTCCAGCAATATCACGGTGGCAGAGTAGGCGGCTATCAGCGCTCCCACCTGGAAGATGTCCGCCCCCTTTTCCAGGAAGAGCAACGCCATGATCGGGAATACCAGACCAACGATGAACCAATGGAAGGATTGGTTGATGATATAGACCTTGAGCGGATCGGGTCTGGACATGAAGGTCTCACCTACATCCTTGGTGCATGGACCTAACCTTCAGATGATTTTCTGGCCCTCCGTCGAGGCTTCCCGCAGGAGAGCTTTCCTTCGGGGCAGGGGCCGCGAACGCAGGGCGGTCCCGCATCATGGAATATCTGTGGGGAGACCTCTTGGACCAGGCGGAGCATCTCCTCCGCCACCTCCCGGATCTCCCACTGGGCCCGCTCGCAGCAGCGCAAGGAGAAGAAGTGCATGAGCTCCCTGGCGTTCATGGTGACCATGATGTTGCTCTCGCAGGCGTTGGGAAGGACATAGCGCGCGTCCTCCACCGGCACCCTCTCCGCCAGCTTTTGATACGATTCCCAGGCCTGTTCCATCGCCTGTCGGTAGATCGCCACCGCCTCCGGGTCGGCCTCCACGCTCTTGGGCACGACATACTCGGCCGAAAGCATGTTCACATAGCGTTGGGACTGCTGGCTATAGGATGCGACCCGGTGTCGCACCAATTGGTGGGTGAGGGCCCGGGACACGCCCTCCAGGGAGAACGTGTAATATGCATGCTCGATGACCGAATGGTGCCCCATCCCCACCACGTCCTCGATCAGTTTGCCCGCCTTGTCATTCGTGACCTTGCCCCGGATCTCGCTGGGGGGCCCTTGGGAGTAACAGGTCTTGGCGGCCGTGGCGCAGAGCAGCTCGGCGTCCTTGGTGTAGGAGAGAAGCACCACCTTCATGCGTTGTACGGTAGCACGAGGGAGAATAAAATGCATTGCGGACTAGGCCTGGCCCGTGCCTACCGTGAAGTGGATCGTGACATCGCAGTTGTTTCCCGCGGTGACGCACCCTTCCGCGACGTCCATGGCGCGCAGGTCCTTGAGGCGGAGAACGCGCAGTGTCAGGCCGGGCCAGTATCTTAGTTATGCCGTCCACGTGACCGTCGCCCACCACCGCCAGGACGCTACCGTATTGGCCCTCCGCCTTGGCGATGCGACTGGCCATGACATCGTTCCGGTCATCGATGAGCACCTTCTTCATGGTGGGGAACTCCTGCGCCATAAGCTCCATGTACTCGCTCTCGTTCTCCTCGAAGCGCTCCAGTTCCGCCTCCACCTGTTTCTTGGAGGCCACCAGGCCGGTGAGCCCGGACAGGAACATGAGCACCTTCTCCTTGATGGGCATGCTCACCCAGAGCCGACGGAACATCTGTGATGCCTCGACGTCGATGAACAGCACCTTCGCTCCCACGCTCTGCCCCTCCTCCACCGCCACCAGCATCTCCTGCCCCACCTTGCCGTTGAACTCCTTGGCCATGCGCCGCTGGGTGAGGGCGAGTAGCTGGTATGGCAAGGGGGCCGAACCACGTTTCTGCGGTTCCTTGAGGGCCTGGTAGCGGGCTGGGTCCAGCTCGACGGCCACGGCGCCCGGTGCGGTGGACCGGATGACATAGCGGACCTGGCGCTCGATATCGAAGACGTGGCCAACGCCCACCAGCGTTATCATCGCCTTGCGATGGCGGGTAACGTTATTATACCCTTTGCCCTCTCGCACCCCCTGATGCCCGAGCGGCGCGAATACGACCTGGTGGCCTTCGATATGGACGGGGTGCTCATCGATTATCCCTCCACCTGGACCTGGGTGCACGACCATTTCGGCGTGCGCAACCGTGCCGCGGTGGACGCCTTCCTGCGCGATGAGATCGACGACATGGAGTTCATGCGTCGCGACATATCCCTCTGGGTCGGGAAGAAGCCGGACCTTATCCCGCAGCGACATGGCGCAGATCCTCGAGCCCTTGCCATTGATGAACGGTCTGCCCGAGACCCTCAGGGAGCTCAAGGGACATGGCATGAAATGCGTCATCGTGAGCGGCGGCCTGGACATGGTGGCAGGGAGGTTGGCGGAGACGTATGGCTTCGACGATTTCGCCGCCAACGGCTTCGAGTGCGACCAGGACGGGATGCTGACGGGCAATGGTACGCTCAAGGTGTGGCTCAAGAGCAAGCATGCCGCCCTGGAACGTTTCCAACGGGAGTTCGGCATAGCGCCGGAGCGCACGGTCAGCATCGGGGACAGCTTCATCGACGTGTCCATGTTCGAGCTCTCCGCCCTGAGCATCGCCTTCAACCCCATCGATGACTATGTGACGGAGAAGGCGGACCATGTGGTGCGCGAGCGCGACCTGCGCCTCATCCTCCCGCTCATCCTAGGTGGTCGGGATGGCCGTGCTCGCCGATGAGCGGCACGAACACCACGCTGCCCAGCTCGCTCATTGAGAACTTGCCGCCCTGCCTTTCTATCCTGATCAGTTCCTGGTGTCCCCGACCCCCGACCGGCACCAGCATGATCCCGTCCTCCGCCAGCTGTTCCATCAAAGGCCTTGGCACGGATGGTGCCGCGGCGGCCACGGAGATGCGGTCGAAGGGCGCCTCCTCACTCAGTCCCATCGTTCCGTCGGACAACAGCACCGTCACATCCTCATATCCCGCTGATGCCAGGTTCCCCTTGGCCCTCTCCACCAGCTCTGGCACCCGTTCCACCGCGAAGACCGTGCCACCGGGGCGCACCAGTTCGGCCAGGACGGCCGCGTGGTAACCAGAGCCTGCGCCGACCTCGAGGACCTTCATCCCCGGTCCTACCTCCAGGGCCTCGACCATTATCGCCACCATGTGCGGCGCGGAGATGGTCTGGCCACAACCGATGTCCTGGGGCCGGTCCTCATAGGCCAAGCCTCGGATGGCCTGGGGCAGGAAAAGATGGCGGGGGACCTTGAGCATGGCCTCGATGGCCCTCTCCTCGGTCAGATAACCTCGGTCCCGCAGGCGGGCCACCATCTCCTTCCGTTCCTGTGCGGCGTCCATGTCCCTTAAGAATAGGTGCGCCTCGCCGCCTTGGCATAGATGCGCACGATCTCTCGGGCCGGCACCGAACCCCGTCTTACCATGCCGTCCTTGGTCTTGATGTAATGGATGACCACCTCCTCCCGGCCGATGGTCATGAGGTCGTCCACGAAGAACTCCTCGTCCGGGGTGGCCTCCAGGTCCACCGATATCGTCTTGTGCACCTTGTTGATGGCGACCCGGACCCGCACCTTGTCGAAGCGCTTGGCCCAGATGGTGGAGATGTGCTTCACCGGCGCCCGACGCACCCGGCGTTCGCCCACCTCGATGGAGCTCACGATCACGGGCAGGTCCTCCACCAGCAGCTCGTCGTCCACCGCCAGCTCCTCGTCCTCGCCCAGCTCCAGCTCATGACGATGGGAGCTCCCCATTTCGCTGACGATGATGGGCACCTTGATGCCCTTGGCCTCCCGCACCACCGTGGTGCTCACCTTACCGCACTCCAGGCACTTCACGGTGGCCTCGATGACCTCCTGCCCCTTGCCGATGCGGCCGCGGAGGACCTCGTGCATGGTCACCTCATGGCATTCGTCGCATTGCAGTTGCAGGGCGTTGGGTACGTTCATTGTATCACTCCCTCAATCATAAACGCTCATAGGATTAAATGGTTTCAATGGGACACGTCGAAAGGCCCGCCGTGTCCAGGCACGACCACCTCGGCCCACTGGAGTATGCGCTCCATGGACCGGATGGCGGCCTCCGGGTCCGTGACCACGCCGGGGGGCACCCATTTCCTCACGTTCTCATAGGTCGGGATGGCGTCCCCCGCCGCCACGACCCGCCGGTCCGCCTCCACGAAGGCGCTGATGGCGCCTGGACTGTGCCCCGGGGTGTGCACCAACCGGATGCCGTCCTCCACCATCATCATGTCGCCCTGCATGAGCACGAAGCCCTCCTCCGCGCCCTCCAGGGCATGGGCGATGACCTTGGCCTGGGGGAACAGGTCGTTGTTGGAGCAATGATCGAAGTGCAGGTGGGTGTTCACCACCAGGTCCACCTCCTCCGGTCGGTGCCCGTGGGCGTAGACGGCCTCCAGGAGCCGACGCCGATACTGGTTATCGCCGGTGTCGACCACGATGAGGTGCTCGTTGCCTGTGATCAGCGTGCAGGAGGAGTGCGCCTCCACTATCGCCTGACCGCGTCGGAGAATGCTGCCCTCGCAGAGCACATCGACCCTGATGCCTTTCATTTGCCCTGTACTTCGAAGCCGCATTTGCACTTAAGCTTGTTCCCCTTGAGCTCGAGGTGAGAGCCGCACCGGGGGCAGGTGGCGTGCTTGGCGAAGTGCTCGAGCCATGCCTGCCGCACCGCTGGCTCGGTCTCGGTGGCGATGAGCTCCAGGTCCTTTTGCAACGACGGCGTGGTGGCCAGGGGTCGCAACGATTCCACGTCCATCGTTCCCTCCTTGTCCTTCCTCACCGCCTTGGGCAGCACGGCCGCTAGGGCCAGCCCGGTGACGAAACCGCCCAGGTGGGCGGAGTAGGCCACCCCGCCCCCCATGCCTGGCATGAGGTCCAGGAACAGCTGGACCGCCAACCAGACCAGCACCGACAGGGCCACGGAGACGCGGGGCAGGAATATCGGCCCGAGGAACATGGGGATCTTGTCCCGGGGATAGAGCCAGAGCATGGCGCCCATGGTGCCGGCGATGGCCCCCGAGGCCCCGAGGACCAGGGCGCCGCTGTCCAGCCCGAGGATCGCCGCTTCGGTGAGGACGGCCGCCAGACCGGCCACGTAGTAGAATGTTATCAACCTCTTCTTACCGACCCGGATCTCCAGCTGGGAACCGATCAAGAAAAGGAAGAGGATGTTGAACACGATGTGGGCCAAGCTGCCGTGGATGAACATGTAGGTGAAGAGGGTGTAGAGGCTCTCCCCGCTGGTCAGGTACTCCGGCCGGAACGACAGCTGCTCGATGATCAGGTCCGGGCCCCACATGGCGTCGAAGAACTCGACGAAGTAGATGCCCAGGAGACCGATTATCAACACCTGCACGTAGCTGAATCGCTTGAGAAGGCCCAGTAGGGCGGTGGCGAATATCAGCGCCACCACGACTAAGGTGTATACGTCCACGGTCTCCGCAGGCCGAATCTGTGCTCCGCTATAAAGGGACTTCCCGTTCGTCGACAAGGGCATAGGCTCGAACGACCGTTCGATCGCCATCGCCAAGCTTATCCCAGGGCGCAACGTTGTGGTCCTAGGTGGGATGGGATGCAGATCGACCAAGAGATCTTGATAAGGCCCTGCGAGGAGGTCTATGGCCCCTCCGAGGACACTTGGCTGCTCATAAATGCGCTTGAGGTGGTCAGGGACGAGCGCGTGCTGGAGATGGGTTGCGGCACGGGCATCGTTTCCCTGCACATGGCGAAGCTTGGAGCGAAGGTCACCTGCGTGGACATCAACCCTAAGGCGGTGGAGTGCACCAAGCACAACGCATCGCGCAACGACCTGCTCATCAATGTCATGGAGTCGGACCTTTTCCAGATGGTGCCTGGCACCTTCGACCTGATGGTCTTCAACCCTCCCTATCTTCGAGGCACAGGCGGATCAGATGCAGGACCTTTCCTGGGCCGGTGGGCCGACCGGAACGGAAACGTTGCACCGCTTCCTGGAACAGACGGACGGGCATCTGGCCGATGGCGGTCGCGTCGTGGTGGTGGTCTCCTCGCTGATGCAGAAGGGGGCCCTGGACAAGGTGCTCAAGGGCTTCAAGGTCCGGGAGCTGGCCTCCATGCGCCTCTTCTTCGAGGAGCTTAAGGTGCTCGAGCTCCGGATCAGCGGGCCAAGAAAGCCTCGATCCTACTTTTGAGCAGATCGCTGGCGGCCTTGCCCTCGAGCTTCCCTTTGAGCTGGGCCATGACCGGGGCCATGAGCGGACCGACCGCTCCCATGCCCTTCTCGCGCACGAACGCAGCGCGATCGGCGATGATGGCGTCGACGATGGCGGCGGCCTCGTCGCCGTCCACCTTGCCCAGGCCGAGCTCGTCGACCGCTGTGTCCAGGTCCTTGCCCTGAGCCATGTGCCTCAGCACGTCCGGGAGCGCCTCCTTGGCGAACCGTCCTCGGTTCAAGGCCTCGAAGGCCTTCCTGACCTGAGGGTCGCTCAACGCATCGGTGCTCACTCCCTCCTTCTCCAAGGCAGGATAGGTGTTGAGGAAGGTTCGGGCCGCCACTTGGGCCTGACCGCCCTTGGCCAATTCCTCGAAGAGGTCCTCATGGCCCTCCCGCACGATCTGACGCGCCTGCTGCTCATGGATGCCGTACTCCTTGGCGAACCGGACCGCCTTGGCGTCGGGGAGCTCGGGCAGATTGGCGGCCAACTTGGCCAGGCGCTGAGGTGAGATGGTTATCGGCCTGACGTCGGTCTCCGGGTACATGCGCCCAGCGCCTGGCAGCGGTCGGCTGTAGGTGGTGCCTCCATCTGGAAGCGGGTCCCTGGTCTCCTCGGGCACACCATCGAAGGCCATGCCCGCGCGCTGCAGGGCCATGGCCAACGCCGGCTCGGCCTTGATGGGGTCGTCGGCGCATATGGCGAAGGCCCCGTCCGAGGCGATGCCGAGATGATGCCGAACCGCTGCCACCTCCTCCGGGGTTATGCCATATCCAGGCAGCTCGTCGGAATGGAATATGCCGGCCACCCCCCTGGTGCGGGCGTACTGGGCCATCTCCGCCCCTAAGCGCAACTTGCCATCCTGGCTCTTCATCAGGCCTTCGAAGCCGGGCAGGGAGACCCCGAAGACCTTCCCGCCCTTGCTCAGGGCGCTGGAGATGACCTTCGACTTGGACGATCTGAGCGCGTCGGTGCAGTCCGCGATGGGACCATTGGGTCGCACCGTTCCCCTGGCCAAAAGCTCCTCTCGGACCCGGAGCAGCCCGGACTGTCGTTCGATCTCCCTCTCCACATAGGTGGGCAGGAGCTGCAGGTCCTGCACCCCCTTGACCTCGACCCTGGCGCCCCCAGGTATGGATACGTTGAGGTCCTCCCGGATGGTGCCGAGACCGCGCTTCACCTTTCGGGTGGCGCGCATGATGGACCCGATGCGGGCCGCAACCTCGCGCACCTCCTCCGGGTCATGCATGTCCGGCCCGGTGGCCAGCTCGATCAATGGAATGCCCAGGCGGTCCAAGCGGTAGGTGACCTCGCTGCCCTTGGTCTCGACCTTGCGGGCGGCGTCCTCCTCCAGACAGATGGATTGCACGGAGATGCGTTTGCCGTTTATTTCGATGTACCCGCCCGTGGCCACCAACGCCGTGCGCTGGAAGCCGGTGGTGTTCGATCCATCGATCACGATCTTGCGCATGAAATGTATCTCATCCACGACCTGGGACGACGTCATCGCCGCCACCAGGAGCGTGAGCTCCATCGCCTCGGCGTCCGCGTCATGCGGCGGCTCCTCGTCCGCCTCCACCAGGCAGCAGTGGGACCGGGGGCACTGGTAGCGGAAGCGCATGCGGCGCTCCGCCTGGGCCAGGGCGGCGCGGTCGATCTCCCCCATCTCGCTGTACGTCGGTCGGAGACGACGGTGCAGCGTGGGGCCCTCGACCTCCACCAGGTCGGAGGGGCAGGAACAGAAGAGCTTGTGAGTGTCAAGTTGCTGGTGGATCTCCAGCCCTACCGTCACCCGCTCAGCCATCTATCTCCCTCCTGGGGGAAAGTTCGCCTCGCAGGTCGGAGGTCATGAGCCGCCTCACCTCAGAGACGTCGGCCGTCTGGGCCAGGACCCACATCAGCTTGACCAGCGCGGTCTCGGGGAGCATGTCGCCGCACGGTATGACGCCGGCGTTGATGAGGTCCCTGCCTGTGGCATAGACGTTGAGGTTGACCTGACCATAGAGGCACTGGGTGGTCATGGCCACAGCAACGCCGTTGGACGCGGCCTTTGCCAACATCTCCACCATCTTCGCCGAGACGTGGCCCAGCCCCGACCCTGCCAACACCACGCCGCGGTGCGCCATGATGAGGGCATAGAAGCTCTCGGGGTCCATGCCTGGGTAGAACTGCAGCAAGGCCACCTTGGGCTCCATGCGGTCCCTGAGGACCAGCTCCCCGGTCCCCCTGACCGGATGATCCGCCAGGAACTCCACGCTCCCTTCGAAGCTGACCTTCGCCACCGGGGTCGCGTTCACGCTGTGGAAGGCGTCCCTGCGGCTGGAGTGCATCTTGCGCACCCGGGTGCCCAGGTGGACCAGGGCCGATGTGTCCGATGGGCCCTCGTGCATGAGCACGAACACGCCAGAGGCGTCCGCCGTGGCGCAGAAACGGGCCGCCGCGACCAGGTTGGTATAGGCGTCGGAGGAGGGGCGGTCGGAGGAGCGCTGCGCCCCCACCAGGACCACTGGCCGGTCCAAGCCTTCGAGCATGAAGCTGAGCGCGGCGGAAGTGAACCCCATGGTGTCCGTGCCATGGGGCACGATGACCCCGTCCGCCCCGGCCTCGATCTCGGTGACGATGGCCTGGGCCAGCCCGACCCAGGCCGCGCAATCCATGTTCTCGCTGAATATCGAGTACAACACCTTGGCGCGCACATTGCAGATGGAGGATATCTCCGGGACCGCCGCGATCAGGTCGTCAGCGGAGAGGGCGGGATGCACCGCGCCGGTCCGGTAGTCGACGTAGGAGGCGATGGTCCCACCGGTGCCGATTATGGCCACGGTGGGGAGGGCAGGCGTCGGTCTTCGCGTGGCGCGCTGGCCTCGCCCTCTCCTCGGCCCGGTCCTGCACCTTAACGGACACGCCCTCGTTCAATCGGATGCCGACATTGTAGCCGCTCTTCAACTTGATCACTATGACGTCCGGGTCACTGAACTGATGATGGGGCATGAGCACGCCCTTCTGCTCCCCGTCCTTGCCCTGCACCAAGAGGGTGTCCCCCTCCTTGGCGCCGGCCGTTTTCAATATGGCCAGCGCACGCTCTGAATAGTTCATCTCCGCACCGGGGCGGACATGGCCTTAGTGCTTTAACTCTTTTATGAGCGCTCTAGCTGAGATGGGAAAAAATAAAAAAAAGGAAAAGGTTGGAAAGGGGTTTACGCCTTCTTCTTCCTCATGATCAATGCCACGACGATGAGGATGATGACTATGGCCAGCACCGTCACGCCCACGAAGGCCCAGGTGTTGTCGGCGTCCGCGGTCACGGTGACCGCGGTGGTCCAGGACCCGTCCAACGGGTCGACGGCGGTGACCTCCTTGCTGACATCGCCGTTGTCGAACTCGACGGTCACCTTGTAGGGGTTCATGCTGCTGTCCTTGCCGTCGGCGGTGACGATGTACGACACGATGGTGCAAACGAAGTCACCGTTGTCGTCGGTCTCGCCCCGGGCCACCTCGGCCCCGAAGGCGTCGAGGACCACGACCTTGGCCTCGGTGACACTTGTCGCCGTCGTCCTCCTCGGCGTGCACCTTGAGGATGGTCTTGATCAGGAAGCCGCCGCCCTCCGCGCCTGCCGCTGGGGCGCTCGGCACGATCAGGACGTTCTTGTCCCCTCCCTTCAGCACGGAGTTGAAGACGGAGCCGGTGCAGTCCTGCACCACCATGGCATCGTCGAGCACCTCGATGTAGGCGTTGACCAGGTTGACGTTGCTGCGCACCGCGTACAGTCCCTCGATGCACTGGATGGGCACGGTCATGGTGCTGCTGTTCAGACCCACGTAGTAGGGGATGGTCAGGTTGCTCGGCGCGATCCTGTCCCCGAATATCAGCTCGGGGCAGTCCATCACGTACACGGGCTGATAGCAGCATGCCGTACCAGTTGCCGGTCATCACCAGGCGCTCGCAGTCCATGGCCATCACACCGACGTGCCCGACCAGCATGTGGCTGATGTCCAGGCCGAACATGCGCATGTCCATGAGGTCGCCCTCGGAGCCGGCCAGCTCATCGCTGCTCTCCATCAGTCCGAACATGTGGTGGCCCACAAGCTGGATGATGGGGGCGTACTGGGCCAGGTCGTCGATCATCTTGGCCCACCCGATCTGGTTGTCCGATATGGTGACGTTGCTGTCGGTCAGCAGGATCTCCACCTTGTTCAGCATGAACACGTTGTTGTGGATCTTGCCGACCACCGCCTCGCCGTAGATACCGGCCTGCAGGTTCAGGAGGAAGATGTTGTCGTACACCGCTCCCAGGTCCGCGTCCCTGGCATAGATGCCGTGGCGGTTGGCGACGATCAGGCAGCTGACGATCTGGGGGAAGGCGTCCTCGCCCTCGATCACGATGCCTTCTGCGCCAGGCTCTCCCATGCGAGTCACCGACGATGATGCACTGGGAGATGGTCGGGCTGCAGCCGTCCACATTGATGCCGCTCCGTTCGTAGTTAGCTATCAGGCAGCTCACCAGCTCGGCGTCGGAGGTCGGGCCCAGGTAGATGCTCTCCGCGTGCATGATGGAGCACTCCGCGGCCTGTAGGACGCCGTACACGATGAACTCATAGTAGCTGCTCACTGGACCGCTCAGGGCGGAGATGGGTTCGAATATGTCGTCGTCCGAACTCGGACACGACGTTGGTGTTAAGCATCCACAACATGCCTCCCTCCTCCACGAGCAGGGTGGCGGTGCCGTCGACGCTGGAGCCCCGAAGCTGGAAGCAATCGAGGCTGTCCAGGTAGAGCGCTCCACCGCTCATGACGGTGATGTCGCCATCGTAGTAGACCTCGTTGAAGGTCAGGCGGGACTCGCTGTCGATGATCCACTTCGACCCCGGACCAATCAGCTCGATGGCGCATACGGTTCGGCCTCGACGTAGATGCCGTAGCCGTCGTTGTACTCGTACCAGCCGTTGTATATCCAGATCTGGTCGTCGGTGCCGGCGTCGATGTCGACCCCGATGCCCTCGTTGTTGGAGACGGTGTTGTTACCGAACACAACGCCATACCCGCCGTAGATGTTCACGCCGTAAGCGCCGTTGTCGCTGATGACGTTGTTCTCCACCTGGCAGGCGCTGAGCTTGAAGAGGACGACGCCCTCGAAGGTCGAGCCAGTGATGTTGTTGCCGGAGATCGACGAGCCATCTAGATAGATGGCGTACAGACCGCGGTAGTTGCCCACGATGCTGTTCCCGATGACGGAGAGGTTCTCCCCGTTGACGAGGTACATGCCCCAATCATCGTCCGCCGCGCAGGCGGTGATGGAATTGCCCGTCACCGCCATGTCATAGCAGTCAGTCGATTTGGATGCCGCTGTAGGGGAAGCCGCTGACGGTGTTGTCCGCCACGCTGCCCTGGGCGTTCTGCACGTAGATGCCGTATCCGCTGCCGTCGGTCAAGGTGTTGCCGATTATGTCGACGACGCCGCCGTTGACGTAGATGCCGTTATTGACGCATTCCGATAACATATTGTCCTGTACCAGGAGGCTCTGGTCCTGGGCCGCGGCTGGGGTACATCTCACACATAGATGCCTTCCTTGCACGACACCAGATTGGTTGTTCGGTCACGGAGAAGTCCACGGAGCCGGTCAGGCTGCCCATGTAGCCATAGTCGGACAGCAGCCTTACCTGGATGCCATAGGCCTCCATGCATTCCGCTCACATCGTTGTCTGCGATTATTACGACGTTCTGCGCCCCGTCCATGGTCGGTGAGCCGGCCAGAGACTCGGTGTAGGTGGATTCGGACACGTACGCCCAGATGCCCCACTGGAAGCGCTTACGGTGTTGTCGGATATCGTCGCGTCGTAGGTGTCATGCACCTCGGACATGGCGTTGGTGGCGGATGCATAGTGCTCCACGCTGATGCCTCCGAAGGCGCCCTCGATCTCGGTTCCTCAGCGACCTCCACGCTTGCGACCAGGTTGACCACCGAGTGGTCCGGCAGGTCGGCGCGCAGTCGCTGGTCGAGGCATAGGCGCCGGTTATTACCGTGATCCCGTTGAACAAGGTGTCACCAGTTATCACGTTGTCATTGACCACGGCCTCTACGTCTGCGTCCATGACGGTGTTCCTTCCGCGGGAATAGAACATACTGGGCCGCGGCCATGGCGTACTCGGCCGATGCGCTCAGGTTGCCGTCCTCCATATGATAGGTCAGATGTTGCCCTGCATGGACAACGGAACCGGCGACGGTGGCCTCGGCGCTGCAATATATGGCATCGCCAGGTACCTCCACGGTCGATTGACGTTGACATAGTTGCCATCGCCCACTGATTCCCCGGTGAAGCTGTTGTTCTTGACCTGCACCGCAGTACTCGATGTCCATGCTGACGCGATCGGGATGCCCCACAGCGGGTAGAAGTCGTTGAACCCGCCATAGTAGTACTCGTTAACGTTCAACATCGCTCCGCATGCCTTCCATGTCATTGTCCTGGAAGATGAGGACGTCCAGGTAAGCTACTGTCGCCTACCAGATTGACGCTGTTGTTGTCGAGGTCGATGTCGGCCACCAGTCCACAACCGGTGATCTCATTGCCCAGGATGGTGACGGTGTTGTTGAAGATCACACTGGCCTCGGCGTCATCGTTGTTGTTCGCCACGGTCGCTCAAGGTCACGAAGATGCCGTCCGCCCCGTTGCCCTCCATGACGTTGTCCCGCACATCGGTGTTGATCATGCAGGACCGGTCCCCGTCCATGGAATGCAGGTTGCGGAGGATGCCTACCAGGAATACTGGTTCGGCGCCCATGGCCATAATGGTGTTGTCGCTTACCTCCACATCGCTGATCAAGGAGCTGGTGCTTCCATCGGTGGATGAAATATTCGCTCACGGCTACTGCCCCGGGAGAGCTTGCGTAGTACTCTCCATCGAAGCCGAGGAAGACCGGAAGCCCCTCGAACACGTTGCCGGTAATTACCAGATCGTGCACGACGTTGTCGGCGCTCACGCCGTCCCAGTCATAGAAGGTCAGGGTGGAGGTTAACATGCGCGTCGTTCGAAAGATCTATGTCCACCAGGAACGGCATCATACCATTGTAGGCGACGAAGCTATACTGGTTGCCCATCATCTGCTCGTTCAGGGTGATGTTCCAGCCGCTGTTGACCGGTGTTGACGTATACGGCGCTGATCATCGGTCCGCAGTCGGTCAGGACGTTGTCGTTGAACCAGCGGTCTCGCGGTGAACTCCAGGTCCGCCGCCTCGGCTCCTCGATCGCCGTCCACTTTAGTGGCCATCACGCCGACGAAGGCGCAGCGGGTGAACTGGTTGTCCGTGATCGACGATGGTCTCAACACCGCCCAAGGTGTTGCTGGACTCGAAGACGAAGGCGTTCCCCCAGACGGTGAAGAAGACGTTGTCGGTCATCTCCACGTCGATGGTCCCGTTCATTGGTCCACCCATCCATCGCCCCATCCTCGGGCCGGAGACGATGTTCCAGAACTGGCAGTTGGTTATCTGCTCGCTGATGTCGCCCATCTGGGCATAGGTCCAGATGGCGCCGTCACCGAAGTTGCGCACAACGCTGTCGTTCGCATCCAGGTTGACATTCCCCTCCGAGGAGGCGATGTACATGCCCGCCCCTGCAGAGACACGTCCTCCGGGTGCATGGTGTAGCTGGTGTGCTCCAGGTCGAAGGGGTTGCCCATGACCACGTCCACATCATAGTCCAGGCCGGTCGAAGACCCAGCCGAAGCTGTCGATGTAGCTTTTCCGACGGCATCTGTCTCCATCATATCGTAGACGAACTGGATGTCGCCGTTGGGGTATAGGATCAGCTGGAACACGTCCATCCGGTCGCTTGATGTCGATGAAGTCGTACACGGCCCATTGGAAGACCGCCTTCTCATCATCGATCGACATATCCGATGAAGGAGGACCCGCCATTGGTGGCGAAGTTGGTGTTGATAGCAGGGGGCGATCAGATTAACCATCCGCCCTACCTCGACGTAACCATCCTCGTACATGTTGACGTCAGTGTACGGTGATGCCGCCATAGTAGAAGTCCCAGGGAAGGACCGCGTGCAGCGACCCACCAGTGTTGGTCCGGTTGTATCTGGGTCCGGCTCGATCATCTGGAACTCGTAGGTCTCGTCCGCCTCCACGGTGTAATAGGTCATGGAATCGTCTGCGTTCGTTCCGTCGATGGTCGTGCCTTCCATGATGACGTTGGAGTCGCCGTAGACCGACTCCGCGGTGACGGCGATGCCGTCCTGCGCGTTGAAAGCGCAGTCGGTTAGGTGTCAGTTTCCATTCGGTCATCGCCAGCGCCTCGACGCGCGTTCAGCCCGCCGGTGATGGTGACGTTGTTCAGGGTGATTATGCTGGCCCCGGTAGCTCATCGGCGCTGGTGGTGGAAACCCCCATGCTGCCAGATAGGCCAGTGAGGACGCAGTCGGTCATCTCCAGGTCTAAGGTCTCGTTCTGTGCCCATGACGGACAGCCCTACGTCCGTCATAATCGGTGATCGTGAGCCCAACGATGTCATCTCCAGAGCGTCGGTGTCCTTGTATATGTCCACACCGTTCTTGAACAGTCTGGTGATGGTGACATTGATGATCCCTACGGTCCCGTTGTCGACGGGTGATGGCGGTCTCAGCGTAACTGATGGCCACGTTCTTGAACGTCGGCCGAGCCGTCCTCGCTGACCCATAATGCCGTTCCAGATACCGCGTGTAAGCGATCGGTGAAGTTCGAGGAGAACACGATGAGCGCGGGGTTGCCAGAGGCGTCCGCGATGAGCTTCCCATCCTCTACTATCAGGCCAGTTCCGTTCTCGAACCGCACCTCAGCCCCCGGCTCGATGGTGAGAACGGCCCCGTTCGTGACGGGTATCGGGTCCTGTCGCAGTTCACGATGTGCACGCTTCCACTTTCCCAAGTGGTATTGGCGTCTATGTCCTCCCAGACATAGATCGGCTCGGGGGCATCCGTCTGCCGCTGCCGTGCTCCCGTTGGAGAACAGCAGAACGGTCATTCCCAAAGCCAAAATGCCTAGGAGGAAAAAGACGCGCTTCAACGGTCCTAAACTTAAAAGTAAAGGACTCACTCTCGTTAGTTTGCATGTCTTAAATCCCCCTCCTGAGATGTCCGTCCCTCCAAGGACCCCCAGGCAGTGGGTGGAAAAAGGCGTTGCACCCTACTTATATTTAATTGCATTTTTTTGATATTAAAAACACAATTTTGGTCTGTATTATATATCCAACAGGGTCTGGGGAAATGATTTTCATCTGTGATAATTAGGCCTTGAAAGAGTTATCGTTTTTGAGCACTAAAAGAGAACGTTCGCGGTAATCCTCCCGATTTGGGAGGGATCTCACAGAAAACATTAAACTGGACCGTCGTAATCATGAAATTCGTGCACAAGACCACCGACATCCATATGGAGGTCGACGTCCTGGCGGAGAATCGCCACCTGGCAGACCACAACCAGGAGAGGTTGCGGTCGATGGGCATCAGGTCCGTGGACGTCATGGGCTCCATCGGCTCCGGCAAGACGGCCATGATCATCGCGCTATCGAAGATCCTAGCCGAGGAAGGCGTCAAGGTGGCGGTGATCGCCGGGGACGTCACCGGGCAGGACGATTACGACCGGTTCAAGGAGGCGGGGATAAGCGCCTACAACGTGAACACGGGCAAGGAATGCCATTTGGACTCCGCCCTCATCGACCGCGCCTTGGACCGAATGCATCTGGACGGAGTGGGTTTCCTCTTCATCGAGAACGTCGGCAATCTGGTTTGCCCGGCCGACTTCCCACTGGGTACGGACCATCGCATGGTGGTCATTTCGGTGACGGAGGGCGATGACATGGTGCGGAAGCACCCTCTCATATTCCAGGACTCGGACATCGCCGTGCTCAACAAGGTGGACCTTGCTGGATACATGGAGGTGGACGTGTCCAGGGTGCAGCGCGATTATGCCGCTCTGAGACCTGACCGGCGACTTCTGCTCACCAGCGTCAGGACCGGTGAGGGGCTGGCCCAGGTCATAGAGGCCCTCAGGAGGTGAGCTGGTCCTCGAGTCCCATTACCATTTTTTTATACGGTGAAGTCGTTTGTCCCGTACATGAATGTGAAGATGCTTGTGGTCGGCGGGGGCGGCAGGGAGCACGCCATCGCGGCCGCCCTGTCCCGTTCCGGGGCCACCATCGTTGCGGCCATGAAGAATCGCAACCCAGGCATGGCCCAGCTCTGTCATGATCACTATCTGACCAAGGAGACCGATGTGGAGAAGGTGGTGCAGTTACGCTTTGCACGAGAAAGTGGAGACTGGCCTTCATCGGTCCAGAGGCACCTTTGGAGGTGGGTCTGGCTGACGCCTTGGAGCGGGAGGGCATCGGATGCGTCGGTCCGTCCCGGGCCGCGGCCCGGGTGGAGACCTCCAAGAGCTTCGCCCGCGATGTCATGGAACGCCATGGCGTCCCGGGGAACATACGTTTCCGCTCCTTCGAGGACGCATCGGAGGCAAAGCGATACCTGAAGGACATCGACTTCGAGGTGGCGGTCAAACCGGTCGGCCTCACTGGGGGCAAGGGGGTGAAGATCCAAGGGGAGCATCTGGCCACTAAAAACGAGGTGGCGGAGTACATCGATGAGATCTTCGCCAAGCGCATTGGCGGGGCCGGTGTGGTTTTGGAGGAGAGGCTGGAGGGAGAGGAGTTCACCCTGCAGGCCTTCTGCGATGGCAAGAATGTGGTGCCCATGCCCCTAGTGCAGGACCATAAGCGCGCCTATGAGGGTGACCGTGGCCCCAACACCGGAGGTATGGGGGCCTATTCGGCAGGGGACCACCTATTGCCCTTCGTCACAACCGATGACAAGGAGCGAGCGGCCCACATCGTGCAGCGCATGGTACAGGCGCTGGCAGAGGAAGGATGCCCATACAAGGGCGTCATCTATGGCCAGTTCATGCTCACTCGGGAGGGGCCGAAGGTGATCGAGTTCAACGCGCGCTTCGGCGACCCGGAGGCCATGAACGTCCTGACCGTGCTGCGCTCCGACCTGGTGCGCATCTGCCGCGCTATCTGCGACGGCAAGCTCTCCCAGGGCTTGGTCGATTTCCAGGCCAAGGCCACTGTGTGCAAGTACGTCGTACCGCAGGGATACGGCACCGAACCGATGTCAGGTCTGCCGATCCGCGTCGACGATGATGCCATCGCCAGAATAGGGGCGGCATGCTACTATGCCAATGTCGATGAGGTCGACGGTAAGATCCTGACCGGCACCTCCCGGGCCGTAGGCGTGGTCGGCGTGGCCGACACCATAGAGGGCGCCGAGCGTACCTGCGAAGCCGCCTTGACCCATGTGGAGGGAGACGCCATATTCGTGCGGCATGACATCGGGAAGAGGGAGCTGGTGCAGCGTCGGGTGGACCACATGCGCCAGGTCAGGGAGGGAAGGGCATGAGGGACCTGGAGCAGATCGCCGACGGCATCCAGGTCAGCTTGGACGAGAAGGACACGGTACGGGAGATCGCCATCAAGTCCGCCCGGGCCATCATCCGGTTGAGCGGTCATTCCATCCGGGGCATGCACAAGGGAGAGGACGTCAACAGTAGCATAGCCGCGGCGATGGAGGAGGAGGAACGATTGCGAAGCCTTCTCCAGGAGCACCAGGAGATATGGAGCTCGGGCATCGTGCAGGATGCGTTGCAGGAGCTGGCCGAGGCGGCTATCGTCCTGTCCATAGTCAAAGGTGAGGACATGCCCACCCCTGAGGACCTGGACCTGCCCGCTACCACGTACCTTATGGGCTTCGCCGATGCCATCGGGGAGCTGCGCCGCTTCGCCCTGGAGGCCTTGCGTCAAGGCCGCACGGAGGAGGCGGAGATCCGGCTGGACCTGATGGAGGACATGTTCCTGGTCATCATGCGCTTCGACTATCCAGATGCCATCGTTTCCATCCGCCGCAAGCAGGACGTGGCCCGCTCCATCCTGGAGAAGACCAGAGGGGACGTGGCGGTGGCGGTGAGCTCGGCCCGATTGGAGAAGCGCATAGCAGAGCTCGATTCAAAAATGAAGAACGGTTGAAAGGGTTTGACCGAGGGCGTGCCCCTCACTTCTTTTTCTTCTTCCTCTTGGGGTTTGGCCTGCGCCAGATCAAGAAGACGAGGACCACTAGGGCGATGGCAAGCACCCACAAGTAGACATTGTACTGGTCCGAGCCTTCCGCCTTGAAGTAGATCTTCTGCTCCATGGTCTTGTTGCCATTGGCAAAGGTGACCAGGGTGGAGTTCGGGTCTATCTCCATCAACACGATGTGCTTGCCGGAACCGATCTTGTATCCCGTCCAGTTGTAGTTTATGTCCTGGGTGGCATTAGGGGCCAGCGTGACCGTGGTGTTATAGATGAGCAGCGGGTCCTCGGGGTCGTCGTTCAGCATGAACACCACTGGAACGTTAATCGCCGTGGCGTTGCCTGTGTTCTTGACCGTGGCCTTGAGCATGATGGGGTTCACCACCTTGATGGTGAAGTCCTTACTTTCGGTGACGTTCCCCCCGGCCGGATTATTGGCGGTGGCCTCCACCGTTATGGTGATGTCACCAGAGTTCTGCGGGGCGGTAAGGTTGAAGAAGAACGTGCCATTCTTCGACGGGCCGGCCGCACCGGGCACCAAGGTCACCTCCGCCTTGTACTCACCGCCAAGGGTACCCTTCCAACTATAGGTGGTGTTACTATCCTCCGGGCCTCCGGTGATGATGATCTTGTAGGTATGCTTCTCCCCTATCCCCACCCGCGTCGGTCCGTCCAAGGCTATGGTAAGCGGATTTTCATCTGCCGCCATCGCCGTTATGCTTAGGGCCGGGACCAACAAGGCCAAGGCCAGTATCAAAGATATCAACGCTTTCCGCGTGCGAACACCTCCTTTTTGATCATAAGGAAGACGAGAAGCGCTGCCAGCATCGCACAGGCTACCATCAGCGCGATCGTCTCATAGGACATCTCCGGGGCCTTGCTGGCCACGCCATCTCCAGAGACCGTGAAACCGTCCTCCGGTATGGATGGGTCAGAGAAGTCCGGCTGGAACGCCAGAGCATCGGTGTTATTGTAGTTCAAGGACAGCGCCTCAAGCTCGATCGTCAAGTTCGTTGTGATATTTCCATCCAAGCGGATCAGCGATACCTGCACGGTCTTGTTTTTGCCGGCATTGACGATGAACGTGACAGGGAAGTCGGTGAAGTTACCAGTCTCGCCCAATCTCACCTTCACCTGCCAACCAGTTCCATTGAACGATGCCAGGTTCGTCAAGTCTAAACTGTAGTTGTCATCCTGGTTTCCAGTGTTCTCCACCAGTATCTGGTAGGTGTAGTTGTCCTTGCCGCTCTGCGGTAAGGCCTTGACGTATGTCAGGTTGACCTGACTGCGTGGATTGATGTTGGCGTCCAAGCTCAGACTGCTCGTAGCCCCACTGCCCTTTGTCGAGACCGCGTTTATAAACACGGGCGGGTGGATGACGTTGACCTTGAATGAGGGCGTCAGGGTCACGGTGATGTTCACCTTGCCCCCGGCCCCAAAGGTCAGGTTCTCCACCAAGGCAGTCTTGTTGGTCACCCCATTGTATGTGAAGGTGATGTTCCAGTTCGAGGTGGATGACGAAAGCTCGTACGAGTCCACCATGTTGCCTGTGTTGGTCAGGGTCACGATGTAGCTTATGGGCTCACCATTGGACACGTTGCCCTTCGTATTGTTCCAGGAGAGCTTTACAGAGTACAAGACCTGTTTAATAAGGTCGAAGTCCACCTGCATGGCGCCGTTGACCAGCATGGTCTTGCTGGCGGCGTAGGTCACCGCTATGCCGTTCTCTGGGACTAGAGCGGCCCCTGTGCCGAGGAAGGTGCCCTGGGGCAGATAGACCACGTACTGACCGCTCGGGTCGGTGTCAATGATATACGAGGCATCGCCTTGGGAGATGGTCATATCGCCTATCTCCGGCGATCCATTCACACGCAAAGTGCCATTCACACGGTAGCCCTGCCCCATCACGATCCCAAGGTCGACGGTGTCGTAAGGAGGGACGGTCACGAAGCCCAGATAGACCATGTCCAAAGCGTTCCGGGCATAGATGGTATAGTTGCCAGGGGCGATCGTGGCCGAAGCAGGGCTGGAATCGAAGGTAATGTCCATGGCAGTGGACGATTGGGCTTGCATATCCACGTTCGCCCCTACAGGTAGACCGGTGATGGTGGAGTTGTCAAAGCTCTGAGATAGCTCCAACACAACATTCTTCTGAGTGGTGTTGAAGAACAGACTCTCCTCACCTGTGAAGCGCATATACTTCATATCCGTAGCTGTCTGAACTAGGATAAGCAAGGATACGAAGGTCGGCAGTTAGGTTGTATGTGCCACCCGATGGCATGTATAACACGATCGAACCGGTTGGGTTCGTCTTGCCGATGTATGTCGCCCCGCTCACCGGGTCAACCAACGTCACAGAAATCGACTGGGGCATTGGTTTATCCTGGAAGTACATGTCCACGGTTATGCGGTAGGCAGGTTGTGTCGTGAGGTCCAGGCTAAGAGGGCCAGTCACGTTGGTAGTGTTGAAGTATGCCTCTCGGTCCAGTCCGATCTCGGAAAGGATATAGAGGCTATAGTTCCCCTCCCGCAGATATAGCGAGTAGCTGCCATTGGTGGTAAGAGTAACGCTATCCAAACCTTCAGCGGAGAAGGACATCTTGGCACTGAACGGTTCGCCCCCGCTTGAAGCGACCGTCCCATTCACCTTGTAGCGCACGCAGGCCTCCAAGTCCAGCACCGTGGGGGTCTGCCCCACCGCTAGATTCAAGATAATGGGACTTCACCAGCTGATACTGGGAGGAATCGTCCCCACTGACGTTCTGGATTAAGGTGATCGTGTAGTTGCCAGGTCGTAGCGAGGCCGAATAATTACCGCCAGCGTCGGTGAGGACCTTGGTGTCGGTCCCCCAACCGGAATTGGCATCGAAATTCAACCAGACGTTGGGGAGACCGCTGCCCCCCAGGTCCACATTGCCGCTGAGCGACCGGTTTGTAGGCACCAATTCGATGTTGCGGGTCTGGTTGGAGCTCAGGTCGTTGAACGTGAAGTTGACGGTCTCGTAGTTGGGAACCGCTGTCACAAAGCTATACGTTCCGTTCAATGGCAGAGTAACGTTGAATCCACCGTTGCTGCTGGAGACAGCAATAAGATCGCGGCCCCCTCCCACATCCTGGATGTGGATGGTCACGTTCGCCTTTCCCTCCGTGGTTTGCAGAATTCCGTCATAGCTGAGATCCACCCAGACCTTGCCACTAACGGCCCTTCCGCTACCTAAGGAGATGTTGTTCCCCTCGCCGATGGGTAATGTTAGCCAGGCAACCCTGTAGCCCTTGGCAGCGTATAATGTGTGATATTCGTCAGGTAGAACGAAGCGGAAGCCCCCGGTACTATTGGTGATGCCGGTGATCGTGCCTCCCGCCGAGTTGTTCACCACCAGCATGACCCCGTTCACGGTCTTGTTGTTGTCAAGCACGTTGCCCGATAGGACCAGTCCGTCCCGAAGTGGCAGCGTCTTCGTGACGCTGTTAGCAGCGTCTTGCTTGACCAACGTGACCACGGCCCGACCGTAGATGTTGGATAGGGCATAGATGGTGTAGTTCTGTTGCGGCAATGTCACCGCATAGTTGCCATTGGAGTCCGCGGTGGTCCAGTACTCGAACGTGGGGCTGATGAAGCCGATGCGCGCGTAGGGCAATGGGACCGTTCCGTTCGCCCCTTCGTAGACGGCCTCTCCCTGCACGGTCATGGCCTGCGCAAGGGTCAAGGTCTGCACGTAGGTGCGCCCCTCGGCAACGTTGATAATGGCCACATTGAGCTGCAGGGCCGAGCTGTTGCTGCGGATGCGGTATTGTCCGTTGAACAAATTGGTGAAGGTCACCTCACCAGCGTTGCTGGTGTTTTGGGTGGTCACCCTCCCATTGGTCAGGTCGACCAGGTCGACCGCCAGAGCGTGGTGCAGGGGTGCCCCAGGGGGTCCGTACAGTGGCCTTGATGGTGGATGGCTTGACGCTCAGATCGACGGTGTTGTTCGTCTTGGGGCTTATGCTCTGTGTCTTCAGACCGATCTTGTGACCATCGTACACAGCCCATATCTGGGCAGACATGGGGGGCAGGCCTGTGAATAAATACTCCCCCGCATAAGCCACCATCTCTCGGCTGAAGTTGCTATTCAGGTCCTGGAGATGGACCGTGGCATTCTCGAGCAGCCGGTCGCTAGACTGATCGTAGCGGCCGTTACCGTTGACGTCCAGGTAGACCAGACCGTGAATGTTCCCACCCTGAATGGTCACATTGCCGTCGATGATCCAGTCCGGGTTTGAGATCCTCCGATGGGCTGCTGGAATAGCTCGCATGCCGTGGGCGACTGGCGCATGGCCTGCTCATAGGTGAAGTTATAGAACTTGGTGGTTATCAGAGTCCCTACCTGGGTCATCAGGTCCAAGCTCCCGTATGAGAACTTGACGCTGACGTTCCCGAACGGGGCGATGACCTCGTAGAAACCATTCGCATCGGTCTTGACCGTGTTGTGCGGAGTTCCGAGCTCGTCCTGGACGGTCACCCAGATGTTCTCCATCGGTTCCCCATCCTGGGATTCGACATGCCCACGGATGATGACGCCGTCGTAATATTGGATAAAGACCACGCCCTGAGAGAGCGCGACGGTGGACATGTCGACCGTGCCGGTCATGTTTCCGTCGTCGATGAGCGCCTGGTATTCCAGACCCTGCTCGTAGCTGATTGCACGCCAAGCATCGGAATGGAAGGCGGTCTCGTTCTCCGGATAGGGGTTGAAATAGGCCGTGCGGTACACCACACGATAGTGGGTCAGGTTCCAGGCCTGCATGGACGGGAGACTGGCCAAGCTGCCAGAGACCCCGGGGATGCCTTGGGTGGTCTTACCTATGTCCTCCGGGCCATAGCCCATGAAGGCGCGGTAGAGCATGCAGTCGTAGAACATGTCCTTGTAGATGATGGCATAGTCCACGATCACGGTGCCCTCAGGCACCTCGCTGGGGCTGTACTGGTTGCCGAACTGGTCCACGGCCTTGATCTCATAGAAGTCGATGGGTACGTTCCCCGAATCGACCCGCCTGTCGGCCAGGGTGGCCGGGGCGTAGAAGATGTTATAGCTGGTGGCGGTGAACGGGAATAGACGCCCGTCGATGGCGAAGTAACCAATGTCGTATCCTGTTACATCCCTCTGTTGGTGGTATATGTCCACCAATTTCTCCATGCCGACGAAGGATAGGACGTACGAAGCCATGGCGTACTTGGTGTTAGCGTCGCTGATATTCGGGTCGTATGGGCCGAATATCTCAGGGTGGTCCAGCACGAAGTCCTTGTAATCGGCAGGGTTCTCCATCACATCGAAGAACCAGGTCATGTTGACCCCGGCCGCCGCCATAGCGTCCCAGAAGGCGGTATAGTTTGCAATACCTAAATTTTCGTCCGAGATCATCTTCTCGGAGTTGCGAGTGATGAACATGGCCACGGACTGGGTCTCATTTTGGGATGTAATGAACGAGCCCGCATACTGGTAGGCGTTCTGGAAATTGTCAGCCACTGTTGGGTGCTGACCTTCCTGGACCGCTTCGAAACCATAGTCCCACCAGGAAAGGAATGCTGGTCTTTCCTCGGGAGGAAGTTGCGTGTCCTGCTCTGCATACCAACGCCAAGCCGTAGGCCAATAGGTCTCTGGCAGTGGCATGCTGTACGTGAAGCCGCCCAAGTACCAGTAGGAACCGTTGATCCGGTCATATTCGAAGTTGTCTGGATGCAGGAAGTTGGGGAGCGCCTCGTAGATCTGCTTGTCGTACTCCGGCTTGTCCTGGGAAGGTATGGATGCATCGAAGGCCGTCCATATGTTCGGTAGCATCACGGTTATGGCGACCAGGACCACGACCAGGACCACCTGGAAGCTGGCAAGCTTTCGCAGGAAAACCTTTGGATTATTAAGGTTCAAAGACAGTTCATGGAAGTATCCCCGGAAGTCGACCCGGTCTATGACCATGGCCAACACCCACCCGCCCAATACAGCGAACACGGGAGCGGCGTTGAACAGGAAACGGGCCGCGGAGGATGCCATGTAGATGGAGGTCGCCGCCCAGACCACCAGGAACACCAGGTAGGGGCCGGTGGTCTTTGGGATCTTGACCGCCGCATATGCCAGGCCTACCAAGGCCAACCAGAACGTCACCGCCCCGAAGGACATGATGAAGTTCGAGATGTTCGGAGGTTGCGCCTCCGATATGGTCGCATAGAGCTTGCTCTTGACCAGGTATCCTTGTCCAGACACCACGGCGTTGAACAGGGCTGGGGCGACATATGACAGCGCGAACAGGCCTACGATTGCAGCGACCGCCATGGCTGGTAGCACTATGGTCCAAGGCAGGTCCCTGGTGAACATGAAGACCAGACCCACCCCAACGCCTATGACGAAGAGATAGAATGGCACGTCGAACCATACCTGCCAATAGTTCATCAGGTAGTAGACTGGCGCCATTATGGCGAAGGCCACTCCCCACATGATCGTGAAACTGGCCACCACACCGGAGGAATCAGCATTACGGAAACGGTCCACCAGCAGCTGCACCATCAGGTACACCAACGCTATGATGAGGAGGTACGTGTAACCGGTCCAGATCATGGCCACCGCAGATATGCATACGCCGGCTAGTGCCGCGTAAACCATAGGCAGGGCGTTGGAATTGATGAACGACCGGCCACCGCTACGTATGGCCTTGACATCGTTCCATTTCGACACCCAGTTGGACCCTTTGATGGTCTGCAGCGCCCTGAGGAAGAAGTAGAATGCGAACACCACGAAGAAAAGGACCATCGCATCGTGGTCAGCATTGGAGAAGATGCTCCTCTCGATGTGGCCAGGCATGAATGCGAAGAAGAAGGCCGCTATGAAGGCCGCCTTGCGCCCGAAGGCCGCATTAGCTATCAGGAACACTGGTATGACGGTCATCATGCCCCAGAAAGCGGTGGAGAAGACCAGGGAGTAACCTACCGCATCATCCTGAGGCATACCTAGACCGTTGAGGGTCATGCCTGAGACCGCGACCGACCAATCGTAAAGTGGAGGTCTGGCATTGCGCATGTCAAAGGGATAGTTGAGCATGTCATCGATGACCAGGTGCTTGCCCGTTTCCACCACGTGGTCTATCACCCTCATGTGGTAATACGAGTCCGAGCCCCCGGAGACCAGGAAGCCGTTGTCAACCGACAGGGGATACGCGAAGTACACCCGGATGAAGAAGGCCAAACCCAAGATCATGACAAGGATGAGAGTCGTCTGCCAGTTCCTGGCGATCCACGAGTCCTTCAGCCTGTCGCCGATGACTTTCGTGGAAACTCCCTCCTTGGCCTTGGTCGGACCTTCAGAGCCACCCTTCCTCTCCGATGAGACATCCTTGTCCTTCTTGCCGAAGGCCTTGGATATCTGGCCTAGAGAGAAATTACCCTTCTTCTCGGGCAGGCTATCTGACCCATCCTCCTTGACTGCCATCTAAATACTCCCTTGCGAAAATCTTGGCTTCTGATGCTAAAGCTGCTATAAATACATTATCGACTTGAAATCTTTATAGGCTGGCTGACTGGATTGTCAGGTTCACCACCTGCAAGCAGACATCGACTCTCAACGTTGGACACGCTTGACCTCTTCCGCCACCGAACGTGCTGCCGCCCGCGGGTCTAAAGCCTCGTATATCGCCCTCCCCACTATGACGTGGTCCGCCCCCATCCGTATGGCGTCCGAGGCCTTCCCCCCTTGCGCCCCAACGCCCGGGGAGAGGATGCGCAGGTCGCCAATTATCTGCCTGAGGTGCCTGATCCGCTCTGGGCGGGTGGCCGGGGCGATGATCCCAGCTGGCGCCACAACGGACGGCCAGGTTGGCCAGTTGGTCCGCGTTGGGCGCGGTGAACTCAACGCCCCCGGGGTGGCTCATCTCCGTGACCACGTATACGTCTCGTCCCTTGGCGGCATCGACGGCGGCCTTGACGCTGTCGCTGCCGGTGAAACCATGCACGATGACGCCAGAGGCGCCCAATCGCACCGCCTGCTCCACGATGAGCCGATTGGTGTTCGGTATGTCGGCGATCTTGAAGTCGCAGATGACGTCGGCCAGTTCCGCCAGATCGGTGATGGTTTGTGGGGAGGTGGACAGAACCAGCGGCCAGTTGATCTTGATCGCATCCACCAAGCCCTCAACGGCCTGGGCCACCGCCATGGCCTTCGCCCCATCGGTCTCGTCCAGCGCTAGCACGACCCGGGTATCGGTCCTCATCGCATCGCCTCGCGTCGCTATCCACGAAGGGGTAGGTATTGTTTTCGAACGAACGGTTTATACGAACCCTCGACCCATCGAGGCTCATGCACGTGCACCGTTTCGGGGCCGGTTCGGAGTATAGCGGCAGGCTGCCAATGGGCTGCAGGCACTGCCGCCGAGGGTCGAAGATGGTGCTTTTGATCACTGGCAAGTGCAATGAGTCCTGCTACTACTGTCCCCTCTCGGGCCACAAGAAGGGAAAGGACGTCCTGTACGCCAACGAGCTACGTGCCTTCTCCGAGGAGGAGGTCCTGAAGGAGGCTGAGCTCATCCGAGCGACTGGCACGGGGATAACTGGTGGCGACCCTCTGTGCGTCCCTGACCGAACCATTCGTTACATCCGTCTTCTCAAATCGAGGTTCGGCGGCGCCCATCATGTCCATCTCTATACCTCGACCATCGACAAGGGATTGTTCGAGGAATTGGAACGGGCGGGCTTGGACGAGCTACGACTCCATCCGATGGTCTCCGATTGGCATAGGCCGGAGGAGCTGGGCATTGAGGAAGCGATCTCAGACCTTGACATACATGTCGGCCTGGAGGTGCCAGCGATACCAGGGGAGGAGGAGGGGCTGTTCCGTCTGGTGCATCATGCCGACCGGATCTCCCTGGACTTCGTCAACCTGAACGAGCTGGAGTTCTCGGAGACCAATGCGGAGCGCCTCCGCGCCAAGGGCTTCGAGGTGAGGGACGAACTGTCCAGCGCCGTCATGGACAGCGAGGAGCTAGCTCTGGCCATGATACGGTACAGCGACCTGGGGGTCCCGATCCATTATTGTTCCTCCAGCTTCAAGGACAGGGTGCAGCTGCGCAACCGCATCCTGAGGAGGGCACGCAGCGTCGCCACCCCCCTGGACCTGGTCACAGAGGAAGGGATGCTCTACAAGGGAGTGATCGAGACCGACCGCTACCAGGAGGTCATGACGCTGCTACGAGAGGTTCATGGGGTGCCAGACGACCTTATGCGGGTCGACCTGGAGCGCTCGAGGGTGGAGGTGGCGGCCTGGGCCCTGGAGGGTTTGGCCGACGGGATCCCTTACCCCTGCTATCTGGTGGAGGAGTACCCCACCGCTGACCGTCTGGAAGTGGAAAGGGCTCCGCTTAACCGTAGGAAAGTAAAATAAGGATTAAATGGGGCCAGTTCAGGCCACGTTGATGCTCTGCACGTTGTGATGCCGGTTAACGATGTCCCGGGCGATCTTGAGGTTGCGCCCGTTCTTGCCTATTGCCCGTCCCTTGACCTTGGGGTCAACGGTCACTGTGGCATGGACGATGGTGCCCCGGTTCTCGATGACAACGCTCTGCACGTTGTAATTGTAGAACACGTTGCGGATGAACGTCTCGGGGTCGTCGGAGTATTCGATGACCTGGATGTTCTTTCCGGTGTGGTTCTTCAAGTTGATCACGTTCTCGCCACCCTTTCCGACGGCACGGTTGGCCTGGCCAGGTTCGACGACGAAGACCAGTTTGTCCTCTGTTTCCATGCAATCCTTCACGCGGGTGCGGGTCAGCGTCTCGAAGAGGCTGATGTAGCGGAGCGTGTCCTCGGTGAACTTGATCTCATCCATGTTATCACAGCGAAAGGATGTTGGAAGTGCCCTTGTCGATCACGGCGATGGCCGAGACCGAGAACGGCTTCCCGGCCAAGGCCCCCAGCTCCATGTTGGTGCCCTCGTAGACATGCACCGGGACGCTGTGCTCCTTGGACCTTAGGAATTCGTTCGGGCAGTTCTTCGAGACGATCACAAGCTTCGCCTCTCCCTTCGTAACCGCTTTCAAGGCTTGCTGCTCCCCGAACACCACTTTGCCAGTGGCGATCGCGGTCTTCAATGCTCTTCCGATATCAACCATTGTTCTGCCCCCTCCTTATTGGGGAATATACCAAATTGACAGCCCCGGTACCGAGCGTAACCGGCTGCCCTACTATAATGTTTTCTGCAACCCCGTCCAGATGGTCCTCTTCTCCTACCAGCGCCGCATGCAGCAGATGGGCCGCGGTGATCTCGAAGGCCGCCCTGGCCAGGACGCTCGATTTGCGCCCAGATATTCCGTGCCTGCCGATGGCCTTGACGTCTCCGTCAGCGGTCATCAGGTCGGCCACGAGCATGATGTGCCTTATGTCAACGGTCAGACCCTGTTCGTCCAGGGTACGGGACGCCTCGTCCACGATGACCTGGCGCGCCGCTTCGACCCCGAGCACCTCGTAGACCTCCTGGATGGAGTTGGTGCGGGTGCGGCGCTTGTCTATCGCTGACATCTCCAGGACCTCTTGCAGGTTGGAACCCTCGGTATAGATGACGAACTCCTCGCTGCGGTCCTCCCACTTGATGATGGCACGCTTGATGCCCTCCACGCCCTTGATCTTGGCATCCTTGACCAGATCGAGTATGGACTGCAACTTCTTGAAGGACCAGTCCTCTGATTGGATGACTATGTGCGTCTCGTCCTCCAGCACCGCTCCCTTCAGACCGCGCAGCTTGACCAGTCGTTTCATGATGTCCTCTGGTCTGAGCTCCTTCTGGTCCATCTTGTGCGTGTCCAGGTCCACCACGACGCGCATGTTGGTGATGTCGGCCCGGATGTCCGCCACGTCGCTGATGGCCGTGATCTCGATCTCGCCCGCCACCTTCTTGACCTTCTCCCGGTCCCGCTTGATCTCGTCCACCAGATGGACGTGCATCATGGGGGTGGAAGGCACGCGCCTGGCGTCCACGATCTCGATGAGACGCGGCAGCCCTAATGTGACGTTGATCTCAGCCACACCGGCGTAGTGGAAGGTACGCATGGTCATCTGAGTGCCTGGCTCGCCGATGCTTTGGGCGGCGATGATGCCGGCGGACTCGTTCGGGTCCATGCAATGCTCCATATATCGCTCGTGGGAGCGCTTCAGGATCTTCTTGATGGCGGCGTCGTTGACCGAGATGCCCTCGATGCGGCTGGCAATGGTGTTGATGACCTTCCTTGGCATGGGGATCTTCATGTCCTCCGACATCTTGGTCAGCTTGAGCTCGTAGTCGGTGGGCGACTTCAACTTGTCCTCGGGCATCTTGAAGGTCAACTTGGGCCGCTCCTCGACCTCGACCTTCTTGCCGCCCACCTTCTTCGTGGCGGTAGGCTTCTTGACGGCACGCTTGGGGGCGAAGGCGGCGGAGACCTCCTCCATCTGCCCCTCGTCCAGACCGGCGTTCTGCAGCTGTTCCTTGGTGGCGGCCTTGACCTCGTCCTGGTTGTTGAAGACCTGGATGAGCTTCTCTATGGCCGGATCGGATATGCCCTTGCGGCGCAAGGCGTTGGCGGTGTCCTTCTTAGCCATCACTCCTCACCTCCGCTCTCGAACTCCGGTTCCTCAGCGGTCTCCTCGGCGTCCTCGTCGAACGTCTCCATCAGGTCCTTCTCGACGGTGGCATAGCCGCCCATCTTCTTGTCCTCGACCTTGGCCAGCAGATCTGCCTCGTCGCCGAGCACCTCGTAGAGGATGTCGTCGATGTCTATGGCCTTGCTGTTCACAGAGCGGGTTGGGTCTACGCCGTCCTCGCCATACTGGAACTGGATGATGCTGTCGGCGGTGTTGCGCACCGTGCCGTCCTGCTTCAACTTCAGGTCCTCCAGCGCATTGATGAGACGGCGCTGCATATAACCTGACCGAGAGGTACGCACGGCAGTGTCGACCAGACCCTCACGACCACCCATGGAGTGGAAGAAGAACTCGGTCGGGGTCAACCCAGATTTGTATGAGTTGATGACGAACCCCTTCGCCTTGGCGCCGAGGTTGCCCTTCTCGAAGTGGGGCAGGGTGCGCTTGTGATAGCCACGGGACAGTCGCTCGCCACGGACCGCTTGCTGACCGATGCAACCTGCCATCTGGGACAGGTTAAGCATGGACCCACGCGCACCGGACCGGGCCATCTGCACCGCGGAGTTCTCGATACCAAGGTGCTGTCCAGCGGTCTGACCGGCGCTGTCACGGGCCTTGCCCAGCTCCTGCATGACCATGACCTCCAGGGTCTCCTCCATGCTGCGGCCGGGCATCTGCTCCAGTTCGCCGTTGTGGTACGCTGCCACCAGGCTGTCCACCTTGTCGATGGAATCGGTGAGCATGGCATCGATCTGGCGCTTCGCCTCCTCGGGGATGTCCTCGTCGTCGATGCCGGTGGTGAATCCCTTCACCATGATGGCGCCGATGGCCAGCCGGGTGACGTTGTCCAGGAACTCCCTGGACTTGTCAGAGCCATAGTCCCGGGAGATCTTGTCCAGGATACGGCCTTTGAATGACCCGATGGCCCTCTCGTCGATGGTGCCTGACAACAACTGCCCGTTCTTGATGCGCACGTAGGCGTCATTCTCACAGGCCTCCTTCTTGCACACATTGCACTTCTGACAGATGGAGGACTTGAAGGTCTGCCTCAGGTCCTTGGGCAATATCAGCGAGAAAAGCTGCTTGCCGGACCAATACTGCTTGCCGCCCTTCTCCTTGATGGTGGACTCGGGTAGCTCTATGTTGCTTATCTTGGCCATGATCTGCAAGGCCTGGCCCTTGTCGAACCTGGTATCCTTGTAGGTCAGAAGGAAGGTGCCGGTGATGTGGTCGTGGATGGCACCGATGATCGGCCCGCCGAAACGGGGTGACATGATGTGCTCCTGGACCTTCATCAAGATGATGGCCTCGGCCCTGGCCTCCTCGGACTGCAGCACGTGCAGGTTCATCTCGTCGCCATCGAAATCGGCGTTGTAGGGGGGGCAGACGCATAGGTTCAGACGGAAGGTCTTCCCAGGCATGACGCGCACGGTATGGGCCATCATGGACATGCGGTGCAGCGATGGTTGCCGGTTGAACAGGACCACGTCGCCCTCCTGCAGGTGTCTTTCCACGATGAAGTTGGGCTCGAGCGTCTCGGCCACGGTCTCAGCGTTCTTCTCGGTGACCCTGATCCTCCGCCCATCGGGACGGATGACGTAGTTGACGCCTGGAAGGTAGTTCTCCATGTGAGGCGTCGGACCGCGCTTGACCATGATCTTCAGCTGTTCGATGTTGGCCTTGGTGGCGTTCACCGGGACGGTCAGTTCCCTGGCCGCCTCCTCTGGTACCCCGACCTCGTTGATCGAGAGGCCGGGATCGGGTGAGATGACGGTACGGGCGCTGAAGTTGACACGCTTACCGGACAGGTTGGAACGGAAGCGACCCTCCTTTCCCTTCAACCTCTGCACCAGGGTCTTCAAAGGCCTGCCGGATCGGTGCCTGGCAGGCGGGATGCCGGAGGTCTGGTTGTCGAAGTAGGTGGTGACATGGTACTGCAGCAGCTCCCATAGGTCCTCCACGATGAGCTGTGGGGCGCCGGCGTCACGGTTCTCTCGCAACCTCTGGTTGATCCTGAGCACGTCCACCAGTTTGTGGGTGAGGTCGTCCTCGGACCTGTCGCCCGACTCCAATGTGATGGAGGGGCGGACCGTTACCGGTGGAACGGGGAGAGCGGTGAGGATCATCCATTCCGGGCGGCAGGACTTCGGGGATATGCCCAGCGGGTCCAGGTCTTGGTCGGGTATGCGCTCCAAGCGCTCGCGCACCTCCTTGGGGGTGAGCTTGTGCCCGTCCTCACGGAAGGTGGTGGGCTTGTCCAGGGTTATCTTGAGCTGGTCGGCGCCGCAGTGGGGGCAGATCATGCGGGTGGCGGCGTCCTTGGCGGTGATCTTCGCCATGTCGCGCAGCTCGATCGAATCCCCGCCCAGGTCCTCCACCTGGTCCATGGATGCCATGTACTCCTTGGCCTGCTCCTCGGTGAGCAGCAGGCGTCCGCAGGAGCGGCAGGTGGACTGGAGGAGCTTCTTGATCTCCTTCACGTATCCGACGTGGATGACGGGCATGGCCAGGTCGATGTTCCCGAAGTGCCCTGGGCACTCGTCCACCTTGTGGCCGCAGGTCTTGCACCTCAGACCGGGTTCGATGACGCCCAGGTGGGGGTCCATCAATCCCATGTCGATAGGGAATCCATCATCGTCATAGGTGTCCGCTGTGATGATCTTCGTGGCCGACATCTTCCTGATCTCCTCCGGAGATAGGCAGGCGAACTTGATCGACCCGATCCTCTTCGAGACTCCGCGCATCATCGTAGGTCCTCCAGTTGAAGGCGCATAGCGACACCAAGTGAGAGCAGCTCGTCCAGGAGCAGCTTGAACGCGTACGAGGTCTGCACCAGGTGCACGTTGGTGTTGTTACCGCAGACCGGGCAGCGCAGGGCACCGCGCCGGTCCAATATTGCCATATGGCCGCAGTTGTCGTTGCCGCAGACGTACTGGAAGGTCCCGTCGGACTCGTCCAGCAGGCGGTCCTTGATGACCATGGCCGCGCCATGGCCGATGAGGCAGTCACGCTCCATCTCACCGAACCTCAGACCGCCCTGTCTGGAGCGACCCTCGGTCGGCTGCCTGGTCAGGATCTGGACCGGGCCACGGGAACGGACGTGCATCTTGCCGGACACCATGTGGTGCAGCTTCTGGTAGTAGATCACGCCCACGAATATGTCGGCGTTGATCTTGCGACCAGTGAGGCCGTCGTACATGACCTCGCGGCCGTTGTGCATGAAGCCTTCTTTGATCAATGCTTCGCGCAAGGCCTCTTCGTTCTCACCGGAGAACGGGGTCCCATCGACCTCACGGGCCTGCATGGAACCGACCTTGCCACCGATCATCTCCAAGACGTGGGCCACGGTCATACGGGACGGGATAGCGTGCGGGTTGATGACCAGGTCAGGGATGATGCCGTCGGCGGTGAAAGGCATGTCCTCGCATGGCGCGATCAGACCGACCACTCCCTTCTGCCCATGCCTGGAGGCGAACTTGTCGCCCAGCTCGGGTATCCTCTCGTCACGGACGCGCACCTTGACCAGGCGGCTTCCGTTCTCGGACTCGGTGAGCATGACCGAGTCGACCCATCCAGTTTCTCCGGCGCGGCACGTGACCGAGGTCTCGCGGCGCTTCTGGGGGGTAAGGAAGTCGGTCTCCTCTTCGAGGAACCGAGGCGGCGAGGTCTTGCCGATGAGCACGTCCCCGCCGTGCACTGCGGTCTCTGGCGAAATGAGCCCGTCCTCGCTGAGGGTGTTGTAGGCCAGGTCCTGCCTGGCTCCCCTTACGTCCGGGGACGGGATCTCGAAATGGTCCTCCTGACCGCCGGGGTAACGGCGCTCCTCGGCGCGGTAGGTCCTCATGAAGCTCGACCTGCCCAGTCCGCGCTCTACGCTGGACCGGTTCAGGATCAGGGCATCTTCCATGTTGTAGCCGTGGTACGATAGGACCGCGACCACGAAGTTCTGCCCGGCCGGCCTCTCGTTGAAGGCCACGAACTCCATGATCTTGGTCTGGACCATGGGCTGCTGGGGGTAGTGCAGGATATGACCACGTGTATCGGGCCTCATCCTGTAGTTGCTGGCGCTGAGGCCGAGGGACTGCTTGGCCATGCCCGCGCCCATGGTGACACGTGGTGAGGAGTTGTGCTCTGGGTACGGGACGAGCCCCGCGCAAACCCCGAGTATGCACATGGGGTCGACCTCCATGTGGGTCTGCTCCTTGTTGTAGAGGAGTTTGCCCTGCAGGACGCCACCGCAATGCCTGCACTTCAGGTGGGCGTGCTTCTCGGTGGTGCCCATGTTCATCCAGTCGACGTCGAGCGGGGACAGGGCTATGCCGCACTTCTCGCAACGCTCCGGGACCTGGTATGGCTCGACGGCGATGAAGGAGTCCTCCTCCTCTTCCGCGTCGACCCACTCGATGGCGCCCTCTCGGATGAGGTCGGTCCAGCGGATCTTGCCCTCGCGGATGTCCTCCACATGCTTGCGGGTGAGGACGGTCCTGCCGTCATGCAGCACGAGCAGGGGGCGGCGTAGGCGGCCCTCGTCGCAGTTGATGATGACCTCGTCCATCTCCTCGTCGTAGCGGATGTTGATCTCGTGGGAGAGCAGACCGGTGCGGCGCCTCTGGCGCATCTCCGCCACCAGTTCCATGGCGGAGCTGTGGACGCCTTTCAGGTCACCGTTGACGTAGACCCGGGTACCAGACTTCTGTTGGCCCTTGACCTCCTTGACGCCGAGGTCCTTCAGGAGGTAGGTGACGTCCTCCTCCCGGAACCCTTCGGACACGTCGATGATCAATGCGGCGTTCTTCACCAGACCGCAATTCTGACCCTCGGGGGTCTCGTTCGGGCAGAGGCGGCCCCACTGGGTGGGGTGCAGGTCACGAGCCTCGAAGTGAGGTTGGCTCCTCGTAAGCGAGGAGGTGACGCGCCTTAGGTGGGAAATGGTGGACATGTTGGACGTGCGGTCCAAGAGCTGGCTCACGCCCGCCCTTCCGCCGACCCAGTTGCCGGTGGCCAATGCGTGCAGCAAGCGGTGGGTGAGCAGGTCGGGACGGATGGCGCTGGCGATGCGCAGGTCCTTCTTCCTGGCATAGGAACGTTCCAGCTGGTACTTCAGGTCCTTCATGAGGTTGGTGAAGGCGACGCGGAACAGGTCCTCCATGAGGTCGCCAGCGAGCTTCAGGCGCTTGTTGGCATAGTGGTCCTTGTCGTCCTCCTTGCGGGTGTCCAATGACAGCTCCAGCACGGACCGGGCGATACGCCCGAGGAAGATGGCCTTCTTCAGGCGGTCCTCCGGGGTGTCGCCCAAGTGGGGCAGCAACGAGCGGTCGATGATGGATTCGACCTTCTTGACCCGGTACTCCTTGGCCTGGCCTGTGGCGAACTTGCGCTCCAGGTAGACGATGGCGTCCTCGGTGGTGAATATGCCGTTCGGGGGGTAGATCTTCTTGTCCTGGATCTCCTCGATGTTGGCATAGACGATGTTGCCCATGCGCTCCTCGGAGACGATGGCCTCGAAGATCTCTTGGTCGGACTCCATGCCCAGGGCCTTCATCAAGGCCACCAATGGGATCTGGCCGGAAGCGGCAGGGACGGTGACCATCAGCATGCCGTCGCGCTTCTTCTCGACCAGGGTGAGGGCGCGATGACCTTCCTTCTGGGAGAAAACCTTGGCGACCTCGAGCTCGGTGCCATAGCGCTCGTTGGTCTCGACCATGACCCGGTTCGGGGCCAGGTCCTCGAGGGTGATTAGGACGCGCTCGGTACCGCCGATGATGAAGTATCCGCCGGGGTCCATGGGGTCCTCGCCCTTCTGCTGCAGGATGCGCCAGTACTCCTCATCGCTGATCTCGCGCTCCTCCTCCAGGTTCTCCTTGTAAAGGGTGCACTTCTTGCTCTTGACCATTATGGGCAGGTCGCCGAGATGCACATCCTTCTCTGGTTCCTTCTCGATCCCGTCCTCCACTATGGTGAAGTCCAGGAAGATGGGTGATAGGTAGTTGACGTTCCTCAGGCGGGCCTCCATCGGGGTGAGGGAATGGGTGGAGCCGTCCGCCTCGCGGTTCTCAGGAAGCTTGACCTTTATGGTTGGCTTGGCCCCCTGGTCGATGTTGCCGCGGTCGTCGCGCTTGCGGCCGACACGGATCTCGATGATCCGCCCGTCGGTCTTGTCCGGGTCGAGGCGAATGATGCCGCGGTCCATATCTTCGGCGCTGACGCGTAGGTTGTCGACTATCTTCTGCATACGGCTGTTGGGGTTGTCCAACGTAGGCAGGAAGTCGTTAAAGCTGGAGATGTGATGGTTGACTATGCTTCTATCTTTGAAATAAAGTTCGACCAGATCGCGCAATGGATTCACCCTCTGATAACCAGACGATAGGCGACCGCCACCTCGGCGGTCTCGCTGTTCCTCTTGATCTCGATGACGCTGCCCTCATCGATGGGCTGGCCCCTAATGTCCTCGAGCAGACGGACGCAAGAGTCGCTCCTCCTGATCTTGGGCAGCTGGTCCTTAGTGACCCTGAGCTTAGTCAGGACCTTCTGGGCCTCCTCCTTCGTTAACAAACGGTGCTCAGGCACGAGATTGTGCTCTAATACATTGAACTGTGGCGCTTCGACGATAAAAATCACCTCGATTCAGACCCGGGACCTAGATTTCGTCTATTAAGTATCATTATATATACACTTCGGTGGCGGATTATGTTCTCTTGTTCAACTCCCATATTCCTTTTCACCTACTACCAAGGCGGGCCCGCGGGGAATTTCGCGTCCATGGGGATGCCATGGATGTTTCGAACCCCGGGCCACCTGGTTAAAAGCCAGATGCTCTTTCTAGGGATGCCTGTCACCAAACATCCTACCTAGCTGAGCTACGGGCCCATTGGTAGCTGAGTGCCGGCGCTGTGGAGGCGAGAGTAACTATTACCTTTATTTAAGGTTTCTGAGGAACGAAAATATCAAGGTAGCGGATGGGCCTATTTGACACTAGGTCAAGGACATTGAATCGACAAGTCCTGATATCCTATACAATAATGTTAGATATGGCATGTGAAAAAGATCGTACCGGCCTATTTATTTATATAAGAAGCCTAATCTCGCTAACCTCGCAGGAAGCGATGAACATGCAGAACGAGAAGATTTGCAGCTCATGTGGTATCAGGTTGACAGGAAAGGGCATCACCTTCTTCCCCTGCCCCAATTGTGGGCAGAACGAGATCGGCCGCTGCTACAACTGCCGCGACCAGAGCGTGAAGTACATCTGCCCCAAGTGCGGTTTCAGCGGACCGTGAGGGTTTCCCATGGGATCAGTAGCCGCGGTGCACCAGCTCATGTCAGAGGACACCGAGTACGACTTCGCCGGTCTGGCCAAGGACCTCCCTGAGAAGGTCCCCGCCGGTATCAAGGTGGTCCGTTCGGAGATCAAACCATTGGCCTTCGGCCTGAAGCTTCTGGAGGTCACGACCATCATGCCTGATGCCGCTGGCCTGATCGAGAAGCTAGAGGATTACTACCGGTCCATCGACGGCATCGCCAATGTTGAGACCACGGAAGTAGGCCTCATCTGAAGCGCAAACCTGTTCCCAATATCTTACATGTACCGATTTTTCGAATCCTTCGGTTTAGAGCATCAATTTCATGAGGTCGTAGACGTCTACGATGCTGGCAAGGATGTGGTCCGATGAAAGCTCTGGTGATCGATGGCTACATCGATGAGCCAGGGTCGCTTGGGGTCCCTCCCTACATCCATCCTGGGGTCAGGGCGGCGTATGGGGCGGCGTTGGACGCTGGTTGCGAGGTCCGATACATCACCATCGATGAGCTTAGGCAAGGGGGCCCGGTACCCAAGGCGGATTTCGTCCTGACCATGGCCGGCTCTGCCGTACCTGGTAAGTACATTCGGGCCATGCCCGCCTCGTTGAAGGAGGTGATCGCCCTGGCCGAAAGATCCCCCGGCGTCAAGGTCCTGGGCGGTCCTGCGGCATTAGAGCCGAGGGCTGAGCCCTACTTCGACGTGCTGGCGAAGAAGGACGCGGCCTCGACCCTCCATGACCTGATACGCGGCAACTATTCCGAGGAACGGTGGCGCAGCGGTGAGGAATGGGACCGGTGGTTGCTGAAGGGAGCGGACATGCGTCATCAGCCATCCTGACCACCCACAACCTCTGGTGGCCGAGATCGAGACCTACACGGGTTGCGTGAGATGGCGCAGCGGGGGATGCTCTTTCTGCGTCGAGCCGCTCAAAGGCGAACCCCGGTTCAGGGAACCGGAGGGCATCATTTCCGAAGTGGGACGATTATACGAGCTGGGAGTGCGCAACTTCCGCTTGGGGTCGCAGACGTGCATCATCTCTTACAAGGCCCATCTCGACGGAACGGACCGACCCAGGCCGAACCCTGAGGCCATCGAAAGACTGCTATCAGGAATTTCAAGGATGGGTCCGGACGTGCTCCATCTGGACAACGCCAACCCGGCCATCATCGCCGAGTACCCCTTGGAGTCGAGGGAGATCCTCAAGAGCATGGTCCGACACTGCACCAGCGGTAATGTGCTGGCCTTCGGTCTGGAATCGGCGGACCCCGAGGTCATGAGGGCCAACAACCTGAACGCCACCGCGGAAGAGACGATGCAGGCCATCCGAATCGTCAATGAGATCGGTAGGGCCAGAGGCGGGTCCGGATTACCAGAGCTCCTCCCTGGCCTGAACTTCGTGATCGGGCTGGAAGGTGAAAGCGAAAGGACCTTGCCATCGAACCTGGATTTCCTCCGCCAGGTCCTGCGGGAAGGTCTGCTTTTGCGGCGCATCAACATCCGTCAGGTGAGCTGCATACGTCGCCAGTTCGAGAGTACCCTCCGGCACGGGGAGTTCCTCAAATTCAAGGCGTCGGTCCGGGATGAGATCGATGCGGAGATGCTCCGCAGACTGGTCCCGGTCGGCACCAAGCTCACTCCGGGTCTTCACGGAGATGAGGGAGGGGAAGGTCACCTTTGGGAGACAGCTCGGCACCTACCCTTTGCTGGTGGGCATCCCATATGCATTGGACATCGGTAGGTTCTATGATGTCAAGGTAGTGGACTGGGGGCAACGCAGCATAACCGCGGTTGAATATCCATTGCATGTAAATCATTGTCACATCACTGCCCTGGAGGCTTTGCCGGGCGTGGGTCGGAAGCGGGCCATGCGCATCTTCCGTTCCCTTCCATTTCATAGCTTCGATGAGTTCGTGAGCTCTCTGGACGATGAGGCTCTGGCCCGGTCGCTGTTCGATTACGTCGCCCTCGACTGAAGTGCCCTGGAGAGCACCATAAATATTGGTAAGGCGGTTGCTCGGTCAGATGGAACCGATGCGTTTGGCCCGGTATCCCTTCCTACGCGAGGCCTCTGATTTCGTGCGGAGCCATGGCGTGTCCCTGGAAGAGCTTCTGACCCATCCAGCTTATTCTCAGGCGAGGAGGCGGGGCAAAGAGCGGGTGCTGGATGCCATCGCCGAGGCTAGGATCGCCACCAAGGCCATCGGATATGGCGAGGAGGAGGCGATGCTGGAGGTTCTGAGCTATCCCGTCGCCCGAATGCTCGTCTCGTGCCTGGCCGATGAGTTCCTTACCCGTCGTTATGCTCTGGCGGAGGCCAAGGCCATGAGCCAAAGGCTGGAGACGGAGGATATGGCGGTGCTCAAAGAGGTGGCTCACGACCTGGGGGTCTCAGCATCCTACGATGAGGGATCTCTGAGCATGCATTTCTGTGATTTCCTCCGCTACACGTCAGGCCTGAGGGGCAAGGAGTGGAAGCTCGTGAACCAGGAGGTCAAGGGCGGCTTCGTCCCTTTGACCCAGAACAAGTTCTCCAGAGTGCTTGAGCAGGCCTTGCAGGAGAAGATAGAGGGCGAGCTGCCACTGCCGGTCAGCGATGCCGTCTTTGACGCGGTCTCGAACGAGCTGGCCGAGATCAACGTCAAAGCGGAGGAGATGCGACAGAGGATGCACTCCAACGATTTCGGGGAGATCAGCATCACCAGCTTCCCCCCTTGCATGAAGAGGCTCATCGCCATGGCCAACAAAGGGGAGAACATGCCTCACGCCGGTCGCTTCGCCATCGTGACGTTCCTGGGCACCCTGGGCATGCCTAACGATGAGATCATCAAGACCTTCCACACCTCGCCCGATTTCGACAACTCCATGACCACATACCAGGTCAGGCACATCACCGGGGATGGCATGGGGAGGCGCTATACCCCACCGGAATGTTCCACCATGCGCACCAATGGCATATGCGTTGATCAAGATAACCTGTGCCAGAGCGGGATCAGGCACCCTCTGTCGTACTATAGGATCAAATCCAGGAAGCCAAGGAAGGAGAACGAGGAGAAGGTGGAAGAGGTCGAAGGGACGCAGCCCAAGGTTAAGAAAAAGGCCCAACCGAAGGCCGCTAAATAGGTGATTTTTCGTTCGTCGGAACTATTTCAGCTCCTTCCAGGTGGCTATGCCTCTTTGCACCACGGTTAAGTTACCAACCAACGCGAACCAGAGCATCATGATCTCGAACATGGAGAACTGTACCCATCCCAGGTCGACGAACTTGTCTCCGGTGATGAGGACGTAGCCCCATTGCACCAACGGCACCAGGAACATCAGCACGATGCGGTCGGCCCGACCCAAAAGGCCGGCGTACATACGGCCGATGCCCAAGGCTTGGGCCTGGGTGCCCATGTACGAGGTCATCAGCACACCGAGCAGGGCCAATATGCCCAGATAGATGTTGCACCAGGAGCTGACCACCACTCCTCCGATCATGAATATGTCCGCATAACGGTCGAACACGTGGTCGATGAAATCGCCTCGCTTCCCAGCCTTACCGGCCAGGCGGGCCACCTTTCCGTCCAAGGCGTCCAAGAAACCGCTGACCAGCACCAGTATCGATATGATGGGCAATAGCAGCTCCCAGTCCTCGAAACTGTAATAGGTGAGTATCCCCACGACCAGAGCGAGCACCAGGGCGATGACGGATATCAGATTCGGGTCCACGCCCTTCAAGGCATTGGCCGCCGGCATGAGGACCTTGTCCGCCCTCCCCCTCTGCGCATCTAGTACCAATCCAGCACCTCGCTGCTCCAATCGATATGCCCGGGCCGGTACTTTTCGGTTTTCCCTGCCACGATGTCCTGGACGGCGTCCGCAACCTCGGATGGGCCCATGTCCGAGGTGTCGATCTCGAAGACCGCGCCATCCTGTTCCAACGCCTCCACCAAAATGGCGTCCAGGACCTCCGCTTCGACGTTCTCGTCCACCTTGGCCTTTGGCCAACCTCGCTCCGCCAGGCGCGACCGGAGCAACTTGGGCCGGCATCTAAGGACGATGCAAAGGTCGTTCGAGACCAGGTGCGCCAGGTGACCTACCAGGACGATCTCGTTCGAATGATATCGTGAGTCGACCGCCTCTTGCAGCTCGTCGACGTCGATCTCATAGCTTCCCCGCCGTTCATCGACCTCTCTGAGCAGACCTGCCTCTCTCGCGATCGCGCTCACTTCGACCGCGTCCCATCCCCGAGCTCTCAGAACATCCCCTACGCTGGTCTTACCCGTTCCAGGGGTGCCGGTGAGGGCGATGCGCATGACTCGAACAAGCCTGACCGCATTAAAAAAGGATTTGTTGGACGCGGGTTCCCCCTCTCCCGCGTCCTTTCCCCCGTGGATCTCCCTTCCCAGAGAAACTATTTACAAAGACTGGGCAGGCTTTCATGCATATTAATAGCATAAGTGAGCATGCTAAGGTTAGTATTATATATTAAAAAACGAAGAACGTAGCCTCTGGCATAAGCACTTTCAGTATTTCCCCAGGGAATCTTGAGGGTCGATGAGGGAATCGTAGAACAGCAGCTCCACCAATGCCTCCTGCCTTCGTTCCCTGACCTCCCGCCGGAATGGTGCTGTGATCGTGATAGGTATCTCGAAATCGTATCGTACGTCCATCAGGACCAAACCTTCCGCTTTGGCCAGACCGAAGCTGCCTTCCTTGCCTTCCAACAGCTCGGAGACCGCCTCCAATCCTACCCGGCCCCGACCTACCTCGGCCATCGCCGCCACCATCCTCCGCACCATGTTGCGCAGGAACTCCCGGGCATAAAGGTCGATGATGATCATGTCCCCGATGGGCAGGACCTCGACCTTGTCCACCGTCTTGATCGTCGCCTTACCCTCCGGTTTGCAGAAACGGATGAAATCATGGCGACCCTCGAACAGGCGCGCGCACTCCCGGAAGAGTTCCGGGTCGATGCCCTCGGAAGGATGGTAATATCGATACCAGCGTTGTTTGCCCCGTCTTGGGGAGAAATCGTGCGGGACACTGTGCCAGACCATAATAGAAGACGTTCTCCGAGACGGCGTTCAGAGCGTGGAGCAATCGGCCCTCCTCGAAATCCGTGTCGAAACAGACCACGTTGCCTAGGGCGCTCACCCCTCGATCTGTGCGACTGGCGACCCGGAAGCGCGCCTCCTTCGCCGAAGCGATCGCCTCGATCTTGACCAGGGCCCGGAGGACCTCTCCCTCCACCGTGCCGACGTCGGGCTGTCGCTGCGAACCGTTGAAGTCCCTGCCATCATAGGCGATCTTGACCGCGGCCGTCCAGACCATGCGCTCAAATGTTAAGTATTGGTGTTTAATAAGACTAGCGAGGCGTGGCGATGGTCTCCTACAAGGTGGTACTGGTGCGGCCCCAGCACGACGGGAACGTCGGGGCGGTGGCGCGCGCCATGGGCAATTTCGGCTTCAAGGAGCTGGTCATGGTGGACCCGTGTCCGCTCACCGACGAGGCGTTCAAGCGGGCCAAGCACGCCAATTACATCCTGAATGATGCGGACGATAACCTCTGATTTCGAGAGCGCCATCTCCGACTGCTTCCTGGTCGTCGGCACTTCGGGGATCGTCACCCAAGGTGAGGGGCATTACATCCGCATCCCTTTGACACCGAGGGAGCTGGCCGAGAGGACGGTGGGGCATGAGGGCAAGATCGCCCTGGTCTTCGGTCGGGAGGACCTCGGCCTCACCCAGGAACAATTGCTGCGTTGCGACCTGTTGGTGCACATCCCCGCGCATGATGAGTACCCAGTTCTCAATCTCTCCCACGCCGTGACCGTCCTGCTCTACGAGATATTCGCCGCTCAGGGAGCGCCGTCCAAGCCCAACCCGGCGACGGAGCACGAGAAGGAGCTGCTGTTCCGCAATTTCTCCGAGCTGCTGGAAGCGATAGAGTACCCGATCATTCCGAAGGGAGAAGACCAACGTCATGTTCAGGCGGATGATGGGGCGCGCCATACCCACGAAGTACGAGTTCTACACCATCATGGGCGTGCTGGGCGGGGCGGCGGAGCGTATCAGACGTCTAGAACGCAAGAAAGGCAATGAAGAGGGTTAGCGTCCGTACTTCACCAACATCTCGCCTATGTTGTTCGTCGGCTCCAGGCCGTCCAAGGGCGGTTCGGTCAGCTCACCGATGCCTGTGATCACCGCCAGGAGCCTGATCGTCTCCTCGCAGTCCTCGCTCACCCTGACGCCGAACTTGATGTTGGCATCGGGATCGAGATGCTGGGTGATGCCTTCGAAGACACGGTGGGCCCGTCGCAGCGATAGGTTGGTCCCCCCGGATAGATGGATCAGCGCCCCGGTGCCCCCGGTGATGTCCACCTCCAGCAAAGGGTTGCTGATGGCGTCCCGGACCACGCCCTCGGGGTCGGCGTTCTCCCCGTAGATGATGGTACTGACGCCCCCGTTGAGGATGACGCTGCGCAGGTCCGCGAAGTCCAGGTTGATGAGCGATGGTTTGGTCAGCGCGTCGACCAGGCCGCGGATCAGTTCGGCGATCAGGCGGTCCATGACCCCCAAGGCCTGATTGAAAGGGATGTTGCCCACGATGTTCAGCAGACGGTTGTTGTCCAGGATGAGGAGGGTGTCGGAGTTCTCGCGCAAACGGCGCAGGCCCTTCATGGCGGTGCCGTGCTTCCTTCCCCCCTCGGCGCGGAAGGGCATGGTGGCGATGGAAACGACCACGGACCCGCATTTGTGGGCCGTCTCGGCCACGACGGGGGCGGCACCGGTGCCCGTGCCCCCGCCCATTCCAGCGATGACGAAGGTGAGGTCCACATCGTGGAACATCGAATCGAAAAGGCTGGTGGCATTGATGGCGCATGACTCCCCCAGGTCCGGTCGGCCGCCCGCGCCCAGGCCTCGGGTGGACTCCGCCCCTATCAGCAGCCTATGGGTGCTGTTCGTGCCCTTGAGGCTTATGGCGTCGGTGTTGACGGCCATGGTCTCGATCTCGTCCACGCCGATCTGGTTCAACCGATGCACGCTGTTGCAACCCGCCCCGCCACACCCCACTACAAGTATCTTGAGCGTGCGAATGTCATCTACATAGCCCCCGTGATTGAACCCCATCCCATTCGCTCCCGGCGGGCAAGGCCACTCATTTCATGTCGTTGACTGCCTGCTCCAGCCTCATGCGGACGTACTCCCTGACCGCGTTCCTGATGGCGTCGTCGATCGAGACCGAGTCCCCATCCTTGACCAGCGCCTCCAGCTCGATGAGCTTGCCCTTGGGCAGCTCCACCGTCACCCTCTCGATGTACTCGGGGGTGAAGTGGGTCTCGATGAAGCTGTCTATGGCGGCCCTGATGGCATCGGAGATGGTGGGGTACTTCCCAGTGTCCACGAGGTTCTGCAAGGCCTGCAGCTTCTCTGAAGGTAGCCTGATGGTTATTCTCTCGCTATCGACCATGGCCCAGCTCTGGAACGTTTGATGTCAGACGAATACGTCAATTTCGTCAGACGATTGCAAGATGCGTTTGAAAATATATAAAGATTTACGGATGGAAAGCTGGCAAAGCGATGATTCACAAACCTCTGGGCGGCCTCTCCTTGGCCCCCGCCACATCATCGAAATGGTCCATCCAGACCTTCGATACGGAAAGCACGCAGAGGGTCGCCAATAGATACTCGCCGGCCAGCAGATAGATCCTTTCGTCCAACATTCCATCGACCTCTTGGGATCGGTAGCCGACCGGGACGGTTGGGACCTACTTAACGATAACGGAGCCACAACCAGGCCTTGGAGCGTCTGGAATGTCATAAATCAATAAATCCTATATATATGGTATTTAAATACGAGCCGAGAGAAATTTTAAGGTGAACCGATGGCCAAGATCAAGATCGAGAACGTGGTGGCATCGACCTCGCTGGGGGTGGAGCTCGACCTGCAATCAATCGCGCTGGCCTTGGACGGCGCCGAATATGAGCCTGAGCGGTTCCCTGGGCTCATCTATCGTTTGAAGGACCCCAAGACCGCGACGCTCCTGTTCCGGAGCGGCAAGGTGGTGTGCACCGGGGCCAAGAGCCTGGAGCATGTCAAGGTGGCCATAAACAAGGTGGCCAAGCAGATCGAGAAGGCAGGCATCAAGATCGGTGTGGAGCCGAAGATCGAGGTGCAGAACATCGTCGCCTCCTCCGACCTAGGACAGGAGATCAACCTAAACGCCGTCGCCATATCGCTGGGCCTGGAGCGGGTGGAGTACGAACCGGAGCAGTTCCCTGGACTGGTCTATAGGCTCGATGACCCCAAGGTCGTGGTCCTGCTGTTCGGCTCTGGCAAGCTGGTCTGCACCGGCGCGCGGAAACCTCAGGACGTCGAGACCGCGGTGAACAAGATCGCCCAAGAGCTGAAGGCAGCAGGACTGTTACGTTGACCCAAGTGCCGATATTGGACAACCATATCCATCTCCAGCCGCAGGGCCGGAACGTGGAAGCGGTCAAAGAGTTCCAGAAGGCGGGCGGGACCCACTTGATCCTGAGCCACATGCCTTATGACCAGGTGCAGGTCCACGACGTCGAGGACTTCGCACTCTCGTATGAAATCACGACTCGGTCTGGCCGAAAGATGCAATCGGGAGACCGCGGTCAAGGTGTTCTGCACCGTCGGTCCCTACCCAGTCCTCCTTTTACCTTTAGCAGAGGAGCATGGCCTTCCGAAGGCCAAGGAGATAATGATGGGGGCGATGGAGGCCGCCGCCTCCTTGGTGCGTGAGGGTAAAGCCGTGGCCATCGGCGAAGTGGGCCGCCCGCATTTCCCAGTGTCGGAGGAGATGATGGCCGCCTCCAACGAGATCCTGAGCCATGGCATGAGGTTGTGCAAGGAGGTCGGTTGCGCCATAGTCATCCACTCCGAGAGCGCCACCCCGGAAACCCTGGCGGACCTGGCCTCGATGGCGGACCGCGTGGGATTGGACCGGGGAAAGGTGGTCAAACATTTCTGCGCTCCGCTGGTCACGGCAGAGGAGAACCATGGGGTGATGCCCTCCGTGCTTGCCAGCAAGAGCGCCTTCGCCGAGGCCTTGGGCAAAGGGCACCGCTTCCTATTGGAGACTGATTTCATGGACGACCCGACCAGACCAGGGGCGGTGCTGGGGATATCCACCGTGCCAAAACGGATCAAGACCTTGTTGACCGGCGACGAGGGACAACAGGATATCGCTTGGAGGATCTCCAAGGACAATCCTGAGCGGGTCTATGGCATCAAGATCGATTGAATCAATGGATCTCGAAGTTGGGGAACTCGTTGAGAGAACGGGACCAGATGACGTCAACGTGCTCGACCTGCGCATACGGTTGTTCTTCAGTGAGCATGCGGATGACCTCGTTTATTGCGCCGTCCTCGCCTTCGAACAGAGCTTCCACGGATCCGTCAGGGAGGTTCCTCACCCAACCGCTCACCTGCAGCCTCTTGGCGTACTTGCGAGTGAAATTACGGAAGTGCACCCCTTGCACCCTGCCTCGGAATCGCACGTCCGCCCTCGCTATCATAGTAGATAGGAGGCACAAGGCGGCAAATATGCTTTTCGCGACCCTAATATCGGTCTCGCGAGGGGGGATTCCCCCGTAGGTTTTTTATTGATTCAAACATATACTGCTGACAGTTAAATCGCATTATTGCGCAGGAAGGGATTTGGGATGATGAAATCGTTGGTAGAAGAAGCTTTAGCGAGAGATAGTGAGACGCCGGTACGGATGGAACCGCGGGCGCCAGCGCCGTCGCCGGTATCGGTCGACAACACTGACGCGGAGCTCATGGAGCTTCTCCAGAAGCTTAAGACCAACATCAAGATCATCGGTTGTGGTGGCGGTGGCTCGAACACCATATCCCGCATATCCGAAGAGAACATCGCTGGAGCCGAGACCTATGCCGCCAATACCGACGCCCAGCACCTGCTGGCAGCGAGGGCGCAGCACAAGATCCTCCTGGGCCGGAGGAGCACCCGTGGACTCGGGGCGGGCGCCATCCCCCAGATGGGTGAGGCCGCGGCCAAGGAAGCGGAGCCAGAGCTGAAGAAGGCTTTGATTGATGCCAACATCGTCTTCGTGACCGCCGGCATGGGCGGAGGCACCGGGACCGGATCGGCGGCCGTGGTGGCAGAGACCGCCAAAGACATGGGCGCCTTGACCATTGCCGTGGTCACCCTGCCGTTCAAGGGCGAGGGCAAGATGCGCATGGAGAACGCGGAGTGGGGCCTGCAACGCCTTCGCAACGCGGCCGACACCGTCATCGTCATCCCCAACGACAAGCTGCTGCAACTTTACCCTAGGCTCTCCCTGAACGCAGCGTTCAAGGTTGCCGACGATGTGCTGACAAGGGCCATCAAGGGCATCACTGAACTCATCACCAAACCTGGCCTGGTGAACTTGGACTTCAACGACCTCAAGACCATCATGAAGGGGGCCGGCGTGGCCATGATCGGGATGGGAGAGTCGGACGGGCACGCGGAGGACCGCGCCCTGGAGGCCATCGAGGAGGCTTTGAACTCCCCTCTGCTGGAGGTCGACATCTCCACCGCCACTGGCGCCCTGGTGAATGTAACTGGCGGCCCGGACATGACCATATCCGACGCCCAGAAGGTGGCGGAGGAGGTCCACAAGCGCATCAGTCCCTCGGCGAGGATCATCTGGGGCGCGGGCGTGGACCCGGGCTTGGAGCACAAGATCAGGGTCATGGTGGTGATGGCGGGCGTGCGCTCCACGCAGATACTGGGCAAGTCCGACGAGGCAAAGAAGCTGAAGGACGCGGACCTAGACTTCATCAAGTGAGCGGGCAAGCATAAGGCCCGCCCAAGGTTGGTCCATGCCACGCCCGGACCGGGGGAAGAGAGTGGATGATGACCCTGCCGATCGGTTCACGGCAGGGTCGACCATTATTCCGCCCATCGTCCTGGTTACCCTCAAAGGCCGGTGGTGGACCCTTATCGGTGACGATGTCCTATCGCAGCCATTACCTATGTGGGGAGCCACGCTGAGCTCTACAGTCAGTCCAATGAGAAGAGGTCCTCCACCCGGACCTTGAACAGTCTCGCCATCTTCATCGCCAATTGAAGGGAGGGGTCTGACGACTCGTTCTCAATGGAGATGATAGTCTGCCGGGATACCCCCAGCTTCTTGGCGAGCTCCTCCTGCGTGAGGTTGGTCATGGCGCGATATAACCTGACCTTGTTCTTCACATCGACCACCCAGACATGGAATATAGTAAGATATGATTGACTTATTGGTTAATATACTTTACATAATGTAAATCATGATTGGCATAAAGTAAATTACTTTTAACATATTATTATCTTATTATCAGAAAAAATATAGAGGGCTTTTTTCAATACGACCAGTTAATGGTCGCACTCATTCTCGTTCGGGAGAAAAATGAGGTATTATAGGAATCAAACCGAAATATATTAAAATCTGGTAGCCGCTAACCCTCCGCAAGGATGGGGCACTGCAAGTGAAGCCCAGCCTTCCGGGAGGAAATAACAATGAAGTCATTCATCTCCGATGCCATTTCAAAAGCGGGTCCATCTGGCACCCCCGAGAAGACGCAACCCTACCGCGCCGTCTCGGCTGAGGACGAGGAACTGGAACGCATCCTTACCAGCCTGAAGACCAACATCAAGATCTTCGGATGCGGCGGCGGTGGTTCGAACACCATCAACCGCCTCTACGACTCCAACATCCGGGACGCGGAGCTATATGCCTGCAACACCGATGCTCAGCACCTCCTCATCACCAGGGCGCATCACAAGGTCCTACTGGGCCGGAGGAGCACACGCGGATTGGGCGCTGGTGCCCTGCCCCAGGTGGGCGAGGAGTCCGCCCGAGAGGCCGAGGAGGACCTGCGCAAGGCCCTGAACGGCACCGACATCGTCTTCGTCACCGCCGGGTTGGGCGGGGGCACGGGGACCGGTTCTGCCCCTTACGTGGCCCAGATGGCCAAGGACATGGGCGCGCTCACCATCGCCATCGTTACCTCCCCCTTCAAGGCGGAAGGCGTCATTCGCTCCGAGAACGCCGAGTGGGGGCTGGAACGCCTCCGTTCCGTCGCCGACACCGTCATCGTGGTACCTAACGAGAAATTGTTGGAGATATGCCCCAGGCACTCCTTGAACGCCGCTTTCAAGGTGGCGGACGAGGTGCTGATGCGGGCCATCAAGGGCATCACCGAGATGATCACCAAACCTGGCCTGGTGAACTTGGACTTCAACGACCTCAAGACCATCATGAAGGGGGCCGGCGTGGCCATGATCGGTCTGGGCGAGGGAGAGGACGAGGACAAGGTGGAGGAGGCCGTCACCGGCGCCATCAATTCGCCGCTCATCGACGTCGACATCAACGGAGCCTCGGGCGCCTTGATCGCTGTGACCGGCGGTGAGGACATGACCGTCTCCGAGGCGGAGAAGGTGGCCGAGATCATCCAATCCAAGCTCAGTCCGAACGCTAGGATCATCTGGGGGGCGTCCATCGACCCCGCCCTGGAGAACAAGATGAGGGTGATGGTGGTCGTGACTGGCGTGAAGTCAAAATACGTGCTGGGTCACAAGGAGAGCCAAGCCCATAAGGCCATGGGCGTGGACTTCATCAAATGAGGTCGGCCGAAAGAAAGTTTAATAAAAGAGTATCTATTAGGGCCGCATTCAAGAAGGCGTAGCTATGGACATCATCGATAAGTCCTGGGAGATTCAGGAGAAGATCGAGGAGCGGTTCAAGGGCCTCGGTAAGGGCAAGTACGGGCGAGTATTGAAGATGTCCCGTAAGCCCACTGGCGAGGAGTACCGCAGGACGATGATGCTCGCAGGCTTGGGTGTCATACTCATAGGCCTCCTAGGCTTCGGCATATATTGGGCGGCGAAACTGGTCCGCCCGTAGACCGAGACCTACCATAGATACTCTTCACATTCGGGGTCAATTTCATGAACGAATTCGAGGAACAGAAGGCGGCCCAGCCCGCTATGCGCGCCGGGGCCCTCTCCCTGACAGGCGAGAACGCACCGCGCAGCCTGTCCGCTGGCAGCGTGGCCACCTGGGCCGTGCAGCTGAGGAGCGGGGACGCCTCCAAACAGATCATCATTCTTAGGATCATCGCCATCATCGAACCTGGCGCCCCGGAGTGGGACGTGAAGCTGGCCGATACCACGGGAGTGCTCTATGACAGTGCTTCCCTGAAGGAGCCGGTGGCAAAGATCGCCATGGAGGGCAGCAAGCCCAAAGAGCTCAAGGTCATGGCGGAGGCCCCTCGCGGAGCCCGTTTCGACGACATCGTGAAGATCACCCTGGAGGCCTGCCTTGAGGGCGGTGCCTCTGTCTGCGACCGCATCGAGTTCTCCGCGGTCGCCAAGCAGTCCATCATGGTGCTGAAGACGTCCATCGGTCACGAGCGCAATGTCGCCGACGGTGTCGCCAGCAAGGCCAAGGTAGGGGAGAAGGGCATATTCGCACTTCTTGCCCCGGACAAACTGGACGGATATGTGTTCCTGGAAGGTATGAACACCGACCTGGTGCGCGAGACCGTTCGCGGCGTCCGCAAATCCAAAGGCCTGGTGGAGGGCGAGACCAAGTTCGGCGAGATCGAGCACTTCCTGACGCCCAAGCCATTGGTCTCGGGCATCATGGAGGGCGATGTGGTCGAGCTTGTGGCCGGGCCGTTCAAGGGTGAGAAGGCCAGGGTACAGAAGATCGATGAGAGCAAAGAAGAGATCACGGTGGAGCTGTTCGAGGCCACTGTCCCCATACCGGTGACGGTCCGCGGCGACCATGTGAGAGTGCTCGAGAAGGAGAAGTGACATTATGCCAGAGACAATCGAAGTTTTAGTGGACGGCGGCAAGGCCACCCCCGGTCCGCCGCTCGGCCCGGCCCTGGGACCGACGGGGATCAACGTGGTCCAGGTCGTCGCCAAGATCAACGAGAAGACGAAATCCTTTGCGGGAATGAAGGTCCCGGTCAAGGTCATCATCGACCCAAAGACCAAGACCTTCGATGTCAAGGTCGGCACGCCACCCACCTCCGCCCTGCTCTTCAAGGAGCTAGGTGTGGAGAAGGGCTCCGGGTCGCCCAAGCAGACCGTGGTAGGGGACATCTCCCTTGACCAGGCCATAAAGGTCGCCGACATGAAGAAGGACTCTCTCATGGGGGCGGACCTGAAGGCCCGCGTCCTGGAGGTCGCCGGTACCGCCGTCTCCTGTGGTATAACCATAGAGGGCAAGGACCCGCGCGCGTTCCAGGCCGAGGTCAAGGAAGGCAAGTGGGACGCCAAATTGGCGCAGTAAGCCTTCCCTGCATAACCTTTATAAACGGTGTCCCCGTTAAGGGCGACACCGCTCTGTAGGAGACCTCAGGGTCGTAAATACTACAGGAGGGATGCCATTGGTAGAGAAGAACACAATAGCGACCGTCAAAGAGGTTTTGGAGGGATCTCCAAAACGCAATTTTAGAGAGACGGTCGACCTATCGATAAATCTGAGGGGAGTCGACCTCACTGTACCTAAGAACAGGATACAGGAGGACATCATCCTTCCACACGGTAGGGGCCGCAACATCAAAGTTTGCGTGATTGGCGGGGGCGAACTTGCCCTGAAGGCCAAGAGCGTTGCGGACAAGGTCATAATGCCAGAGGAGCTCGGTACGCTCGCCGACGACAAGAAGACGGCAAAGAAGATCGCCAACGAGATGGATTTCTTCATCGCGGAGGCGCCTCTCATGCCCACCGTCGGTAAGCGCCTGGGTATCGTCCTGGCGCCTCGGGGGAAGATGCCAAAGCCGATCCAGCCTGGCGCAGACCCGAAGCAGATGATCGAGAACCTGCGCAAGACCGTGTCGATAAGGACGAAGGACAAGATGACCTTCCACACCTCGGTAGGCACGACCGATATGACGGCGGAGCAGATCGCCGAGAACATAGAGCTTATACTGAAGCGTGTCTCGGCGAAACTGGAGAAGGGTGCGATGAACATAAGGTCAGCCTACGTCAAGACGACGATGGGCCCGTCCAAGAAGTTGATGTGAGGTGAGCTGAAATGGCACATGTCGCAGCTTGGAAGAAGGAGGTCGTCGAGGACCTCAAGACCGATATGGTTTCGCACACCGTCGTCGCGATAGTGAACGTAAGGGGGATCCCGTCCGCCCAACTGCAGCAGATGAGGCAGGGGTTGCGCGGTTCCGCCAACGTCACCATGACCAGGAACACGATAATGGACATCGCGTTGACTGAAGCGGCCAAGGAGAGGCCCGGATTGGAGGCTTTGAGGGCATCGGTGGATGGCCAGTGCGCCATTATCACCACCAACATGAACCCTTTCAAGCTGTTCCGGGCTCTGGAGGCCACCAAGAGCGCCGCGCCGGCGAAACCGGGGGACATCGCCCCCGAGGACATCGCCATCAAGGCGGGGGAGACCCCCTTCAAGCCCGGCCCCATCGTGGGTGAGCTGCAGAAGGTCGGGATTCCCGCCGGGATAGAGGGCGGCAAGGTGGTCTTCAAGAAGGACAAGGTCCTGGTCGCCAAAGGCCAGCCGGTCCCGGAGGACCTCGCCAAGGTGCTACCGCGCCTGGAGATCCTGCCGATGACCGTCGGTCTGGACCTAAGGGCGGCCTTCGAGGACGGGGTCCTTTATGGACGAGACGTGCTGAACATCCCCGCTGACTATTACAGCACGATGCTCGGCAACGCCGCCAGAAACGCTATGGCTTTGAGCATGTCGATCGCCTACGTTACGCCACAGACCATCAGGCCCTTGCTGGCGAAAGCCTACCGTGAGGCCATGGGCCTCAGCGTGGAGGCAGCGTACCCGACGACCGAAAACATCAAGTTCCTCTTGGCCAAGGCCGACGCACAGATGCTCGCCCTGGCCCGCAAAGGCGATGGCCTGAACGATGAACGCCTTGTGAAGAGGATTTAGGATAACTGAAAAATAAGGAGGTAAGAAAAATGGAGTACATATACAGCGCCTTGGTCCTTCATGCCGCTGGGAAGCCGATCACAGAGGATGCCGTCATTGGTGTCCTCAAGTCCGCTGGTGTCGAGGCCGACGCCGCCAAGGTGAAAGCCTTGACCGGGTCCCTGGACGGAGTGAACATCGACGAGGCCATCGCCTCCGCGATGGTCGCCGCACCTGCCGCCGCACCTGCCGCCGCCGCCCCATCTGGTGAGGCGAAGAAGGAAGAGAAGAAGGAGGAGCCCCAGGTAACTGAGGAAGAGGCTGCCGCCGGACTCTCTGCCTTGTTCGGCTGAACGGACCGAGCACGAGAACCAAACCAGGGGCCGATGGCCCCGAAGAAATCCTTTCCCTTTCTTCGTTTTTTTATTTTGCCCACAGGACAGTGCAGCTTCCACCAAGCGCCCAAGAAGGGATTAAATAATCACAGCTATTTTTCACAAGACATGGCTGTCAAGCTAGGCGAGCTATATCGCATGGCCATCCAGCTCGGCATGGAGCACGACCCTCGCGAACCGGGGGAGCTAAAGGCCGACCTGGAGCGGGTCAGGGAGCGATATGAGCACATGGAGGTCAAGGAGCAGGACCGCTTCGACAAGGACTCCCTGTGGAACCCCTATTATGACAGCCGTCTGCTCCATGGCGACCCTGATACTGAGATAGGCGGGGTGCTCTGGGGGATCGACATCACGCCCGCGGAGATCCTGCTCGCTGACCGTCTGCGGGAGAAGGGCAGGCGCATCGACGCGGTCATCGGCCACCACCCTCGCGGCCGAGCGCAGGCCCAGTTCCCCGAGGTCATGCACATCATGGAGTACATGATGGAGGACCAGGGGGTCCCGATCACCGTGGCCGAGGACATACTCGGACCGCGCATCAAGGAGGTGGCGAGAGGCATCTCCCCGAACAACATCGACCAGGCGGTGGACGCGGCCCGACTGCTCGGCGTGCCGGTCATGTGCCTTCATTCCTGCACCGATAACCTTGTGCAACGCTTCCTTGAAGATTACCTGAGAGGACAAGAGGCCGGAGAGGGTCTCTGACATACTCGCCGCGCTTCTCGAACTTCCCGAGTACGACCGCGCCGCCCGCAACAACAGCTACCCAGAGGTGCTGGTGGGCGACAAGGGACGGCGGGCCGGCAAGGTCATGGTCAAGATGACCGGGGGCACCTCCATGCCCAAGGACGCCTACGAGAACCTGGCCAAGGCCGGGGTCGGCACCGTCGTGTGCATGCACGTACCGGAGAATCACATCGAGGAGGCCCGGAAGAACCATATTAACATCGTCATCTCTGGCCACATGCCCTCCGATTCGCTCGGCGTCAACCTCCTGGCGGACCGGGTGGAGGCGTTGGGCGTGGATATCGTTCCCTGTTCCGGCTTCATAAGGGTGAGGCGACCTTGACCGCCCGAGGCTCAGGGCCACGAATATTCAAGGACCAGGCCAAGCTCTCCTTCGATTATGTTCCAGACAAGCTGGTTCACCGCGAGGCGCAGATGGCGAGGCTTTGGAGCCTGTTCCGCCCGGTGGTGGAGAGCTCCATGTCCCAGACCGCCCTGCTGGTCGGGAACGTCGGTACCGGCAAGACCGCCACCACCAAGCGTTTCTGTCTGGACCTGGTGAAGGAGGCCCAGGGTCAAGGGAAGGTCCTGGACTTCGTGATCGTGAACTGTAGGCAGCGCAGCTCCGAGAACGCTGTCCTGCAGCGCATCATCGCTCACTTCGACGAGCGCTACCCCGACCGGGGGTTCTCCACGGCGGAGATGCTGCGCTCCATCACCAAGCACATCGAGAAGCGGCACATGCACCTGGTCGTCGTCTTGGACGAGGCCGATGTGCTCATCAAACGAGGCGCTTCCGATCTGATCTACCAGCTCTCCCGATTCGATGAGGAGAAGATATCGCCCCGACCTTCCATCTCGTTGATCCTGGTCTCGCAGAAATATGTGCTGGACATGCTGGACCCCGCCGCCATGTCCACCTTCCGTCGGGCCAACGCCATCCGCTTCGACCGTTACACCGTGGAAGAGCTGGGGGACATCGTCGCCGCCCGTGTAGACCTGGCGCTGTTCCACAACGTCATAGACGATGGCTCGGTGCAGCTCATCGCCGACATCGCCGCCGAGTTCGGCGACGCCAGGTTCGCCATCGAGCTCCTGGACCGCGCTGGGATGCTTGCGGAGGAGGAGAGGGCGGAAAGGATCGTCCCCGAGCACGTCCGCGCCGCCAAGGCCTTGACCTACTCCGTGGTAACGGAATCGAAGATAGAGGAGCTGGACCGCCAGCGCAAGCTCGTCCTGCTGGCCATCGCCCGCGCCATGCGGGACCACGCCTTCGTCACCACGGGCGAGGCGGAGAAGGCCTACCGCATCGCCGCCGAGGAGCACAAGGAGAAGCCCCGCGCCCATACCCAGTTCTGGGAGTACGTCCAAGAGCTGTCCAACGCCGGCCTCATCACCACCAAGGTGAGCGGGGACCCTTCGGGCGGTAGGACGACCTATATCTCATTGCCAGATATACCGGCCAAGGTGCTCCGCGAACGCCTAGAGGACATGCTCAGCCTTTGAGACATGGTCAAAAGCATATACGACGTGCAACAATGGCTAAAATGGGGAAAAGGATGCTCGAGACTCCTCTGCACGACTCGCATGTTGCCCTCGGGGCAAGGATGATCGAGTTCGCCGGTTGGGAGATGCCGGTCTTTTACAGCGGCATCAACGAGGAACATCAGGCCGTCCGTAAGGCCGCTGGACTGTTCGACGTGTCCCATATGGGCGACATGGTGCTGCGCGGTAAAGGAAGCAAGGAACTGCTCCAGAAGCTCATTACGAACAGCATCGAGGACATCCCAGTGGGCAAGGGGGTCTACTCGCACATCCTTAATGATGAGGGTATGATCATTGATGACACCATAGTCTACCGCACCGACCTGGAGGAATATCTTCTGGTGCCGAACGCCTCCAAGGTGAAGGACGTCCTGCAGTGGTTCCGCTCCCACGACCCTGCCGACCATGTGGTGGACATCTCCGACCGGGTGGCCTGCCTGGCCGTTCAGGGCCCTAAGGCCATCGACATCGTGCGGCGGGTCAGCCGTGTGCCTATCGACAACATCAAACGATTCCATTTCGGTCTGGTCGATGCCGACGTCCCCGCCCCGGATGGATTACTTTGGAACGGCAAGGTGATGGCCGCCAGGACCGGTTACACCGGTGAGGACGGCATGGAACTGTTGATAGACTCCAAGCGAGCGGTTTGGCTCTGGGACCGCGTCCTCGCGGAGGGCATGAAAGACGGATTGGTACCGGTCGGGCTGGGCGCCAGGGACACGCTGCGCCTGGAGATGGGCTACCTGCTGTCAGGCACCGACTTCGATGGGCGCCAGAGCTCGCTCCAGACCGGGCCTGAATGGGTGGTGAAGTGGGAGCATCACTTCGTCGGGAAGAGGGCTTTGCTCGAGCAAAAGAAACGGGACGACCTCCCCAGACTGGTGTGCCTGGAACTGCTGGAAAAAGGGATCCCCCGCCACGGTTACAGGATCGGGTTCGATGGCAAGGATGTGGGGACGGTCACAGGCGGCACCTTCTCGCCCTGCCTGCACAAGGGCATCGCCATGGGCTACGTGCCACCGTCCCTGGCCAAGGAGGGGACCTTATTGGATGTGATGATCAGGGACAAGGCCGTGCCGGCGCGAGTGGTGCGGGCACCGTTCTACCGGAAGGGATAGCATGGACAGGACAGTCACAGAGACCCTCATCGATCTGCTGCTCATCCGCAGCGACCACAATGACGACAAGAAGGAGATGGTGGACTACGTCACCGGTTGGCTCAAGGACCTGGGGGCGGAGGTGGACGTTGTGGGGGACCGGGAGAGCCCGGCCATCATCGCCTACAACGGGGTGAACGGCCTGGCCCTGTCGGGTCATCTGGACACCGTCCCCGTCGGTTCGAACTGGACCATGGAACAGGGCGAGGTGGAGTCCGGGCGCGTGTATGGAAGGGGGGCGGCGGATATGAAGGGGGCCTGCGCCGGCATGCTCCATGCCGCCAAGGCGCTGATGGACCAGGACATCGACTTCTATGTGCTCTTCACGACCGATGAGGAGGTGCGCATGAACGGGGCGCGCTCATTGCTGAGGACGCACGCGGTGAAGAACGCCAGCGCCATCGTTATCGGTGAGCCGACGGACCTTCGGGTCGCCTACAGGGAGAAGGGCGTCTCCACCTTTGAGCTCTACACCAAAGGTAGAACGGCGCATGCAAGCATGCCTTGGCTCGGGGATAACGCCATCATCCGCATGGGCAAGCTGTTGGGCAAGATCGATGAATATTCCCAAGAGGTGCGAGCGGAGGGCAGGGACGTCACGGTGGGCGCGACGGTGGTCCAGGGCGGAGAGAAGAGCAACGTCATCCCGGACCAGTTGCCGGGTCGAACTGGATGTCCGGTTCCCTTTCCCTTTGCAGGCCAAGGACGTGGAGGTGGGATTGAGGCGAAAGTTGGAAGGCTACGAATACGAGCTCCGGGTCCCATACGAGCAACCGGCCTTCGAGACCAGTCCTGACACCCCATTGGTGCGGTCCGCCCTGAACTTCCTGGGCACGGAGGCCATCGTCGTGCCTTACGCGACGGAGGCGGCGGTCTACAGCGCCGAGGTCAAGGACATCGTCATATGCGGACCGGGAAGACCGGAGATGGCCCATGCACCCGACGAATATGTGGAAAAGGACAAGCTGGAACGGTCCATATCATTGTACGTGGAGCTTGCCAAGCAGGTGGCTCAGGGATAGGCCCTGGCCACGGTGCGCGGGAACGGCACCGCGTCCCGGATGTGCTCCAATTTGCACACCCAACGCAATACCCGCTCCACCCCCAACCCGAAACCGGAATGCGGCACCGAACCATAGCGACGCAGATCCAGATACCATTGGTAGGCGTCGACCGGCACCTGTTGCTCCGCCAAGCGGGCCATGATTATGTCTATGTCCGTTTCGCGCTCGCTTCCGCCGATTATCTCGCCATATCCCTCTGGCGCCAACAGGTCGGCGCACTTCACGGTGCGGGGGTCGTCCGGGTCCTGTTTCATGTAGAAGGCCTTGCACCCTATGGGGAAGTTGGTGACGAAGGTCGGGATGGTCTCCTCTTGGGTCACCGCCCGCTCCTCCGCTGCGCCCAGGTCACAACCCCACGCGATTTCGATGCCTTTTCCCTGCAACCTTTCGATCATGTGGGAGTAGGTAACGCGTTTGAAGGGGGGCACGATGGCCTTGAGCTGCTCGATGTCGCGGCCTAGCAAGGCGAGCTCCTCCTTCCTTTCCCTTACCACCTCCTGGACCATGGCGGAGACGAGCTCCTCCTGGATCCTCATGTTCCCGATGTTGTCCACCCAGGCCTCCTCCAGCTCCAGGTGCCAGAACTCCGTGAGATGCCTGGTCGTGCGTGATTTCTCCGCCCGGAAGGAGGGCGTGAGGGCATAGACCCGCTCCAGGGAGAACATGATGGCCTCAAGGTACATCTGGGCGCTCTGGCTCAGATAGGCCTCTCGATCGAAGTACTTGAGCTTGAAAAGGGTGACGCCGCCCTCGCAGGCGTTCTGAGTGAAGATGGGGGGAGTGACCTCGAAGAAACCGTTCTCGTCCAACCAGTTCCTCGCTCCCATGAGCAGGCTGGCCTTGACCTTCATGACCGCCGTCTGCTCCCTGGAGCGTATCCAAAGGTGGCGGTTGTCAAGCAGCAGCTCCTCGCTCTGATACTCGGTGATGGGGAAGGGCGGGGCAGGCCCGATGAGATGGAAGCCTCTTGGCCCTGAGCTCGTATCCCCCGGGGGCACGGTCGTCCTTGTGCACGGTGCCGCGCACCTCCACCGAGGACTCGATGGTGGCCCCTACCGCTTGCTCGAACTCGGGATCGGGGAGATTGCCCTTCTTAATCGTGACCTGGACTATGCCTGTGCTGTCCCTGAGCACCGCGAATACTATCTTGCCGCTGCTGCGGGTTCGATACACCCAACCCCGAACCTGCACCTCCTCTTCGCCTGGTGGGTTTTCCAGGAGATCTCGGATATGGGAGAAGCCTGCCATTTTAACGAACGACCTGCCTGAACATCATCGTCCGGATATCTTTTCCTTTCGGTTTGTCAAATGACTTAGCTGGCGAACAACTCTTATCTATTCGGGTCGGGATTGTTGGCCGTGCTCGTACGGCCCGCCACCTAAGAGGACCTTCCCGGACTGATGCGGTATTGAGCGCGAATGCTTTGGCAGGGAGCGTTTCTCCCGTCGGTATCTGATCTCTTTGCTGGAGGACCAGGAAGTGGACGTGCTCATCGGTATGGTGGAAGGCGAGGTGGTGGCCTCTGCGATGGTGCTTCATGACCCTTCTGACCATCCGGTCGCGCATATCTGTCTCTCGCCATCATACCTGAGGAGCAGGGGCATGGGCGCAGCAAGCCCCTCCTGACCCACATAGAGGAACTGGCAAAGCAACGCGGTTCGTTGATCATCTTCCTGGAGGTGAGGGTGGAGAACGAGGCGGCCATCAACCTTTACCTAGGCAGGGGATATCGCATAGGCGACCGCATCCCTGACTTCTTCGGCAGGGGAGAGGACGCCTGGTACATGGAAAGGGCGTTGCTTTGAGCCGAGCTTCGGTCGTTTTTTGACCATGACCGTCACCCAGATATCTCTGGGATTGGGAGCGTTCAGAAAACACTTTATATATAACTTAGTATTCGGGCAAATATCGAAACGCTCTTTGGACATAGTCCCGGGGTTGGTCATAATGGAAGAGTCACTGTGCAACGTCGAGTTCCTTAAGAACAACAACACTTACATCGCCCGAGTGCAGAGCGAACTTGGTGGACTTAGGGAATACCAGAGCCCTAGTCTGGAAGAGGTCCTCGAGCAGGTGATCATCGACCTGCAAGAGGAGTTCGAGACCTCGATGTGAGCGCCTTCGGGCGATATATGAGGATGAAAAAGGGATCGGGTTGGGGTCGGAGAGGATGTTGATATGGCCAATGGAGAGCGGGAAGGCTATGATACCGTCATGTCCTCTTATTATGGCGATGACCAGGTCACCGCCATCATCAACCTGAAGGTCGATACCAAAGAAGCCGACGCCATAGCCGAGAGGGTTTCTGGCTATGATATCGTCGAGGATGTCTTCCTTGTCACTGGCGACACGGACATCGTGGTGAAGACCAAGTTCAAGAACTATAACCAGCTGAAAAGGTTCCTGGTCGAGGAGATCTCAGCGATCTCCGGGGTCAAGGACACGAAGACCCTGATGGTGGTCACCACCTTCAAGGAAAGAGGGGAGAAGAAGTTCGACGCCGACGACGTTTAGGTCAAGGCGTGATCACGTTCAAGGAGGTAGTTTGCTTATGGCAGAGATCGACCCGAAGGTTAAGCTGAATCAGATCATCGAGGTGTTGGACCAACTGGCAGAGGACACCTCGGTGCCACGTAACATCAGAAGGGGCGCCACCGAGGCGAAAAACCGTTTGGAGAAGAACGAGCCCATGGACGTCAAGGTCGCAGGGGCCATCGGAAAGCTGGATGACCTGGCCAACGACCCCAACATACCGATGCACGGTCGTACCGTGATCTATAGGATAATCTCCGAACTGGAGAACGTCCTGAAGGTCGTCAATAAGTGAGCCATTGCAATTACTGGCACTGGCCCCACAAAAATTTTTATCTGGATAGCGCCATGGGCGGCACATCGCGGGTATAGTCTAGTGGTTAGGACAGAAGCTTCCCAAGCTTCGAGCCCGGGTTCGAATCCCGGTACCCGCACTCACATCATATTATTTCGGGGAAAGTAATTATTGACAGAGCCCTTCATTTTTCTCATGGACGCCAATCCTTATGACCTGTTCCTAAAGGAATGCCCAGAGCTGGCACAGCGGTTCGATGAGTTAGTTGATGCCCAGAAGGCGATGCCTGGCCTCGATCCGAAGATGAAGCAGTTGATCAACATCGCGATACAGACCGCGAACCGGAACCCCCGTGGCGTATTCTTCCACGCCATGATGGCCAGGAAGTTCGGGGCGAGAAGGGAGGAGGTGGTGGGAGCGGTTTCCATGAACCTGCACCTGAGCGGACTGGCCACGGTCCTCGATTCCTTGCCTGCGGCCGATCGATGGCTACGAACATATGGATTGACCCTGTGGGCTAGACCCATTGGTGCCATCATCCTCCCCCGATGGAATTGGGGACGGGCGGACCGGGTCACCATCCAAACGCCCAGCTGAGGGTCATGACGACGAACATGAGCAGCGCAAATACCAACACCCAGATGATGGGGTGGCGGCGGTTCAGCCGGCGAGCGAACCAGTAGGCGATGGCCCCGGCGATGGTTATCGCGATGGCCCGGGAAAGCATTAAGGCATATACTTCCCCTGGAAAGAGAATGTAGGGGAACACTATCAAGACGGCCATCAGCACCTCAACGATGACAAGGGAGAGGATGGTGAGGAGATCGTTCCGATCTGCTCTATACTCCTTATCTTCGGGGACCTGTGGCTCCGCCTCAAGGTAGGTCCCCATCACCTTCTGTCTTCTAGGTTGATCAAGATTGCGTCCAGTGCCAGTGGCGATGTCGTCATCGATCCATCTCTCTCGCCTTCGCATCTGATGGGTCGGCTCCAGAGCCGTCTCAGGATGCGATCGCCGTCCGCCTCGTTGACCTTCGAACCATAGATGGAGGTCCACCCATCGATCAGCCCCCAAGTGGCGTTGACGGATAGGGCGATGATCACCGTGAATAGCAAGGCATAGGAGCTGTTGGGGTCGGAGAAGCTAAACATCAACCCGGTGGAGACCGAGGCCATCCACACCCCGCTGAACGCCTCGCTGAGGATGTCGCCGATGGACAGGTGGGCGGTGAGGAACTTGCTTAATGGGTTCTTATAAATGAGTCGACGAAAGGGATGCCCCTCCACATGGGATTCGATATCGAAGTTCCCTCAGCTTCATGGGCATCCCATCCATCGATCTCCCTCTACAAATCCCTTTGGCCCTTCAGGTTCCGCTGGTGATACTTCCGCTGGAACCGTTTGATGAGACGGTCCGCCTGAAGGGCATCGGATATCTGGTCCGGATCAAGGAAGAGGAGATAGACCAGACAGGCCGAGGCGGCCAGGAGACCTCCTCCCAGGTCCGTCATCATGTCCGAGACGGAATCGGCCAGGGAATATTGCATCGGCGTGTCGATGGTGACGTCGAGTATGAACTCCAACACCTCCCAAGTCACGCCTAGGCCCATGGCGAAGATGATCATGAAAAGAGGGTAGGTCAGGGGGGGCAGTCTGACCGACCGGGCATGGTGGTTGATCAGGATGAGCAGATAGGAAGATCACGCAAGCGATCAGTCCGATGGCCATGGTGTGGGTCAGCTCATCGAACCAGTATATGCGACCATAGATAGTCGTGAAGGATGCCAAAGCTATGCAGCCAGAGCAGGAAGAAGTACCATATGGCCATCCATAAAGGGAAGATGATGAGACGGTAATGTCGGAATATTATGGGAACGGATGCCAGGAACATGCAGGCTATGGCCGAGCCGGGGGAGTAGTAGTACCTTCGGTCGAAGGCCTCGATGGCCACGAGGGTGATGAAAGAAGACCGTCACCAGGAAGGCGATGAACTCGCCGAGCCCCTCCCTCTTCATGCCTTCCCCTCCAAAGGTTTCTTCCAGTATGGTTGATAGATGGACAGTGTCCCTCTGCCGTACCGTTTCACCGCCCAACCGATGCCGATGCATCCGAAATAGGCCCAAGTGAGCTGGACCATGGCCACCTGGTTGTCGTCGTTAAGATAGGCGGTGCCTAGGTAATAATCTGAAATGAACTGAAGGATGATCGCTATTGCGCACAACGTCAAGGCAAGGGAGACCAGGCCCCAGGTGAGCAGGGCCCAGTTGAGCCGTATGGATGTGCCGACGCATATGCTGAGGATGGTCAGGAACGAGACGGAATAATAAGCGGTGGTGGCCAACAGGTTCTCCCATGCTCCGTCTGACGCGGGGTCGGCCCCGATCAGAAGGGCGAATGCGAAAAGGAGCATGGGTATGGCCACGAGGAGGGCCGCGCCTGCGGGAACGATCCTGTCCTTGGAGCGGTGCGCCAGCGCTGGAGCGGCCATGGCAAAGGTCGACCACAATGCCAGGAAGGCCCACACCATCTCTTTCATGGAGACGAAGAACAAGGCCATCATGGCGATGAGGGCCCAAAGTCCCCATGAAGGCCGGGGGTCGGTCCTTCCTTCATGCATGCCGAGGCCCAATAACGAGCCAATAGATAAAATCAACCGGGGCCCCATCAGGGGCGACGGCCTCATGTGGTCACGCCATTGGGGACGGCGACCCCCTCCCCCCGTGCGGACCATCTCTTGAGCCCCTAGCTTCTTGGCGTCACGCAAAGCGTCCTCTATTAGCGCTAGGGAGCAGGTGCGACTGTGGTGAACCAGGTTTAGCTCGTTGGCGAAGTCCTTGGACAACCCTTCGAAGCGCTCGACCTCGCCCACCCCAGTGTCGATGAAAAGACATCGGCTATAGCCTTCGAAGAGTATGCGAAGGAAGTACATCGGATCATAGCCCTGGTCTACCATCGAATCCAGGTGAAGCTCGCGGATGGCGCCCTTGATGCCGAGCTCGGCCCACCCCGGAGAGTTGAACCATGTGCCAGTGGCGATGCGTTTCTCCTCTTCGTAACCGACCGGGGTCAGAAGCGTGGCGATGCAATCGTCGCCCTCCAGCATGACCGTGGGCACCTTTACCTCCTTGGTGACCCCTTTGAGGGATTGGCAGATGGCATATCCTAGAAGGACGGCGTCCACCTTTCCCTCCAGCGCGTTCAGCTTCTCGATGATGGTATACTTCATCTTTTCCGGCTCGGTATGAAGCCCGAAGTCCAGGTACTCCTTGTGGACGATGTCGGGGTCGTTCTCGATGACCTTATCGATCTCTCGCTTGAGGATCTCGCACGCCACAACGCCTATCCTTATCCTGACCACCGGCGATTAGAGGGCCCCCTTGATTTATAAGGTTTATTCCAGAACCTCTGCAGAGCCTTTTTCATCGTTCGGTCTCCAGCGTACCCCACGAGGTTTCCTCTCGCTCCCCGTCCCTTTAGGTGCTTGGCACTATAACGGCTGCCGAAGAGGGTGAAGTTGATGTATGGGTCAATGAGCAAAACTGCCATAATGTAGCCGAAGATGATGCTCTGCTCCACCACCTGGCAATGACCGCGCACGATGAAGGCCACACCATCATGATGATACCAACTCGTGCACCAGATGTTCCTTCATCATGTTCAAGGCAATCTCTTCGGCCTAGAGACGTGGCACATCACGTGGATGCAAATACCGCGCCAGGTCCGCTTGCCCTAGCGAGACCAGTGCATAACTGTCTCTCGTCGAATGTTGACCTAAGTGCATCCCGCCACTGTTATTCCAAGGTCGATATAATAATTTATCCTGAAGGGTGCGTATGGGGGTTCGTCATCCTCAGGCCTGAGAAAAGGACCAGAGGAAGGGACGGAGACCATGATCGAGCTGGACGGAAGCGAGGGCGAGGGGGGTGGACAGATCCTTCGCACCGCCCTAGGGCTGGCAGCGTCTACTGGCCAGGCCTTCCGCATCGAGGGCATAAGGGCCAACCGCTCGAGGCCGGGCCTGGCCGCCCAACACCTTGCGGCGGTCCAATGCGCCGGGAAACTGTGCGATGCGAGGATGGAGGGTGCCCATCTGGGCAGTCAGACCCTCGTCTTTGAGCCCAGTAAGGCCCCATCGGGTGACCATGTGGTGCATGTGGGCACTGCAGGCAGCGCCACCCTGGTACTGCAGGCCGGCATTCTAGCCTCTGCAAGGGCGGAGGGCCAGGTCCGATTGGAGGTGCACGGAGGTACCGACGTACCGTTGTCGCCCCCGGCATCGTACTATCGCTTGGTGCTCATCCCGTTGTTGTGCCGAATGGGTCTGAATATGAAGATGGACCTGGTACAGAGAGGGTTCTATCCAGAAGGGGGCGGTGTGGTCGTGGCGAAGGTCTCCGCCCCGTCATCGGTCGACCCTTTGGACCTGAGGGCCCGAGGATCGCTTCTAGAGGTGGGCGGGGTCGCCTTCTCCCGAAACCTCCCTGAGCACGTGGCGAGACGCATGGCGAGCGAGTGCCGCCACCGGTTGGTCGATGTGCCGGCCGTTAGGATCGATTTGGACCAAGGCAATGGGCCGTCGACCGGGGCAGGGGTGGTGCTGGCCGCCCGGTCCGATAATGGATTGGTCGGTGCCTCCTGCCTTGGCGAGAGAGGCGTCAGCGCCGAGAAGGTGGCTGAGCTTGCCGTCCAGGGGTTGAGGGCCGAGCTCGCTGCATCGCTGGACGTCCATGCGGCCGATCAACTGCTGCCCTTCATGGCATTGGCATCAGGACCTTCCCACTTCACCGTACGTACGGTCAGCGACCACCTGCGCACCCAGATGTCCACCGTGGCCAGTTTCTTGCCGGTGAGCTTCGAGGAGAGCGGCCCCGGCCCTGTTTCCGTGAGCGTGCTGCCTAACCGAACATGATCTCGCGGGAGCGCCGCTTGGCCATCTCCTCGGATGTGGAGGTCTTCTTGTTGATGTCCTTGAGCGCCTGCTCGATCAGACCCGCCTCCTCCAGGAGGGGCTTCGTGTCCAGTTTGGTGTGCAGAAGGATGCGGTCTATGACCTCTACCGCCGCCGCGGCCGCACGGGCGTCCGGATACTCCGAATGGGCCTCGGAAAGTATGGATATGACATCGAAGTCGCGGTTCACCCCCTCGTTGAGCAATACCCCGGCCAGACCGAGGACCACTCCGTTGTTGAAGGTCGGAATGTTGTGGGCGGCCAGGAGCTCCCTGGCCTTGGGGGTCGAGCCCACACCATAGACCAGTATCTCCTCCTTCTCCCTCCTCTTGGTCTCCTCCTCGTCCATCTCCACCAGGGGCAGGCCCTCGGCGTTGCTGGCCACGCCTTCCGGGGAGATGACCATCTTGCATTTCTTTTCCTCCACCCAGTCCATGAAGGTGAGGGCGAGGGACTTGAGGATCTCCTGGGGAGGTTCGAACTCCGAGACCATGACCACGATCTTGTCCTGATGGTCCCCCTTGGCCTTGCCAGCGTAGATCCGCACCGGGCTGTGGGGGATGCCGTCACGGACTATGGACACGGATGGCATGTAGGGGGAATCGAGCACGGCCACCTGTTCCAGGCCGAGCAAGGTGACGATGTAATTGGCAGCGATGGAGCCCACCAGGCCGGTGCTGGAGAAGCCCTCGATAACATAGGCCCCCTTGAGATTGTTGGGCCTGATCTCGATGATGTCGAAATCGTTCATCGGGCGACATATCAGGACCGCATTTATTTAGAAGTTGGTGGGGGTCCGGTGAAAAGGATTATGCACCAGCTAGCTGAATCGCCTATTATGAGGCCCGAGGTCCTGGTCAACTGCGCCATGTCGCCGGATGGCAAGATCGCCACCAAGGAAAGGAGGCAGGTCCGCATATCCTCCGAGGAGGACCGGGAAAGGGTGAGGAGGCTCCGTTCCTCTTGCGGGGCCATCCTGGTCGGGGTGGGCACCATCCTGGCGGACGACCCCCATCTCACGGTAAAGGGCGTGGAGAGGGAACGGAACCCCTTACGGGTGGTGCTTGACCCGAGAGGAAGGACACCGGACACGGCGATGGTGCTGGACGACCGGGCCCGAACGCTCATCGTCACCCTGGAGGCGACCGACAAGGTCTGGAACGGTGCGGAGACCTTCCGTTGCGGACGGGACACGATCGACCTGGACAGGTTGATGGGGGAGCTTGAGCGCAGGGGTGTCGAGAGATTGATGGTGGAAGGCGGTGGGGAGACCATTTGGCGATTCTTCAAGGCGGGGCTGGTAGACCGATATTTCATCTACATAGGGGACCGCGTCTTCGGCGGGCGGGAGGCCCCCAGCCCAGTGGACGGGGACGGCTTCCGCTTCGAGGATGGCGTACCGCTTACGCTTGGTGTCCTGTCAAAGATGCGGTGCGGGCGTGCTGCTTAGCTATGAGGCGGAGCGGGATGGATGAGCGCCCTCGCTTCCTAGCCGATGAGATGCTGGGCACCCTGGTCAAATGGTTGCGCATCATGGGCTATGACACCCTATACGCCAAGGACATGAAGGACGGGGAGATCGCCGCCATGGCAAGAGGCGAGGGCAGGACGTTGCTCACCCGGGACAAAGCCCTGGCAAGGACGGTGGCAGGCACTGGTCTCTACATTAATCAGTGATGTCATCGAGGAGCAGGTGGCCCAAGTGGCGAGCCGCCTATGGCCTGAGCTTCGATGCGTCCTACACCAGGTGCGCGTTGTGCAATGGCGCATTGAAGCCCATCACGCGGACGAAGCGCGGAACGAGGTCCCGGACCGCTCCCTTGGCATGACCGACCGTTTCTTCCGCTGCCAAGGTTGCTCCAGAGCTATATTGGGAGGGCACGCACTGGAACAACATCAAGGAGAGGATGAGGGACTTCGGGCTCTAGGGGAGCTCCTGCGCGTAGAGGTCCTCGCTCAGCGTCCTGGCCGGTGCCTGCGTCGATTATCATCACGCCGCGAACCCCTTCGACGCACCAGAGCGGCAGATAGTATATGCCCAGGTCCTCCAAGGATATCTGTTCCCTCTTCGGCCCCACCGTCTTCCTTTCTGTTACCACTGCTGACCCTGACTCCCTGACGAAGTCCTGCTCCGAGGTGTGCCTTCTTATGACCTCCTCGATGGCCAAACGTTGAGCGTCCTCCGGGTCCAGGTTCGGCTCTAGGCGCTGGTGGCTCTGGTGCAGCGCGGCGGTCAGCTCCACCCCGTCCTGCCACTCCGTGCTCTTGCCCGTGAGGGCGTTGATCGCCACCGTGCCCGTCTTGGTCCCGAGGCGATGCTCGTCGATGAAAAGGGAGCAGCTGTACCTATGGACATAATGAGGGACCAGCTCCAAACGATAACGGAAGCCGCCCACCCTCTGGGCCCCGATCGTCTTGACCGAATCCATGTCCATGTGGGGCTTGACTATCTTCTCGCCCAGCTCCGGGGATGCCGGCTCCAGGTATGCGGAAGGGACGGTACGGGGATAATCGTCCGCCTCGAACTCGTCGACCAGGCCTTGGTCGCGATGCCCCAGCAGCCTTTCCAGGTGCACCCTGCCCAGCTCCTGCTCGATGTCCTCCCGGGTCCAGACCGTGACCTCGTCCGACAGCTCCTTCCTGGCCTTCTCGCCCAGGGGGGTCAGGCTGACCACTACCCTCCGGCCCGACTGGCCTTTGGTCTTCTCCAAGAAGTGCTGCAGCCTTGTCTCGTCCGGTTGCTTGAGCAACAGGAAGAACACCTCGATCGTACCTTTCCTTCCTACCATGATGCCGTCCCGCTCGAACGTCTCAAAATCACGGGAACGGAGGATATCCTCGATCACGGCGCGCAGGGAGGACATGGTCTCACCGTGGGCGGAACCATGCCCGAGCATATATCGTTTTTCGAACCCCGGGACCGACGTCATGGTCGGATGTTGGTCCATAGGTCTCGACCGACGCAGGCGTCATTGGACATGACATCCAGGAACTCTGCAGGATAGGGTTGGAGGAAGGTCTGCTGCCGCAGGTATCCTTGATCGAACCGAGCTATCCAAGCGCGAATCATGCCCACCGCCACGGTGATGGGCATCTTTCCCTCGCGGTACTTCTGCAACGCATCCAGGAACTCCGCCTTCTCCTCCGGATTGAGGTCGTGAGAAACGTACCCGAATGCATGCAAGAGAACGTTGACGCCCGAACCGCAGCGCGGGGGCCGGGCCATTGCCGCGCGCAGATGGGTTGGTATCGCTCCATCACCACCCCCACCTCCAGCCCCTCGTGATTGGCCACCAGCCGCCCCATGGCCTTCAACTCCTTCTGGCTATAGTACATCATGAGCAATTTGTTACGGGCGTGGAAATCGACCAAGGCTGCCCATCCCTCCCTCCTCCCTTATCTGACGGTATTCGGCGAGGGTGAACATCTTGGTGAGGAAGTGCTCCCCGATCCGGAGGTTGGTCAATCGGCCTCGTCCTCGATCGGCCAGGTCCTTGAAGCGTGCATGACCTCGCGCCCAAAGAACCCGCTCTCCTTCGCGGTGAGGGATGCCACCTTCTCCCCCATCGGGTAGACCTTGACATCTTTTATGCCGCAGGAGGGCGAACGGGACTTGAGCAGGAACCCATCGACCTCTGGAAGACGCGTCCAAGTAAGAAGAGCTGAAGGATGAGGCCAGTTCGGTCACGTCCTTGCCTGTGCTGGGTTGGACCAATCGAAGGGCGTCCTCCACCTGAACCACCCGGATCGGGTCCCGGGGTACGCCCAGGCCGATCTCCACCTCCATGCATACCGGAATGAAGTCCGCATAGCCCATTAGACGCCTCACGAACTCGCTGGGGATCATCTCGCCATTGTAACGGCAGCGATCGAACTCGATGCACTTGCTGATCACTATCCGAGGACGTGAGAACTGTCGGGACTTCATGCCTAGCATTGGTGGATGCCCGACCCTAATCATCTTTACGCTGCAGATAGGTTGATGCGGCGTCAAATCCATTGAGGACGGTATGCGTTTTTTGCGCTTGGTCGGGGTGGGGGCGCTGGTGGCCGGGGCGGCGCTGATCGGGGTGGGGATATACCAAGGCGAGGTGGTGGTTGCCCTCGTCCTCATCTTCCCTGTGCTGGTCTCGACCGGGGGGATCGGCGCGTTAGGGATGATCCTCCTCGCCCTGGGCATCATGGTGTTGGTGTTCGAACGATTCTTGGACGGACGTGTTCCAGAAGAGGATGGTCAGGGGGGCAGAGACAGAAAGGACGAAGGGAGAGCACAGAGTTCGGAGGAGTGGTGCTTATCGGCCCCATTCCCATCATCTTCGGGTCCAACCCCCGGACCGCTCTGATGGCCGCCGCCGTGGCCATAATCATCCTGGCCATCGTGCTGTTGCTGGTCCTAGGTTGATCCCAGCAATTGCTCGGCGACCTTGAAGAGGTCCTTGCGGTCCTTGCCCGCCGCTTCCCTGACCATGCCGATCAGATGGATGTAGATCTCATATGGTTGGTCACGGCGACGCAAGGCCCGACTGAGCGACTGCTCGAAATCGTCCTCCTTACGGCGCTTCTCGATCGCCTCGGCCAGACACTCCCGCTCCAATCGGCGTCAGCGTTTCCAGCTCCCCACCACCTTGAGGAAGTTCTGGAAGATCTCGTAGCCATGCTCGGTGTTCTCCACCTCGGGATGGAACTGAAGGCCGAATAGCGGACGGGAACGGTGACGGACCGCCTCGATGGGGCAATCGTCGGTGCGGGCCAGGACCTGAAAGACATCTGGCAGTGACTTGACCTCGTCGTTATGGGACTCCCATACCTGGAACTGCTTGGGAAGGCCGGAGAATATCTCGCCCTCCTCCAGGACATGAAGCGCCGCCGCTCCGAACTCGGGCTTCTGGGCCGGTCCGATGCTGCCACCGAAATGGGTGCACATGAACTGGTGACCGGCACAGATGGCCAGGATGGGTCCGGGGAACCGGTCCAGATAAACGCCGTTGTTCCCCATGCGTCCCGCCTCGCAGGCCACGCTCGGCGATCCACCGGAGAGCACCAGTGCATCGGCCCCCTCCACTTCTTCGAAGGGGGTGCTGTTGGGAACGATCTTCGTGTCCACCTTCAGATATTTGAGCACCCGCCATTCGCGATGCGTCCATTGCCCACCGTTGTCGACCACGAGGACCTTCATCGGGAGAGTGAAGGCGGGATGGGATATTAAATCGATTTGAGCCCGACCAAGAAGCGGTGCCGCGGACGAAAAATAAAAAGTGTTATATCACAGGCTGACTTGGTTCTGGATGATGAAAGCGGTCATCTTCGACCTAGGCCATACCCTTATCGACTACTATCACGAATGGCGCACCCCGGAGCAGAAGGCCATCCATCAGCTGTATCGGCACCTCACGGACTACGGGGTGGTGGCCGAGGAGGTCGCGTTCGCCAAGGACCTCTCCTCGGTCCTGGACCTGGGCAGGAGGAAGAAGGCCGAAGAGATGGTGGAGATACCGTTGCGGGAAGTGCTGCATCGCATCTATGAACGATATGGGTGCGATGGGGACGAGGACCTCATGGTGGATGGGTTCGACATCTTCTACGAGGTGCTGGTGGAGCACAGGAAGCCCTTCCCTGGCACGGTGGAGATGTTGGAGGGGTTGAAGGACCGGGGATACGCCATCGGTCTGGTCTCGGATGTTGCCTGGGGGCTGCCCTCCGAGTACCCCCAGAAGGACATGGGCCATTTCGGCATCGACATCTTCTTCGACGATATGGTCTTCTCGACCGACGTGGGATTGAGAAAGCCCCATCCCCGGCTCTTCAAGCTGGCCGTCTATAATCTGGGAGCGGATATCGAAGAATCCATCTTCGTGGGCAATTCGCTGCAGGCGGACATCCGGGGAGCGCTCAACGTGGGCCTTAAGGCCATTTTGAAGGATTCATGTTACTATGAGCACGATGACTCCATAGTCCCCACTGGCAAGATATCCACCTGGGATGATCTGGAGCAGTTCCTGGTCTGAGTCTCACTCCCACTCGATGGTGGCCGGTGGCTTATGCGTGATGTCATAGACCACCCGGTTCACGTCCGCCTTCATCTCGTTGGTGATGCGAGTGGACATCCTTTCCAGCACGTCGTGGGGAATGCGGGAGTAGGCGGCGCTCATGCCGTCGATGGAAGACACCGCCCTTATGGCGATGGTCTTGCCATATGCGCGACGGTCGCCGTGGACGCCCACGGATTGGCATGGCAACAGCACCGCAAAATACTGCCAGGGGCGTTCCATCTTTCCCTGGTCTGAGGCCTTCTCGAGCTCCTCCTCCACGATGGCGCAGGCGTCACGGACGATCTCGACCGCCTCTGGGGTGGCCTCGCCGATGACCCGGATCGCCAACGCCGGGCCGGGGAACGGTTGCCTCTCGGAGACCTCGATGCCAAGGTAACGGGCCACTTTACGCACTTCATCCTTGTACAGGTCCCTCAGCGGTTCCACCAACTGCAGATGCATGTCCTCAGGCAGGCCACCAACGTTGTGATGGCTCTTGATCGTGTCCCGAAGATTGTCCCCGCTCTCTATCCAGTCCGGGGCTATGGTGCCTTGGACCAGGTACTCGGCGTGGAACTCCTTGGCCTTTCGTTCGAAGACGCGGATGAAGCGCTCCCCGATGATCTTGCGCTTCCTCTCCGGCTCAGACACCCCCTTGAGGGCTTTGAAGAACTCCTCGGAGGCGTCGATTATCTCATAGTTGATGCCCAGCCGGCGAAACATCTCGTCCACGTATTGGTTCTCGCCCTTGCGCATTAGGCCGGTGTCGACGTAAATGGTCAAAAGCCGGTCACCGATGGCCTTTGCCACCATGTCGGCCGCCACGGTGGAATCCACTCCCCCGGAGCAGGCGATTATGGCCCGACCCGGTATGGCGGTCCGGAGCTCCTCCACCTTCTCTTCCACGAACTCCTTGGCATCGAACATCAGCGGCTCAACTCCTCGGAGTCCTTCTCGACCTTGTCCGCCATCTCTTTGCGGTAGAGCTCCAGTCCCTGCCTTAGCCGGGGCTCCTTGATCGACAGGATCTCCACGGCCAGAAGGGCCGCGTTATCGCCCCGGTCCAGACCGACCGCGGCCACTGGTATGCCCGGGGGCATCTGCACGATCGAAAGAATGGAATCTAAGTTCACGCCACCGCTGACCGGAACCCCGATGACCGGCTTTGTGGTGATGGATGCCACCACTCCAGGAAGTGCCGCGGACAGACCGGCCACTGCGATGAACACGTCGGCGTCGCTTTCCGTGACCAGCTTCTTCACCCGTTCCGGCGTGCGGTGGGCCGAGGCGACGTGCATTGACGATGTCACGTCGAACTTCTGCAGGATGGCCTGGGCCTTCTTGCATATCTCGGCATCGCTCTTGCTTCCCATCACGATGAGGACTTGCGGCATCGTGGCCACTGACCTCTTGCTAATAAAAAAATATTTGCCCAAAGAGAAAGGTAAAAAATGAAGGTACGGGAAAGGGTTTTTAGCTCTTCATGATCGCCAACAGGAACACCCCGATGGCCACCAAAGCGCCCATAAGGGCGGCGAGGATGTACGTGAAGGCGTCCCAGATGACATCGGCGAGCGGCTGGGGTATGTCGATGACCCTCGGGCCCCCCCAATAGCATAGATACGCCCAGACGATCCCAACGACCAGGCCGACTACCAACAGCACGACGCCGATTGTTCTGCTCTTGCCGCTTCCGAAATATGCTGTGAATATACCGGCCAGTAACATCATCAGAGAGAAGACAAGGACCAGCACTGTCAGGAACTCCCACAGATCCATTAGCTTTCACCTTTCCATTTATTGATCAGGAAGGATTTGACCAACGGCACCCTTGCGCCCATCGCGCTGTGGTCCGGCAATAGCCAGTAATGTCCCGTTGCCACCCTTTCGCTTGCGGCCCGTTAGGTTGTCATAATTCTTAAACGTTTCTACCTAGCCAAATGTAGGCCCGGACGGATTTCCCTTCTATCCAGATAATTATTTTTTTACTGTTTGAAAATCACTACAGATAAGGCTCGGCCCGTGTCCGGACCTGCTGCCAATCCGGGATGTTCGTCAAGGCCCCCCTCTCCTCTACCACAAAGGATGAGGTTGCCGCTCCAATGACCGCGCACTCCCTTAGGCCCATACCGCGGAACCTTCCCGCATAGAAGCCTGCCCGGAAGGCATCGCCCGCACCGGTGGTGTCCACCACCTGCCTCGCCTTTATCGAGGGTATGTGAAGACTGTCCTCTGGCGTGAAGAGCAGGCAACCCTCTCGCACCCTGAGTCACCACCACCAACTTCACGAATTCCAGCATCTGCTCCGGTCGTTCCATCCCCATATAGCTCAAGGCGGTCCGCAGCTCGTTCTCATTGCCGAAGAAAGCCTCGGCCTGTCCCATCATCCTCCGGAATGGTTCAGGACGCCAAACGTGATGGACCTCTTGGGCCGGGTCGAAGGCCAATGATGCGCCTGTTCCCCGCAACCCATCCACCATACGAAGGTAATGCTCTGGGCGACCGGTCATTATATGCACATAACTGGCCAACCTTGCCCGTCCCAACCTTGGCTCCTGTTCCTCCATGCGCCCCATGGCGCCCTGGTACACGAAGGCGATCTGGTCATGCTCTGGGTCCGACATCACCCACACCGTAGGGGTATCGGAACCGGGCACCTCCACCAGGTCGGTGAGGTCAACGCCTTTCTTCAGCATCAGGGCACGGAACTCCGCGGGTAGGTCGCTCCCCACGAATGATACCAGTGCCGTGGGGACCCCCAGCCCTGCGGCTAGCGTGGCCACGTTGGCCGCGGTACCGCCGAAATAGAGCTTCTTCTCCAGAACATCGACCGAGGTGTTCTTGGGAGGGAATCGCTCCAACGCGATGATGTAATCCAGGTTGGTGTGCCCGCACACGCAGAGGAACGGTCCTGACGTCATGTGCCCTCTTTCCAGCCATGGAGATAGTCCAGCTGGTCCTGGTTGAGCGTGTCGATGGCCACGCCCCATCGAGCTCAGGGCCAACCGCGCCACCTCGTCGTCCATCTCCTTCGGGATGGTGTAGACGTCGGGCCTCATGCTGCCCGAGTTCCTTACCAGATGCTCCAAGTGCAAGGGCCTGGATGGAGAAGCTCATGTCCATTATCTCCACCGGGTGGCCCTGACCTGCGCTCAGGTTCATGAGACGGCCCTCCGCGATCAGATAGGCCCTCCTCCCATCCTGGAACCGATACTCGTCCACGAATTCCCTGACCCGTTTCGGGGTTCCCGCCAGATCTTCCAATGCCTTCCGGCTCACCTCGTTGTCGAAATGACCTGAATTGCCTAGGACGCACCCATCCTTCAGGACCTGCAGGTGCTCCCGACGCACCACGTCCTTGCATCCGGTGGCGGAGATGACTATGTCCGCCTGTGGCGCCGCCTGTGCCATGGGCATAACCTGGTACCCCTCCATCCTGGCCTCTATGGCGCGGATGGGGTCCACCTCGGTGACGACCACGTTGGCACCCAGGCCCTTTGCTCGCATGGCGATGCCCCTGCCACACCAACCATATCCCGCCACGACCAGGGTCTTACCGGCCACCAACAGGTTGGTGGCGTTCATGAAGCCATCGAATGTGGACTGTCCGGTGCCGTATCGATTGTCGAAGAGGAACTTCATCTGAGCGTCGTTCACCGCCATGACCGGGAACCTTAGCTTGCCCTCCTTGGCCATGGAGCGGAGGCGGATGACCCCGGTGGTGGTCTCCTCGTTGGCGCCAAGCACCGTTTCGAGCTGGTCCTTGCGGGAGGTGTGCAACATGGTGATGAGGTCCGCTCCGTCGTCGATGACGTAGTCAGGCCCCATGTCCAGCACCTGATTCAGGTTCTCGTAGTATTCATCCGTGCTCTCCCATTTCTTGGCATAGACCTTGATCCGCTGCGTCCTTCAGGGCCGCTGCCACGGAATCGTCGGTGGACAAGGGATTGCATGAGGCCAAACGCACCTCCGCCCCCGCCCGAGCCAGGCTGATGGCCAACATTCCGGTCTTGGCCTCCACGTGCAGGGCCATGCCCACCTTCGCCCCCTTTAGGGTCCCCTCCTCCGTCTGGCGAGACCGAACCTGGGCCAGGACCTTCATGTGGGCCTCGGCCCATTCCAAGCGTCTCCTCCCCTTCACAACGAGTTCGTCGTCCATTCCATCACTCCTGATACTGAATTAATTAGACCGCTCTTGCCTGCCGCCTCAAATTCTGGCATATGATCTCCAAGGTGACCGCCAGGTTCTCGTGGTTGTTGAACGAGGTCAATGCCCTCTCCCTCTCCTTAGGGTCCAATCTCATCTCCTTCGCAAATGCCAACATGTTCGCTCACCGCCCGGGTCAGCTCGTCCACGATGGCTATGTCCGCCGCCAACGAGGTCCGGGACAGGGGGTTGAGGTCGATGGCGATGACCTTCTTCCCCATCTTCTTCAAGGCCATGGCCCGGTCCCCGTCCTCCAGGGGTATGAGCACGACGTCGGAGCTGTATATGCCCTCCAGCGTGCACTTCGCCCGATCCGAGGCGATATGCGGTAGCGTCGCGTCCGGGACCCGCCCGAGCACGCGGATGCCTCCCTGCTCCTCCAGATAATCACATACCTTCTGGACGCGCTCCTCGCTGCGATGGAAGAGGTTGACCTCGAGCTTGGATGAAGTCAGACGGGCCAGGTCCGCCAGGCCTTTGGCGGCCAATGCAGCGGCGTTCCCGTTGACCGTGATTACCGGCCTCTTCGCCCCCATCAACAGCGCCACGGCCGCCCTCTCGGCCCCTAGCGCCTCGGTCGTGGTGCGCTCCCCGATCAGATAGTCGAACGCCTCCCCCCGACCATGGGCGATAAGCCCGGTGGGGGCGACGATCCCCTCTTGCACCATTCTTCCCATGTGCTCCCTTGTCACCAAGGATCTGTATCGAGGGTGGTCCTTGGATATCTCCACGAACTCCAGGAGGGATATGCCTGCTCATAACCATTGCTGCCTGATGGGTGTCGGCGTTAGTCCATAAAGAATTAAATATAGATAAGGATACAAATTAATATAGGTTTGCAATAAGTTTATATAGCGAGCATATATTCTCCCTTATAAGCACCGCAGTAGCTCGGTGAGACTCTGGTGAATCATGAAACTTCTGGGTAGTGTCCAGGAAGTGACTTTTGAAGGCCGCTTGATCGTTCGCGGTTCCTTCGCCCCGCCCATCGCGGCCACGGTCACGGACAACCGCATGCGTCCGTTGGGTCGAGTGGCCCGAGTATTCGGTCCGGTGGCTTCGCCTTATGTCTCTGTCGAGCCGATGAGGGGTCAGACCCTGCTCTCGGTAGTGGGGAAGCAGGTATATGTGGAGGAGGTCGAACCAAATGCCAAAGCCAAGGGAAGGGACAGACGAGATAGAAAGATGTCCTGAATGTAACAGTGGCCACCTGGTCCGCGACTATGAGCGAGGGGAGCTCATATGCGAGGAGTGCGGATTGGTCATAGACGACCAGTTCATCGACCTAGGACCGGAATGGCGCGCTTTCGACGTGGAGCAAGGCGAGAAGAGGGCCCGTACCGGCGCACCGATGACCTATACCATCCACGACAAGGGTCTTTCCACCGAGATCTCCTGGAAGAACAAGGACTCCTACGGTAAGAGCATCCCGACCAGGAACCGGGCGCAACTGTACCGCCTGAGGAAATGGCAGCGCAGGATCCGTGTGTCGAACGCGACGGAGCGCAACCTCGCCTTCGCCTTGAGCGAGCTGGACCGCATGGCCTCGGCCATGGGTCTGCCCAGGAACGTGCGCGAGACCGCTGCCATGATCTACAGGAAAGCGGTCAACAAGAACCTCATCCGGGGGCGCAGCATCGAGGGCGTCGTCGCCGCCTCGCTTTACGCCGCCTGCCGCCAGTGCAACGTTCCCCGTACCCTAGATGAGGTGGCCAACTCCAGCCGCGTCGGGCGCAAGGAGATAGGCCGCACCTACCGTTTCATGACCCGGGAGCTGAAGCTCAAGCTGATGCCCACCCGGCCCCAGGACTATGTGCAGAGGTTCTGTTCGGAGCTTAAGCTCAGCGGAGATGTCCAGGCCAAGGCCGCGGACATACTCAAGGACGCCGCCAAGAAGGAGCTGACCTCTGGTCGCGGGCCGACCGGTGTGGCCGCGGCCGCCATCTACATCGCCTCCATCCTGTGCAACGAGCGCCGGACGCAACGGGAAGTGGCGGACATCGCCGGGGTGACGGAGGTCACCATCCGGAACCGATACAAGGAACTGACCGAGAAGCTGGGCATAGAGATCCAGCTGTGAGGCTGAAATACTTTACTGCTGGCTTCGGCCAGCAAACATATTAAATCCCAATGGTGTTCGTTAAGACTAACGATCGAGGTGAGAAAATGAAGAGAGTATGGACGTGGGTAAATCTGTTGTCCTAAAGGCTGTTGGCGATCATGCTTGTCCTGGCTGGGATCACCAGCCTGATGAGCATTTTTGGGTTCTTCTACCTTGAGATCGTTAGCTCCACCATCGGGTTCCTATTAGGCCTGATCCTGGTCTTCGTTTCCGCCTTCCTCATAGGGACGGCAAGGCCGGTCTGGAGCGCTCAGATTGGAGAGAGGCAGGGGATCCTGCGCGACGATAGCGATGGACCTCCCCTTCCGCCTGATCCTGATCTATCTGTTCTATGGGCCATACGTCGAGCCTTACACAATGCCGCGAAAGACCAGTTGCCGTGCTCGCTGTTCATCCTGAACTTTGTCAGTTTGATCTTCGAATTGATTGCCGCTCTTCTTCGTCTATTGGAAGAAAGACTATTTTGCGCCGTCAAAGGAGGAGATAGAATCCTCCATGAAACGCCTCAAGGTGACCGGCGTGAAGACCGGTGTCCGATTGCCCGAACTGTAAAAACTTGGTCGAGGCCGACTGGCATTCGTGCCCGAGCTGCGGGACCGTGCTGCCGAAGTTCTGCGTGAACTGCGGGACGCCGGTGGACGAGAACATCAAGCAATGCCCCAAGTGCGGCACCGAGATCCGGGCCTCCGTGGCCATCGCCAACCTGATCGAGACCTTGCGCCAGACCGCGGAGCTGCAGGCTTCCCCTGAGACCAAGTCGGTCCGTTACGAGAAGTATGCCGAGGCGCTCATCAAGGGAGGGCGCACGGACGAGGCGATCGAGGCCTACCGCACCGCCATCCATTATACTCAATTCTACCGCAAGCAGACCAACTTCATGGTGAAGATGGCTACGGTCTACCACAACACGGGAAGGGATAAGCAAGCCCTCGACCTCTGCGACGCGTCCTTGGAGCTGGACCCCCAGGACTGGGCCGGGGCCAAGCAGCTAAAGGACCAGATATTGGCCATGCCGGCGCCACCGCCCTCGTCGGGCACCGTGCCGGTCAAGGCCTGACGCGCTTCAGCATGATGTAGCAAACATCGGGGGACTGCACCCGGCAGAAAAGGACCTCCTTCTTCACCCCGTGCGCCAGCCTTATGGCGCGGGAGATCTCCGCCCATATGGTGATGTAGTTCTCCGGCACCGCGTGCACCAGGTACTTGGCGTGATGCTTGCCTGGGTCTCCCTCATACACCCGGAAGTGAGTGCCATACTTGAAGCCGGTCTTGACCACCAGCCCCCGGGCTTTGAGGTCCTTGAAGGCGGCGAAGCGCAGGCGGAAGTCAGGCTGCACCGCCTTGGCGCGCTTGGTGAAGGTGTCTTGGCCTATGGGCCGCCCGGTGCTTCCGGAGCGCAGGCGGAGATGGCCGGAATCCATCAGGAAGGCCGCCTCGATGAAGGAGAGCTGCAGGTACTTGCCCACCTTCTTGCCGTAGTGCCCCTTCTTGGACATGGTCTCCACCTGGGCATCACCGAAGACCAGCACGCACTCGTCGAGGAGCAGGCCTTCGGCGGCATCGAACTGCGGCTCGCCCGATATCTCGCCCTTGGGCTCCAGGCGCTCGGCCTGGTAGAACGTGATGTCCCCCTCCTCGTCCACCACTGCCAGGAGCAGCTCCTTGCGGGTCCGTTCGGACATCTCCGCCTGCTCCACCATCTGCTCCATGCGGAAGGAGGAGCGCTCCGAGGCGACGAGCACCCAGGCTTTGGTCTGGCTGCTGGTCGGGCTTCCCCCCCGAGGGAATACCCGGAAGTGGAAATCACCCCCGTCCAGCTTGACCACGTACCCCCTTTGCCTCAGGTCGCGGTATACTAGGTACTGGGTCTCGAAGTCGGGCCTTTCCTTGACCGCCAGATGCACCAGTTCCTCCAGCTGTAATGGGGGACCGCCCATTTGCACGACCAAGCGCTCCGCCTCGAAAAGGAAGACCGCCTCGAGGATGTCCAGGTCCAGGCCGCCGCCCTTGCGCGGGTAGCCATAATAGCCCTTGTTGTAGATCTGACTGGCCTCGACCGGGTCCTTGACCTCCACCGAGTCGCCCCGCAGCTCTCCTGGCATCGGACCTGAACCTTCCGGGGGGGTTATATACTATGGCCCGGAGGAGAGGGGTCGTGGCAACGACGTTCACAGGTTTTTTATACCTCGGTCCTCACATATCATCATGTATACAACTTGTAGTTGTAATCAGGTGAGCCCATGGATGAGTTGGACGTTCTGTTGTCCGTGATCGAGAACCCGACCCGAAGGAGGATACTGGAGGCGCTGGTCAGGGAGCCGCACTATCCTCTGCAGCTCTCAAAGGAGCTTGGTCTCAGCCAGCAAGGGATAATGAAGCACCTGAAGGTCCTGGAGGAGTACCGCATGGTACGTTCCTATGACGAGGAGAGCGACCAAGGTGGCCCCAATCGCAAGATCTACGTGCCCATCACCGGTTTCAACATCGTGGTGGACATGGGCCCAGGCCTTTTCACCGCCCAGATCGTCACCAGGGAGATGGACGGTCCGCAGCTGCGTCAAGGAGGACATCCCCCAGGAGGACCGGGTGATGATCAGCGGGCGGGTGGGGGAGGTCCGCGACCGGATCAAGGAGATCGACGGGGAGCTTCGTGGCATAGCCCGTCGCAGGGCCGAGCTGATGAGGGCCAAGGAAGAGGCCTTGGACGAGGCCTGCGGCATCGTGGAATCGAGCATAGACGACTACCACGCCCGAAGGATCATCTATGTGTACATGCAACGACCAGAGCTGTCCCCGGGACAGATCGCGAAGGAGCTGGGTCTGAGGGACGAAACGGTCAACGACGTCTTAGAGGACTACTTGAGAGGAGGGGGATGAGATGGCAGAGAGCATCGACGACAAGGCGGAGCGCTATATGCGCGAGATCAAAAAGATGACCGAAGAGGCGGCGAAGACCTTCGAGCGGTCCATGAACGAGGCGGACCGATTGGGTCGGAGGATGTACGACGACATCAGGGACGGCATGCAGGGCTCAGGGAGCAAACTGAACAACGTGAGCGACCGCATGATCCAGGACTTCAACCGCGAGATGCCCAAGATGGTCGAGGAGGTCAAACGATGGGAGCGTCGCGTCGAGAAGCAACTGGACGACATACGTAAGGAGTTGGAGAGGTCATTTAAGTAAATTATTTATAGAAGTACAAACTAATACGAATCTGTAAGTATACAACCTATGGTTGATATCTATCCGGAGGGTGAGAGATGACAAAGAGCAAGGAGAACAGAGAATTGACGCCAGCGTGGTATTGGGGACCGATACGCCATGTTCGAGGAGATGGAGCGGTTCCTCAACGACAGGGGACGGGACCGCCTCTGGTTCCCTGGCATGATGCGCCCCTCCTATCGCGTCCCAGTGGTGGACGTCCGGGAGGAGGAGGACCACTATGTGGTCAGCGCTGAGCTCCCAGGTATGACCAAGGAGGACGTGTCCATCGAGGTCGGTGATGGAGCGCTCGAGATCACCGCGAAGAAGGAGCGGGACAGTGAGGAGAAGGGAGAGGGCTACCTGCGCCGCGAACGTGGGGCCATGTACTTCCATCGCCGCCTGACCCTCCCGGAGGACGTGGACCCCCAGACCATAGAGGCCAAACTGGCCGAAGGGGTGCTGGAGGTCCGTCTGCCCAAGGTCGAGAAGGGCAGCGATAGGAAGAAGGTGGAGGTCCAGTAGGGCCGCCCCAAACCGTTTCATTCCATTCAAAAGAACGAAGGAACATCGGATCATAGGAAAAGGTAGAGCAAATGGTAGCGAGCGATAAGGTCCTTAAAGTGGCGGAGGCGAAGTCACGGGACGTGGGACGAGGCATCGCCCGGGTGGACCCGGAGATAATGGACATCCTCGGGCTGAAGGCGGGCGATGTGGTGCAGATCGACGGCAAGAAGAAGACGGTGGCGGTCGTCTGGCCCGGCTACGCCGAGGATGAGAACCGGGGCCTGATCCGCATCGATGGGTTCGTGCGGCGCAACGCCCAGGTGGGTCTGGACGACAAGGTGGCCATCCGCAAGATATTGGCCAAGAACGCCCAGAAGATAACCTTCGCCCCCATGGAGGAGATGAAGATCATGGGCGGGGAGGAGTACCTCGGACAGGCGTTGGAGGGCCGCGTCGTCACCCGAGGCGACATCGTCGAGCTCAACATCATGGGCCGGACCATCTACCTTACCGTGGTGGCTTTCCAGCCCACCGCCGATGCGGTGATGATACACCGCGATTGCGAGGTCAAGATCAGCGAGAAGCCGGCCAAGGAAGCCCTGTCCAAGATCCCCAAGGTCACCTACGAGGACATCGGCGGCCTGGGGGACGAGGTGAAGAAGGTCCGGGAGATGATCGAACTGCCTCTCCGGCACCCGGAGCTCTTCGAGCGACTGGGGGTCGAGGCCCCCAAGGGTGTGTTGCTCCATGGACCGCCAGGAACGGGCAAGACCCTGCTGGCCAAGGCGGTCGCCGGAGAGACCAACGCCAACTTCGTCTCCATCGGCGGCCCGGAGATCATGAGCAAGTTCTATGGTGAGTCGGAGGAACGCCTGCGCGAGATATTCAAACAGGCGGAGGAGAACGCCCCCACCATCATATTCATCGACGAGATCGACTCCATCGCCCCCAAGCGGGACGAGGTGACCGGCGAGACGGAGAGGCGCATCGTGGCGCAGCTGCTGGCCCTCATGGACGGCCTGGAGGCGCGGGGCAAGGTGGTGGTCATTGGCGCCACCAACCGGCCCAACGCCCTGGACCCGGCCCTGCGTCGGCCTGGCCGGTTCGATCGGGAGATCGAGATAAACATCCCCAACAAGGAGGGGCGCTACGACATATCTGCAGATACACACCCGCGGCGTGCCCTTGGACGAGGACGTCGACCTGGAGCGCCTGGCCGCCTTGACCCATGGCTACGCCGGGGCGGACCTGCAGGCCCTGACCAAGGAGGCCGCCATGCACTCCCTGCGCCGGGTCATCCCCGACCTGGACCTGGAGATGGAGGCCATCCCCGCGGAGCTATTGAACAAGCTGGTGGTCAAACGTGATGACTTCTTCTCCGCCCTCAGGGAGATGCAGCCCTCCAGTCTGCGCGAGGTGCTCATCGAGTCGCCCGACCTGCACTGGGACGAGATCGGTGGCCTGGAGTCGGTGAAGAAGGAGCTGAAGGAGGCGGTGGAATGGCCTTTGAAGTACGCCGCCCTGTTCGAGCACATGGACGCCGCCCCTCCCAAAGGGGTGCTGCTCTACGGCCCGCCTGGCACCGGCAAGACCATGCTGGCCAAGGCGGTGGCCACGGAGTCCGAGGCGAACTTCATAAACGTCAAGGGGCCGGAGTTCCTCAGCAAATGGGTGGGCGAGTCCGAGAAGGCGGTGCGGGAGACGTTCCGCAAGGCCAGGGGGGCGGCGCCATGCGTCATCTTCATGGACGAGATCGACTCCATCGCCCCGGTGCGAGGGGTGGGCGGCGATTCGATGGTCACGGAGCGGGTGATATCCCAACTTCTCACCGAGATGGACGGGCTGGAGTCGCTGCACAACGTGGTGGTGATCGCCGCCACCAACCGTCCGGACATGATAGACCCGGCGCTCCTCCGTCCGGGCCGCTTCGACCGTCTGGTGGCGGTGGGCGTCCCGGACTACGAGGCGCGGAGGGACATCCTTCGGGTGCACACGCAACGCAAGCCGATGACCGAGGACGTGAACCTGGACGAGATAGCGAAGCGTACCGAGGGCTACACCGGCGCAGACATCGCCGCGGTGGTCAACGAGGCGGTGATGCTGTCCATCCGCCAGGTGGTGGCTTTGGACGAGGTGGTGACGCCTGAGCGCATCAAAGGCATGAGTTTGACCAAGAAGCACTTCGACATCGCCCTGGCCAACTACAAGCCTCGGTTGAAGAGCGAGGCCAAGAAGTACGAGAAGTTGGTGAAGGACTTCGAGTATGTGCGGTGAGCGAGATGGTCAGAAGGAAGATGCCAGATGTGGACGATGATGTTTTCGCCGAGTTCGAGCGGCTCTTCGAGGACATCCGCCAACGTATGGACCTGATGCGGGCACAGAGCGGACTGACCCCAGAGTCCATGCCTTTGAGCTACTCCTATCGGGTGGTGATCGACCAGGATGGTCAGCGCAAGGTCACCGAACGCTATGACGACCGACCGGTCCATAACAAGGTGGCCACCGATGACGATGAGCCTTTGGTCGACGTTCTGGACCAAGAGGATAAGGTGAGGGTCATCATGCATGTTCCCGGTGCGTCCAAGGAAGATGTTGGTCTGGAGATCAAGGACCGTTCCCTTCTGGTCACGGTAGGGAACGCCTCCCGCCCCATGGTACGGGAGGTGCCCTTGCCCTGTGCGGTGCTGTCCTCCTCGGCCGGTGGCGGAGTGCCACAATGGCGTGCTCGAGGTATGCCTATTGAAGCGGACCGATGGGCGAAGGAAGAGAAAGTCTCTAAAGGCCGAGTAAGACTGGATGTAACCGACCGCCCCGGTGCCTCCAGGGGAATCGTTATATAGAGGCATGGACGAATCGGAGGTGCATGCAACGTGAGGACCTGATCAATGGTGTGAGGGACACCTTGGCCCGCTCAGGTTTCACCGTTTCCAAGCCATTGAACATGAGGAGCATAAGCTTCGACGTGGTGGCGAGACGGGACCGTTCCATCCTTTTGGTCAAGATACTCACCAATGTCGATGCCTTCTCCAAGGACAATGCGGACGAGCTCAAGACCTTGGCCGATGCGATAGGCGCGTCGATGCTCCTGGTGGGCGAACGTTCCGGCGCCGGCGAGATCGAGGAGGGCATCGTCTACTCCCGCTTCAACGTCCCCATCGTCTGCTACAAGACCTTGTCCGACCTGCTCACGGAGAACGTGCCCCCGCTCATCTTCGCCGCGCCTGGCGGCCTCTATGTCAAGTTGGACCATGAGATGCTGCGTCACCTGCGTGAGTCGAAGAACATCAGCTTGGGCACCCTTGCCGAGGTGGCGGGGGTCTCGAGGCGCACCATCCAGATGTACGAACAGGGCATGGGGGCCATGATCGAGGCCGCCCTGCGCCTGGAGGAGTTCCTGGACAGCCCCATAGTGATGCCCATGGACCCCCTCTCCTACAAACCGGAGGGCATCGAACCAAAGGAGCTCGACCTGGGGAAGTGCGATCCCTTCACCCAGGAGGTCTTCCGCGTGCTGACCCGGGTGGGCTACTCCATCCGCCCCACCCACAAGTGCCCCTTCGAGGCATTGACCATGGGCGGGGATGTCCTCATCCTTACCGGGGTGGGTCTGGACGACAGCAAGGTCAAGGATAAGGCGCGGGTGGTGCACGACATATCCACTGTCACCGGCAAGGAGTCCGTCATCTTCGTGGAGCGGGTCCGTTCCAAACAGAGCGTGGAAGGTACCGCGTTGATTGGGCGCAACGAGCTCAAGGGCATAGATGAGAGCAAGAAGCTCAGACGCCTGGTGGTCGAGAGAAGTGAATGCGATGAAGGTCATTGAGAGCAACGGCTCCAGGCTGGCGGTGCTGCCGGTCATAAAGGGGCTGGTCTCCGAAGGTGAGAAGGTGGCCGAGGCCATTGCCTCTTTCGCGCCGACCGCCATCGGTGTGTCGTTGTCGAAGGAGGAGCTGGGGGGACTGAGGGAGAGGCAGAGCTATGAGGATTTCGAGCTCACCATCCCAGAACAGGCCTACAAGTCCGGCCTGGAGTTGTTCGGACCGGTGCAACTGCCGTTCCCTTGCTATACCAAGGCCATAGAGGCGGCGGACCTGGCGAAGATACCCTTGTTGCCTGTGGACATGAACGAGGAGACCTTCACCGAGCAGTACTGTCTGCTGGTGGGTGGCATGGAGATGGTCTTCGGGGGCATGGGCGACCGCCGCCTGTACAAGAAGCAGTTCGACCTCAACTCCCCTGAGGCCTTCGTGCGCGATTATGACCGAAAGGTCAACAATGGCTCAGGCTATCGCAAACTGATGCGGCTCCGGGAGGAGCACATGGCGCGCACGCTCCTGGGCATGAGGCGCCGCTACCGCGACATCCTGGCCATCATCGAGCTGGAACGCGCCGATGGCGTGATCAAGGCCTTGGAACCGTGATCATGCTATCGCCACACACCTTATCGGCGTACCGGGGTTGTCCACCAGATATGGTTGGAACCCAGATGGTCTTTGATCACCGTTGACCAAAACGAACACCGCCCCTTTCGATATCCTCTGCGCCGCATACCCCAGCGCGTCCGAGTTCAGCATCGTGCCGACCACCAGGTCGTTGAAGCCATCCCCATCGATGTCTCCGGTGACCATACATGACAACGCCGCCTTGTTCGGGGCCGCAGATTTAGTGTCGAAGATGGCATACGGCATGTAATTGCTCTCTTTGGTATACACGTTGGCACTACCAGACCAGGTATTATTGATGAAGTAGATGCCTTTGAACTCCACCATGATGGCGATATCAGGATATTTGTCGTTACCGAGGAATTTCCCGATGGTCAGGTTGGTCTTGCCGCCATACCCGAGGTCGATGGGGGCCAAGCTGGTGGTCGGGCTCAGGCTGTAGAGGTCCGAGTTGTACGAGATCAGCAACTTGCCTGCGCCGCTAGACGTTCTGATAAGGGCCAGGTCCCAGGAGGAATCGCCGTTCAGGTCGCCTAGGCCGAGGGAGCTCACCCTCATACCAGAGAGACCATCCAGGAGCATTTTTTCTTGATTGGAGGCGCTACGGGCCGCTTGAGTGGTATACCAGTTTCCGAATCCATTCGTGTTCCTTAGCACATATACGCTTCCATCGTTGCATCCTACGACAATGCTGCATCCTCGAGTGTTGTTGGCCATTATCGCATCGGTGTCGAGGTTGGCCGCGGCAAGAGCCACCACTGATCTTGATGTACTGGATGAATCGGCACCGATATAGAACTGGGTCCAGGTCCAGGAGGCCGCATCGTCCCCGTTGTTGCGACCGATGATGATGGCTCCGTTCCTAAGACCATAGATTACATCGAGATCGTCATCCTGATCGATGTTGGCCAGAATGAGCGATTTGACCTCTATGTCGCCAGTGGCCCTTAGCTTGGTCACTGCCCATTTTGTCCCGTCATAGGTGTTGAGGTTGATACGGGCCTCTGAATCGGCATATGCGCTGTTGCCGAACTGGTTGTTGGTGACGGTCTGGTGCGGGGTGGCGCTGGCATAGAACGAGACCACCTCGCTCACCGTTCCGTCCCCATCAACGTCCCCGGAAGCAGAGAGCAGGGTCTGGGGCCGGTGGTGGTTCCAGAAGTCCTGGTCTATCGGAACTGGAGGGGTCCAACTGTTATCGTTGATATAATACTGCATGGAGCTGGACATCACCCAGTCCACGTTACCTTCATAATAGGTGCCGCCTCCTCCGTTTTGGGGGGAGATGCCTTCCACGAACCCGACCGCAAGACCGGCGCTAAACGTAGGAGATGAGATATTAACGATGGTCGAAAGCTGATAATTGTAATATTTGTTGGACGCGTCCTTCAGGGTGAACATGTCATAATCAAGAACGTATGCCTGGCCCTTACCTTCGATCCATGGGTCCCCGGTCTTGGCCGCGGTCAGATTGATTGCGAAGGCGTAGGTGGTGGCGTTGAACTTGACCACGTTGGATACTGGCCCACCGTTCCAGTAATAGTTGGTGGCGGTTGATGGCACGGCTGGAGCCCAATGCAGCTGGGTCCCACCGGAAAAGTCGCGGATGGAAACGTCTCCTGCGGCCCCATACCAATCACTGTTGCTCGGGAACGAGCTCGAGGTTATCTTCACCTCGATGATGTCATTGTTCCAGAATGAGGTCTCTACATCGACGTCCGTTCGGTTGACATAGGTCGACATCGTAGGATAGCTGCCACCGCTCCATATCGAGATCTCGTGGCTCGCTATCACCTTGTCCGGGACCGCAGAGTTGTCCTCGAGATAGATGTTGAGCATATACCTTTCATTGTCAGCGAAACCGGACAAGCTCAGGTCTATGGTTGCCTGGTAGCAATAGAACCCGCTGGTGAACTTGTACCTCTCGAATGCTGCGTTTGATGAGTAGACGACCGCCTTGGTGGTGATGTTGACCACCTCTAGGTAGTTCCTCGAATCGGTGTTCAGCAAGGTCTTTGAGACCGCAACGACGGCGATGTCCTCACTGCTACGATTGAATACATATTGGGGTTTGGCATCGAAATTGTGGTTCGTCCAATCGTTGTTGTTGAATGTGTTGAACCCGCTGTTACCAGAGTAGATTATGTTGGGGGGTTCGTAACCGGTGTCATTGCCCTCCTCAGGATAGGCGGCCTTCAGGGTCATCTTCGCAGTAACGAAGTGACCTGCCTGGTCCGTCGCTTTGATGGTAACTAGGCCCCCGTTCCAGGAGGGGAGCACGGTCTCGGGCAGCGAAATCCATTTGTCACCTGACCCCCTCTTGAGATTGATGGTGTTAACCGGTGACTTGGGTATCTGGCTCATGTCCAGTTGAACCGTATCCAGGTCATTATTTGAGTCGAAGACGTAAACATAGAATGTCGCGGTCTCCGTTATTATTCCCACTTCAGGATCGGTGCCCCTATCTCCGATGATGGGTGCGGAGTTGGGTATCCCAGTAAGGAATTGGTCGAATATGATCATGTTCGTCTCATTGCTGACCACGACCATGCGGATGGTCGAGTATGGCCCGTCGTTGAGGGTTCGGGTCCAAATGCCCCCAACCCCCCAGATGTTACCAATCGAGTTCTCACTGTCGCTTATGTGAAATATGTTCGTCCTTTGGGTCGTACTGTCGGTCTCGTTGGTGATTATATAGATCATGGTATTGTGGTCGTAGAGGTCCTGACCACCGGTATTGGTCACATTGACCACGACATAGTCGCTATCTAGGTCATTACCAGGATACCAGAGATTGGATTTGAAATCCGTATAGGTCGTGTCCTTGGGTGGAGGCAGGGTGATCACATAGGTGAAGATGCCGGAGAACAGGATCACGATGACGGCCAGGACCAGCAATTGGCCGACCAGATCGGTGACTGCGTCCTTGGACTTCTTCATCGTCCATTTTTTGTTGAGCTTCATTTTCATGTGGACCCCTTCCCCTCCATCACATCAATACCGTGACCGAACGGGTCGGGACCCCGGTGTTATCTACAACATACCTGACGAAGTTGCCGATGCCATTGACGTTGAGATAGACGAGGATGTTCCCCCTCCAAGCGTTCGTCGTTGTCGTATATCCCCAATCACCTGTTCCCAGGACCAGGTCCAGCAGACCGTCGTTGTCGATGTCGACCGAGATCATGCACTGGATCTTAGCTCTGTATGTCGATGCGTCGTTGTCCGTCGCTATGGACGTGATCACCCGGGTTGGGGCCGAATATGTGTGAGTGCCTGAGGCGTACGTATGGGTGACCATCCAGATGCCCCCATAGGTTGTGGCCAAGGGGTACACGGTGTTGCATATGGATATGGCAATATCGGGGTAGTCGTCCTTTGTCATATAGTTCCCGATCGTGACGTTGGTCTTCGGCGCATTGGCCTTCGTGAGAGCGGTTATCCCTGTCAGTTCCTTCGTGATCTTCGGAGAGCCCCCCTGCAATGCAGCGTTGTAACCGACGGCCACCAGACCGCCGGATACATCGACACCGACGACAACGATGTCCGTGGCCAGATCATTGTCCATGTCGCCAAGGCACATGGACGTCAGGTAGGTCAATGACCCAGTCGTGGTGGTGATGGGGATGGGGGCGGATGTGAAGGTGCCCATACCATCGCTGTTCTTGATGATGTATAACGACCCGTCGCTGCAGGCGACCACGATGTCCAATGAGCGATTCCTGTCATGACCGGACGAGATGGGGTCCATGTCCACTATGGAAGCGGCGATGATGTTCTTCGCGCCTCCAAAAATTGTTGTGAGGTTGCATATCTGTTTGTAGGTCCAGAAACCATCGTTCCTGCATATCCCCACAGGACCCGTTGGACATGCCGAAAATCACATCCATGTCGTCGTCCTTGTCGATGTTCCCGATGGCAAGGCTCTTCACTTGGATAAAGTTAGACTGCCGTCAGAGACCCCGGACTGGGTCATGCTGCGAATCACTTTGCTAGCTCCAATCGCCCGAGTCGATCCCTGTCGTAGATGACGATCTTGGGCACCCAATAGCTGGCATAGATCGGGGTGTTGGTGGTCGGCTGAGTCCGCCTGCCTATCGCATAATGTGAGATAGGAGACGACCTCGGTGGTCTGGCCGTCGCCGTTGATATCACCGGATGTGGTCAGCAATCCCTGGGGACGGTAATCGCTCCACTGGTTGAAGGGCTCAAGGTAGTCCGGCGGCGTCCAGGTGTTGTCGTTGTCATAATAGAGCATGGAGCTGGACTGGACCCACGCACTAATGCCCTGGGTGGCCCCGAACGACGGTATGGCCGGAGTGACTCCCTGGACTATGCCAGCGGCGATGCCACCGCTGAACACGGGGGAGGTGATGTTCAATATCCCGCTCAGATAAGTCGTGTATCATAACCAGTCCCATTGGTCTGGTGTGAACATGTCGAAGGATAGGGTGTAATGCTGGTTCTTCCCGGGGATCCAGGAATCACCTAGCTTGGCCGCCGTGAGGTTCACCACGAAACGATAGGTGCTCGGGTCAGATGGATTGCTCACCCCCGATATGGGCCCGTTCCAAGCGGTCGAACTGGACTGGGGGCGCTGGACTTTACCTGGGTACCACCGACGAAGTCGCGGATGATCACCTCGCCACCGGACTGATAGATAGGTGCCCAACCCGCCGGGAAGCCAGAGCCCTTGATCTCCACATAGAAGATTTCGTTGTTGTAGTAGTTGCTGTCCAGCTTGGTGTAGGCGGTGTTGTTGTAGAGTTTGATGGTGGGAAAGTTGCCACCGGTACCAGTGCTGATGTTATGGTTGATGAATATCTTGTTCGTGGGGTTGGAGTTGTCCTCCAAGCCTATCTGGACGATGTACTTGGAATTGTCATTGAATCCGTTTGTTGGAATTATCTATGTCCAGGTAGGCATTGTATGAGTAATAACCACTGGTGTATCGATAACGGGTGAAGGCGTTGGAGGTCTTCTCGTACACTACCTGCTTGTCGTCGGCCCTGATGACAGAAATGTAGTTCTTGGAGTCCGTGTTCAACAGCGATTTGGACACGACCACCACGGCTGCGTCCTCATCGTCCGAGCGTGAAGGAATAGGTCGGGGTGGCGTTGAAGGTCGTTGGCGTCCCAATCGTCCTTCTCGAAGATGTTGAAACCGTTGCTCTTGGAATAGATGATGTTCTGCGGTTCGTAGCCGGTAGTCGTCGCTGCCGCCGCCTCTCGCCAGAGGTCGTGGCGTCAAGGTCCATCCTGCCGGTCGCGCTCAGACCTTTCATTCCATGGCGGTCAAGAGTATGTCTGCGTCGGTCCAGTTGGCGTTGACCGTCAGATGAGGCGATTCCCACAGGTCGCTGCCACGGTCGATGAAGTTGATGATGTTGCCCTCCGCTCTGGCCTAGACCGGACATGTCCGCCTTGACGGTCACGATCATGCCGTCGTAGTCATAGACATACACCCAGAGGAAGGATTTGTTGTCGATGATGGGCATGGAGGGCGTCATCCCCCTTGTCGCCGATGACCGGGATGGACTTGATCGGCAATGGCAGCTTCGATTCCCACACCACCGAGTTGGAAGACGTGAATCCAGCACCATCACCCGGACGGAGGAGTTGAGGGGGATGTCTGTTAGTCCTGAGGCTCCAGGTCTCACCTATCTTCCAATCGTTCCTATGCTGGGGCTGCTTTCGGCGATTTGAATACCTTGCTCTGGTAGACGTCCTCTCGTTCACGAATACCGCGATGCTTGTGTACCATCGTTGAGGGTCTGGCCCCCACCCATGGTCACGTTGACCCATGTGTCCATGCTGGTGCCGTTGCTGATGCTGGATGATCGGTTCCGTGCCGAAGTCGACGTTGGTGTTCTGATGGGGAGGAGGATCTGCGCCACATAGAACAGCACGGTTGAGAACAGTATCACTGTAATGGCAAGGATCGAACAGAGTTCCGATGATCTCTGAAACTGCCTCCTGCGACCCCTTGAAATGCGATTTCCTCTTGATTCCCATGTTGATGACCCCGGCTGAGAGTGCTTACGCTTAAGCTCTCTATATATCCCGGAGGTGTTTATTTAAACATTATGCCATAAATATCCCTGGCAACAGTAGGTTTGAGTCTGGCCGTGATTATCATTTTTGCGATTTTGAGGCTCTCGGTTCATCGATGGGGATGGCGTCTCGACGATGGTCAGAACTCCACCCCTTTCCTCGCCATCACCCCTGATTCGTAAGGGTGCTTCTCCATTTTCATGATCGTCACCAGGTCCGCCTCCTCCACCACCGCTTTGGGGGCGTTCCTTCCGGTGAGCACCACCTCCACCCCCGGGTCGCGGCCGCGTACGGTGCAGAGCACCTTGTCGACCGGCAGTATGCCGAAGTCCATCACCACGTTGATCTCGTCCAGTATGACCATGTCATAATCGTTGGAGCCAAGGGCGTCCTGGGCCATCTGTAACCCCCTCTCTGCCAGGTCCACGTCCTCCTGGCAATGCTCGCCTTTGAAGATGAGGCGGTCCGCCCCGAACTGATATAGCTCGATGCCGTCCAACCGCCGCAACGCCTCCACCTCCCCATACTCGTCGCCTTTCTTCATGAACTGGATGACGCACACCCGCATCCCATGCCCCCACGCCCTCAAGGCCAGGCCTAAGGCGGCGGTCGTCTTGCCCTTACCTTCCCCGGTATAGACCTGCATCAGGCCGAGCTCTGACATGGGATTATGCCCAATAGAGGATGGGGCTCGGGCCTGATATATGCTTCCTGGGAACAGTTTATCTAAGTCCCTGGCGATGATATGGCATGCTCGAGATAGAGGTCAAGGCGGCACTGAAGGACCGCAGCGCAGGTCGAGGCCAGATTGAGACGCCTGGGGGCCAAGGCCGAGGAGGAGCGCCGTCAGGTCGACCTCTATTTCGCCCATCCCTGCCGGGACTTCGGGGCGACGGACGAGGCTTTGCGCCTTCGCTTGGATGGGGACAGGCAGGTGATGACCTACAAGGGACCGAAATTGGACGCCCGTTCCAAGACCAGGGAGGAGATCGAACAACCGATCGAGTTCGACCGCATGGCCACCACCTTGCGGCGATTGGGCTTCAAGGATTTCCTTCGAGTGGAGAAGGTGCGCACCGACTTATTCTTGGGAGGACATCGTCATCAGTCTGGACCGTGTCGATGGGTTGGGCGACTTCGTCGAGCTGGAGGTGGAGGACGATGATCGGGAGAGGGGCCTGGAGCGCATCCTGGACCTGAAATCGAGAGTTGGGCGTCCAGGGGAACGAGACCCGGTCCTATCTGGAGCTCATCATGGAAAAGGAAGGGAAGTGATGGTTGGGTCTCAGAGGGATTTTATCCTCTCGATGACGAACTCCTTGATCTTCGGGTCGTCCGGGATGGTCACCGACTTCTTGAACTTGGCCCTTTTCTCCTGGGACCCATCGTTGCCATCCACGACGTAATAGCCCCGCGATAAGGAGATGAACTCGTTCTCCTCCCCCGAGTTCGTCTTGGCCCTCTTCCGAGCCACCTCGATGAAGTTGTTGCGTCCGAAGTCAATCTTCTCAGCGCTGATCGTTATGAACTCGACTTCCTTCTCCTTGCCATCGTTGTTCATTGCAGGGCCTCAAAATAGGAGCCCCAAGTCCGTTATTAAATGTTTGCTCATGCCGTCAACATTTGATAATCGCTTTAAAAGTAGTGCGATGGCCAGTATGACAAAGCTTGTCATTATTGCAGGTGAAAAGGACCGACAGGTAATTATATCGAACTCCATATGAAAGGGGCATGGAGCCCGGTGGTGGTGGCGGGACCATGGATCGCCCCTGTCAACGATGCGGGCGGAGCTTTGCCTCGGATTCCAAGTTCTGCCCTTTCTGCGGGGCCTCTCTGGCCGCCCCCCCTCCTCAAGCTTATGTGCCGGGGTGGTACCCCCCGCCGCGCAAGTCGACCTGGCAGTCGATCAAGGAGGCGGTCCGGACCGCCACCACTTGGTTGGTCTTCCTAGTTCTCATCGAGGTCACGGTGAACGTCGGGATCCTGATCTGGGGCTCGACCTTGGTGATGCCCAACATACCGGGCTACTCCAAGCTGCTCTACATAATCACCCCTTGGATCGTGGACATCTACAAGTTGGAAGGCTACACGCTATCTGGCTACTTCTTCTTCCTGATGTTCGCCATTGTCATCTCATATGCTTACATGCTCTTCCGAAGCCTGCCCCAACTGCCCAAGGAGCTGCAGGGGCGAGGAGGTCAAGGAGCACACGCCCCTCTACCGCATCGGGACGCTCTTCTGCGCCACGGTGTTCTGCAGCTTCCTGGTCTACGGGTTGCTGGCGCTGTTCGACGTCGACCCCACCGTGCCCGAGTTCGCCGAACTGCCCCTTTGGAAGCAGATATTCTCCATGGCCGGGGCGTCGGTCTATGAGGAGGTGGTGTGCCGCATCCTCCTGATCGGGGTGCCATTGTTCGCGTACCACGTCATCACCAAGCAGGACAGGGACCACAAGCGGTACGTCCTGGGAGGGAACATCGCCATCGACCGGCCGGCGTTGCTGCTGCTCATCTTCTCCTCGGCCATGTTCGCCGCCGCCCATCTCTTCATCTGGGACTTCTGGAAGTTGATCCCGACCTTCGTCAGCGGGCTGGCCTTGGGGTACCTGTTCCTTCGCTATGGTGTATATGCCTCGATCATGTTGCACTTCTTCATCGACTATCTCGCCATGCCGTTGGAGGTTTGGCCAAGCGGCGATCTGGCATTGATCGCGGTAGGTCTGCTCACCTGGGGCATCCTGATCGCAGGCGCGGCCTACTTCGTGTACTATGTCCTGAAGGTCCTGGACTTCGTGAACGGCGGTCCGGTGATAAAACGCAAGGCCAAGCCCGCGCCGATGGGTGCATATCCGCCAGTGCAGACCACGACCACGTGCCGCGCCAACCCGCCCCACCACCCCCAGACCAATTCGCCTTCCGTTGCCAGCGTTGCGGGAACGGCGAAGCGCGCTATCAGGATGGGGCCTTGTATTGCACCCGTTGCGGTCAGAGGAAGTGAGCCGCCCGCAATAGGTCCTTAAGGCGGTCCCTGGAGGTGAGGGCCCCCTCCATCCCTCTGGCCTCGATGACGAAACGTCCCTTGTAACCTCCCATCTTGGCCAAGGCGGAGGCGAATGGCACCGTGCCCTCCCCTATCACCAGATGCTGATCGTATTGCCCCTGGTTGTCATGGAAATGCACGTTGTGGAACCTCGTCGTCAGAGCGAGGTAGTCGTCGATGTTGCGGGTGGTGTTGGCATGGCCGATGTCAAAGCATATGCCTAGTTCCGTCCCTTCCAACAGATCGAGCAATCCCTTCGGGTCGGTGGCCATGGAGATGGGCATGGCCGGCATGTTCTCCAACGCCACCTTCACCCCGCAGTCCTTGGCGATCCTGTCGATGGCGCCCAACGCGGCCTTGGTGTTCCGCCTAGCCCCTTCTTTGTCCAACTGGCCGAGCGGGGTGTAGAAGCCGGGATGGACGGTTACCGGGTCCAGACCGAGGGCCCCGGCCTGCTCGATCGTGACCATGACCTCCCTCAAAGCGACCTCCCGCAACCTGGGGTTCAGGGAGCCGATGTTGACGTCGCTCAGCGGGGCATGCACCGAGCAGTCCAGGTCGTGGGAGGCAAGATGCTCCTCCAATTCCTTGGCGATGCCGGGCAGGTAGTGCTTGCCCTCGGCCACTATCTCCCAGGCCTTGAAGCCGGGTTGCACCGCCGCCAAGGCCTCCCGCAGCGATAGAAGGCTGAGCGCGGGTGATGATATCGCGATCATCGCACCTCCTCCCCGTCCACTGGTGGTCGGGGCGACGCGGTCGATGAGGGAGCTCAGATCTTCGTCTTGGATGGTGACGACGATCGCCCCCAGGGGGACGTTGCCTTCGACCATGGAGATCTTGCCGACGAAGGCCGCCTGCTTGTTCAAACAGAATGTGGTCCGGTCGGCCTCGGCCCCGCGCAACAAAGTGGCGCGCATGGCATCGAGGATGCGCTGGCGCCGTACCTGTTCCATGAAATGGCTCAGGTCCGTCGGTGCTGGCGGTCATGCCGTCGACCTCCTCCACCAGGTCCGCCCCCGGGAAAAGATTGAGCAGGGCCTGCCGTACCTTGCCCGGGTCCTCGGTGGGGAAGACCTTGGCCGTGGCCATGACCGACGCCATGCGCCAGGATAGGGAGAATAACTATTAAAATGGCGTTCCCCATGCGAAAGACGACATGCGCGAACGGGTCGTGGACGCTCTGGCGAGCGAAGGATATCTCATGGACCAGGAGGCTGAGGACTATATCCTGGCCCAGTCCGACCCGTTGCAGTTCGCTCACCGGGCCTTGAGCTCCATGCAGGAGCGGCCCTTGATCATCACCATGCGCGACCTGAGGAAGACCTGCCTGGTACCCTCGGAAAAGGTGGCCACTCTGCAGGAGGTGCCCCGCCGCCGCAATGTGAAGGTGGAGGCCAGAGGCCATGGCGACATCACCATCACCAAGGACATAACCAACGCCAGCGATTGCGATGCCAGCGTGGCCGGCTTCGCCAACTACTTCATGGACCGTTTCGAGACCCTGCGCGGGCTGCTGCAAAAACGCCGGGACCTGGTGGGGGCGAGCACCATCGACCGGGTGCTGGACGCCAAGAGGCTCATGGTGGACCGGGAGGTGAAGCTCATCGGCATGGTCAACGACGTCAAGGACTTCCGCAGCGGCGACCGATTGGTCGAACTGGAGGATGAGACCGGAAAGGTCGCGGTGATGATACCCAAGGACCATCGCCTGGCCAACGAATCCATCCTGTACGATGAGGTCCTAGGCATAATCGGTAAGCCCACCGCCCGGGACAAGAAGATCGTTGCCAGCGCCATCATCCGGCCGGACGTGCCCCATGGCAGCCAGATGGAACGGAGGGACCTCAGCTCCGTCATCGGTTTCATGTCCGATGTGCACGTCGGCAGCAACACCTTCCTGAGGCGGCCTTGGGAGGACATGATCGAATGGGTCCGCACCGAAGGCCCGGAGATCGGCCTGCAATATCTGGTGGTGCCCGGGGACTGCGTCGACGGCATCGGCATCTATCCCAACCAAGAGGAGGAGCTGGACATCGAGGACATCTTCGAGCAGTACCGCGTCCTTGCCGAGCTGTTGAAGGATGTTCCGGACCATATCCAGGTGATCGTCCAGCCAGGGAACCATGATGCCGTGAGGCCGGCCGAGCCCCAACCCGCGTTCTCGGGCGATATCGGGAAGCTTTTCGATTCCTCCACCATCCTCATCGGCAATCCCGCCTATTTCGAGGTGGAGGGGCGCACCATCCTGTCCTATCATGGCAAGAGCTTCGACGACCTGATGGCCAGCGTCAAAGGTCTCTCCTACTCCAACCCCATGCAGGCCATGAAGGAGATGCTGAAGAGGCGGCATCTGGTCCCGATATATGGGGGCCGCACCCCCATCGCCCCGGAGCGCAAGGACTTCCTGGTCATCGACAAGGTTCCAGACATCTTCGTCACCGGGCACGTGCACGGCGCCGGCCTGGACCATTACAATGGCGTCAGGCTCATCAACGCCTCCACCTGGCAATCGCAGACCCCGTTCCAGAAGATGCACAACTTCAATCCGGACCCGGCCAAGCTGATATTGGTGCACCTGGGGAATGGCTCCACCCATATGGAGGACTTCAGCGCCTAGGGTGCCCCATTCCAGAACAGGACGATCATCAACAGGCCGAAGACGAACATGGCGTAGGATATGAACCAGAAAATACGGAAGGTCTTGGCGCGCCGCTCCGGCGTGCCGAAGAACCGGTCAAAGAGTTTCTCCACGAAGGTCATGCTGCTTTCGCGGCCTTCTGCTTGATGCGCTTCAGGCGGAAGATGTTCTCGCGCTCCATCTCCTCCAACCGGAGGCGGATGAAGGCCTCGGCCTGCTGCAGCTCAGGGATGACCTTGAACTCCAAGGCATTGACGCGGCGCTTGGTCTTCTCGATCTCGTCGAGAAGCTTCTTCATGGTGGTCTCGATCTCGGCGGCCTTGATGATGGTCTCCACCAGGTCCTCGAAGGCGCTGGTGGCCTCATCGATGTAGGACGAGACGCCGATGACCCCATAGCCGCGCTTGTCCATGGACTTCTTGATGCTGGTGGCATCGATCTCCGGCACCACCAGGCCCATGACGTTCTTGCTGCGCAGCTTGATCTCTGGCCGGTCCGTCAGCGCGAAGGCGGCCGATTTCACGGCGATCTCCCCGTCCACCGCGGCGGCGATGGCGATCTTCTGCATGGCCACCTCGTACTGCTTGGTGACCTGCTCCCGGACCTGCTTCGCCTCCTCCAGTATCTTGAAGAACTCCAGGATGAGGCCGTCCCGCTTCATCTTGAGGATCTTGTAGCCGCCCTTGGTCATCTTGATCTTCCTCTTTGTCTCGAGGAGCTCTGACCGGGTCGGCTTTATTTCCCTCTGCGGCATGGATGGACCCCCTTACGCGGCCTTGTTCTTGAAGTTCGGGTGGTACTTGTCGATGTACTTCTGGTCGATCCTGGTCAGCGACCGGACGTCCAGGGTTGCGAGCACCTCCCACATGTAGTCGAGCGTGGTCTCGATGCTGCGGTCCTCGTCCCTGGCCTGGCGCACGATGCGCTTCTCGAACAGGTCCGCGAACTCCAGGAACTTCCTGTCACGTTCGGACAGCGCGTCCTTTCCGACGATGGCCACCAATGACCTCAGGTCCTTGCCCTCGGCATAGGCGGCGTAGCATTGGTCGGATACGGCCTTGTGGTCCTCACGGGTCTTCTTCGGACCGATGCCCTCGTTCATCAGCCTTGACAGTGAGGTCGAGACATCGATGGGCGGGTAGATACCGGCACGGACGAGTTCACGCTTGGCCACGAGCTGACCCTCGGTGATGTAACCGGTAAGGTCGGCGATGGGGTGGGTGATGTCCTCCCCGGGCATGGAAAGGATGGGGATCTGGGTGATGGTCCCCTTCTTTCCCTTGATCCTCCCCGCGCGCTCGTACAGGGTGGCGAGGTCGGTGTACATGTACCCAGGATAACCACGGCGGCCTGGCACCTCCTCACGGGCGGCGCCGATCTGGCGCAGCGCCTCGCAATAGTTCGTCACATCGGTGAAGATGACCAGTACGTGGTAGCCCAGCTCATAGGCGAGGTACTCGGCGGTGGTCAGGGCCAGACGGGGCGTGATGATGCGCTCGATGGCCGGGTCGTCGGCAAGGTTGAGGAACACCACGGCGCGCTTCAGGGCGCCGGTCCGTTCGAAGTCCTTCATGAAGTACTGCGCCTCCTCGTTGGTTATGCCCATGGCGGCGAAGACCACGGCGAACTCCTCCTGGCCGCCAAGCACCTTGGCCTGGCGGGCGATCTGCAGCGCCACCTCGTTGTGGGGCAGACCGGAGGCGGAGAAGATGGGCAGCTTCTGACCACGCACCAGCGTGTTCATGCCGTCGATGGTGGATATGCCGGTCTGGATGAACTCGGATGGGGAGTCGCGGGCCCAAGGGTTGATGGCGGCACCCGTTGATGTCCAGCCTCTGCTCGGGTATGATCGGTGGGCCTCCGTCCAATGGTTCACCGGAACCGGAGAGGATGCGGCCCAGCATGTCCTTGGACACCGGCATCTTCATGGTCTCGCCCAGGAAGCGAGCGCCGGAACCTCTTCTCGATACCGGAGGTCCCTTCGAATACCTGGATGACCACGATATCGTCGGATGTGTCCAACACCTGTCCCTTCTTCTCAGTGCCGTCCGGCTGACGGACGATGGCTATCTCGTTGAAACCGATGGGCTCGGTCTTCTCGACGAATACCAACGGTCCAGCGATCTGTGTGATTGTCCTGTACTCCTTGGTGGTCATTTACTTCGCCCCCAGTGCCTCGAACTCCTTGCCAAGACCGGTCAGGATGGCTTCCAGCTCCTCATCCACCTTGGGGTCGAGCTTGGCCTTCTGTAGCCTGAACGCACGGGCATGTTGGATATCGCCTCGACGCTTATATCGGACTCGACCGCCTTCTGGGCCAGGTCGGAGAAGTTCTTGATGATCTTCATGTACTTATACTGGCGGCAGAGCGGTGAGTAGGTATCGACGGGGTGGTAGGCGTTCTGTTGCAGGAAGACCTCACGGACCATCCTGGCGACCTCCAAGGTCAACTTCTGCTCCTCGGGGAAGGCGTCGGAACCGACCAGCTGAACGATCTCCTGCAGTTCGGCCTCCTTCTGCAACAGCTGCATGGCCCAGTCCCTCACGTCAGGGAAGTCCGGGGCCACGTTCTGACGGTACCATCCGTCCAGAGCTCCGGTGTACAGCGAGTAGGAGGTGAGCCAGTTGATGGCGGGGAAGTGCCTCCTCTCACGGAGCTTGGAGTCCAAGGCCCAGAAGACCCGGACGATACGGAGGGTGTTCTGCGTGACCGGCTCGGATAGGTCCCCGCCCGGCGGGCGAGACGGCGCCGACGACGGAGACGGACCCGGTACTATTGTCGCTAAGGTTGACTCGCCCGGCACGCTCGTAGAACTCGGAGAGCCTGGCGGACAGGTAGGCAGGGTAGCCTTCCTCACCCGGCATCTCTTCCAGACGGGAGGATATCTCACGCATGGCCTCGGCCCACCGGGAGGTGGAGTCGGCCATCAGGGATACGTTGTAGCCCATGTCGCGGTAGTACTCGGCGACGGTCATTCCGGTATATACTGAGGCCTCACGCGCCGCCACGGGCATGTTGGAGGTGTTGGCAATGAGCACGGTCCTGCCCATGAGGGGTTTGCCAGTCTTAGGGTCCTCCAGCTCGGGGAAGGTGGTAAGCACCTCGGTCATTTCGTTACCGCGCTCGCCACAACCGATGTAGACGACGATCTCGGCGTCAGACCACTTGGCCAGCTGCTGCTGCGTGACGGTCTTTCCGGTACCGAAACCGCCAGGGATGGCGGCGGTTCCGCCCTTGGCTATGGGGAACAACGTGTCCAGTATCCTCTGCCCGGTGACGAGGGGCAGGTCCGGGGCCAACTTCTGGGTGAAGGGCCGGCCGACACGGACGGGCCACTTCTGCATCATCTGTATGGGCTTGCCGCCGATGACGGCCACGGTGTCGTCCACGGTGAACTCGCCCTGCTTGATGTCGTCGACGGTGCCGTGAACACCTGGGGGCACCATGATCTTGTGGACGATGGACCTCTCGGGTACGGTACCGATGATCTGTCCGGAGACGACCTTGTCGCCCTTCTTGACGATCGGGGTGAAGGCCCACTTGGCCTTATGGTCCAGGCCGGCGGCGGTCACACCGCGCTTGATGAAGTCGCCCATAACGCTCATGAGCACTGGCAGCGGCCTCTGGATACCATCGTATACGCTCCCCAGAAGCCCGGGGCCTAGCTCGGCCACGAGGGGCTGTCCGGTACTGATGACCTTCTCTCCCGGGGCAATGCCCGAGGTATCCTCGTACACCTGGATGACGGTCTTGTCACCGACGATCTTGATGACCTCGCCCATCAGTTGCTCCTTGCCGACCAGTACCACATCGTACATCCTGGGGGAGATACCGACGGCCGTCACGACCGGTCCAGCCACCCTATAGATCTTGCCTTCCGTAGACATTTGATAACCCCTCTATGTTTTGTATAGATCAACGCCAATAGCTCTCTTGACCTTCTCGCGCAGGTCGCCTTCCGACTTTCCCACCACGACGACCACGGGGGCGATGCTTGACATCACCTTGCGCCGGGTCGCCGGGCTCAACTTGTCAATATCATCCGAGCTCACCGCGAGGACGCCGATGGTCGGGTCTGCGATAAGTTCCAAGATCTTGTTCTCATAATTCTCTTGCTTGGACGGGTAAGAGCGCTTCACACCGCCCAGTTTGAAACCGGTGACGAAACTCTCACTACCTATCACTGCCACGTCCATCAGATCACCAACAGTTTCTTTATCATGTCTGGGTTGAGCCCGCTCTGCTTGCCACGGGCGATGATGCGGATGTTGTCCACCTCGATCTTCTTCCTCACGATGTAGTCCACGATGGGGAGCACCGATGAGACATAGGCACGGGACAACTTCTCCGCCTGCCTTGCCAATCGCTTGTTCAACACGATCTCCACCTCGCTCAGGGAGCCGGTCGTCCTTGCCACTTCCAAGGCATCCTTTATTTGCTCGTAATAGGTAAGTTTGTTCAATTCGCCGATGGCGGAATCGAGCGAATCTGTGGCCGAGATGCGGACCAGCTCCTTGATGGAGAGCTCCGCGCCACCCTCTATGAAGTATGAACTGATCTTCTCCGATTGCACATTGTAACGCTTCAATTTGAGCAGGGTGATGATGTTCTTAGCGTCCACCTCGATGCGCATCCAGTTGACCAAAACCTTCTCAGGACGGGTCGGCTGGGTCAGCTGCTCGAAGAACCTCTGATAGTACAATTTGTCGAGATAGTCCTCGACCGGACCAAGGTCCTTAGTGCTCTCCAATCCGTTCTTGAGATCCTCGGGCACGGTCATGCCGTACTTCCTGCCCATCACCTCGAGGATGTCCTTGATGTTGTCCATGGAGAACAGCTGGAGGATCTGCTCGTCGGTCAGCTTGCCGGCCGCCACGATGTCCTCCTGTAGCTCTTCGACCGTCGCCCCGGCCATCTTGGCCCGCAGCAACGTCTTGACGTTCATGAAATCCCAACGGGCCAGGTACTTCTCCAGGGTTATCTTTAGGTCCCCAGTGCAAAATCCGAGGATCTGGGAGTAAACCCTTGCCTGGTTCATCGCGGTGCCGAGCTCGATGAGGTTGACGCCTTCATGACGTGAGGCCAATTCGGCCATCTCCACCTTGTATTGCGTCTCTCCGAGGAAGCGCGCTATCTCATTAAGGTCCATCATCAAGAGCTTGGGGTAGTTATCTTTGGTGAGCAACAGGGACTTCTTCGACTTTACCCTTGCCACTGCGTATGCATAGTTGCCCTTGCCCTTTTTCGCCAAACTACGCCTGCTACCCCACATGAACGCCATTGATTCACCCGAACAAAATGTTCGAAACGTTCTTCAGCTCTTTTTCCCAAACACCTTCCAGGACGGTCTTGAACCGATAATCCAGGCTGACGGTCCCATCGGCACTCTCCAGCACCAGACCGGGCTCCATGTCCTTCTCCTCGATGGACTTGACGCCTGAGGTTCCAGCGATGTACTTGGAGTCCCCTTTCGGGCAGTACACCTTGGCGTTGGGGATGGTCGCCACCCCTTTCACCAAGATCTTCTTGTACAGCCTGGCCTTATCCTCCGGTCCTAGCGAACCTAGCTCCTTGAGGGTGCTTTGGAATGTGTTGTCCAGGACCTGCTTCCGGGCGTTGAGGGTGACCCTCTTCGCTTCCAGCTCGGCACTGGATAGCTCCTGTTGCCTCATGCGGACCAGGGTCTGCTCCAGGTCCTTCTGCTCGGCCTTCTGTTTGACGGCGACCTGCTCGTCGGCCTGCTTCAGGATCGAAGTTTTTTCCTTCTCCGCCTCCTGGATCAGCGCATCTGCTTCGCTGTTCGCGCTCTCCAGGATCTGACCAACTACGTTATCCAATGCCATAGAACGGCCCCTTGATCATACTCTGTCCTTGTTCCCTTATACGAACAGGAGCAGTACAGCCACGACCAGACCGAAGATAACGATGGTCTCGGGAATGACGGTCAAGACCAGTCCCTTACCGAACAACTTCTCGTTCTCGGCCATGGCGCCAACAGCGGCAGCACCGATGCTAGCCTCAGCCCAACCGGAACCTATTCCGGCCAGTCCGACTGCAATACCAGCTCCAATAGCTACGAATTCTCCTTCTGCCATTTTAATCACCTACTTTCTCGTTTGTCCACTTACGAACGATCTTGAGGGGGTTGAACCTAAGACCACCACCCTCGAAGAATTTGCCGAACAGCTCGACATAGTGCAACCTGATGCTGTGCATGCCCGCGGATATGATCGCAAGTATGAACACCATCAACACACCAAGTACGAACACGATTATCGCGAAGATCAAGGCGATGCCATCTGTTCCTATTGTAACGAAGGCCATGGTGTTGAACGCCAACGCCAGTCCTGCTTTGGACATCGCGATTGCGGCCAGACGCGAATAGGATAGTACGTTCGACATCAGTCCAGGAAGCTCCAGGATCGACCCAGGCCCTTCGCCGATGAACGCCAGGATTGCCCCGACTATGACCAAGCCTATACCGATATAGAGGTAGCTGTCGATCATCGGCAGCCCCCACCATGACCCGATGGGCACGATCATCTCATTGATGAACCATAGGAGAAGGAAGAAGCCTCCGATCAGGATCATCAACCAGCTTATCTTCTCCATGAAGGCGTGCTTGAACCCGTAACGGATGGTCTTGTTGTACACACCTATGCAGTACCCGATACCAAGGTGAACGAATCCGATCACCAGGGCGGCGAACAGGAATATCTTGACGTCCTTGAGCTTGCTGATGACGCCCAGTTCGGGAAGCTCCATTTGCAGAAGATAGGACCAGGTGACCTCGTTGCCGTATTGGTACTCCGCAGGTGTAGCCCCTTCGACCCAAATCGGTTGGAAGTGCATCCCTAACGCTTCGCCGAACAGGAAGAAACCGAATATTGTGGCCCAGATACCACCAAAGAACAACATCGTGGCGATGGTCTTCCACTCGGGCGTCTTGACCTTCATTAGGCCTATGAACCCTAGGACGGTGAACCCGACCCCATATCCAATGTCCCCTACCATTAGGCCGAAGAACAATGGGAATGTGATGCTGATCATGAAGGATGGGTCGATCTCTCTGTATTTTGGTGTGGAGATCAGGCCGGTAAGGTACTCGTAAAGACCCACATACTTGTTCGGATTGGTCTTGGTGGGTACCTCAGACTTGGTTGAGGTGTAATCGACGTTGGTGAGGTGCTCCGTGTCGTGCTCGTGGCCCTCATGGCGTTCTGCCGTCTCCAGGACATCAAGGTAAACGTTGCCCTTTCAGGTCCTTCTCGATGGCCCCCTTTAAAGGTTCCAACTTCGCGCTTGGTACCCATCCGTCCAGGACGAAGGAGTACTTGGTGGTGCCTAGGCGCAGTGGTGTCTCGGCGACCTGAACCTCGATGCTTAGATCCTCGTCGGCGGCGCAGATGATAGCACCGTACTTGGTGCGGAGGTCTTCGAGGTTCTTGTTGCACTCCTCGATCGCGGCCTCCTTTTGCGCTGATTCGGTCTCAATGTCGACCAGCCTCTTTTTGGCGTCCCCGCTGCCTATGGGTGCGGGCACCTCGGAGAAACCGTTCTGCAGCAGGATCTTCTGTGCTTCCCCAAGGTCCTTCTTGGGTACGAAGACCGCCACGAACTTCTTGTCACTGGAAAGTAAGACCTCGCTCTGAGGGATCTTGGAGGAGAACTCTTGTGATGGGTCTGTCTTGACGTTGCCTGTCAGGACGGTTAGGCTGGAATAACCTTTGTAGAGGTCCAGTGGGATGTCCATGTTCAAGAAGGGCTCGATGGACCGCTTCTCGTTCTGCAGCTCGGCGAACTCCGCCTGTGCCTTGGCCTTCTCCTGAAGGACGGTGCCGAGGGAGTGGTCCAACTCGGACAGCGTCTTATCCAGGTCGTTCTTGATCCTGGCCGGCGCTATGGTCTCTGTCGGTTCGACATCGATGTCAAGCTGCATGTCCTTTTCGATGGAACGGAGCTTGAGGAGCTTCTGGGAGGCCACGGAGGACTCTGGCAGGGGCGACCCCAAGCTGAACCCTTCCTCCTCGGCCGAGAAGTCAACGATGTCGACGGCTTCCACCTTGTAGAGCAGATCGATGGTGGCCTTGAGGTCGGCCTTCGATCCCACTAGGAGGATTCGGTTCATCTGCTCCGGCATCAGCATGTAAAAACCTCAGAGGGATTTCTCAAATGATTCCTTAAGATAGGATTTGATCGCGAAGACCTTGGAATCGGAGACGGTCAAGGCCTTGTTGGCCTCAGCGTTGCCCTTGGCCATCTGCTCCTTGCGGGCGATGTCCAACTTTACCTTCTCTGCCATGATCGTCTTCTCCCGCTCCTCTTTCATCCTCGCCTCGCTGTCACGCATGCGAGCCAGGGCGTCCCTTCTGGCGTTGGCGACGATGACCTTCTGTCTCTCCTGAGCGTCCTTCACGATCTGGGCAGCCTTTGCCTCAGCCTCTTTGACCTTAAGAAGTGTATCAGCCCTAGTCACAGGCCTCTCCCCGGATGATGTCCTCCGAATCTCATTTCTCTATTTAACTATTTGCCACGATATGACACGCCAGGGCCGAATAAACGATTGGTGAAGGGTCGCTTTTGAAAATTCCTATACGAATATATTTGGACCAAGCCAGATATTTTCTGGTGCATGTGCTGTTTTGGAATCGGTTGGTGTAAAACAAGTGATTGTTCAACATTTTTATTGTTAAAAAAGAATGATTTATTTTTGACCAAATCGTCTGATTATGACGTCGGTCTCTTCCAATATGCTCTTGGAGAGCTCGTCCTCGTATTCGTCCTTGTATATTATCTCGGATATTCCGGCATTGAGGAGGATCTTCGTGCAAAGAACGCAGGGGAAGTTGGTGGTGTAGATGGCGGCCTCTTTGATGCTGACCCCGAAATAGGCTGCCTGGATGACCGCGTTCTGCTCGGCATGCACCCCACGGCATAGCTCGTGGCGCGTACCGGACTCGACGTTGTTCGTCAATCTAATGCAGCCCACCTCCTCGCAGTGCCTAAGGCCGCGGGGGGCCCCATTGTATCCGGTCGTAAGCACCCGCTTCTCCTTGACGACGACCGCGCCGACCTTTCGACGCAGACAGGTGGACCTTGTGGCCACCAGTTCGGCCATTCTCATGAAGTAGGTATCGTTATCGGGACGCTCCATTGGACTCGAGCATCCAATGGCCCATTGTATAATAATCCTTTATGGTCCCACCATCTTCCCACCGCAAACATATTTTAGTAACAGTTCGGTTCCATCGGACGTGAGCGGTGGAAAGGGCAAGGGTAAGGGATGGAAGAAAGAGGCCCTTGCCTTCCTAGCGGCCATAATCGTGCTTCTGGCCATATTTGCCGGCCTATACCTATACAGCGGGATCTGGCCCCCGATGGTGGTGGTCGAATCTGGTAGCATGGCCCATTCTAGTGAGAGGAGCTACATTGGCGTTATCGACACCGGCGATTTGGTCATCGTAAGGGACCAAAGTTCGGTGGTCACCTATGTGGAAGGGTATGTAGATCACTATCGCAAGTTCGGCGACTATGGGGACGTGGTGGTATATCTTAGATATGGCCAAGAGGGCTCAACCCCGGTCATCCATCGAGCCATCGTGGAAGTGGTCTATAACACAAGTACCAATGCGTTCGATATACCATCCTTGGCTGACTACCCTCAATCGCTCTGGTCCCATAACGGGGACCAGGATGGCCAGTGGTGGGGGCTGGGTGGGATTCTCGAGCTCTACGACGTCGGATATCGCTCGCAGTATGTCAGGGTCAACCTAGGCGCCCTCCTGGTCTATGAGCATGGGGGGTTCATCACAAAGGGGGACCACAACGACCTCACCGACCAGAACACCCAGGTGCCCATCTGCCGGGAGCCGATAGAGGGTGACTGGGTGGTCGGGGTGGCCAAGGTCGAGATCCCCTGGTTCGGGCTTCTCAAGCTCTGGGTGGGCGGCCAGTACACACCATATGGCCCGGGCGTCCCGGCCAACAGTTGGACCAACCTCTTCGTCTGCATCGCCCTGATAATCATCATACCGATATCGGTCGACTTACTGGAGATCTACTTCCATCGCAAGGGCAAGGACCCTTTCGCACCATTGCGCAAGGAGAACCGCAATCCCCCGCCCAAGGAAGTGGTGGTGAAAAGGGACGAGAAGAAGCCCAAGGACGCGGACGACGAGAAGAAATGAGACCTTGGTTCAGATGAGTGTCGTCTGGTTCTTCGGCTTGAAGTTCTTCAGCTCCTGGAAGACCTCGTCCTCCTCCAGGACCTTCTTCGTCTCATCCAACGGCACACTGAGGTCGATCTCCTTGGTGCGGCCTCCCCTTCCGAAGGACTTCACCTTGGCATGGATGATGCCCATCATGTCCAGCTCGGAGATGAGGTCGGTGATCCGGCGCTGGGTGAGCGGGGACATTCCGAGCTGACGGGCCATGGAGCGATAGGTCTCATAGACCTCGCCCGTGGTCAGCCTCTCCTCGCCCTTCTCCTCGTTGAGGATGATGCACATCAACACCATCTTGGACTGGGTGGGCAGGGTGCGCACCGCCTCGGAGACGCAATCCAGCTCCATCTTGTTCTTGGCCTTGTAAACATGTACATCGGCCACCTTGTCGGAGTTCTCCCGCTCAGCGATCTCACCGGATATCCGCAACAGGTCCAGCGCCTTACGGGCATCACCATGTTCTTGAGCCGCCAACGCAGCGCACAGAGGGATCACGCCCGGCTCGAGCACATGCTCATCGAACGCCAAGGACGCCCTCTGCTTCAAGATGTCCTGAAGCTGGTCGGCGTTATAGGGCGGGAATACCATCTTCTCTCCCTCCAACCGGGACTTCACCCGTCGGATCAAGGAGATCGGTGAAAAGTAGGTCGTTGGATATGCCGATGACCGACACCCGGGCATTCTTGAGGTCGTCGTTGATCTTGGAAAGATGATATAGGACGTCGTCCCCAGATTTGTAGACCAACTTATCTATCTCGTCCAAGGCGATGAGGATGATGCGGTTCTGCTCATCAAGCTTGTCCCGGAGCAATGTATAGACCTGGGTGATGCTCAATCCTGTGAAGGGTATGCGCTGCTCGAAGTCCTGGACGAACTGGTTTCCTATGTTCTGCAGAACACCATAGGATGTGTCGACCACCTCGCAGTTCATGTAGATGAATGTGACCCGGTTCCTATCCCCATCGGCCTTCTTCACCTCGTTGCCGATGTACTTGACGCAGGCGGTCTTCCCGGTCCCGGTCTTTCCGAATATGAGGATGTTGGATGGTCGCTCCCCCTTCAAGGCCGGCACTAGTATCGAAGCCAGGGATTGGATCTGGTCATTACGATGTGGCAGAACGTCAGGTAGGTAGGAGGGGCGTAATATCTCTCGATTGTTCTTCTTGAATATCTGTTTACGGTTTAGGTGCGCGTCGAACACGCTGGTTTCCATAGTATCCCCCCTCTTGGATGGTTGATGAAGGTGACGGTGACGCTCCAATTCGGCATTTTAACGTGGAGAAATGGTGCGAATTTCAAGGTAGGGCATACCTCAATAAATAAGTGACTTTTATCTTAGATGGCGAATTGGACAGGAAACGTCGGGGTGGGCAATTGTCAGTTGGCAAACCCACACCCCTCCATTTCCACTGCAGTTGTCGCCTCTCGATCCCACGAGGTATAATCAAGCAGTTATGACCATGCCGGGTCGTTGTCCTTGAGGGTCTAGTACCTATGTCGAAAAAGAATGCGGTCCTGCTCAGTTTGGATCATGATGTGGAAGAGATAGAGGAGCTGGCCAATACAGCTGGATATGACATCATCTATGTCATGACCCAGAAGCGACAGAGACCGGACCCGAACACGTTCTTAGGAAGGGGGAAGGTGAAGGAGCTGAAGAGCCTCCAAGAGGAGAGGCCGGTGGAGGCCATCATCCTGAACGGAGAGGCGAAACCATCCCACCATTACAATTTGGAGAGTCTTTTCAAGGTCGTCTGCGTAGATCGGGTCAGGTTGATCCTGGATATTTTCTCCACTCGGGCCAACAGTCGGGAGGCGCGTCTGCAGGTGGAGAAGGCAAGGTTGCGCTACGAAACGCCCCTTTTGAAGGAGTGGATCCATAACGCAAAGAGCGGGGAGCATCCCGGTTTCATGGGAGGGGGCGAGTACGCCATCGATGTCTATTATGACCTGGTCAAGTCCCGGATCAAGGCCATAGATGATGAGCTGGCAGAGATAAGGAGAGACTCTGGGACCAGGAGGAAGCATCGTGTTAGAGGGGGTTTCTCGGTGGTCTCCCTTGCCGGTTACACCAATGCTGGGAAGTCATCCTTGATGAGGGTTTTGACCGGTGAGGAGGTGTTGATCGAGGACAGGATGTTCTCGACCTTATCTACCACCACCAGGAGGATGAAGGGTTCCAGATCGATCCTTATAACTGATACCATCGGGTTCCTCAGAGACCTGCCTCATTTCATGATCGAATCGTTCAGGACCACGATAGAGGAGATTTTCAATTCTGACCTTGTGCTCTTGGTGGTGGATAGCGGTGATGATCTGGAACATATCGAGGAACGTCTATCCACTTCCAAGAACATCCTGACGCCACAGGTCGTCTCCAACGACATAATAATAATCTTTAATAAAATAGATAAATTATTAAATAAAAATGCCAAAATCCTTCTAGAGGAAATGGCACATCGTCACTTTCCTGATTCTCCCATCGTTTTCGTTTCCGCAAGGTCAGGAGAAGGGATGGATCAACTGGTATCGGTCATTGGAGAGCAGTTCCGAAGGACGCTTTCATTGACGGTGACATTACCGAACGATGCCCCTTCCCATTCGATAATCTCATACATCTTCGAGATGGCCGATGTGATATCCATCGACTATGGCGATTCCATCCAGATGGACATCCTTCTGCATGAGAAGGACCTGACCACCATTTCTGAGAAGGTGGTTCAGGTCAAAGGGACGATAAAGGGGACGAAGGACGGACCGCCGGGAAAGGACGTTCCATCGGAAATGTAGGGGTCCCCCTCACTTCACCCCAAACTCTTTCTTCTTCTCCGCGACCTTGTCCTCATAGCTCTTCGGCAATCTCCAAGCAGTGTACTCGAGCTCGTCCAGGTTGGTGACGAACTCTTTCTTGCTTTTCTCAGCTATCAATTTCTTGAACTTGCTGACGCGCTTGAGGTAGGTATAGAGGTAGAAGAACCCGATCAATGCCATTATGATGCCGATGACCAACAGGTAGAACCACCAGCCACCGAGTCCGAACAGGTCTGGCATCCTCGATTAGGTCATATAGGGAAAGGCCTGTGATGACCAGACCCCGCTGCCAAGAAAGCTGATGGAGAACGGTACGACGTACTGAACTGTCACCGGTCTGCTCATGTCCTGCCACAACGAATTTTTGGTATAGAATATTTTAGTAGCGGGGATCGAGGCTAAATGCAATGGGAAAAACCATCGACCCCTTGCGCCAAACCACCACCCATGTCCAGGCCAGTCCCGCTCGGGCCGCTTTGCGTGCTCGCCGTGATTCTCGGTGCTCGCCCTGGTCCTGGTCTCTGATTTCGGGGCCGAGCCCACCGCTCAATTCTCCAATCTGGAACCAGGTGAGGAGGTCGAGGTCTATTGCACCGCCACCAAGGGTTCCGAAGGCGCCAAGGGGTTGATGTTGGAGATCAAGGACAGCGATGACACCACATGGAAGGCGTTCTGCCCCCGTGGCACCTACCCCAGTCAGATGGAGTATCCTCACCCCCTCAGGATATGGGGGAGGACCGCCGAGGGGTCCCCCGGCATGATCTTCGTCGAGAGGCTGGAGCTCATGATCCTGAACATCCAGGCTCGGTAGGGTTAAATATCATCCCTAGCCTGAGCAGGACCTGAGATGTTCGTCGCCTTCGATGATACCGATTCCAAGGAGTGGATGTGCACCACGTTCCTTGCCACGGAGATCATAGATGCCCTTCGCGACCTGGACCTAATTGGCATGCCCCGACTGGTCCGCCTCAACCCCGCCGTCCCTTGGAAGACCAGGGGGAACGCGGCATTATGTCTGCGGTTCGGCCATGGGCGGGGACAGGCCACCTCGGTCGGCGTGATCCGAGGCACACCCTATTTCTGTTACCCGAGAGAGGAGGGCGAGGTGGACCCCAAGACGATCATGGGGCGCTGCTCCGCCCTGATCGAAAGATGGTCCCAGGTGCGGGACGATGCCAGCCCTGGCCTGGTCGTGTCATCCAATCGCCCCTCGCAAAGGTTCTATTGGAGGGCGGTCCGAGACATCGTCGCCAAGGACGATGTGGACAAGGAGCTCCATCGGATCGGGGCGCATACCTTCACCATGTCCGGAGGACGAGGCGTCATCGGCGCCACGGCCGCGATGGCCTGGAGGCCCATGGACCATACCTATGAGGTGATAACCTACCGGGCCAAGGAAAGGTGGGGCCAACCGCGAACGATCACCGACGACTCGATCCAGGAGATGGACCGATGCCACCCCACGACCTTCAACAACTTCGATATCACGGTGAATCACCGCGCCATCGCCCCGCACACCCCCTGTCCGGTCCTCTTCGGGATAAGGGGGGACGACCCGTACGACCTTGCACCCGCCATGCGCCAGATCTCTTCCGAGCCCATCGACCGATGGGTAACATTCCTGAGCAACCAAGGCACGGACGACCACATCATCAAAAGGTGGAGGGAGCTCGTACCGGACCGCTCCTATGAGGTGGAGGCCACGGTGGCGTCCGAAGCGACCACCCTGGTCGGCGGCCACGTGGTCCTGCGCACCCTGACCCGAGGGGAGACGCCCTTGGACATGACGTTCTACGAGCCTTCGAAGTCGTTCCGCGAGGTGGCGCGCGGTCTACGGCCAGGGGACAAGATCAGGGCGCTGGGGGAGCTCAGGGCCGAGCCCAGGACCCTCAATGTGGAGAAGATCGAGGTGGTATCCTTGGCCCCCGCGCGCAAGAAGACATCGAACCCCATGTGTCCAGACTGCGATAAGAGCATGCAATCTTTGGGACGGCAGGCCGGCTACAGGTGCCGCAGATGTGGGAGACGGGCGGGAGAGGACCAAGCGACCTATGCGGTGGAGACCCGGACCATCGCCCCAGGTTGGTATGAGCCGCCGGTCTGCGCCCGGAGACATCTGAGCAAACCTTTGAAGCGCGTCGGTCTCGAAGGCCGCTCCATTACGCTTTAAGTCGTTGTCATACATCGA
>CAWBKY010000002.1:0-69939 GCA_963789555.1 Methanomassiliicoccaceae archaeon | reverse complement strand
GCTCGGAGCATAGCATTCGGAAGAGGTGGGTTTCAATGCACGATGTGGTCATCCTAAGCGCGGTCCGCACCGCCATCGGCAAGTTCGGAGGCACCCTGAAGGACGTCCCGGCACAGGAGCTGGGCGGCCTGGTGGTGGGAGAGGCGATCAAGAGGGCGGGCATAACCCCGGCCCAGGTCCATGAATGCATCATGGGCAATGTGCTGCAAGCCTCCCTTGGCCAGAACCCGGCGCGCCAGGCCGCCGTCCGCGGCGGCATCCCGTACGAGGTGGGCGCCTTGACCATCAACAAGGTCTGCGGCTCAGGGATGAAGGCGGTCATGCTGGCCGCCAACGCCATCAAGGCGGGGGAGCACGAGGTGGTCGTGGCTGGGGGCATGGAGAACATGAACCAGGCCCCCTATCTACTGAAGGAGGCCCGATTTGGCTACCGCCTCAATGACAACAAGATCATAGACCACATGGTCAACGATGGCCTGTGGGACAGTTTCAACGATATGCACATGGGGCACACCGCGGAGATATGCGCGGAGCGTTTCCATGTGACCAGGGAGCAGGCGGACCAGCTCTCCTTCGAGAGCCACATGAAGGCCCATGCCGCCACCATCAATGGCAAGTTCGAGAAGGAGATCGTCCCCTATGTCATCCGTTCCAAGAAGGGCGACATGGTGTTCAAGGCCGACGAAGGGATAAGGGCGGATACGACCATGGAGACGCTGGCGAAATTGAAGCCGGCCTTCCGGGAGAAAGGGGTGGTCACGGCGGGTAACGCCTCACAACTGAGCGACGGGGCCTCTGCGATCGTGGTGGCATCCAGACGCTGGGCGGAGGAGAACGGGCATCGCCCCCTGGCCGAGATCGTGGGCTACCACACCGGAGGCACGAGGCCCGAGTGGATCATGGAGGCGCCCATACCCACGACCAGGGAGCTGCTCAAAAGGCTGAGCATGTCCATCGATCAGGTGGACCTCTTCGAGCACAACGAGGCCTTCGCCACGGCGTCGGTGGCCGTCGAAAGGAACTGGGGGTCCTGGACGACCGGTTCAACGTGAACGGCGGCGCGGTGGCCCTGGGCCATCCGATCGGATGCAGCGGGGCACGCGTCCTCACCACCCTGCTATACGCGCTGCAGGACCGCAATCGCAACACTGGCCTGGCCACTCTATGCTTGGGCGGAGGGAACGCCGTCAGCATGGTGCTGAGAAGGCTGTGAGCCTCAAACCCTCTTCTTTCCCTTCAAGAGGATCCAGACCAGGCCGGCCGCGATGGCCAGACCCATGACGGTCATAAGGATCAAGGCGACGGTCTCGATATCCATAGCTCACCGGAACGGTGAAAGGCATCCCGCGATAAAAAGGTGCCCTATCTCACGTTCGATAATTGAGCCAGCAAGCCGATTTATCAATCCTTGTAACGATACTCAGCCAACAAGGAATTAATACCCCAAAACCCAATGGACCGCAGGGATAATCATGCCAAGCATGGAGGAGCGGTTAGCCTCGCTGGAATTTCACAAGGAAGAGATGGTACAGGCCCTGGGAGAGATCGTCAGGGTGCCGGCCATCGGCCCTGAGAACGGAGGGGACGGCGAGTTCGCCCGCTCCCGTATGATAAAGGACATGCTGGACCGCTGTGGCTTCGACGAGGTCGAGGTCATGGAGATCCTGGACGAGAGGGTCAAGCTCAAGTCCCGCCCCAACATCGTGGCCAGGAAGAAGGGCAAATCCGACCAGATGGTCTGGTTCGTGGTGCACATGGACACCGTCCCACCGGGCGACCTCAAGGCCTGGACCTACCCGCCGTTCTCGCCGCGCCTCATCGAGGGCAAGCTCTATGGTCTGGGCACCGAGGACAATGGCCAGGCCCTGATAGCCTCCATCTTCGCCGCCAAGCTCATCAACGACGTCGCCACAGGGCCAGAGCTAGGCCTGGGCATAGTGGTGGTGGCGGACGAGGAGATGGGCTCGGACAAAGGCATCAAGTTCCTCCTCCATGAGAACGTCTTCAAGAAAGGGGACATAATCTATGTCCCAGACTTCGGGGCGCCGGACGGCTCGATAATCGAGGTGGCCGAGAAGACCATCATGTGGCTCAAGGTCAATGTGCACGGCAAGCAGACCCACGCCTCCACGCCCAACAAGGGCCTGAACGCCATGAAGGTGGGTTCGGAGCTGGTGGCTTTCATCGTTGATTACATGGACCGGAAGTATGGCAAGAACAACGCCCTCTACGACCCGCCGGTGTCGACCTACGAGCCGACGAAGCACCTTCTGAACGTCGCCAACATCAACACCATACCCGGTGAGGACGTCTTCTACCTGGACTTCAGGATCCTTCCCGACTACGATCCGGACGAGATCATGAAGACCATGCGCTGGATCGCGGACCTGTTCGAGGACAAGACCGGGGCGAAGATCGAGATCGAGATCGCCCAGCTAACCCGCAGCGGTAAGCCATCTAGCACCGACAGCCTAGGCTTCAAGACCTTGGCGGAGTCGGTCAAGAAGCTGAGAGGCTTCGAGCCCAAGGCCGGGGGGGTGGGAGGAGGCACATGCGCCAACTTCTTCCGCCTGGCGGGGATGGAGGCCTATGCCTGGTCGACCATAGACGAGGTCATGCACTCGCCCAACGAATATTGCAAGGTGGAGAACCTGTTGGCCGATGCCAAGGTGTTCGCGATGGTCATGGCCACGCTATGCTATCCAGGGCAGTTCACCTAAGGAAAGATTATCACGCCTCGACGTCCGCGAAGAGGCGCGCCACCATCCATCCAGGTTCATACTTGATTATGTCCTCGTAGCCCTGTCCCGTGCTCAAAAAGGCGATGGGCTTCTTGATGGTGTAGGCGATGCTGAGCGCCGCCCCGCCCTTGGCGTCAGCGTCGATCTTGGTGAGAATGACCGCATCGATGCCCACCTCCTTGTCGAAGGTGCGGGCCTGCTCTATGGCATCGTTGCCGGCGAGCGAGTCGCCCACGAAGATGGTGAGGTGCGGCTTGACGACGCGCTTGATCTTCTTCATCTCGTCCATGAGGTTGGAGTTGGTCTGCATGCGACCGGCGGTGTCGACCAGGACCACGTCGCGCTTGCGCGCCTTGGCATGGTCCACCGCGTCGTACGCGACGGCGGCCGGATCGGCGCCCGACTGATGCTTGATGACCTTGGTGTTAAGTCTGTCGCCATGGATGGATATCTGCTCGATGGCACCGGCGCGGAAGGTGTCCGAGGCCGCCAGCACCGTGGTGGTCCCGTTCTTCTGCAGTCGGTTCACCAGCTTGGCGATGGCAGTGGTCTTGCCGGTCCCATTTATCCCGACGAACATGACCACCACAGGCTTTTCATGCTTTGCCACGTAGTCATCGAAGTCGAAGGCGCTTCCTGCCAGGGTCTTCGAAACCGCGTCCCTCAACGCTAGAAGGACGACGTCCTCGAGCCGGTACTTCTTGTCAAAGCGCTTGCCCAGAAGGTCGGCCTTCACCTGGGCCTTTATCTCCTCGATGACCGGCAGCGCCACGTCGGCCTCGAGCAGGCCGAGCTCGACGTTCCACAAAAGTTCGTCGAGGTCGTCCTCCGCGATCTTCTTACCACTGTCGCCCACCGCCTCCTCGAGATTGACTGGTGCCTCAGCCTCCTTGGGCTTGCGGCCGAAGATGCGCTTGAGCGAATCGAACATTAAAAAGGACCTCACGGGGCGGGCGCGCCGCCCATGCGCTGGTACTCGGCCTCGAGCACCTGGTTCAACTGGGACGCCTTCATCTCAATGATCTGCCGGCTCTCGTGCAGCTTCTTCCCGGCGTCCAGCATCTCCTGCAGGCGCTTCTCGATGAGCATCATCGCATCCTCGATGGGCTTCTCCATGGTGATCCCGGTGCCAACGCCGATGAGCGCGTTCTTGTTGTCAGAGACCTTGGCCTTGACGAAGGAGGCGCTGCCCACGGGGATGAGCACATCATCGCCCACCTCGGACTTGATGAAGTCGGTAAGGGTGACCTTGGCCCGGGTTAGCTCCTCGATGGACATTTGGATGAGCTGTTGCTGCTCCCCGATGCCCTCCAGCTGGGCCTTGTAGACCTCCATGGCCCCTAGGGCCTGTCTGAGCTCCTGCTCCTTCATTGCGCACCACCGACGAGCCTCTTGACCACCGGGTCGGTGATCTCGTCGGCCTTCAATGGAACGATCTCCTTGAGGGTGACATATTTCCTGGTCACACTGTGCCTGGAACCGATGGTGGAGATGACCGTGTGCGCGGCGTCGGCCTCGTCCTTCGCCGCCACCTCGATGTTGAAGGGCTGCTCGCGCTTCATGTAGTTCTGCTTGCTGATCGTGAATGAGCCAACGGCCTTGTAAGCCTTCATGAGTCTCGCCTTGCCCGAGGAAAGCGGTTCATGCAATAAATCTTTTGGTCCCTCAATATATACAGCGAAGCATGGGCAAGAGGGTCGTCGCCTATCAGCCTGGCAGGGCATTCCCCGCCGTATCCATGACCGGGTCGAGGTGCGAGCTGCAGTGCGACCATTGCCGTGGCCACTACCTTCGCGCCATGACCGACGCCTCCCGCCCGGGCTCGCTTCCGGAGGTCGCCGTCGCGCTCAAGGGAGCGGGCGCCGTCGGCATCTTGCTGAGCGGGGGATGCGACCGACAGGGTAAACTTCCGATACTGGAACGGATAGATGAGGTCAGGTCGGTGCGCCGCCTCGGCCTGAGCGTCAACCTCCATACCGGCCTTCTTGGTGCTGAGGACGCCCGACGACTGACGGGCACTGGGGCGGACTGCTATTCGGTCGACATCGTCCAGAACAATGACGTCATCCGCGACGTCCTACATCTGAAGGTCGGACCGGAGGCCTACCGGGAAACGCTCTCGGCCCTTTTCTCCGCCAGTGCGGGAAGGGTGGTGCCCCACATCTGCGTCGGGCTAGGGGGCGACGACATCGAGGGGGAGATGGCTAGCATCGATCTCGTCAGTGGTTTCCCCATCGCCGCGCTCGTCCTCCTCTGGCGCCTTCCCACCCCCGATACTCCGATGATGAGGACGAAAACCGCCTCTCCGGTCAGTTTCCTCCGGGTAGTGCGCCATGCCACCGAGACTTTGAACTGCCCAGTGCTCCTGGGCTGCATGCGACCGCGGGGCAACGTGGACCTGGAGATCGAGGCGGTCCGGCTTGGAGTGGCCGGGATGGCATCACCAGCCGCGGAGACGTTGAGAAGGCTGGAGCTCGAGGGATATGAGGTGGTCCGGTCCAGCCTCTGCTGCGCCCTTCACGAGTAGATGGCGCGGCGGCGCAAGGTGGTGTTGAGCGGGCGGATGTAGATCAGCCAGACAAAGTTGGCGATCATGAACGCCACGGCCAAGACCGGCATGTAGGCCATCATGTTCGGTGCTATCCCTATCTCCACATCTACGTTCGCCGTGGTGTCCGGGCCCGGCTCCTCCTGATAAAGCACCAGGTAGTACTTCCCATACTCCAACCCTGAAAGTGTGAACGTCAGGTCGGGATCGGCGGTATAATCGTTCGCGTTGACGTTGATGCGGTGCATGGCCAGCGCATCCCTTCCCTGGGGGGCGTATTTATCATAGTTCTCCTCGGTAACCAAGAAGGCCAGCACGACCGCCCCCTCCGAGCTCACCGAGACCTTGCTGGCCTGGACCAGCATGGTCGGGTCGCTGCACATGAAAGAGACCCCGGCAGGCACCGAGTCCGACGTCACCAGCAGATCGCCCCGAACGCTTACCGCGTCCTTCACCGCATCGTTGGCATAGGGGGTGAAGAACACCGTGAAGGCGATCCCCGCCACGATTATTATCACCAGACTGCGACGGATCGAGCTCCTGGTCATGAAATACTTGGTGCTGTGGCTCTTGATGTAGCGAAGCTCCATGCGCAAGAACACGAAGCTCTCGATGTTGATTATCAGGAACAGGATGAGAAGGAACAACAAGAGGAGGGGTAGGTCGATCAGGAACGGGAAGGCAGAGATGTTCCCATTGGTCCACATCAGGAACAGGGCGAAGGAGACCAGGATCGCCGCCTGCGCCATGTAGAGGTACCTCTTCACCCGGCGTATGCTGTCCAGCCGGTAACCTCCTTCCATCTCTTGTCTGGTGCTTTTCATCCCGAACCCATCCCGAGAAAAATATACATTTTGTTTAATAAAACTTACTGTTCAAATGGCACGTTCAGATTATTCGCGCCTTATAACGCAGCGCGAGGAAGATGGCGGCGAAGGTGGGGACCTCGATGACCCCTTCCCCGTGCACGCGCTGTCCCTTGAGCTTGAGGTCGACCCGGGAGCGCACCTCCACCTTCTGAGGGGTGTCAGGGAATATCGAAGGGAAGGCGTCCCGCAACGGGTCGAAACCGGTGAGGCCGTCCCTGCTCATGGAGATCACCCTCATGCCGGTCTTGCCATGCAGCGACCCGGGCAAACGTATCAGGCGCTTTATGTCCCTGGTCACCGGCTCGTCCACCTGGGCCGCCGCTCCGACGCGGACCGTGTCCCTCACGCATTGCAACAAGGCCTCCTTGCCTTTGGCATCGGTGATGTACTCCAGACTGTTGTTCTCCAGGATGAGCTGCCTACCGTTCTTGCCGGAGCGGTCCGCACCAAGCGCCTGCTGCAGGAAGAAGTACTGTCTGTCGTTCAACTTGGCGAAGGCCGGGTACCTCTGCCTGGCCTCCTCGAAATCAAGGGTCTCCACCTCGCTCATCAGCTCGGAGAGGCGCCTCCGCACCTTGCCCTTCCATCCCCCAGACCCCTCTGGCGGGATGAGGGTGGACATCTCCACCTTGGTCACGGTCTTGTACTCCTTCTTCATGGAGGAGCGCTCCTTGAAGATCCATTCGAAGTCCAGGTCCGTGCCGGAGACGAAGTCCACCACCTCGCTGCGCTCATGAGAGCCAAGCCTCTGCACCCGGTCCGACTGGACATGGGCATGGTACCCCCGACCCCCGGAGAAGGTGATGCGCACCTCCTCCTCGGCGAACCCCAGGTCGCCCAGGAGGAAATCGTCCAAAAGGCGGATCATGTCCTGCTTCACCACATAGAGCATCTCCTCATAGGTCATCTTGTCCGCCCCAGGGATGTGGTCCGCGTCCAGGTCGAAGACCAGATCGGCGCCGCGCCAGCCCTTCTGCTCCATCTTCGGCGCGGAGGGGTTCTCGTAATGGGCCGAGGAGTAATAGACATGCATCGGCACCTGGGAGACCAGATAGCGGCCCAGGTCCTCCGGCGATTTGAAGCCCACGTGCCTCCTCACGAAGTCCTTGTCGAAGAACATGAAACCGAACTCCCGACCGGTGAAGTCGAACGGGGGCGGCATGGCGCTCCTGGAGTAATAGTCCCGGAACCACCTCATGGCGTACTCCTGTTCTGGCGTCATGTCGGGCGGTATATGGTATGGCCCATAATCTCTTTTTCCGCCCTCATTATCAAATCCCCGATTCTGCTCGCACCCTTTTAATTCCCCTTCCGGGATTAGTTTGGTAGTGAGCAAGATGAAGGCTTACATACGCGTCATCTATTCCAGCGAGGGCCGACCTCCGGCCGATGTGACCAAGATCATGAGGGAAGAAGGCTTCCATAAGGTCAAGGGACAACCGTTGTTCGAGGGCGATGTCTCCGACGAAGTGGAGCTGGACCAAAAGATGGCGGCGCTCCATTCTTCATTGAGGGGCATGGAGGTCCGCTATATCCCCAGCCTGAGCGCGCCGGCCGATGCCGAAGGGGTTTTGCAGGTCAAGGCCAGCGAAGGCATGAAAGGGTGGGCGGAGGCGGGTCTTAACGTCGAACAGCTCAGCGCATTGCTCGAGACCGACCCGGCCAAGTTCAAGCACGAGGCCAACTCCCAGTTCAAGCACAAGGTGGAGCAGTTGATGGCCGCTCCGCGAGAAGGAGATCCGGGAGGCCGAGGAGAAGCGCGCCCAAGAGGAGCGGGAACGCGAGATCCGCGAGGCCGAGGAACGAAAGCTCGCCAACATCACGTCCATGTTCGGGCGCGAGGGCGGGGTGACGTTCCACGACCTTTCCGAGGGCTCAGGCCTGGACCCGGACGAGCTGGGTGACCTGATCAAGGACATGGTGGACAACGGCCGACTCCGGGCGGAGCAACGGGGCCGCAACGTCGTCTACGTGTCGGGCTGAGCCACCACCAGACAAACCCCTTCCATTTCTTACATTTCTGAGTGCAGCTCGCGCATTTCCTCATACCACGATACGAACCGGGCGATGCCCTCCTCGATGGAGACCTTTGGCTGCCACCCGAGAAGCTCCCGGGCCTTGCGATTATCGCCCCAGGTGTGGTCCACATCTCCCTGCTGGGTGCCCAGATGTTCGGGCTTAAGGTCGGTGCGCCGGGTGGCCTTGAGTATCTCGCTCACCACATGGTTCACGGTGACGGTCCGCCCGGAGCAGATGTTCAAGGGCTCCCCCTTCGGGTCTGGGCACGAACCGCAACGGTAGACCGCGTCCACCACGTCATCGACGTAGGTGAAATCACGGGTCTGCTCCCCATCACCGAAGATCTGCGGCCTCAGGCCCTTGAGCGCCCGGTCGGTGAAAATGCGTATGGCCATGTCCGGGCGCTGCCTTGGGCCGTAAACGGTGAAGTAACGGAGGGAGACGCTCTGCAGGCCGTAAAGCTCGTAGAACAGGCGGCAGTACATCTCGGCGGAGAGCTTGCTGGCCGCATAAGGCGAGACCGGAATGGCCTGGTCGGTCTCGGACACTGGAAGTTTGCGGGCGTTGCCATAGACCGATGACGATGAGGAGCTCACCACCCGCCTCACCCCCGCCTCCTTGGCCGCCAGCAGCACGCTGAGCGTACCGGTGGCGTTGGCCTGGTGCGAGCGCATCGGGTCCTTGACGGAGATGCGCACCCCGGCCTGTGCTGCCAGATGGTAGACCACCTCCACACCTTGGAACAACCGGGCCATCTCCGCCTGGTCGAGGATGCTGGAGCGGTGCAGCTCGAAAGATCCCTTGCCCACGTGCGGCTCAAGGAACCTCATCTTGCCCGAGTAGTAATCGTCGAAGTTGTCGATGGCCACCACATGGTGCCCTTCCTGCAGCAGCCGGTCCGCGAGCGTGCTTCCGATGAAACCAGCGGCACCGGTCAAAGCGACCTTCATTTCCAAGCCTCCGTTGTCGGAAACACACCGCTGTATAAATTCGTTGCAATGGCGGGCGAACACCTATCATTGGACCTACCCCTTGGGACGCATGGCCCCCGTCAATAACCGGTCAAAATTTTATATAGCAAGAGCCGGGATTAGCGGCCTGGTGAAATAAATGGGAGCATTCATAGCGAACGCGAAGGTCCTGATGATGTTCGCGGTCCTGATCCTGCTCTTCGTGGCGATCGGCTGGGTCATCGGGTCACTCTTCCCCGGTCTGGGGTTGACCGCGACGATGTTCATCTTCTTCATCATCGCGGTAGGGATCAACGTGGTCTCTTACTTCTTCAGCGACACCATCATCCTGAAGATGTACCGGGCCAAGGTCGTGAGCGAGGCCGAGTCGCCGCGCATGCACCGCATCGTGCGCGACCTGTCGCAGCGGGCGCAGCTGCCCATGCCTCGCGTGGCCATAGTCCCCAGCCAGAACCCCAACGCCTTCGCCACCGGCAGGACGCCGAAGAAGGCAGTGGTGGCAGCGACCGAGGGGTTGCTCCGCACCCTGGACGACAACGAGCTCACCGGAGTGCTGGCCCATGAGCTGGCCCACGTCAAGAACCGCGATGTGCTGGTGATGACCGTCGCCGCCACGGTGGCCGGGGCGGTGGCCTTCGCCGCTAGGATCGCCTTCTGGGGCTCCATGTTCAACCGGAGCGACAACTGGATCATCATACTGCTAGTGGCGGTCACGCTGCCCATCGCGGCACTGCTCGTCCAGCTGGCGATATCCCGCAGCCGGGAGTACAAGGCGGACGCCAAGGGCGCCGAGCTGTGCGGCCGCCCCCTCTGGCTGGCCAGCGCGCTCCGGAAATTGGACGCGGGCGTGAAGCAATACCCCATGGACAACAGCCATGCCAGCCCCTCGACGAGCTCGCTGTTCATAGTGAACCCGTTCCGCGGGGGCGCCATCGTCAGCATGCTGTCCACCCACCCGCCCATGCAAGAGCGCATCAGGCGCCTGGAGCAGATGGCGAGCGAGAAGGGCCAGTACCGCTGAGAAACCTCTTCCTTCGGTCCTATTTTCATCCTATCGATAAAGCATCATATCCTGCAGCGCCAAGCGACGCACGAAATCCTGCCCGGAACGGATGTTGACCACCTCGTCGAGGCGACGGTGCATGTCCGTGCCGATCGAGAGACGGACCTTGCCGTCGAACTGCCGGAAGAACCGCTCGCCCAGCACGAAGAAGGGCTTGCCCTCCCTGCGATAGAAGTCGGAGGTGCTCACCTCTACGAAAAGGCCATGGCTGGCAAGTAGTTCCGCCACGTCCTCCGGGCGGTCATCCTTGAAGATACGGTCCACGTCCCAATGGCACAGTCCGATGGGGACCTTGATCCGCTCGAATATCGGCCCTAGCTCCTTGATGCTGGCCCCACCGTGCTGCCGGTCCTGCACGTACTCGAAGAGCACCAGGTCCAGTCGGTTGATCAGGTCGAAAGGAAGGGCCTCCAGGTCGCACCGTTCTGGGTTGGAGTCTATCTCCACCCCCGCCAGCACCTGCATCCTGCCGGCGTACATCTCCTTCAATGCCAGTAGATTGCGGTGATAGCGCTCGAAACCATCCAAGGTCAAGGGCTTGGGCACCTTGCTCGTCATCAGATGGTCGGTGATGGCCACCTGCCTGAGCCCGCCCTGCCAGGCGCGTCGCACCACATCCTCGGGGGTATGCCAACCATCCGAATATTGGGTGTGGTTGTGCAGGTTCATCAACGGATCTGTTCCCATTTCTCCAGCTCCTGCACCGAGGACAGCGTCCGTCCGCGCTTGATCTCCTCCCGGATGCGGTTCTCCCGTTCCATGACGTCCACGGCCCGATTGGCCACCTCCACGGCCCGCTCCTGGGGCACGACCACCAGACCGTTCTCGTCCCCGATTATCCAGTCCCCGTTGCGCACCAGCTGCCCACCGCAGGTGATCTCCTGCCCGATGCCGCCGTACCCCTTCGGCTCGCCCGCGTGTGGCGCGACATGCCGGGTGAAAATGGGGAACTCCATGTCGATGATGGCGTCCACGTCCCGCCCCGCGCCGTCTATGACCACCCCGGCCACGCCGCGCACCTTCGCGCTCCAGGAGGCCAGCTCCCCCCAGACCGCCACGTTGCTGGCACCGGCGTCCACCACGATTATGTCGCCCTTGCGGGCATGGTCGATGGCCTCCACCGGCTTGGCCCAATCTCCCTTGGAGGTCTGCACGGTGAGCGCCCTCCCCACCATCTTGGTGCCGTGCGGGCTGCGCATGACTATGCCTTCCATGACGCCCAGCTTGTGCTGCGCATCGGCCACATTGGGGGTGGACACCTTGCCAAAGGCCTCGAAGAGCTCGTCCTGGGAGTACTTCTTCTCGAAACTGGCCTGCAGGGACTTGCCTTGGGTCATGGCCTTCTTGATGCGCTTCGTGGCGGCGGCGACGTCCTCCGTCTTGACGATGCCCCCGCCCACGATGACGATGCTGGCCCCGGCCTTGAGCATTTCGGACACGGTCTCTGAGGTGAGCCCGCCAGCGACGGCCACGGGGATGGAAACGGCAGACGCCATCTCCTTGACCAGTTCCTTCATCCCCTTCCCGGCTCGCATCTGCTCGTCGATGCCGGTGTGGATGCAGACATAGGAGGCACCAAGCTCCTCCACCCTTTTGGCCCGCCCGGTCAGGTCGGGCACGTTTATGAGGTCCACCATGATCTTGGTCCCGTAGCGGCGCGCCACGGCGACCGACTCCTCAATGGTGGAATCGTCCGCCAACCCCAGAACGGTGACGACGTCCGCCCCTGCCTTGGCCGCGATCTCCACCTCAAAGCCCCCCACGTCCATGGTCTTCATGTCGGCGACCAGGGTGTAGCCGGGATACGCCCTCTTCAAGGCGCGCAGCGCCTCCACACCCTCGCTCTTGAGCAGCGGCGTGCCGGCCTCGATCCAGTCGGCACCCCCGTCCAAAGCTTCCTTGGCAATCTCCAACGCACGCTTCAAGTGCATGAGGTCTAGGGCTACCTGCAGGACCGGTCGCATGAAAGGGAGTTAGGTCCAGGTGTTTATTATCATTTACGCTCGAAGCAATTCAGCGGCAAAACGATATATGAAGGGAGGATGATAGCAGCGTCACCATGGCAAAGCCTCAGGAAGGAAGATGCCTGACTGGCATCGAGGGATTGGACCAGATCACCGGAGGAGGTTTCCCCCTGGGCGGTCTGGTGCACATCTCTGGGAGCTGCGGTTCCGGCAAATCGTCGCTAGCGAACGAGTTCCTGCTCCGCGGGGCGGCGGATGGCCATAAGGCGGCGCTCATCACCACGGTGCACTCGGTCCAGAAGACGCTGGACGGCATGTCGCACCTGGAGATCTTCGACGAGCGCCTGGTGAAGGAGAAGGTCCTTCGCATACTGGATGTGGCGGACCTGCTCGAGGACCTGTCGCACCCGGGAAGGCCGATCGAGAGCAACGGTGCCATGGAGCTTCTTTCCGAGATCGAGGGCATGATCGGCAAGCAAGGGGCGAAACGCCTTGCCATAGATTCCATAAGCCCTCTCCTGATGGAGATGGAGGCGGGAGCGGCCCGCAACTTCATCAAGAAGCTGGGCGAGACCGTCTACGCCAAGAAGTGCACCACCGTGGTCGTCTCCGATTGCGAGGAGGGCGCGGGGAAGACCTACGTGCCCTGCGACGGCCTGGTCCGCCTGAGCAACATCGAGCGCCAGGGCAACGTCCTCAGGGTGCTGCAGGTGCTGAAGATGCAGGGTGCTGCGCACTCCCGGTCGCGCTACGTGTTCGATGTCACGTCCTCAGGCATGCTGCTGACGCCCATGTTGAGAGGTGGTTTCCATTGACGCCTGAGGCCGCGGAGGATGCCAGGAACAAGCTGACCGAGACCGGCCCCTCGGTGGCGGTGGCCTTCATGATCAACCCGGAGAACTACTTCGAGGTCATCACCAGCCTGGTGGACACCTTCTGTCGGGAGAACGACCTGGCCTGCATCTACGTGACCGCCTCGGTCCCGGCGGCGACGATGATAAGCGCGCTCGACTCGTTGGAGATCGACCGCAAGCATGTCAAGTTCATCGATTGCATATCCTATGCCACGATGCAGCTGTCCGGCGACACCGATGCCATAACCTATGTCGAGGGCCCGGCCATGCTGGAGAACATCATCCTCCGGGTGGAGTATCTCTTCCGCAAGGCCAACCAGAGGAAGACCCTGGTGATAATCGACTCCGTGAACGCCATGGCCATGCACAACGACACGCGCATGCTCTCCGAGTTCATACAGATACTCATGAGCGCTTTGAAAGGGCGAGATGCCTACCCAGTGCTGCTCGCCTTAGGTGATCAGCTTCGTCCCGATGTAAAGGAGATGCTTGCACTCGTTAGCGATCAGATGGTACCTCTTGGACCACGGCCGAGCAATTGAATTTTCAAGAATGATAATTAAGGGGGCTTATATAGTGACCGTTTGTAAATTATTTTCTGGCTGTTCATTAATATATAAATATTTTAATGTGATTAGTTGTTTAATTATCGAGCCAGATTTTAATTTCAATACTGATAATGATATTCAGGAACAGATACTTTTATAGCCCCACAGACTTTTTTGTATCATAGCCAAGGCTTGTCCTTGGTGGAGGACTTAACATGAAGAAGATATGGAAGATGAAGAAGAGCAAGGAGGCCGTTTCCCCGGTCATCGCTACCATCTTGATGGTCGCTATCACCGTGGTTCTGGCCGCCGTTTTGTACGTGATGGTCATGGGTTTCGGATCGAACCCTGACTCCAACCCGTCGATGTCGTTGAGTGACAGCGCGTACTGGTCCAGCCCACCAGCAGAAGGTGTGTGGTCGCAGATGTCAGTGACCCAATAGAATATCGCCAGCGCGAAAATTTCGTTGGTTATCGGTGGCACTGCATACACAATCGAGTGGAGCAACTGGTAGCTTCCTCGAGCCAGCAGACCTGCCTGATTACCTGCAACGTGACTTTCGTCAACCTGTTGAGCCGATGGTAAGTTAACGCCGGGGACTACTTCATTGTGACGAACTCAGTGACCGGTCAGACAATGGTATTGAACTTCCTGTACGGCTCTGAGTCGAAGTCCATTGGTTCAGCTGACTGGACCGCGTTCTAAACAACTTCCCTTTTCCTTTCTTTTTTATTTTTTATTGATTCTTATAAAATTCTATTGTAAGTCCCAATCTTAGATTCATTGGCAAAATGCCACTCAGCTCGCCCGTCTCTCCTCATCGATATCAGAGCTGGGTTCATCATCACGGTGGCATCTCCCCATTCCCCCTCGTTCTATTAAACCCTGCCCTCGTCGATGAAAACCTTAATCCGTCGGCATTCGTTCGCCGCAACGCTAATATCGTACCGGTTGCAAAGCAACAACCGTTACCGTGGGGAAGGTAATATGCCAAGACCCAAACGCACCATACTGTTCATCTGTCAGTCCAACGCCACCCGGTCCCAGATGGCCGAGGGGATCGTCAACCATCACCTCAAGGACCGTTATGAGGCCTTCAGCGCCGGCACCCAACCGACCAAGCTGGACCCGCTCTCGGTCAAGGTCATGAAGGAGATCAACATCGACATCTCCAAGCAGAAGTCCAAAGAGGTCGAGACCTACTATGGGAAGGAGTTCGATTACGTCGTCACGCTATGTGACGAGGCCGAGGAGGAATGCTCCTTCTTCATAACGGGCAAGGATTACATCCACAAGAGCTTCGCCGAGCCTGCGGACACGGGAGGGTCGGACGAGAAGGCCATCCCCGAGTACCGGCGCTCCCGAGACGACATAAAGGCCTGGGTCTCCAAGACCTTCGGTGGCAGATGATCCCCCTTTTCGTGTATGACGAGGCGGAGTGCGACCCGAAGAAGTGCACCGCCCGCAAGCTGGCGCGCTTCAACCTGGTCCAGGAGATCAAAGGACTGAAGCGGGTGCCCTATGGCTGCATCGTCCTGAACCCCATGGCCGAGAAGGCGTTGTCTCCCGAGGACCGTGGGCGGGGCCAAGACCACGGGATATTGGTGCTGGACCTGTCCTGGGCCTCCATCGAAAGACTGCCCTCGATGCCGAAGCACACCGCCCAGCGCGCCCTCCCCTACATGCTAGCGGCCAACCCGGTGAACTGGGGCAAGCCCATGAGGCTGAGCAGCGTGGAGGCCTTGGCGGCATCGCTCTATATACTGGGGGAGAGGAAGCAGGCCGAGACCATCCTCTCCAAGTTCACCTGGGGCATGAACTTCATCACACTTAACCAGGAACCGCTCGACCGCTATGCGGGCGCGAGCAGCAGCGCCGAGGTGGTGGAGATCCAATCGGACTATGTCCCGGAACAATGAACGAGAGCGGAAAACGACAGTACCCACCCCTTTCCCTCGATTTGTTTCCGGTGGAACCTGGCTAGGCGTGAACAACGGTCTCCTTGTTTCCAGTGGAAACGGAGGTCCAGTAAGCTTAAAGATTAGTTTCGCTTATGTCCCACAGGAAGCGATTTGAAGAGGGTTCGCATAAAGGACCGAGCGAACGACATCGCTTCAAGGGGTGCAACTTTTGCCTATAGACTATACCGACGAGGACCTGCTCGCACGATGGGAGGAGCTGTTCGAGACCAGCGAGAACCGGCTGCGACTTGATGGAAGTGGCCGGACGCTACCCGGAGCTGCGCAGCATCGCGATGAGCTACAACGAGCTGGACAAGTTCGACCCGGACATGGCGGTCTACCTCCTCGACAACCCCTACCGCACCCTGGGGCTGGGGGAGCAGGCGGCCAAGAAGGTGGCGGCGCAAGGCAGTCGGTCCGACATGGACATCCACATCCGCATCAAGGACATCCCTCGCGACAACCGGATCGAGATACGGCTGTTGCGGTCGGAGCACCTGGGCAAGCTCATCTCCGTGGAGGGGCTGGTCCGCAAGGCCACCGAGGTGCGGCCCGCGCATCACCAAGGCCAAGTTCAAGTGCTATCGCTGCCCGGCCATAATCGAGGAACCGCAGGACGGGCTGTTCTTCAAGGAGCCGTTGGAGTGCTACAAGGACCAGAACGGCTGCGGGCGGACCGCAGGGAGCACCAAGTTCACCCTGCTGGCCGAGGAATCCGAGTACGTCGACACCCAGAAGATCGAGATCCAGGAGAGCCCCGAGGGGCTGAGGGGCGGAGCCCAGCCGGAAAGACTGACCGGCTTCCTCGAGGACGACCTGGCCGGCAAGATCTCACCAGGCGACCGCATAAGCCTCAATGGGGTTTTGCGCTCGGTGCAGAAGGGGGCGCAGGTCAAGTCCACCCTGTTCGACATCAACCTGGACATATTGGCGGTGGAGTCGAAGGAGCAGGAGTACGAGGATGTGGAGATCACCGAGGAGGACGAGGCCCGCATCTTGAACGAGGCCCGCTCCGAGGACATCTTCGAGAAGATCGTCAAGTCCATCTCGCCCACCATCAAAGGCTACGACGAGGTCAAGGAGTCCATCGCCCTGCAGCTCTTCGGCGGCTCGTCGAAGAAGCTGGACGATGGCACCAAGGTGCGCGGGGACATCCACATCCTGCTCGTCGGGGACCCGGGCGTGGCGAAATGCGTCACCGGGGACGCGATGGTGATGTTGGCCGACGGCTCCTGCCGGGACATCAAAGGCATCGTGGAGGAGCATCTGGCCAAGGGGCCGGTGCACGAGGTGGACGACGGCGTCTACGCGGAGATGCGCCTGGACATCATGACCTATCAGGAGATGGGGGTGGTCGGACCGGGCAGTGGCGGTCAAGGTGTGGAAGCGCGACGCCCCGCGGAAGCTGATCAAGCTCACCACCGCCGCGGGAGGAAGCATAACCGTCACCCCGACCCACCCGCTCTTCGTTCCCCAGGGACTGTGGATGGCGATGCGTCCGGCGAGCAAGATATTCGTGGGCCAGTGCATCGCCGTCACCGAGGGGCAGGGTCGTTGCGGGCCGGACGAGACCATCGGTCGGCTTCGGGGCATGGACTGGGACAATGTGGTCTCGATCGAGAAGGTGGAAGCGCCCGAGCCCTGGGTCTATGACCTGGAGGTGGAAGGGACGCACATCTTCGTTGCGAACGGCATACTCAACCACAACAGCCAGATGCTGCGTTACATGTCCCATCTGGCGCCGAGGGGGATTTACGCTTCCGGCAAGAGCTCCTCGGCCGCTGGTCTATGCGTCGCTCCGGAATCAACCATAGACATCGATGGCGAGGAGGTGCGGATCGGCGACTTCGTCGAGGAGAGGATGGTCTCCCCGGTCGAGCTGGAACCAGGCGAATGGAGGCAGGAGGTGCTTGTCAACGGTGTAATGACCGTCGATGGAAACGGGAGAACGAAACACCTTCCGGTGACCTCCGTCTTCCGATTGGCAACCCCTTCATTTCTTGTGGAAATATTATCAAGCCAGGGAAAAAAGCTCAAGCTCACCCCGGAGACGCGTATCTACTCGCGCGTCGGTGGCAGGGAGGCTTGGGTCCGGTCGATGGACCTCATGACCGAGGACGAGGTCATGACCTGCGCCAAAGGCGAGGCGCCGAACTGGTGCAAGGTGACCAAGAAACGCCTGGTGCATCGCAACCTTCCCGATCACGTCTACGACCTGACCGTGGAGGGGGCGCACTGCTTCTTCGCCAACGGGTTCCTGGTGCACAACACCGCCGCGGCGGTCAAGGACGAGTTCGGCGAGGGGAGATGGACCCTGGAGGCGGGGGCTCTGGTGCTGGCGGACAAAGGGGTCGCGTGCATCGAGGAGAACCAGTATGTTCTGACTGATAAAGGTATGAGAATGATTCGTGACCTCAAACCCGGAGAGGTAGTCCTGAATGACAAAAACGGTTTGTCTCGCGGCGCCATTAAAAACGTAATTTATAATGGTATAAAACCGACGGTCAAGGTTAGACTATACTCTGGCGACGTCGTCCAGTGCACGGAGGACCATCTATTCCTCACCAGCGATGGTTGGAAACAGGCGAAGGATTTGACCAAGAAAGACTTCTTGAAAATTCCAACATCATCGTTTAATGGCCTGACAAAGCAAGGAAGATTTGAGGACGGATTCATACACGGTTTTGCGCTTTGTGACATTTCTTACGATGTCAATAACCCCAAACCCCAACTCTCATTTTCAGCCTCTCCGAAAAACGACGAGAGATCGGCATATATCATGGATCTACTTTTACATCGCTATGGCATACACGTCAACAAATATCTCAGGGGTGCCCAGAACATATTAATCAATGGCCATCTAGCTAAGTTCGGACCAAATATCCATCACTATTTCTATAGCAAGAGATTGAGGGACGAGCTCAATAAGATCTTTCACGAAGATGTAATAGACCTTAGCGACAAGGACTATTGCCTTGGTTTTTTAGCAGCAATTCTTAGCACCGATTGCTGTATTTCCCATAAAAAGGGAAAATTCGGAATTAAGCACACCATCGAGATTGGAATTGGTCAGGAAAAAATGGGGACCGGACTGGACATCACGAAAGATGCGTTTGATATGCGCCTTGTTCCTGATGTTTGGCATCCAGGCGATCATGCGAAGGAGAAAGGTGATGATAATTTCGCTCACCTCATACAACAAAGCCGCTAGATTATTCGCCCCATACATCCTCGGCAAGAACAAGGGAAAGTTGTTCGAGGTGGAACCCAAGACCAAGATTGTCTCTTACGACGATCTCCTCGACACAAATTATTGTAACTGGCTCAAGGATATCAAGTTCGACACCAGCGCCACTGTAAGGCTTGGTCTGCATTCGCGAATTTACTTTGCCATTCACAAGAAAAGGGTAAGCAGATCACTCATGGAGACGTTACGCCCGAAATGGAAGGAGATAACAAAGGAGGGCTTTAGAGACCCGGTCAAAGACTACGTGCTCAATCCAGTCTTAGCAGTTGATAGGTCGACCGAGGCAAAGGTCTACGACCTCACTATTGAGGGCGAACCCAATTTCTATGTCAGCGGTGCCATCGTCCATAATTGTGTTGACGAGCTCGACAAGATGACCGAACAAGACCGGAGCTCCATGCACGAAGCCATGGAAAGCTCATGTTATGATGACCAGACCGAGCTACTTACGAAGAGGGGATGGAGTCTATTTAGAGACATCACAGAGGTAGATGAAATTGCTTCTTTATCACCCCATGGCGAACTCGTCTATTCAAAGCCCTCTCAGGTCGTAGCCAGAGAGTACGATGGGGACATGTATTACGTTAGATCGAATCAAGTCGATCTAGCAATCACACCGAACCATAACATGTACGTCAACATCAGCAAGCGGGCCGATTCATTCGAAGGATACAAACTTATCAGAATGGACCAAATCCCGAGGACCAGGCGCTTCAAATTCAAGAAGAACGCGACATGGAACGGGGTCGAAATCGACTCGTTCACGATCCCCTCCGTTCGTAAGTTCAAGAACCAGAACGACCCCAATGGGACCGAGACCCCACCCATGGTTCTGAAAATGGATGATTGGCTGGAGTTCTTTGGTTACTTTATCTCCGAAGGTTGCGTTCAATGTCAGAACGGGGTACCCTATAGGGTTCACATCTCCCAGGTCAAGGATGAGGATAAGGTCTACAAGATCGAGGACTGTATCCTCAGGCTTGGTTTCGAGTATAATTATGACACACAAAACTTCAGCATGTGCAGCAAACAGCTCGCCACATACCTATACCAATTTGGCGACTTCTCCCAGAAGTACATCCCCAGAGACCTTTTAGAGCTTTCAGCAAGACAACTGGGCATCCTGTTAGATGCCCTGATGTTAGGGGACGGTTTTGTAAGAAAGGAGTCTGGTCATCGGACATATTGTACCTCATCGAAAAGATTGGCGGACGACGTTCAGGAGATCGCGTTGAAGCTTGGCTTTTCTGGGAATCTTAAATCCCGCGATTATTCAAAGATGTCCGGTCGGGGAACCATCAAAGGTAGGATAATAAAGTCGGCCAAAATGCACTATAACGTTTCAATTACTGGAAGAGCGGAATAAAAAACTGAACGAACCAATCGTCAACGCCTACCAGCACAGGGAAGACCAATTACAGATTCGAAATTACAAGGGCATGATTTACTGCGTCGAGGTCCCCCATCACACGCTTTATGTAAGGAGAGACGGTAAGCCAGTATGGTGTGGGAACACCGTATCGGTGGCCAAGGCAGGCATCACAGCCACGCTCCAATGCCGCACCAGCGTCCTTGGTGCCGCGAACCCGAAATATGGTCGTTTCGATGAGAACGAGCCTTTGGCCAACCAGATCAACATGCCGCCTGCCCTCTTATCGCGCTTCGATCTCATCTTTGCCCTGCTGGACAAGCCAAATCAGGACAAGGACGCCAAGATCGCCGAGCACATCATTAAAGGCCACACCCGAGGGCAGGTCCTCAGACAGGGCGAGGGCGCTCAGGACCCGGACATCGATTACAAGGAGATCATGGCGGAGACCGAGGACCTCAAGCCCTATTTCGAGCCAGAGTTCATGCGCAAGTATGTGAAATATGCCAAACGCACCACCCCCGTCCTGAACAAGGAGGCGCAACGGCTCATCATGGACACCTACCTCAGCATACGCAAGATGGGCGAGGGCCCCAACGCCTCCGTGCCTATCACCGCCAGGCAGCTGGAGGCCTTCATCCGGTTGTCAGAGGCCAGTGCCCGTATCCGCCTCAGCCGCGTCGTCGCGAAGGAGGACGCGCAGCGCGCCGTCCGCATCGTGCGCTATTACCTGGAGAAGATGGCGAAGGACTCGGGGAGCATGGACGTGGACAAGCTCATGACCGGCACCCCGCGCAGCGAGCGCAACAAGATATCCATAGTGCGCCGTCTCATCCAGGACAGCTCGGACCACTTCAAGGGCGCCCCGGAGCACGTGGTGGCGCAGCGCGCCGAGGAGAAGGGAATCACTGAGTCAGAGCTCAAGGACATCCTGCGCAAGATGAAGCAGGCTGGGGAGGTCTACGACCCCGGCGGAGGGCACATCAAGCTGGTGGGCGGCGACTGATGGGTCTTGGCAAAGATTTATACCATCGATGCTCGTGATGTCGAAACCGGAATCGGTGAACAAGTGATAACGGTCAGGCTGATCAAACAGGGCCGAGAGATACTGGTGGCCGCCTGCGACAAGGAGACGCTGGGCCAGACCTACCGCGAGGGCGACCTCAAGCTCGAGGTGTCCAAGGAGTTCTACGAGGGCGAGGACGGCGGGGAGGAGCTTCTGGTCTCCCGGTTGAACATGTGCACCATGGCCAACCTGGTAGGGGAGCGCACCTGCCGCATCGCCGCCAGGCACAAGTTCATCGAAGAGGATTGCGTGATTACCATCCAGGGCGTTCCGCATGCCCAGATGTTCCGTTGGTAAGTGAGATGTCGTTCTGTGTCAAGTGTGGGGCCGAAGGGCCAGTTTACGAAAGCGTGTGCGAGCGTTGCTTCCTGGAGAGCCGTCAGTTCACCAAGGTGGCCGATCACGTGGACCTGCCGCAATGCGCCCACTGCAAGGATTACAGCATGGACGGCAAGTGGGTGTCCCAACCCGGCGTGGAAGCGGCGGTGGAGGAGGCCGCCATTCAGTCCGTCCAGGTCATGGAAGGCGCCCAAGTGCTCGAGGTCGGGGCCGAGGTCATCGAGGCGGACAAGCTGAACTTCCGCGTCAACATGCAGCTCGCCGTCGAGTACAAGGGGCTGAGGGTGGAGGAGGAGCGCGACACCATAGTCCGCGTGAAAAACTCGGTGTGCGGCCGCTGCTCCAAGATCAAAGGGTCCTACTTCGAGTCCACTTTGCAGATCCGCTCCCGTGACCGCAAGCTCACCGAGAGCGAGGTGGACTCCATCCTGGACCGGGTGCAATCCATGGTGGAGGAGATGGCGGCCGAGAACCGTGAGGTCTTCATATCCAAGCTGGACCGGGTGGTCGGCGGAGCGGGTGGTGCCGACGTGTACCTATCCTCCAACTCCGCCGGCAAGGTCATCTCCCGCAACCTGGCCGACCAGTACGGCGCCGAGGTCAAGGACACCGCCAAGCTGCTGACCAAACGTGAGGGCAAGGACGTGTATCGTGTGACGCACCTGGTCAGGCTGCCCGCCTATCGTTTCGGCGACGTGGTCATGTTCCGCAAGCGCATGTACCAGGTGGGGGCGACGCGGACGTCCAACGCCAAGCTCACCGACATGCGCACCGGGGAATCCCTCATGTTCAGCCACGGCGACCTGCAGGACGCCAAGGTCATCGGTATGAGGGACGAGATGCTGGACGCGGTCGTTCTGACCGAGACCGACAAGGAGGTGCAGATCTTGCACCCCACCACCATGAGGCCCATCGAGCTGCGCAAGCCACCCCGCTTCGAGGTCAAGAAGGACACGGTCAAGGTCTTCGTCTACGACGAGGAGATATTCCTTCTACCGAAGTGACGGCAAAGAATGATATCCCACCGAGAGGATTGTTCACCCGGTGGTTGAAATCATGCCGCTAGCATCGTCCCTGAGACCAACAGACCTGCTCGCCGCCACGGAGGTGACCGGGTGGGAGGCGCTCCTCGCAGCTGGGCTGGTCGCGGTGATCGTCCTGGTCATCTACTTCTATTATCTGCGAGGGGCACAGAGGCGCATCGGCTATCTCCAGCAACGCTACGTCCGCTATCCTGGCCACTCCTATTCGGGTTCCCAATCATGCCCCCATTGCCGCTTCCCCATGAGCTCGGACCAGACAGTGTGCCCTAGGTGCAAGCGCCTGGTCGGAACGATGCGCTATAAACCAAAATAAAAAATGGGAAATTGGGAAGGGTTTAGGACACCATCTCGCGGCGGCGGAACAGCATATACCCTATGACATAACAACCCACCAGGTAGGCGACCATGTAGCCTATGGCTGGAACGACCTCCGGTATGAAGTCCCCCGAGGGATATGGGTCCCGCAGGATGAACACGCACACGTCCCCCGCTACGGTGAGAACGAAGCTCGGGTCTATGTTACCGACCACCAGCAGGGCCGCGACGATGTCCATCAGTATGAGCAGCGTGACGAACATGAGGACGATCGCTGCCGTGCCGCCCTTCAGCGCCGCGCTGAGCATGAACCCAAATGAGATGGCCGCCGCAGTGTAGAGCAACGCCAATCCGAACGATGCGCCAGTCTCCGCGATGAGGTCCCCGGCCAGTGCCAGGCTGATGATGGCCGCCCCACCGTAGTAAACGCCTAAGACCAGGGTGGATATGGCCACAGCCGCAAGGAGCTTACCGGAGTACAACGTGATCTTTTTCACCGGGTTCGGGAACAACAGATATCCTGTCCGCTGCTGATACTCCGATACGATGGCATCCCCGGCGAACAGTGACGCGATAACGACGATCAGTAACGTGACGAAGCTCGCGAAGAAATCGATGATATCGCGCGAATTATCAGGATATTCTTCCCCCAATATTGGCGGGACTGCCAGATATGCCACGAAGATCAGCACCATGATCACTACGATGCCATAGATGCGCTTGCTGCGCATGTGCTTCAGGATCTCATACCTGGCCACGGTCATCATTTGAGCGATGTCCGAGGGAAGCGCCCGTTCGGTAACGTTCTTGGTCTCCATGCGATCACCTCGAATCCGTGATCAGGGAGCGGTATAGCGATTCCAGCGCCAATCCCGATTCCCGGAAGTAGACGATCCTCAACCCTAGCGCTTGCAGGTCCAACAGCATCCTCGCCTGCACCTCGTCGTCACCCTCCAGGTTCAGTGAGAACATGCTGTCGCTGATCGCCTGCAGCCCCTTGACCCCGTTCACGGCCGCGATCCTGCCCATGGTGATCCCATCCAGGCGATTGGTGACCTTGACCTCGATATTCTTCACCCGGACCTCTTGGAGAAGGTCGCTCACCTTGCCGAAGCGCAGCAGTTTGCCGCGGTTGATCAAGGCGATGTCGGTGCATACCTCCTGCACCTCGTTCAGAAGGTGGGAGCTCATGAAGATGGTGTAGCCCTCCTTCCTCAATCCACGCAGCACCTCGCGCACCTCGAACATCCCGAGCGGGTCCAGCCCCGACGTCGGCTCGTCCAGTATGATCAAGCTTGGCTCATGTAGCGCCGCCTGGGCGATGGCGACCCGCTGCTTCATGCCCTTGGAGAACTCGCCGATGCGCTTGTCCTTGTTCTCCTCCATCTTCACCATGCGCAATACATCATCGATGCGGACCTTGAGATGCTCCTTGCTCATGCCCCTCAATCTGCCCAGGTACTCCAATGTCTCCACCGGGGTGAGGAACGGATAGAACTCGGGGGTCTCCACCACCGCTCCCACGTCCGCCAAGGCCCGCTTCGGGTCATGGGCGGTGTCCACACCGTTCAGAAGGGTGCGACCGTTGGTCTTGCTCAGCAGGTTGGTCATTATCTTGATGGTGGTGGTCTTGCCCGCCCCGTTGGGTCCGAGGAAGCCCATGAAGGCCCCCTTCTCCACCTTCAGGTCGAGCTTGTCCACCGCCTTGAACCCGCCCTTGTAGGTCTTGACCAGACCTTCAATGACGATAGGCGTCTCCACGTTTATCCCCAAAAAGTCGGCAGCCCGGTCTCGCTATATAATCCTTATTTCACGGCCTATCCCAAGGTGGTCGCCCTCCGGTCACATCGGCCAAAGTTAAGAACCGAGACGCCCATTCCCGACCCGTGAACGAAGCGTCCTTGGTGGAGGAGACGGTGGTGCGGCTCATGCGCACCGCCACCACGACCCTGCCGGTAGACGTCCTGGCCGCGTTGGAACGAGCGTTGGCCGAGGAGACCGAGGAGATCGCCAAGGCCCAGTTGCGTACCATCCTGGAGAACATCCGTCTGGCCGAGGAAGGCCGGGTTCCCATGTGCCAGGACACCGGGGTACCGATCTTCTACGTGAGCGGCCTATGGAGCGAGGAGCTGGAGGCAGGCATCAGGCAGGGGGTGGCCCGGGCCACCCGCGAGGTGCCCCTTCGCCCCAACGTGGTGCATCCGCTCACCAGGCACAACACCGGCGACAACCTCGGCGACGGGATGCCCGAGGTCCACTTCTCCCCACCCAAGGGGGACTTCGTGGAGATCGTGCACATGCCCAAGGGGGCCGGTTCCGAGAACATGAGCGCCCTGCGCATGCTCAACCCCAGCGAGGGAGTGAACGGGATCAAGAGGGCCGTGCTGGAGGTCATCACCAAGGCGGGAGGCCGACCCTGTCCGCCCACCATCGTAGGCCTAGGCGTGGGCGGTACGGCGGAGGGGGCGACCTACTTGGCAAAGAAGGCGGTGCTACGGCCGGTGGGGCGAAGGAGCCTGGACCCTGAGGCGGCGCGCTTGGAGGAGGACCTGGAGCTCATGCTCAATCGCAGCGGGGTGGGCCCGATGGGCCTGGGCGGCAGGACCACCGTCCTCGGCGTTAGCGTGGAGCTGGCGCACTGCCACACCGCCTCGTTACCATTAGCTATCAATCTGCAGTGCTGGGCGGCCCGGCGCTGCTCCGCCCGCATCTATCCGGACGGCAGGGTGCTGTTCAGGACGGAGGGGTTCGAATGAAGATCGACTCGCCTCTGAGGGAGGAGGTGGTCAGGAGGCTTAGGGTGGGCCAGACAGTATCCCTCAGCGGAGTGGTCCACACCGCCAGGGATGAGGCGCACGCCCGCATGCTCGAACTGTTGCGCCGTGGCGACCCACTGCCCTTCGACCTTAAGGGCGGGGCCATCTACCATTGCGGGCCTATCATGGAACGGCAGGGGGATGGATGGAGGGTCATCGCCGCCGGCCCGACCACCAGCGCCCGCATGGACGGTATGCAGGCGGAGGTCATAGAACGGACCGGGGTCCGGGCCATCATCGGCAAGGGCGGCATGTCCAGGCCAGTGCTGGAGGCCATGGCCCAACACGGCTGCGTCTATTTGGCGTACACCGGCGGAGCGGCGGTCCTGGCCGCCAAGAGCGTCAAGGAGGTGGTCCGGGAGCACTGGTCCGACCTGGGCATGGCCGAGGCGGTCTGGGAGTTCCGCATGCAGGATTTTGGCCCCCTTGTGGTGGCGATGGACTGTCATGGCGGAAGCCTTTACCAAGAGGTCGAGGCCAAGGTCAGCGGTGAAAGCGAGAGGATGCTGCGAGCCCTCTGATCATTCCTTTGGTTCTTCCTCGTCCTCGATATCGATCTTGGCCAGACGTTCGGGTTTGTTCCTTGCCCTTATGGTCATTATCGAGCCCAGCACGACCATGGCCACCCCCACCATCAACGCCACGATCATGATCGAGTGGGGCAGGTCGAAGCCGAAGAGCACTGCCGTCTGGTTGGAGGTATCCCGCTCCATCGCCACGTCCAATCGGCGCTCCTCGAACGGACCCAGGACCACCTCCTCTATCTCGGTCTGGTAGCCATCCAGTTCATAGGTCACAGTATAATCCCCTGCCGCCAGGCTGCTGAAAGAATAGTTGCCGTCCTCGTCCGTGGTGGTTATGGAATCGTAATCGGTGGAGCTGATGCTCACCCTTACCCCCTTCAACGGGTTGTTGTTCTGGTTGAGCACCTTCCCGAAAAGTGTGGCAGGTTGCTCGGCCAGGGTGAAGTTGACCTCCGTGAGGGTGCCACGTGTCACCACGATCGGGGCCGGGTAGTTGTTGCGCTCGAAACCGATCTTCTCCGACGAGGCCACGTAGACGCCTGGTTGTACGCCAAGGATCTCATACTCCCCTAGCGGGGCCTGGGTGACCGCGGTGTAGTTGTACAGCTCGTTGGACAGATGAACGGTCGCCCCATTGACCGGAACGCTGCCATCGGTCACGAAGCCCTTGACCAAGCCTAAAACCTCCTCAAGGGTGAAGTTGAACAACGACCCGGGAGAGCCTGGCACGGCCACGTTGCTGTATGGGTCCGCGGTGAAGTTCGTGAACGAGACAGATATGTTGTAGGTACCTTCCATCGGCACGTCAATTACATAGCGCCCTTGGGCGTCGGTGTTCGTGGTGTAGATGGTCCCGGAGCTGACGTTCTCGACCATCACCACGGCGTCAGCGAGACCCTGCCTCTGCTCGTTCATAACATAGCCCTGGAGCGTGTATGGCCCTGCCCCTTCGGCAATATCGCCGATCAAAAATGCCGGTGCGAGGACCATGCACAATGCCAGGAGCAGGACCGCAGCTCGTCTCATATCGATAGTGCATGCCCTCCCTCCGCTAAATAATTGCGGTGGCCCTTCTCAGCTCAGTCCACCACGGTGATCATGCCATGCATCTCCGGGTGCAAGGCGCAGTGGTATAAGTACTGCCCAACCTCCGTGAAGGTGAACTGGAACGTCTCTCCGTTCGTCATGGTACCACTGTCGAACTGGTCCAAAGCGTCGCTGGTGACGGTGTGGGAGACCGCATCGTGGTTGGTCCATGTGACGGTGGAACCCACGCTGACCGTGAGGTTGAACGGCCCGAAGGCCATTTCGTCGATCCAGACCTCGTTCGGACCAGGATCGTTGCCCCCGTTCCCATCATCGCCGCCCATGAACATCAACGCCAACACCAGGACCACCGCAATGGCGATCGCTGCCACGACCAACAACGCCCACTTATTTTCCATGGTCATCTCCCGCACTATTCACTGAGCCTCGACATATGCGTTGCGGTTGGTCCCTAACCGATCGGACCGACCATGAGCGGTCCGTTCTCCCCGGTGGCCGAGGCGAGGAACATCACCTTGAAGGCGATGAGGACGGACAGCACCGGCACCATGCTCGACCGCCACCGTCCCAACTGCTTGGGCGTCACACCCACCCCTCCGGAGGAATGCATGTAGAGCTCCATGCGCACCTTGTTGCCTTCGAAGCGGTATTGGCGCTCGTTGATGCAGCGGGACAGCTCGTCCAGCGTGATCCCGTCGGTCGACGCCACCTCCAGGGCCATGGTGAGCTGCCAGAGGCCAGCCGCCTCCTCCTCGTCCAGGAAGTCCGGGGTCCCGGAGGCCATCAATCGGTCGAGCAAGGCCAGGGGGACCAGCAGTGAGGCGCCGTTTGGGTCGGCCCCCTCCAGGCCGTGCATCTCCACCCTCCGTCCGGAGGACACGGTCATGGCCCACACCAAGCGCATGAGGTTGGGCCGAACCACCTGGAGCAGGTCGTGGCCCATCTGTTGCAACTCCAGCAAAGAGGTCCCCTCCACCGCATCCAAGGTCGAATGGGCCTTGAGCAACGGGTCTGGGCACTCCCATAGGGCTGGCTCTGTGAAACGCCACTGCTCCTCCAGGTTCCAACGCAGGTCCGCCCACAGTTCCTGGTCCATCTCGTCCAGCATGTGGTGGAGGATGTGGGCGAAGGCCATTATCGTCCCGTCGAACCGGTCGTCCGCCTTGGTACCGGCGGCGCGCATGCAGTTGGCATGGACCTTCTTGCCCAATGCGATCATGCGTTCCAGGTCCTCGACGTCCTTCAACGCCTCGTTCCATTCCTTCATGTCCATCTGCATGCCCTTATCGCCGGCCTCGAACCATCTCATCCTAAGCGACCTCGTCATGATAGTGTCACCTCCATCCCTTAAAGCTCTCCATGCCATTCGACCAACCCTCAGTAAAATAGTAATAGCGAGCGGTGGGATAGGAATCGGTTTTAGAGGTCGCAGTAAATGATCCACCGCATAACGAAACGGGCCACCAAGGAGGAGGTGATGGGGCTCATGGACCCACTGATAGCGCAGTGGTTCGAGTCCAAGTTCGACGACCTCACCGAGCCCCAGTCCTATGCGGTGCCGGTCATCCATGAACGCAAGAACATCCTGGTGTCCTCGCCCACCGGTTCCGGGAAGACGCTCACCGCGTTCCTTTCCATCATCAACGAGCTCTTCAAGTACGCCAAGGAGGGCAAGCTGGAGGACCGCATCTATGCGGTCTACATCTCCCCGCTAAAGGCGTTGGCCAACGACATTAACCGCAACCTCGAGGAGCCTTTGCGGGAGATGCATGAGCTGGCCACGGCGAAAGGCTATGATTGGCCCAAGGTCCGGGTGGGCGTCCGTTCCGGGGACACCTCCCAGTCTGAGCGACAGAAGCAGCTGCGCCGGCCCCCTCACATCTTCATAACCACCCCAGAATCGCTGGCGATGGTCCTTGCCGCCCCGAAGTTCCGGGAGAAGTTCGCCGATGTGGAGTATGTCATCATCGACGAGATCCACGAGGTGTGCGACTCCAAGCGCGGCGTGCACCTATCCCTCACGCTGGAGCGGCTACAGGAGCTGTGCAAGAGGAGGTTCACCCGCATCGGGCTCTCGGCGACGCTCGCCCCCATCGAGGACATCGCATCCTACCTGGTCGGATATGAGGATGGTGTGATACGGGACGTCAACATCCTCGAGGTTAAGACGAAGAGGAACCTCGACCTGAAGGTCATCTGTCCCACCGAGGACATCACCACCCTGCCCTATGAGATCGTCAACTCCAAGATGTATGACATGCTCAAGGAGATGATCGACCAACACCGCACCACGCTGGTCTTCACCAATACCCGTAGCGGCACGGAGAGCGTGGTGTACAAGCTCAAGGAGAGGGGCCTGGAGAGCGTGGAGACGCACCATGGCTCACTGTCCAAGGAGACCCGCTTGGACGTCGAGGAGCGGTTGAAGACAGGCCAACTGCGCTGCGTCGTCTCATCGACCTCCCTGGAGCTAGGCATCGACATCGGCTCGGTGGACCTGGTGGTGCAGATCGGCTCGCCCAAGAGCGTGGCCAAGGGCCTGCAGCGCATCGGGCGCAGCGGGCACTCTCACGTCAAGACGCCGAAGGGTCGCATGGTGGTCTTCGACCTTGACGACCTGGTGGAATGCGCCGTGCTCTGCCGCGCCGCCCATGTGCGCAATATCGACCGGGTCACCATCCCGGAGAACTGCCTGGACGTGCTGGCGCAAAGCGTGGTCGGCATGTCTCTGGAGAAACGTTGGCAGGTGGACGAGGCCTTCGATGCCGTCCGGCGCTCTCACTGTTACCATCGCCTCCCCCGCGACTCCTTCCTGCAGGTGCTTCGGTACCTGGGCTCCAAGGACGCCTTCGAGGGCGTCTATTCCAAGATATGGTTCGACGAGGAGGAGGGCGTCTTCGGCAAGAAGAAGGGCGCGCGCATGATCTACTTCCTCAATCTGGGCACCATCCCCGAGGAGGCCAACTACAAGGTCTACACCGAGAAAGGGGCCATGGTGGGCGACCTGAGCGAGAAGTTCGTGGAGAGGCTGGCCACCAAGGACGTGTTCGTCCTCGGCGGCAAATCGTACGAGTTCATCCGGGCCAAGGGCATGAAGGCCTTCGTCCGCTCCGCCTCCGGGCGCAAGCCCACCGTGCCCTCCTGGACCGGGGAGATGCTGCCCCGCTCCTTCGACCTCAGCGTGGAGGTGGGCCGATTCCGAGGGGAGATGGGGGCACGGCTTACCGTCCCATTGGAGGAGAACATCCATTGGCTCTCCAAGGATTTCGATATCGATGCCGGCTCGGCCCGCTCCATCCTGAGCTATTTCGTGGAGCAAAGTGGGACGGGCATAATCCCGGACGACAGGAACCTGTTGCTGGAAGGATACCTGGACGGCAACAACAACAGCAACGTCATCTTCCACTTCCCCTTCGGTCGTCGCGTGAACGATGCGTTGTCGCGGGCCTACGCCTTCCAGGTGACGGCGCGTCTGGGCTGCAACGTCTCAGTGTCGGTGGTGGACGACGCCTTCATGTTGACCATACCAAGGCGGGTGGAGCTGGAGATGTTCCGTGACCTGCTTCGCTCGGACCAGCTCGATGACGTTCTGCGCCGGGCCGTCAAGGACTCGGAGCTGTTCAAGCAGCGCTTCCGGCACACCGCCTCGCGCAGCTTCATGATCTTGCGCAACTACAAGGGCCGGGAGGTGTCAATAAATCGCCAGCAGGTGCGCTCTTCCTTCCTGCTCGACTTCCTGGAGGGCATGGAGGGAGCGCCGGTCATCGAGGAGACCTACCGCGAGGTGCTGGAGGACGTCATGGACATCCAGAATGCCAAGGCAGTGCTCGCCGACATAGAATCGGGCCAGATGGCGCTGCGCACCCTGGATTTCTCCTCCACGCCATCGCCGTTCGCCCACAACGTCATCCTCGCGGGCATAAGCGACATCGTGCTCATGGAGGACCGCAGCACCCTGTTGCGCGAGCTGCACCGTAAGGTGCTCTCCAAGGTGCTCGGCGCCGAGGCGCGCCGTTTCGAGTTCGAGGAGGAGACGGTCTCCACCTACTTCCGGGCCAAGATAGGGACGGTCGAAAGCAAGGAGGACGTGGTGGACATGCTGCGCCGCACCGGGCCGCTGCACCTTTTCAAAGAGAAGGGCCGCAGCGCCTACCCCTACTCCCGCGCCACCCGGGAACAGCTGGACCAGTGGTCGTTGGAGTTGCTGGAGGAGGGCCGCATCTCCTCGGTCCTGATAGACGACCTGCAGTTCGTGGACGCTGCGGAGCTCCCGTATTACGCGGCGGCCCTGCGGCGGGAGCGCGACCTGGGCGAGCTGGAGATGAAGGCGCTGGCCTACCTCGACAAGGAAAGGTCCGGGACAGAGGTGGAGGCCCACCTGGGGGTGGAGAGCGCCAAGGCCGCCCGGGCCTTGCGCAACCTGGAGGCCGTCTATCTGGTATCGCGCACCTCATATGCTGGAGGGAGATGGCGTTACCGGGCGACCGACATCGCGAAGACGGACCGGGAGAAGGCCCTGGACCACGTGGTGACGAAGTTCCTTAACTGCTTCGCCCCGGCCACGGTGGAGGAGGTCTCCTTCGCCCTGGGCCTGGAGGAGGAGGAGGCCCGCCGCACGCTGCGCGCGTTGGTGGAGGAGGAAGTGGCCGACGAGGGCCGCTTCGTGATCTCGGAGCACGTGCAGTACATGCTGAAGCGGGACCGGCTCCGCCTGCGCAGCAGCGGCGCCAACGTCTACGACTCCCGCACCGTCGACTCCTACCGCCGCTCCAAACAGAACGGGCCTTTCGCCAGCATCGAGGAGTGCGTGCGCTTCTTCGGCCAGGTGGGGATGCCAGTGGATGTGCAGCGCCGCGTGCCCTCGCTTCAGCCTGGAGGAGTGGACCAGACTGCGTCGTGGCGGCCGGCTGCTTCTGGGCCGTTTCGCCCGGGGCAGGGTGCGCTATGTGCTGGCGGCGGACGGTCCCGATGTACGCCGCCGTCTACCGCAACATGCCCCTGACGTTCCTGGACGAACAGGTGCTCTCAACCTTGCGCGAGACCGGAGGGATGAGCCTGCGCCAGTTGGTCGCCCACACCGGCATGGGCAAGGAGGAGGCGAAGGAATCCCTGGACCGCTTGGACCGTAATCTCTACGTCATCCGGCGCCACGAGGAGGGCGAGGACTGGTCCCGGGAGAACTTCTACATCCCTTACGATGTTAAGGTCCGCCCAGAGGACCCGCGCCGCTCCATTCTGGAACGGTTCATCCGCGCCTATGGTCCTGTGCCGTTCTACGCGGCCAAGATCTACACCGATTTCCCGCTCGCCGACATCGAGCTTCTATTGGAGGACATGGACGTAACGACGGTCCTGGTGGGGGACGCCCGCACCGAGATGCTCATCATGCGGGAGGAGCTGGAGGGGCTTGACGCCCATCACCCCCAGGACGAGGGCGTGGCGGTGGTCTCCCTCTACGATCCCGAGGTGCAGCCCATGTGGGCGGAGATATCGTCCCGCTTCGGCGAGGGATGGATATTCCCCATCCTGGACAACGGCCGCCTCATAGGCGCCACAGAGAAGTGGGAGATGAGCGGCTGCGTGGAGCTGCGCTCCTTCGACCTGGACCGGCCTGAGAAGCTGGGAGAGGCTTTGGACGGGGTGGACCGGCTGATGGACTTCTATCGTGCCATCGGCTACGACGTGGTGCGCATCCGGGAAGTGATGGACAAGCCGACCGATGAGCTGGAGGAGGACGTGAGGGCGACATTGGAGGCGCACGGCTACCATCGTCTCCAGGGCATGTACGCCAAGGGAGGCTTTGTCCCGGTCCAGTATTCAGAGGCCCAGCTCATGTCCTATTTGCTGCGACGGCAACGCCTGGAGCCGAAGGAACGGTTCGAGGACATCCTCACTGGCATCAAGCAGACCGGCGGCTTCCGCTCGGACACCCATGCCTGGCAACGCTGTCGGGTGCACGTTCCGTTGAAACGGCTCTATGACCAGGGCACCCTGGTCCGAGTGTTCGGCATTCCCGATTACGTCACCTACACCAGCATGGAGCACGCCCGCCTCTACCGTAAGGCGAAGCGGATGGACCGGGACGAAGGGACCGACACCGTGCTGCGCCTATTGGAGAAGGAAGGGCCGATCTCGAGACGGCAGCTCTATGACCGGTCCCCCATGGGGGAGCGCTCCACCTATGATGCGCTACGGAAGCTCTTCAACGCCACCCAGGTATACACTGACAAGGGAGGGCGCTTGCGCCTGGTCCCGGACATGGAGATCAGCGGCCCGGAGGCGCGCAGGCGGGTGGTCAGGATGGCCTTCCGTAACTTCGGCCTGTTCACCGCAGAGGAACTGAGCCGCTTCCTGCGCTCCGAGATGGGGATGAGGGAGATCCGGGACACGCTCGCGGACCTGGAGGCCGATGGTTTCCTGGCCAAAGGTTTTCTGCTCAAAGGGAGCGATGCGTTGCATTGGGCGCTAAGGGAGGACATCGAAAACATCGGCAACATCGAATTCACGCATCAGTTCGTCCTCAGTCCGGATGACACTCTGATGTTCTACCTGGCCCCCACCATACGCGCCAAGTTCGGCATCAAGATGCCATTCCACGTGGTCTTCGACGGCCCGGAGATGGTGGCGGTGGCCCGTACCAGCACCCGGGGCAAGGAGATAGCCATCTTCGAGTTCATCGGACCCAGGGAGGCCCGTCGCATCATGAACCAGCACATACGCGCCATGGGAATGACGCTGCGGGAGGACCTGAGGGAGGAAAAGGAAAGGGATTGGGAGATCCAGGAGTTCTACGAGCGCACCTATGTGCCAGACGTCGATGATGGCGCCTGAGCGCGGAGGCGTTTGCAGCGGAGCACCTCGGCCTTGAGCGAGCGCGCCGCCGAGCCTATATCGTCCTGGGAGACCACCGCCGATACCACGGCCACGCCGTCCGCCCCCGCCTCGATGGCTTGGCACAGGTTCCTGGCATTGATACCTCCAATGGCCACCAAGGGCAATGCGGTCGCGCGCCTTATCTCCCTCAGCCGACCCAAGCCGTGCCCGACCCCGGCGTCATGTTTGGAATCGGTGTCGAAGAGCGGGCTCAACGCGATGTAATCGGCACCGTCCCGCTCTGCTTCCATCGCCTCGGCCACCGTCCCCACCGAGGCTCCGATTATGAATCCAGAGGGGGCCATCTCCCGCACGGACCGTAAGGGAAGGTCGTCCTGGCCCAGATGGACCCCGTCCGCCCCGGCGGCCAAGGCCACGTCCACCCGGTCGTTGACGATCAATATCGCGCCGGTCCCCACCAGCGCCTCCTTGATCTCGACCGCGACCTCATAGAGCCGCTTGGAGGGCATGTGCTTGTCCCGCAGCTGCACCACGTCCGCCCCGCCCTTGGCGGCCTGTACTGCGATCTGGAGATGGCTCAGCCCCTTGGAAAGGCGTTCGTCCGTCACCACGTAGAGGTCGTAGCTCATTCTCTCGCCGCTTTGAACCTGGCCCTTATCTCGGATGTCCATAGGCGCAAGGGCGGCCGCTTCGTCGAACAAGGCGCACCTGAAGCTCCCTGGCCCGATGCCTTCGCGGGCGGCACGTTCTCCCACGATGCCGAAGGCGGTCATGGCCGCCGCCGCTCCGACGACACGGTCTTTCGTCACGGACACGAACGACCCCACGATGGAGGTGGCCATGCAGCCTGTGCCGGAGACGCGCCCCATCATCTCGTGCCCATTGTCGATGAGGAGGGTACGCTTGCCGTCGGTGACGATATCGGTGGCCCCGCTCATGACCACGCAACACCCCCTTCGTTCGGCCAAACGCTCCGCCACTAGCCGCCTGTCCCCAGATATGCCCACCGAGTCCACCCCGCGTACCTGCCCACCTGTCCCGGCCAGCACCCCGATCTCCCCGGCGTTGCCTTTGAGCACCGCCACATCCAGGCCGTCCAGCAGCGCCTGCGCGCTCTTGGTCCGGTAGGTGGTGGCCCCTACCCCCACGGGGTCCAGGACCACCGGCACATCGATGCGATTGGCCTCTCTCCCGGCCATCAGCATGGACTCTATCTGGGCGCGGTTCAAGGTGCCGATGTTCAGGACGAGCGCCGAGGCCATGGCCACCATCTCCTCCACTTCCTCCGCGGCGTCCGCCATGACCGGAGCCCCACCGAAGCACATGGTGATGTTGGCACAGTCGTTGACGGTGACATAGTTCGTTATGTGGTGCACTAATGGCCTACGCTTCCTCAGTTCGACGAAGACCTCGGAAAAGTCATTGACGTCCACGGTTCCACTCTCGCTCGATGCTCCCACTGGTCCTCATCATGGCGCACCGCCTATTCAAATTTAGGGCGACCCCAGATGCACACCTTGTCCAGCTGGAACCTCGCCATATCTCTCCCCATCTTAACAACCCTTCAACACCGTTAAATATTGTTAACTCACTTAACCGTTCCATATGAAGATCCCGTGCGAGCTGATCGTTTGGTACGTCCTCCCCTCTATCCGCAGGGAGCTTGCCAGGGAGCTGGTGGAGAATCATAACCTAAGTCAGGCCGAGGTGGCGCGGCGCTTCGGGGTCACCGATGCCGCGATCTCCCAGTATCTGAAGGCCAAGCGGGGGACGAGCAAGGAGATAGAGAACAGCGGGAAGTACGAGGAGTTCAAGAAGGAGGTGGAGCAGTCCGCCGTCCGCATCGTGAACGGTTCGGACATCGTCACGGAGACGTGCCGCATATGCGAGGTCGTCAAGCGCAACGGCATGCTGGTCAAGGTCTACGAGATCCACACCGGGATGAAGCCCCCTCAGTGCGTGTGCCCGGAGATGGAGTGCTCCGCTCAGACCACCATCGCGCCCCTCTGAGAACGCCTCTGAGCTGCCAAGTAGATGTATTCCTGTGCCACGCCAGCATATGGGCCGAAGAGCAGGCGGCCCGCTTCGCTTACTTTCTTATAGCTCCCGTTGACGCAATACATCCTCTGCATCGCTTGGCCGATGCGCACGTCCACCGGGAAGGCCTCCAGATGGTCCAATGCGAACAGGGCGATGCAGTCCGCCACCTTGTCCCCAATGCCGTGGAATCGTTTCAACTCTTTTACGCAATCGTGATAGGGAGCCTCCCTCAGGGAATCGAAGTCCAGGTCGCCCCGGTGCACCGCCCTTGCCAGTTCCACAAAGCGTTCGCAACGGAAGCCTAGGCCGCACCCCCTCGCCTCCTCCGGCCTCTCCAATACCTGCTCAGCGCTGGGGAAGGTGAAACGGCCTCCACCCAGATCGCTCCCGAAGGTACGGCATACCTTGTCGATCATCTGCTCGATGCGGGGAATGTGCACATATGTGGCCAGAACGTAGGAGGCGCTACATTCCCAGGGTTCTTGGCGCAGAATGCGCAGGCCGCGATGGTCGCGGAGCAGCGCCGCCACGCGCTCGTCCCCGCAACTGACCATGATATCCTGGTAGATGAAGTCGAGATCGTCATCGCAGCGCAGGTATCGGCCCACTTCACGCTCGTCGACACGACCTTCCCATTCCACATCGCAACCTTTCTGCCACATGCTGACCGGACGGTTGCGTATGTAGCCGTGCCACCGATCCCCCTCCTTGCGCCAGCGGAACACCTGGCCACAGGACAACGTCTTGTCCAGATGGAGCGGCTCGACCTTCATCTCGATTTCCTGGCCACGAATATCATCAGGTCGCTGTTGTGACGCAACGGGCCGAAGTGGTAATCACCATAGGTCTCCACCACCTCCAGGCCGCAACGGCTCATCAGCTCCTGCACCTCCCTTTCGAACATGTAGCGGAGCGTGAACGACGCGGTGACCCGGCGCAGCTCCCGGTCCTGCCTCGAGATATCGAGGAAGTAGTGCACCGTGGTGCGCTGCTTGCCTTGGTCGAACGTCTGGGAGGAGAAACGGGATATCACCTCGCCGTTGCGCATGGTCCTGGTGCCCTCATGGCGCACCAGTCCCTCCGGCCGGTCCAGGCGGGGGTTGAACAAGCTGAGCACGAACTGGCCGTCCGCCCGTAGATGCTCCGCCACGTTGCGCAAGGCCGCCTCCTGCTCCTCGGTCTCCAAAAGGTGCTGGAAGGAATTGAAAGGGATGATCACCAGCTTGTACTTCTTTCCGCAGGTGAAGTTGCGCACGTCGCCATGCCCCACCCGGATGTTCTCCTGCAAGGCCTCGTCCAGCTTGTCCAACTTGGAGGTGAGCTGGTCCAGCATGGCGTAGCTTCGGTCGAAGCCAGAGATCTCGTATCCCTGTAACGCCAGGGGGATGAGTATGCGGCCGGTGCCGCACATGCATTCCAATATCGGGCCGCCGTTTCGCTCCGCTATCTGCTGGTAGAAGCTGACGTCCTCGGTCCGGTCCTCATACCAGATGTCATAATACTTGTACATCTTCTCGTAGAAGTCCATCGCCTCGTCGTCAACGCTTGTAACCGATCTTGCGGAGGAACTCCCTTCTTTCCTTGACCTTCTCATCTGTCTCCACCCCCAACGGCGTCTGGCCGTCGATCACTCCCACGATGCCCCTGCCCCTCTCGTTCGAGGCCACCACCACCTCCAGGTCGTTGGCGGTGGCGCAAAATATGTTGCATACCTCCGGCACGTCCTTCACGCTGCGCAGGACGTTGACCGGGTAGCAGTCGCGCATGACTATGATGAAGCTGTGGCCCGCCCCTATGCGCATGGCGTTCTTTGCAGCGCAGGAGCGCAGTTCCGGGTCGTTGCCCTCTACCCGCACCAGGCGTGGTCCGGAGGCCTCGCAGAACGCCACCCCGAACTTGGCCCCGGGCACGGAGTTGACCATGGCCTCATAGAGGTCCTCGGCGGTCTTGATGAAGTGCGATTGCCCGATGATGACGTTTGCGTCCGCAGGCCTCTCCACCTTGACGAACTCCATCCACACAACCTCATTGGACTCTAAGAGAGTAGGGCGTATTTACACTTTCGAGGGCGACCCTCAGCTTATATGGGGCCTTCTGCGATCTCCTGACCGATGTTGTTCATCGGTCCAGCAGGCTATCCGCCCGGCTCAGCGGACGTGGTCGATGCGGTGAGGCGCACCCACGACCTGGGCCTGAACGCATTGGAGGTGCAGTTCGTCCGCAACGTGCAGATGGCAGAGGACAAGGCGCACGATGCACGCATTTTGGCCGAGCGACTGGGGGTCCGGCTCAGCGCCCATGCCCCCTACTACATCAGCCTCAACTCGCCATCTGGGGAAACGGTCGCCAAGAGCCGAGAGTGGATATTGCGGGCCGCTCGGGCAGCCCATGCACTGGGCGCATGGATCGTGGTGGTGCATGCAGCATCCTACTCCGGTTCGTCGAGCGCAGCTGTGACCGACAAGGTGGTCAAGGAACTGACCAAGTGCCGGGAGGTCCTGGACATGGAGAGGAACCCGGTCGTCATCGGCCTGGAGACCATGGGAAAGAAGGGACAGTGGGGGACCCTGGGCGAGATACAAGAGGTCATGGGTCGGGTGGAGGGGGTGCAGCCCGTGGTGGACTTCGCCCACATCCACGCCCGCAGCGGTGGCTCCCTCCGGGGCGAGGAGGACTTCCAGGCGGTCTTCGAACGTTATGATGCTCCGCCCCACCGCCCGCATTCATTGCCATTTCAGCGGCATCGAGTTCACCGCAGCGGGGGAGAGGAACCATCTGCCCCTGTCATCGAAATCCCCGGATTACGCTCCACTACGAAATATTCTCAACAAGCGAAACGAGGACATCACTTTGATATGCGAGACGCCCGATCCGACAGAGGATGCTGGCATCATGCGAGGGCGCCTCATTTGAACAAGTTTCTCGATATTGTCAAAAACCGCTACGCAGATAACCAACCATAAATATTCCCTAACAAATCTTTTTATCTGTTCGGTGACTAGATGGCAGGGCAAGCCATGGAAGAAGAGAGGGAAAATTTCGAATTCGAATGCCCAGATTGCGGCACGCATATCCTGGGCTATCTTACTAAATGTCCTAAATGCGGAGTGGAGTTCGTCTTTGAGGAGGTGGAGGAGACTAAATGTCCGAGGTGCGGCAAGAACGTCGCCAGCGACGCCCAGACATGCCCTGCCTGCGGCAAGCGCTTCGAGACGGACCTCACGCCGCCCCCAACCCCGTCGGCCGAGGCGAGCCCGACGGTCCAAGAGTCTCCGGAGCAGCTGGAGCTTAAGAGACAGTTCCCCATCCTCGTCGCCGAGGTCAAACCGCTCATGGAGCTGGCCAAGGAGTATGATATCGAGACCGGCGAGTGCCGCCGTCTCATCGACCATGCCGTGAAGGCGGGAAAGGCGGGAGATCGGGCCTCGGCGGTGCAGTGCGTCAAGGAATGCAACGTACTGGTGCGCCAGGCCATCGAGGACCGCATCAATCACGACATCGAGTACCTGGAGCGTTTGTCGAACATCGCCCGGGGCATGAACACCGACCCCACGGAGATCAACGAGGCGGTGGAGCGGACCAAGCAGTTCCTGGCCATCGGCGATTACGCCGGAGCGTTGAAGGAGGCGCGGGCCGGGCGCAAGATCTCGGAGAAGGTCACCGGGAAATACCTGGAGGCCAGCGAGATGTGCGATCAGCTGGACGTCCTGATCCAGAACGCTGAACGGTTCTACATCGACACCCGCGAGGCCAAGCGTCTTCTCAAAGAGGCCCAGGAAGCGGGAGAGCACGGCGACTGGACCATGATGGGCATCCTCGCTCGCAAGGGCAAGGAGTGCTTGCAGGAACAGCTCCCCGAGGTCGTGAACAAGGAACTGAAGAAGGCCAAGTCCCAGCTCATCAACGCCAAGGCCAATGGGAAGGACGTCAACACCCCGGTCAAGGTGTTGAAGGACGCGGGGCTGGCAGTGAAGCGGGAACAGTACGACGAAGCGCTCGAGTACCTCATCGAGTTCAAGAGCGAACTGAGACGCCTCTAAGACCAGTTCTTTTTTCCATGATCATCGACTGACCAGCACGTTGAGCTCCCTCTCCACGATGGACCGTTCCTGATTGCTCAGGCTGTTCGGGTCCACCGAGAGCAGGAATATGGCCTGCTGCTCCGAGACCTTGTCCACCAGGCTGCGGATGAAGCGGACCGCGCCCTCGAAGTTGTTGCTGGATATGAGATATTGCAGGTCGTCCAACAAAATGGCCGACTCCTCCGCCTTGGCGAGGAACTCCTCGATGACCACCATGATCTTCTCCAACGACGGGGTCACGGTCTCGTCCCCTTTGGCCTCATGGTCCGTGAGCCAGAGGATCTTGGCGTTGCCCCCCTCCATGCTCCCCCGGAGCACCTTGGGGTTGGAACGGGTTATGGCGATCCCTGGCATCCCTTTCTGCACCAGCATGCCAAAGACGGCGTGGGAGTAATCCCGGTTGGACTCCTCCACCAGATAGCTGCTGCCCTCCACCAGCTCCACGTCGATGACCAGCTCCTTCTTCTTCGTCGCGGCCTTCTCCAGGGCGGTGCGGCGGTGGAAGTCGAGGATATGCTCGGACAAGCTGTCCACGCTCTCAGGCGGCAGCTTCTCCCGCTTCTCCTTGACCTCCCTTCTCCTGCGTCGTCGCCACCCTGGTCTGGTAGAATCGGTCCAAGGCCTTGGCGAACTCCTTGGTCGGCCCCCTTCCCTTGACCAGTCCCTCGGTCTGTTTGGGGTCGTCGATGCGGCGCAGCTCCAGGGCCGAGCCGTTGTTCAACGAGTCGCTGCACACGAACTCCAGGGCGCGCTCGCCCCGGTAGACGATCTCCACGGTGTCGTTGCCAGAGGGCCGGAAGGAGTAGATGGCCAGCACAGGCTTGCCCTCCTCAAAGAGGAGGATGCCGCTGGAGTCGTGCCCTTCCAGAGCGAGCGAGGACTGCATGTACCCGGTGAAGGAATCTGTCTTCACCTTGTTCATGAAGGCGCGGAAGGACGACAGTCCGCCCGCTTTCCTCTCGACGAGCTCCCCCTCGGGGACGCCCATGTCCGCTATCGCTCCGACTAGCACGAAGCAATGATTCGGTTATGGGGGATTTATCGGTTGTCTTCTGCTTATTGAAAACCATCAATTGCTTGGCCCGCCCGTCATGACGAAAACATTAAATCGGGGCAGGGTTTGATGGGAACCCATTGCCACTGTAGCTCAGCGGCAGTCGACATCGATCGACCGTTAAAGAGCGACAGTTTCGTAAACTGTAGGTCGGGGGTTCGATCCCCTCCAGTGGCTCCATCTTTCTCCTTTTAGGCAACGTTCTTTTTAAATCTCGACCAGAACATCTATTCAGGGGGAAGAAGGATGAGGTGCGGTTCCTGCGGTGCCGAACTCATCGAACAAGGCTTGGATGTGCGGCAAATGTGGTGCGTTGGTCGGAAACGCTGCCAATGGCCAAGGAGGACCGACGGACCATTCTGACCGGGCCGATGGACATCCCTCTCAAGTTCCGGGATATGATGAACATCGACGGGCAAGAGAAGATGGAGATGTTGTTCTGCGGTGAGAGGCCTATCGCGCTCGACCGTAAAACGATCAGATCCAGTCCACAGACTTCATCATCGCGATCGGTACCACGAGGAGGTTGATCTTACTGGTTAGGAAAGGATTCATTGAGACGCATTACGAGCTTCTGGAATCCATTGATTATGACAAGATCAAAGGATTAACCGCAAAAACATGGGATTACGGGATCTCCTCAAAAACGGATGTCGTTTTCAATTTCGAGGCGGGAGAGGCAATGAACCGTCTTGAACTTTGGGGCCTCCGTCTTATAGACCCTCTCTCATTAGCCATTGGGGACATGGTCGATATAGTCGAGCTCAAACAAGAGATTGTGGGCCCGTCAAAAGAGATGCGCCGAGCAGAAGGAGCAAGAAAGGCGCCAAGATAAGGTGCAATTGGTCCTCGACTTCAGCTCCCTGAAGGAGCAGATGGCCAAGGGCGGCCTGGTGGTCCAGACCATCAAGTGCCCCACCTGCGGGGCCAGCGTGGACCTCCCATCCAACGGCAATACGACCAAATGCCAATATTGCCAGAGTACCATTTACGCGGCCGACCTGTTCGAGAAATTGAAAGTGATGCTGGGTTAGGCGGCCCGCCTCAATCTATTTTCTTCAGGTGCTCCTTGACGATCTTGATGGCGCACACGTCCCCGCACATCGAGCAACCCTGGGTGTCCTCGGTGTGGCCGCGGGAGCGGTAACGGCGGGCCTTCTCCGGGTCCATGGCCTGGGCGTACATCGCCTCCCAGTCCAGGTCCTTGCGGGCCTGGGCCATGGCGTCGTCCCTCTGCCTCCCGTTGCCTCGGGCCACGTCGGCGGCGTGCGCGGCGATCTTGCTCGCCATCAAGCCCTCCTTGACATCGCTGACATCGGGAAGGCACAGGTGCTCCGCCGGCGTGACGTAACAAAGGAAGTCCGCGCCATGGTAGGCGGCCAAAGCCCCTCCGATGGCCCCGACGATATGGTCATAGCCCGGGGCGATGTCCGTGACCAAGGGCCCGAGGACATAGAACGGCGCCCCGTCGCAGATGGTCTTCTCCATGCGCACGTTGGCCTCGATCTGGTCCAACGGCACGTGCCCCGGGCCCTCGACCATGCTCTGCACCTGCGCCTCCCTGGCGCGCCGGACGCATTCCCCCAGGATGACCAGCTCCTGCACTTGGGCACGGTCGGACGCGTCGTGGAGGCAGCCCGGTCTAAGGCCATCCCCCAGGCTCAAGGTGAAGTCGTAGCGCTTGGCCATCTCCAAAAGATAATCGTAGTTCTGGTAGAGGGGGTTCTCCCGCTCATTGTGAAGTATCCAGGCCACCAGGAACGAGCCGCCCCTGGACACGACGTCGGTGATGCGACCGGAACGGGTCAGTTTGGCCACGCTCTCCTTGGTGATCCCGCAATGCACCGTCATGAAGTCCACGCCGTCCTTGGCGTGCTTCTCTATGCCGTTGAACATGTCGTCCTCGCTCATGTCCACCACGGCCGATTGCCTGGCCGCCCTGAGCCCGGCCTGATAGATGGGCACGGTCCCGACCGGGATCGGGCATTCCTTGAGGATCTGTCGTCTGATGGCATCGATGTCGCCCCCGGTGCTCAGGTCCATGATGGTATCGGCCCCGTAGCGCAGCGACACCCGGAGCTTCTCCAGCTCCTCCTCGACCTCCACCCGGTCCTTGGAAGTGCCCAGGTTGACGTTGACCTTCACCGACAGGCCTTCGCCGATGCCGCATGGTTCGATGTCACGGTTGACGTTCCTTGGGATCACAACGCGCCCGCTGGCCACGCGCCTCCGCAGCACGTCCATCGACACGTTCTCCTTGGCGGCGACGATCTCGATCTCCTCGGTCACGCCATGCTGGGCCCTATGCATCAGGGTCATCAGGGCCTCGTTAAATCGCTCCAGCGTTAAAGCCTTTTTGAAGGAACATCGTCTGGTGGCGCGGCCCTCGCAGAGCCATCCTTCACACCCATTAAGAAACACACGGCCGAGGGGCCCAAAAGAACGAGAAATTAGACCCGGTCCATATATAAAGCCAGATTGAAGTGGAAGGGTATTAATATCCCCATGCCATATCTGAAGGTTGAGCAAGGGATGGGACAGAGGTAGCTCGATACCTCGAAAATGGAAGTATACTCCCCTGGTTCGAATCGCTGAGAAAGCACACACATGAGCTGATCCTATGGAAGATTCCAGTTACAACGCCGAGAGCATTCAGGTGCTCGAAGGCCTGCAAGCGGTCCGGAAGAGGCCGGGCATGTACATCGGGAGCACAGACTCCCGCGGCCTGCACCACCTGGTGTACGAGGTCGTTGACAACAGCATCGATGAGGCCATGGGCGGGTTCTGCTCCCGGATCGAGGTCACGATAAACGCAGATGGGACGGCGACCATCACAGATGACGGCCGAGGGATCCCGACAGGCATCATGCCGAAGTACAACAAGCCCGCCGTGGAGATGGTGATGACCACCCTTCACGCCGGAGGCAAGTTCGACCGTAAGAGCTACAAGGTCTCTGGAGGTCTCCATGGGGTCGGTCTATCGGTCGTGAACAGCCTGTCCGCATGGCTGGACGTGAGGGTGAGGCACGAGGGCAAGGATTTCCACATCCGCTTCGAGCGGGGCCACGTCGTCGTCCCCCTGGAGGTGGTCGGGGAGGCGGAAGGCACCGGCACATCCATCACCTTCCAGCCCGACCCGGAGATCTTCCCGGACACCAGCTTCGACGATGAGATACTGGTGAGCCGGCTGCGCGACCTGGCGTTCCTCAACAAGAACACGGCCATCTTTTTCAAGGACCTGCGGAACGGCCGGGAGGAGAAGTTCCACTACGAGGGCGGGATCGTCGAGTTCGTGCAGATGATCAACAAGAACAAACAGGTGATGCACGAGAAGCCCATCTATCTGATCGGGGAGCAGGGAGAACATCATCGTCGAGGTGGCGATGCAGTACACCGACTCCTACTCGGAGAACTCCTATTCGTTCGTCAACAACATCAACACCATCGAGGGCGGCACCCATGTGGCCGGGTTCCGGTCCGCCATGACCCGCACCGTCAACGATTACGCCCTGGAGAACAAGTTCATCAAGGAAGGGGCGGAGCTGCTCAGCGGCGACGATGTCCGGGAGGGCATGACCGCCATCCTGAGCATCAAGATACCGGAACCTCAGTTCGAAGGACAGACCAAGACCAAATTGGGCAACTCCGAGGTCAAGGGCATCGTGGATTCGGTGATAAGCGAGAAGCTGAGCATCTTCCTCGAGGAGACCCCCAAGGTGGCCGAGGCGGTCATCAACCGTTGCCTGCTGGCCATGCAGGCCCGCGAGGCGGCGCGCAAGGCGCGAGACCTGACCAGGCGCAAAGGGTTCCTGGAGACGGCGTCATTACCAGGAAAATTGGCCGATTGCTCTGAGAGGGACCCGGCCAAGTGCGAGATCTACATCGTGGAAGGAAATTCGGCAGGTGGATGTTTCTCTGGAGATACCAAGGTCGCGTTGGCGGATGGGAGGAACCTCAGTTTCGAGGAGATCATCGCCGAACAGGCCAATGGTTCTGAGCATCGATGCTACACCGTTCTTAAGGATGGGACGATCGCAACAGCGGACGGTGATGCATCCTCGTCTGACTAGAAAGGATGCCGAGGTCGTCCAAGTCACGTTGGACAACGGGGAGGTCATCGTCTGCACACCAGACCACCTCTTCATGCTCCGGAACGGCCATTATGAGAAGGCAGATGACCTTTCCCACGGTTCGTCGTTGATGCCTTTGTATGAGGACTTCACCCCCGATGGGACACCGATTCCGGTGGTCCGTGAGAATCACAAGGTCATATCGGTCGAACGGTTGGAAGAAGAGGACCGATGTCTACGACATCGAGGTCCCCCACACTCACAATTTCGCCCTAGCGGCCGGCGTCTTTGTTCACAACAGCGCCAAGCAAGGCCGCAACCGCGAGTTCCAGGCCATCCTGCCATTGCGCGGCAAGATCCTTAATGTGGAGAAGGCGCGCATGGACAAGATCCTGAAGAACCAGGAGATCAGGAACCTCATCACCGCACTGGGCACTGGCGTCGGGCAGGAGTTCGACGTCGCCAAGTTGCGCTATCACCAGGTCATCATCATGACCGATGCCGATGTGGACGGGGCCCATATCCGCACCCTGCTCCTGACCCTGTTCTATCGTTACATGAAACCGCTCGTCGAGCAAGGGCACATCTACGCGGCCATGCCGCCGCTCTACAAGATCGCCAAGGGCGCCAAGGAGGTCTATGCCTTCAACGACCGGGAGATGCAGAAGGCCGTCGAGGAGATGGGCAAGGGCGCCAACGTCTCCACGGTACAAGGGTCTGGGCGAGATGAACCCCCACCAGCTCTGGGAGACCACCATGGACCCGACCACCCGCATGCTGAAGAAGGTCACCATCGATGATGCGGTGAAGGCGGACGAGCTGTTCACCATCCTGATGGGCGACGCCGTCGAACCAAGGCGCGAGTTCATCATGGCCCATGCCAAGGAAGTGGAGAACCTGGACGTGTAGGAGGCGAGAAGATGGCAGACGAGCAACCCAACAACAACGAACCGATCCCGACCGAGACCGTCCCCGCCCCCCAACCGGACCCAGACTCGAGCCACATCATCCTGAAACCCATCGAGACGGAGATGAAGAAGTGCTACATCGATTACGCCATGAGCGTGATCGTGGGCAGGGCGCTGCCGGACGTGCGGGACGGCCTAAAGCCGGTGCACCGCCGCGTGCTCTACTCCATGAGCGAGCTCTCCCTCCTTCCCAACAAGCCCCACAAGAAGAGCGCCAGGGTGGTCGGTGAATGCTTCGTCGCCGGTACCAAGGTCTTGACGCCCAAGGGTCTGGTGTCCATCGAGGACATCGCCAAAGGAGACACGGTCTTCACCCAATCGGGGAAGGCCAAGGTGTGCGAGCTCTATGAGATGCCAGAAGGCCCTCTCAAGAAGGTCGTCCTGGAAAGCGGGTTATCCATCACTGCTACTCCCTCCCAGCCGATCAAGGTCATCAACTCCCGCCTTCAGTATGAATGGAAGCAGGCCAAGGACCTAGGGCCAGAGGACCATCTGGTCCTTCGGTGTAACTATCCCGACGGCTTGGATTATGTCGAGCTCCCTCCCTGGAATGGGAAAAGGATGGTCCTCGACGAGCGCATGGCGTATATGATCGGGCAGTTCCTTTCCGATGGTTGGTATGAGGATTATAATGGTAGGTTCTCCTTCTATTCGACCTCCGAACAGGTGTTATGCCATATTCAGGATGACATCTCGGGCATATTCGGGCATGAGGAAACATTGCATGGATGGACCTACATGGCCCGTGACGCTCAAGGATATGAGTACCAGGGCATTGGTCACCAGCTCCGCATAAACAGGAAGGAGATCAACGACTACCTGGCCTCTGCCTTTGGCATCGATTCTTCATGGAAGGCGCCTACGAAGCGGATCCCGGAACAGTTCTTCCGCTCCCCTCGGTCGGTCATCGAGGCTCTTCTATCGGGCCTATATGATGGCGACGGTTCGGTCCATAACGAGCGGAACTGCATCCATTATGGGACGGTATCGCCTCAGCTGGCGGATGGGATACAGCTGCTCCTTCAACACCTTGGGGTACTTGCAAGGAGATATGTTTCCAAGGCCAGAGCCATCAGAAGGGCGCTTGTTGAACGACCATCCGATCACAGGCCATTACGACCTATTCAATCTGGAGGTCAGGGGCAGGTTCGCGACATCTCTGGCAAAGATCCTGACATTACAGAACGAATCAAAGCATGAGCGGTTGGTCCGGGTCGCCAAGGCATCATCCAACGCCGTTACCTACGACCGGATCCCCTTCGCCTCGAACGTCATCTTCCAAGAGCTCAGCGAACACCATCTTGGCAGTGGATGGTATGAGGACATGGACGGTCACAAGTTCCGATCCGGCATTTCCTATCCGGATGGGACCAAGATCCGTTATTCATCAGACCTAAAAGAGAAGAACCTCGGACGAACCCAGATACAGGAATGGGGCATCCAATCCAAACTTGAGCGGATCGGGTCCACCATCGTTCCCTTCCTGCATGAGGTCATGGACAACGACATCTATTTCCAGAAGGTGGCGCTCGTCGAATCGGCAACACCGGAGCGGACCTATGATTTACAGGTTGAGGGTGCCCACGAGTTCGTCGCCAATGGAATCTTGTCCCACAACTGCCTAGGTAAATATCACCCGCACGGCGACACCGCCGTCTACGACTCACTTGGTCCGCATGGCCCAGGACTTCTCACTGCGCTACCCGCTGGTCGATGGACAAGGCAACTTCGGCTCCGTCGACGGGGACGAGGCCGCGGCCATGCGTTACACCGAATGTCGTCTGAGCCGCATCGCCATGGAGATGTTGGGCGACATCGACAAGGACACCGTCAACTTCGTCGACAACTTCGATGGCAGCCTCAAGGAACCATCCACCCTGCCGGGCAAGCTGCCCAACCTTCTGGTCAATGGGACCGCCGGCATCGCCGTGGGGATGGCCACCAACATGCCGCCCCACAACCTTATCCGAGGTGGTGGACGCCATCGTCCACGTCATCGAGCACCCTGAGGCCGAGGTCGGGGACCTGATGCAGTTCATCAAAGCGCCGGATTTCCCGACCGGAGGCACGATCTACGGCATCGGGGGCGTCATCGAGGCCTATAGCACCGGACGCGGCAAGGTCAAGGTGCGGTCCAAGACCAGCATGGAGGAGAGGGAGGGGAGGCAGCGCATCATCGTCGACGAGATCCCCTACCAGGTCAACAAGTCCAACCTCATCGAGTCCATCGCCGAGCTGGTCAAGGACAAGCGCATCGAAGGCATCACCGACCTGCGCGACGAATCGGACCGCGATGGCATGCGCATCGTCATCGAACTTCGTCGCGACGTCTCGCCAGAGATCGTTCTCAACCACCTTTTCAAGCAGACCCAGATGGAGGTGACCTTCGGGGTCATCAACATCGCGCTGGTCAACAACGAGCCCAAGGTGCTCACGCTGAAGGAGCTGCTCTGGCACTATCTCACCTATCGCAAGGAGGTCGTGACCCGCCGCACCAAGTACGACCTGGCCGAGGCCAGGAAGCGGGAGCACATCCTCATCGGCCTGATCAAGGCGCTGGACGCCCTGGACGACACCATACGCATCATACGCCAGTCCCAGAGCCCGGAGGAGGCGCGCCAGGGCCTGATGGCACGACTGGAGATCGACGAGGAGCAGGCCAAGGCCATCCTGGACATGAGGCTGCAGAAGCTTACCGGGCTGGAGATCGAGTCGCTCCGCTCCGAGTTCGCCGAGCTCGAGATCAAGATCACGGACCTGGAGGACATCCTGGCCAACGAATGGCGCGTCATGGCCATCATCAAGGCCGAGGTCCTCGAGCTTAAGGAGAAGTACGGCGACGAGCGACACACCGACATCGTCATGGACGCCCGGGACCTGGAGGACGAGGACCTCATCCCCAACGAGGACATGGTGGTCACCATCACCCAGGACGGCTACATCAAGCGCGTTCCGCTGGACACGTACAAACAGCAGCGCCGCGGCGGCGTCGGCCTGATGGGCATGGAGACCAAGGAGGAGGACTTCGTCATCGACATGTTCGTCACCCTGACGCACAACTATCTCATGTTCTTCACCAACCGCGGCCGGGTCTATGTGCTCAAGGCGTACAAGCTGCCCGTGGGCAGCCGCCAGTTCAAGGGCAAGGCCATCGTCAACCTCCTGCCCCGACTGGAGGAGGGGGAGAAGATCATGAAGACCATCCCGGTGGAGAACCTGGCCGAGGACCGGTTCCTGGCCTTCGCCACCGAAAGGGGCATCATCAAGAAGACGGCCCTCAAGGCCTATGCCAACATCCGTTCGTCCGGCATCATCGCCGTCGGTCTGGACGAGGGCGACGAGCTCGTCGATGTCAAGGTCACCGACGGCAAGAGGGAGATAATCCTCGCCACGAAGGATGGCCAGGCCGTCCGTTTCGATGAGGAGCAGGTCCGACCCATGGGCCGCCCCGCCCACGGCGTCATCGGCGTGCGTCTGGACGAAGGGGACAAGGTGGTCTCCATGGCGGTGGTCACGGACCAGTCCAAGTTGCTCACCGTCACCGAGAACGGCTATGGCAAGGTCACCCCGGTGGGCAAATGGGAGCCCTCGGACGAGCACGAGGTCTACCGCAAGACGCACCGCGGCGGCAAGGGCGTCATCACCATCCGCACCGACGAGAGGAACGGCAAGGTCGTCTATGTCCAGGAAGTGGAGGAGGAGGACGAGCTGGTGGTGGCCTCGAAGAACAGCAACGTGCAGCGCATCAAGGTGGCGGAGATCCGCGTGGTGGGAAGGGCCACCATGGGGGTCCGCATAATGCGTCTGGCCGAGGACGACAAGGTCATCGCCCTGGCGCGCCTGGTGAGCAAGGCGGACGAGAAGACCGTGGTGGAGACGGAATCCAAGGGCGACGCCTTGATGCCGGAAGGTGGCAGGTCCAATTGTCAACAATGAAGAAATGCCCCCTCCTGGAGAGGATGAACAAAACTGATAATGCTGATTCCCTGAAAGACTCAAGCTCAGTGTCGAAATATGATATCTAGTGCGAAAACTATTATAACGGACGCGACGATAGAACGACAAAATGGCGGTGTTCTTGAGTGTTTAGGAACTCCATACAAGGATTGGAGAAGGTATTCCGAACGGACATAGAGGCACCGAAGGTGGTGTTGATCACCGGGCCTCCTGGCTCGATGAAGACCAGCTTCTGCTATACGATGATGAACTCGTACTTGGGCAAGATGGACGAGTTCGGCCTCTACGTCACCTTGGAGGAGACGGCCGACAGCCATATGCGCAACATGCGCAGCCTGAACATGAACCTGAACGACAGGATGGAGATATCGGACATCACCGACATGAGGGAGCTCGACGAGATCGTCGACATCGAGGACCCCACCGATTATGTCCAGTTCCTCACCCAGATGATCCAGTACTACAAGAAGAAGCACGGGGACAAGTTCACCGTGTTCACCCTGGACTCGCTGGGGGCCTTGTATTCGCTGATGGAGGACTCCAAGGGCATGCGCAAGAAGATGTTCTACTTCTTCAAGACCTTGCGCGATTACAATCTCATGTCTTTCATCGTTATGGAAAGGAGCCAGGGCGGCCCGTCCGAGATCCTCGGCAACGAGGGTTTCCTGGTGGACGGCATCATCGAGCTGGGCCTGGACCGGACACGCGGCAAGCTGGTCCGTTATGTGCGGGTGGAGAAGATGCGCGCCTGCGAGCACAGCATGGAGCGCCACACTGTCGAGGTGGGGGACAAAGGGCTCATTGTCCTAGGCCCAACCTTGACCTGAGGTAAATGACATTGGATGTGACAACACGGGGTGATGGAAGTTGGCGAACGAGCAGGCACAGATTTGGGACGTCATCGAGGAGTTCAAAGACAAGATCAAGGTCCAGGAGGCGGACCTGAAGCGTCGACGCGACGAGCTGGACGGTCTTGGACAAGAAGCTCCGCGAGGAGGAATCGCAATTGCAGATCGGCGCGCTCCCACCTGGAGGCCAAGGAGGGCGAACTGAACGGCCGAGAGACGGACGTTTCGAGGCGGGAGAACGAGGTGGTGTCCAAGGAGACCACGCTCAATGCCCTGGAGACGGAGCTGAAGGCCTTGGAGACCAAGCTGCAGTCGGAGCGCCTCTTCATGGAGAAGCGCCAGAACGACATTGCCGCCCAGGAATCCGAGCTGTTGCGCCTGACCGAGGCCACCGCCGAGTACGAGGTCGCCGCCAAGGTTACCATGACCCACCTCAACGAGTACGAGGAGAAGCTGTTGTTGGAGGAGCAGGAGATGCGAAGGACGCTGGAGGAGTCCAGCGCCAGACGCGAGGAGCTCCTGGCCAAGGCCAAGGTGCTGAGCGAACAGTCCGAGGCCATCGCCGCCAACAAGGGCCTTATGATCGAGCAGCAGAGGCGCTTCGTGGAATGGGAGCGCTCCCTCCGGGAGAGGGAGAAGGCCCTCAACGAGCGAGGCGGCGAGGCCATGCCCTATGAACCGGTCGCCCCCAGCCCCGGGCTGGTGCGCGAGGAGGTCAACGCCGCGGCACTGGAATCCGCGGTGAAGGAATCCCCGCAGTTCCATTCAGTGCCTGCGCCGGTGGAGGTGGAGCCGATGCCGGAGTTCCAGTACAAGCCCGAGCCCATACCCGAGCCGATGCCCGACCCGGTCCCTGAGCCCAAGGTCGTGAAGCCCCGCGCGGAGATCAACTGTCCCAACTGCAAGACCATCATCGATGCGGACTCCGAGGCCTGCTGGGCCTGCGGGGAGAGGGTGGACAAGGCCGTGGCCGTCAAGGAAGAACCGAAGCCAGAGCCTAAGCCGGAGCCGAAGCCGGAACCTAAGGTGGAACCCAAGCAAGAGCCCAAGGCCGAGGAGCCGAAGCACGAGGAGCACGCCGAATCGGGAGACGCTAAAAAATCGGTCTCGATCCGCAAGATCATCAAGAGGAAGTGAGGACCTCCTCACCCCTCATATTATCATTTTTATATAATTTCAAGCACATTCCAAAAATCGTTATGTTCAGATAGTTTTATTCATGTTATAAAATAAAATTATCTGTAGCCATATTTATTTATAATGAAAACCCGATTTTTGTCCATTAAATGATATTATCGGCAGGCCGATGACTATGGGGGAAAAACACACCAAGCTGGTAAGTGCGATCATTGTATACTGCATGCTCTCCGCGTCGTTGTTCGGATTGATAACGATCGGGGTCTCGAACCAAAACGCCGCCGCTGGCGGTGCGCCTGGACACGAGGACGTCTTTGTGGGAAGGGACTGGCCTACCAGCTATCTGCCCTATACGGGCACAGGTTCGCTCACATCGAACCTGACCGTACAGGCAGGCGGAACGGTCTTGATCAAGGACTGCACCTTCAAAGCGGTACAGACATACAACCCGACAAGCAACTATGATGGCCCTTCCGTCATGATCTACACCATCACCGTCGAGGACGGTGGTAAGTTGATCATCGACAACTCACTGGTCACCACGGACCAGGTCTATCCCGAACCAGGCGTTCCCTGGTCTGGGGATAATGGTCCGCAACGGCGGAAGCCTGTTGGTCGAGGATTCCATCCTGGCATTCCCTGGTCACATCGTCATCGATGATGCCCAGATGATCATGAGGAACTCGATCGTCGAGGGCTACCAGGGCGTCTACCACTGGGGTCGATGACGATCGCTTCCCCGGCGATTACTTCGATGACGCCCCGGTCATGCTGTTCATGTCCAGCGACATTCAGATCTATGATTCGGACCTGATGGACACATTCCAACTGACCGATACCGATAGCTACCCCCAGCTATACAACTACGATTACCCATTCGCCTCAGACACGTCCTCCCGCAGCTTGGTGACCTACACTCTGCAGAGGAACGTGAACCCCAGCCTGGTCGGAGCGAGCTCCAATGCACCTGGCGAGGTCGCGGTGAACCTGACCATGCAGGACTCGAAGTATTTCGTCGTCGGCCAGAACGAGTACTTCACGGTGAATGGATTTGACATAGCTGGCATGTCATTCATGCCCGCCAACATCGACAGCATCACCCTGAAGATGAGCTACAAGGCGCCGACACCCCTTTGATGAAGGGCACACCCCCAACGAGCTGTACTATACCCAAGCGCTCAGGTCCACCAACATTACGACCCTGACGGCCACCAAGACCTATCAGGCCTATGACCCGACTGGTACAGCGTATGAGGCCACGAAATCCTTCACCCTTCCGAAGATGTCCTCGACCGATCTTGCCTTGACCCAGGTGAACTTCACCAACTCCAAGGCAAACCCAGTCTGAGATCAACAGGATCTGGGTGGAGATCGACCTCAAGTTGCCCACCTATGGGAACATCAGCTTGGCTGGCAACACCGCGTTCACAGCCGTGAACACCAACATGGACCTGAACTACCTGGATTATACGACGACCTACAACAAACTGACCTGTTATGATCAGTCCGCAGCATACCTGTATGGTGTGCCCAGGACGGTCAGGGAGCTCCAGATGGATTGTCTCCATTATATCCCATCGAATCAAGTTATTTCTATTACTCCAATGTCAAAAGGGTCAGCGGATACCACTAGTCAAACCTTGTTCAACATGGTTTCTGCAAATGACGATACAATATTATATCAATCAGCTCCAGGACAAATAATGTCATGTCAATGGATTTCAATACAGCAGGGCTTGACTGGTCAATTATCTAGTGCAACTTAAAAATTGACATATCTACACGATCCCGGATTTCACTGCATCAAATTATATTCAGTGGTCAATCTGATGGCACTAAACTATCATAACACTGCCATTTAACCGTCAAATAACATCAACCCAGTTACGGTATCATTTGACCTTAGGAATGCCGGTGTTGATTCAATTAGAAGAAATTAATTCATCTGACATTCCGATATTCGAATAACAATCCCGTCCTATCAATTTAGCATAGATAAAATGTGGATTGAGATTGAAACCGAACCAATCGTCGCTATTTACCGTTGGGCCAATATGACCGTGTTGGATAGCCAGGGAATACCGGTGGACGGAGCCAAGATCGACGTCCTTACCGCAAGCAACTCCACCGCCTATTATATGACGCCAGCAGGCGTCTCAGCAACCCCCCCAACGGCCATCCTTGACTATCTCGGTAGGGATGCCGGTGACTTCAATTACACCGATCCATTCGGGAACGCCTTGATCCCCGTCTTCACGGACGTCGTGAATGCAAAGACCCTGCCTTTGGGTGAGAAGATCAACGGGTACAACATGATCGTGACCTATGTCAATGGCACGGCGGTCGAGTTCACCAACCAGACCGCAGCGACATTCTCCTGCTTTCCCAGAGCTGACCACCCAACAGGATCGACGCATCAGTGGTGCTTGAAGGATTGGTCCTGGAGAAGCCGGACCTGGTCCCGATGAACATCGGTTACACACCGATCCCGATATACCACAATGAGACCAACGCGTTCCTCAATGTGACGGTGGGGAACAAGGGAAATACCGCCGCGCAGAACATCCTGGTACAGTTCCTGGACTATTACAGGGAGTTGGACCAGTCCGTGACGATAGCGAATGTCACCGTGCCCAGCCTGTTGCCCGGCCAGTCGGTCAACGTGTCCGTACCATGGTACACCACCACCGAGGCAGGGATTCCATGACATAACCGTGATCGTGGACCCGAAGCGGGCGATCACCGAGTCGGACGAGGACAACAACATAAAGACCGAACCGATCGTCATTCTGCCGTTGTTGCCCGACCTGAGCATAACCAACGACAATATCTACTTCAGCGACAACCCGGCCAGCACCGGATCCCCGTTGACCATCAGCGCCAACGTCAAGAACTCCGACGGCAAGGCCAGCGCGGTCGGCGCCAATGTGGTCTTCTACCTTGGCAAGCCAGAGGCGGGAGTGGTCATCGGAACGCAGATCATCAACGTCGGACCGGGTGCGGAGGTAAACGCATCCATAACCTGGGTCCCATCAAGTGTTGGTCAGTTCTCCATCTACGTCTTGGTAGGGGGCGTGGCCGAGTACAACTATGGCAACAACCAGGCTTACAACAACATAACCGTCCTGGTGGGCGGTAACACCTGGACCCTCTCCGGAGACACGGTGTTCACCATCAACAGCTTCACCAACATCTCCAAGAACGTCGTGGTGAAGGACAACGCGACCCTCATCCTGAACGCCGGCCTGTTCATCTATCAGGGCCTGAGCGCCAATCAATACTGGCTCGTCGTCCAGGACAACGCCCAGGTGCTGATGGACTTCAATGGGACGGTCCAGTCCAACCTGGCCCTGACCATATATCTGGCGAACAGTGGCAATCTGACCATCGATGCGGGCGGCTTCAGTCCGAGCAACCCGGTCGTCATCATCATGGACGGCCAATCCGAGGTCTACATAACCGACTCGATCATCAGCTATGACTTCATCGCCCCGAGCAGTTCGGAGGCGACCCTGACCGCCGTTGGTGTTAACTTCACCCGGTCCTGGTCCTACTTCGGTGGCAACGCCGAGGCCGACCTGACGTCGGTGGCCATTCCCCAGCTGGTGGCGAGCGAGGGAGCGGTGATCCGTCATTACCGTTGGATCAACGTGGTAGCATACGACATCACCGGCGTCAACGAGCTGGAAGGGGTATATGTGCAACTGGACCAACTCGGGACCAACAGCCCGCCCTACTCCCTGTATGCGGCCGGCATGACCGACGACAATGGCTCCATGGTGTTCAAGGCACTATGCGACGAGATCACCGCTGGTGCGCCACAGAAGTACTTTGGCAACTACCGGGTGAACGGCACCTATTGGCTCAACTCCACCCTCAGTTTCTCCTCCGAGGACCTGAGCCGGTATGCGATAAGCCTGCCGTTCTACAGCCCACCGTTGGCTATGCGAGGACATCGAAGTGGCATTGATCATCCCGTTGTCCCTACCCAACCTGGCGATCGAGCCTGATGGAGTGGTCGTCGATCCGACCGAGGTGGTCACCAACTCCACCAGCTCCATAACCGCCACGGTTTGGAACTATGGGAACGTGGATGCCCAGAACATCAACGTCAGTTTCTTCCTGAACACCACCGCCGGCGATGTGCTGATCGGATTCCAGACGGTAGGCGAGATACCGGTCATGCAATATGCGAACGTGTCCATACCCTGGACCCCGAACCACCCTGGCTATGCCAAGATCATGGTCGTTGTCGACCCGGCCGGGCTGATCAACGAGACCACCAAGATCAACAACTTGGCGTCCCTGCAGCTCCTCGTCCTGGACGTGCCGAGGCTGTACTCGAACAGCCTGGTCTTCCACAAGGTGGACGGCGGTCAGACCGTGACCCAGGTGTTCGTCGGAACCCAGATATTGTTGGACGCCACCGTGAAGAACATCGGGCAGTCGACCGCGCACAATTTCGACGTGGTGTACCGCATCGATGATCCCGTCACCGGGACCGAGATCGACCGGGTGTTCGTGCTCGCCTTGGCCCCGAACGAGACCATAACCGTCTCGGGCTTCTGGCAGGTCACATCCGATCCGGCGATGGGCCTGTTCCAGAACCGCACCATATACGTGAGCTTCACCGCGTTCACCAAGGTGACCGACGTGCCCGCGTCCCAGACGCTTTATATCGTGGACGACCGGCCGGACATGAGCGTCACCGAGGTGCAGATATGGAAGGGCAACCTGCCGGTCGAGAGCGCCAGCCTGGGCGAGAAGGTCTTCATCAACTTCACCGTGGCCAACCTAGGCATGAACGACGCCAACGGGGCCAAGGTCACCTTGAGCATGGTGGACCCCGCCTTCGAGATCTACAACACCACCTTCGACCTGATGGCTGGGGATGAGAAGATCCTTCAACATCTCTTGGGTCGTGAACGGGGTCGGCATCTCTCCGAACAACCTGAGCGTCGCGGCGTCACTGATCGATGAGGCGAACTCCGAGAACAACGAGCTTCTGACCACGTTCGACGTGGTGCTCCTGGTGAACCCGATATTCTATATCACCACCGGCACCGACAGCGTCAAACCGGGCAGCACCTTGCTTGTGACCGGATATGTGACGAGCGCGGACGGCATCCCGCTGGCCAACACCAGCATGCACCTGTACTTCGCCGATGAGGCCGGTACCCCGGTGAGCACAGATGTCCCTGTGACCACAGACCCCACCGGTTCATTCACCGGCTTCATCACCGTGCCCAACGACGCCTCCGGTGACCTGTTCGTCACCCTGAGGATCGACAACGGAGGCCAGCCGGTCTACGGCAGCAAATCCATCGACCTGCAGAGCGACGATAGAACAGCCATACCCTGGTGGATGATCATCGCCATCATCGCCATCATCGCCATCGTCATCATCGCCTTTGTGTGGTACCTCTACAGGCACAGCCTGGGCAAGATGGTGGAGTGTGGCGAGTGCGGCTCCCTGATCCCCGAGGACTCCAAGCGCTGCCCCAAGTGCGGCGTGGTGTTCGAGACCGGGACGGCAAAGTGCTCTGAGTGCGGCGCCTGGATCCCGGCCAATGTGTCGGAGTGCCCCGAGTGCCACGCCAAGTTCCTCACCGAGCCGAACCAGGAGGAGCAGGGCGACGCCTACATGAAGTCCATGCAGGAGCAGTATGACGAGTACGTCAACACCTACCGCGACCAGGCCAAGGCGGCCCTGGGCGCCAAGTACTCCGAGGAGAAGTTCCAGGAGTGGCTCAAGACCGAGCCTGGCTTCCTGACCTTCGAGGCCTGGTTGGCCAAGAGGGAGGAGGACAAGAAGAGCGGTGCGTTCGCTTGCCCGACCTGCGGGATACTCAACCCACGCGGCAGCACGGTATGCCACAAGTGCGGCACGGTCTTCGCCGCCGCCCCCCAGGCCGAGGTGAAGGAACAGCCCCGCACCTTCAGGCGCATCGTCAAGCGCTCGGACAAGACGCCCAAAGAGGAGCCCAAGACCGAGGAGAAGAAGTAAGGGCGAACGGGGCGAGACGCCCCCCTTTCAATAATTCCTTTCCACATTTTTTCATTTTTCACTCACTGGCATCGCCACGGCATCGACTTTTTTTACAGTTTGGTCCAATTGTTCCCCGATAGCACATGTTCGTCGGCGCGAAAGGATTCGATCGCATCGCTTGGGCGGGGGCCATGTTGTTCCTCGCCGGCACAGTGGCGCTCATGGGGATAATCACCGCCGAGGCGCTCTACCCGGGGTACAATACCGCGGACAACATGATCAGCGACCTCGGTGCGACCGAACCGCCGAACAGCATCATCGTCCAGCCATCATCCAACATATTCTCAGCATCCATGGCCCTGTGCGGACTGCTGGTGATCGGCGCGACGTTACTTCTGCATGGGCGGCACAGGAAATGGAGCGTCACCCTGCCCTATGGCAGCATTCGGGATCGGAGTGCTCGGGGTGGGCATCTTCAACGGCAGCTGGGGCACGGTGCATGCCTTGTTCGCCATGACCACCTTCATCGGCGGGGGCATCGCGGCCGTCATGACCTTCCGCATCGTCCAGGCTCCTTTCCGTTTCGTCACCGTCGCACTTGGGGCGATATCTCTTTGGTTTTGTTCAGCTACATCTTCATGGGCGACAACAGCCCCTTCATGGAGCTGGGCGAGGGCGGCCTGGAGCGCTGGGTGGCCTATCCCGTGCTGCTATGGGTCCTCGGATTGGGCGGGCACCTCATGGGCCAGAGGCAGGCCGAGAGCAAACTCAAGGGTGATGAACGGTCACCTAGTCGATGGAAAGTGAAAAAGTAGGAACTGGAAGGGGTTTGATGGTGGGCCAGCAAGCTCACTTCGGCGACTTCTCGCGGATCTCCTTCATCACGCGCTCGGGGTTGCGGTAGTAGGCGGAGACGATCTTGGCCACCTGCTTATAGTTGTTGACCCCGGTCTTGCGCATGTACTCCAGTATCTCCACGCGGCGCTGCATCTCCCTCTCCATGTCCCTGGGGGACCAGGACTTGATGCTGCGCACCTTTTCGAAGATGTAGCTGTGCCCAGAGTAGTTGAAGGAGTCGTTCGCCGGGTTCCAGGAGAACACGGAGTTGGTGATGAGCTCGCCCGTCTCCGGGTCCATGCCCACGATCTCGGTGAGCGACTTTACCCGCCTGGTCATCTTGGTCCCGACCTTGACCTGGGCCTGCAACAGCACTATGTCCAGGGCGGTGATGAGCGCGCGGGGCAGATTGATGGGGTCGTTCTCCATACGATGGACCATCGCTTGCACGTCCTCGGCGTGGAAGGTCGAGTACGAGGTCTTCCCGGTGGCCATGGCCTGGAACACCACATAGGCCTCCTTGCCACGCACCTCACCGACCATCAGATAGTCCGGCCTCTGACGCAAGGCCGCGGTGAGCAGGTCGTACATGTCCACCTGGCCCACCGCGTTCGCCTTCTTGCCGCCGAAACCCTCCCGGGTGACGCCCGGGATCCAGTTCTCGTGGGGCAGGTTCAGCTCCCTGGTGTCCTCGATGGAGATGATCTTCTTCTGGGGCGGGATGAACAGAAGCACGGCGTTGAGGGTGGTGGTCTTCCCGGAGGCGGTACCTCCGCACACCAGCATGGAGCAGCCGAACTCCGTGGCGATCCACAGGTAGGCCATCATCTCCGTGTTCATGGTCTTGAACTTGACCAGGTCCAGCGGGGTGAAGGGGTTCTCCTTGAAGCGCCTGATCGTGAACGACGACCCCCGCTTGGTCACGTGCTTTCCGAGCGATGCGTTCAGACGCGAGCCGTCGGGGATGGTGGCATCAAGCAATGGGTCGGCGACGGAGATGTGCTTGCCGCAGCGTTGCGCCATCCATACCACGAAGGAGTCCAGCTCCAGTTCGTCGTTGAACTGTGATGTTGGACTTGATGGAGCCGTACTTGCGGTGGAATATGTACAGCGGGATGCCGACGCCATCGCAGGAACAGTCCTCCACGTTGGGGTCGATCATCATCACGTTGATGACGCCATAGCCGACGAAGTCGCGGTGCAGGTAGTAGAAGATGCGGTCCGCGGACACGGTGTTCAGCACGATGTCGAAGTTCTTCAGCAGCTCGTTCATGCCCTGGCGCAACACCTCGGTGCGCTCCTCCGGCCTCTTCCGGTCGGCCAGGTTCAAGGTCATGGTGAGCGATTCCTTGAGCAGGTCCAGCAGCTCGCGCTCATCATCCGTCAGCTTCGGCTCGATGACCTCGTAGATGTACTCCGAGGCGATGTTGTCGAACTTGATCCTCACGTAGGCGGCGGGCTTGATGATGGTGTTGATCTCCACCTCGTCCACGTTGGGCTCCGCGATCTTCGGTATCTCCGTGATGAGCGTTCGGGACGGGGCGGTGAGGTTGCTCGCCCCCACCATGACCTTCATGGGCTTGCGGTTGAACACGCCGCGGGTCGCCTTGGGGCCGGACGCCTTCTCCGCTTCCAGCTCCTTGCCGATCTCCTCCACAGTCTGTTTGTCAGCTTCCATTTGCCTCACCCAGTGATCAATATCGTGCCCAGGAACCCTATCAGCAGCATGATGAACGAATGGCGCAGGCCATTGGCTATCTTACCATCCTGCAGCACACCGGCCAATATCCCATCGCCGAAGGCGTGTATGGCCACAGAAACGATGAAGATGAGCTGCACGGTCGGGATGATCTCCGACTGTATGGTGGCAGGCAGGTTGGTGACACTTGCCTCTATGGCGTCTTCGTTCACCTGCTGCCCCGCCTCCTCCATGTTCGGCAGGAAGGTGGTGTTCAGGATGAAGATGGTGGCCAGGAACACGCCGAAGGCGACATAGATGACCACGGTGTAGGTGGCCATGGAGATGCGCCTCTCGTTGAAGTTGATGATCGTCTCACGAGCATCGTGAGCCACCATGGTCAGGACGTCGGCAACGCTGCCGCCCGCGTCGTTGGCCTTGATGATGATGGAGACCATGCGCTTCACCAGCGGGGTGTTCACGCGCTCCGCGAACAGGCGCAACGCCTCGGAGGCTGGCACGCCCCAGTCGATCTGGGCGGCCATCCTCTGGATCTCCGGGGTCAGGCGACCATAGCGCCCTCTCGAGGAGACCCGGATGGCCTGGGCCAAGGTCATGCCGAAACGACCCGCCTCGGCCACGTCACGCAGGAAGTCCGGCAGTCTGGTCTCGATCTCCTGGGTCTTCTTGTACTGCCAGCTCATGTAGAAACCGTAGGGCCCCGACAGGATCATCAGGCCTAGCATGATCCAGTAGATCCATTCCAGCCCGGTGCTCACCACCTCCGCGATCTCCACGAAGGCGATCACCAGGCAAATGACCAAACCCACGATACCGATGATGAGCAACAACTTCGAGTAGTCCTGCTTGTGCAGATTGAGCTGCTCGATATCCAATATCTCCTTTTTCTTTTCAGCCATTTGACTCACCTCACATCGTGGACTCCTTGGTGGTGTTCCATATGAAGAATATGAACCCGAACTGGGAGAGCGGGATCATCAGCAGGACCACGAGCCAGAGCAACAGCAGCGTGGTGTCCGAGGTGCCGCTCGAGCTCCCTGGCACTATGGCCATGATGGCCATGATGACCACCAGGAACAGGGGGAACGCCACCACTACGGTGACGAAGGTCTCGGCCATGAGGCCGAGCGTCTCCAGCTGCGCCCTCATGTCCAGCTTGGACTCCTTCTCGTACTGCTCCGCCTTCTGCAGGAAGTAGGGTTTGAGCTGACCTCCGGAGGTGGCGGTCGTCACCACTCCCTGGAGGAACTCCTGGAACTTGGATGAGGGGGTGCGTTGCGCCCCCTTGCTTATGGCGGTGAGGATATCGACGCCTAGGAGCTCGGTGTCCCTGGTTATCCATTCGGCCTCGTTCTTGATCTCACCATAGATGGGCTGGCGGGCCAGCTCCTTGAATATGGTGTCGATGTTGACGTCGGCGGAGGCCATGGCGGATATGAAGCTCATGGTGGCGCCGATGCGCTTGTCGATATCGCGCTTGCGGGACTTGGCCTTGGACCCCGGCGTCGAGCTCAATATGCCGAACACCAGCAGCGGCGGCAACGCGATGATCATGATGGTGAATATCAATGCCATGCTGGTGTCGATGCCCATCAGGGCGATGAGCACGCCTCCGAAGAGCAGCCCCATCGTCAAGGTTATCGCGAAGGTGAGGAGCGCCGTCATCCAGATGTAGGCGGTGTACTCCTCCGGTCGGAGTCGGATATGGGCCTGCAGCAGTTGCAGCTCCAATTTGGAATTGGGCTTGTAACGCTTCTTGACCACTTTGCCCATGGTGCGCCAGCAGAACTCCTGGTACTTGGTCAGGCGGACGTAGTCCGGGATGGCGCCTTGCCGCATCTTGACCAAGCGCGGCCCGTTGCCCTTCGAGGACCCATCATCGCCGGTCTCCTTGGTCTTCAGATAGGCCTTCTTGGAGGCCTCTATGCGGGAGAAGATGTCCGAGACCTCAGGCGACATTCTTGCCCACCTCCTTCTTGGATTCCATCTCCTGCATCTCCCTGCGCACCCTTTGCAACGTCTTCTGCGGTTCCTTGTAATAGGCCTGGGTCACCGCCCAGATCTTGCGGTGGTCCCTCATGTCCTTGGCCAACATGTAATTGACGATCTCGATGCGTCGCTCGAACTCCTCCATCATCTCCTCGTGCGAGAGCGACTTCATCTCCATGATCTTGTCGAAGAGGAAGCTGTGGCCCTTGTAGATGAAGCGGTCAGTGGCCTGGTCCCATTCATAGACGGTATTGGTGATCAGCTCGTTGGTCTCTGGCTCGAAACCGACGATCTCTATGATCTGCTTCATCCTCCGGACGTAGTCGTTGCCGACCCGCACCTGGGATTGGATGAGCACATTGCGCAGCGCGGTGAGCAATATCCTAGGACAGTTGATGGGCGGGTTCTCCAACCGGTTGACCATGGATTTCACCGAATCCGCGTGCATGGTGCTGTAGGTGCTATGCCCAGTGGCCATGGCCTGGAACATGATGTAGGTCTCCTTGCCACGCACCTCACCGACTATGATGTAGTTAGGCCTCTGACGCAGTGAGGCCCTCACCAGGTCGTACATGTCGATCTCGCCCGAGGCCCGCCCCAAGGAGTCCTTCTCCCCCACACCGGTCCTGGTGGTCCCTGGGATCCAGTTCTCGTGGGGCAGGTTGATCTCTCTGGTGTCCTCGATGCTGACGATCTTGGCGCCAGGCGGTATGAAGAGGGCGATGCTGTTCAGCGCGGAGGTCTTTCCAGAGGCTGTACCGCCGCAAAGGATCATGGACTCGCCATGCTCCACCCCCATCCAGAGGTATGCCATCATCTCCGGGCTCACCGTCTTGTATTTCAACAGGTCGACCGGAGTGAAAGGCCGGTCCTTGAAGCGCCTGATAGTGAACGTAGACCCCCGCGTGGATATCTCGCGGGAGTAGGTGGCGTTGACACGGTGGCCTTCCTGAGTAGTGCCGTCGAGGATGGGGCTGGAGACAGAGATCTGCTTCCCCCCCCTCTGGGCCAACGCGACCACGAAGGAGTTCAGGTCGTCCTCGTTGCTGAAAACGAGGTTGGCCTTGATGCTCTCATACTTCCGGTGACAGACGAAGATGGGTATGTCGGTACCATCGCAGGATATATCCTCGATGTCATCGTCCTTCATCATGACATCGATCACACCGTGCTCCACGAAGTCGCGAACGATGTAGTACTTGAGCCTCCTGACGCTCATCTCCGAGACCTTGATGCCCCTGGATTCGATGAAGCTGTCCACCGCGGACCGCAGGTACTCCTTCTTGTCCATCTCGGTGAAGCGTTTCCATTCGTACCCCAGGGTACGCTGCAAGGTATCCTTGACGAGGTTGAGCAGCTCCTGTTCCCGGGCGTCCAGTTGGGGCTCTATCACTTCGTACAGGTACTCGCTGGTCTCATTGTTGTATGTGATCCGGACATAGCTGTACTCCTCCATTACCGGATAGAATTCCGTCACCTCTATGGCGGGGTTGGTGATGGGGGGGATGATGGTTATCTTGGAAGCGGGCACCGAAACCCCTGGCATCGGCGGCCCTGCCGCCTGGGAAGGTTCTGGTTGGGGCGCTGCACCGGCCGCCACCTTCACTCTGCGCGCCGATTTGCCGAAGAGGGGCTTCTTCTCTTTCTTTCCCTCCTCTGGCGCTCCGTTCCCGCCTTGGCTCCCTTTCTCGACCTCTGTGCTTTGCATGGTCATTCACGCTCACATTGTTTAGGTGCTGAGATCCACGTTAACGGAGGCCTGCTTCACCGAGACCGTCCCACCTTTGGCGGTATAGACTGATCTGAAGTTCGACCTCGAAAATCCCCTGGCCTTGGTCCTGGAGATGGACGCTCATCACGAGGTCCTCGCCCCCTTGTCTTCGCAGTCCCGTTCGAATAGTAATCGCCCTTCGGCCACTTCATTAAATGTCGGGCTGGTCTTGAATACCGATGCCATTGTCGAGTTCAGGTAATCGAAGTAGGCCTTTCCATAATTGGTCTGGAAGACCATGGCCAATTTTGGTGCTTGGCTTGAGTGGTGTAGGTCTGTTCATCCACATACACCACCTCGAGGTTCAGACCCTCGATGCCCGTGCCACCAACAGAGCTGCTCGCTCCGATAAGGTCGATCTGGGTGAGGTCGAGGTTCAGAGCCCCGGCTGCTGTCGTTTGTGAAAGTGATGCTCAGGAAGGGCACGGAACACCTGTCCGTCGTCCTGCTTGACCAAAATCCCACCGTTCTCATACGCCACCCACTGTTGTACGTAATAGCGATTCGGAGCGTACATCTGCACCGACCCACCACCGTTCAAGGTAACTGGCGACGCCATGATCCGACCTGGGTGAAGGAGGTGGTCATCATGGAATTGCTCGACCCTTTCGGGCTCACCGAAAGGAAGCCTGCCGTAGGCGATGCGAACACCGGTACACCCGGAGCCCCCAGCGTCACCGCCCGATAGGTCGGCAAGGAGGGCTTCACCGCTGATGCTGGTGTAAACCATCATGTTGTCGACGCCGCTCTTCATGTCGCTGAACTGGCTGATCACGTCGTTCATGTGGTTCCTCTCGTTGTCCTTCATGGTGACCGGTATCCAGGTGGTCACCAGGACGGTGAGGAAGGTCAGGAAGACCAGCAATGCCATGATGGTCCCGATCACTGCGGCCACGCCCATCTGGTCCTTCTTGAACCGGTCCTTCTTCATGAAACGACGGCGCTTGGGCGGACTTACACCCTTTTTGACGCGAGAATGAGGGCACATGCTGGTTTCTCCAGATAACTTAGAAAATAAATATGTGTCAATATATAAACATATGTTGGTGAAAAATCTTTATTGAAAATTTCTATATAAATAAGAAAATCACTTGCTGGATAAGACGAATTATCGGTTTTGCAAATTCGCTCCTAAACCTTTGTTATATCTATTTTAATAAAAATACCCTTTTATTTCTACGATGAAGCAATGTTTATTAATAATGCCCGCTTTCCCATGGCTGAGCCGCAGTAACTCAGCTGGGAGAGTGCAAGACTGAAGATCTTGAAGTCGCCGGTTCAAGTCCGGTCTGCGGCACCATTTTCCATTCCAGATTGCATGTCCTGAGCCATAAAAAGAAAATACTGTAAGTCGGTTCAGGTGTAGGTGGGAGACAATGCAGGTCAAATCGTTCGAGACCAGCGGCATCGAGGCCAAACGCTTCGGCAAGCACGGGGAGAGGGTGGCCAACATCCGCATCGATCAGAACAGCAACATCATCCAGATAGTGAAGACGCAGCCTGATCTGGCCTCCATCGACTTCCGTTTCACGGCCAACTACGTGGGCATGGGCTTCATCAAGATAGAGGGTCAGATGGTCGTGAGCGGCGAGGTGGACCAGCTCATCACCGATTGGTCCAAGGACGGCAACATGAGCCCGGACGACGCCAATGTGGTGCACAACACCATCGTCTCCAACTGCTTGCCCACCGCTCTGTTGGTGGCGAGGGACATCAAGTTGCCCCCGCCATTCCCGCTGCCCCGGGTCAATGTGCAGAAGAAACCCGAGCACAAGCACAGCGACGGCATGGAAGTGGCCTGATCACCCATCATTTTCCACAACGGTCGGCAGGTCAGGCACCGACCTTCCCTTCGATCTTTTACTTTGGGTTGAAAACCATCGGCCATCCAATTGGCGGCTCACCTGATATGGTCCAATGCGAACGAGCCGATGTTGAGGCTGTGCTTGGTGAATGTGTAACGGATATAGGACCGCGATTGCACATCGGCGATGCCTTGGACGGAGAAGAAGGTCTTCATCTGGTCCAGCTTGAAGTCGAACATCCCATCCATGATGGACCCGATCATCTGGATCTCCTGGTCCCCATGGACGCCCTTCTCGATGACGTACAGCGCCACCGCCCCGTCCTTCTTCCTCCGACCGCACATGGGGCTGAGGAAACGGAAGGCAGAGTTGGGGTCCGAGTAGGCGATCAAAGTGGATATGGAACGCAAGGCCATGCGATAGTACGGGGCCTTTTCCTTGAACTCCTTGCAGGTGGCCTCGATGACCTCGGCCAACTTTTCATGGTCCGTAGGGTCGTCGATGTAGATGGAGTACGGGTCGTTGGAGTCGTCGCCCATGCTTCGGGAGTAGGTGTCGATGTACTTCACCAAGCCCTTCTTCTCGAACTCCTCATAGCCAGAGATGACGAACTTCATCTCCTCCCTGATATCCTTGGCCGTCTTGTCGGTGATGACCCAGAGCGCAGGCACCCCTTTCTTCAGACCATCAGCGATGAACACATCCACCAGCACTTCCTTGCCGATGAACGGCGGTCCGTGCACCATGATGTTGGAACCGACCGGGATGCCGCCGTAGAGCAGGTCGTCCAGACGAGGGTTGCCCGATTTGACCTTCTGGGCCTGCAGCTCGAGCAAAGTCTCCTTCTGACGGACCTTGAGCTCGTCATCGATGATTCCAGACTCACGCATGCGGAGCTCTTCGGACTTGGAGTTGAGGTATTTCTCCTTGTTCTTGACCTCCGCCTCCTTGGCCTTGATCTCCTGGGACAGCTCCTCCAAGCGTTTCCTGAGCTCGGCCTGTTCCACGCCCACCAGTTCCTTCTTCGACTCTTCGAACTTCATCCTCTCGGCGGTCAAGAGCTTGTCCTTGTACTGGAGGTCCTCTTCGCGCCTGGCCATCTCCTCCTCCTTCTTGTTGATGGCCTCGCGCAGCCGGTTCACCTCGTCCTCCCTGACGTTGAGCTCCGACTTCACGTTTTCCAATTGGGATCGGATGATGAGGCTCTCCCTCTCCTTGGCCTGCATCTCCGCAAGTTTGCGCTCGATCTCCTCCCTAGCCTCAGGGTCGCTCATATTGACCAATTTGGTCTGTTCCTGTTTGATCTTGAGGTCGACCGTGACCTTGGTCAGCTCCCGCTCCAGTTGGTCGATCTGACCCTTGAGCTCCGCCTCCCGGACACGCCACTTGTCCTCTTTGTCACGGATCTCGTTGCTGTAGCGCTCGGATATCTCCTTCTCCAGGTCCTTTGCCGTCTTCGCCTTGACCCCGGCGGCCTTTGTCTCCAGCTCGATCTGCTGGATATCGAGCTTGCCCTCGAGCTCTTTCAGCTCCATCTCCTTGAGGAGCAGGGAGCTCTTCTCCTCCGAGACCCCCTCCAGGGATCGCGTGAACTGGACCTTCTGCTCCTCATTGAGCTTTGCCAGTCTATCCTTCTCCAGTTGGAGGGCATCGCGTTCGGCGATAAGGGCGCTGACCTTCTCGCTCAAGGCCGTCCCCAGCTCCGCCCCCTTGGCAGGCTGGTCGAACTGGAGGCTGCGCTTTAAGTGAGCGATCTCCTCCTCATATTCGGCCACGGCGTCTTGGAGCGCCTTGACCTCCTTGGTATCGTGACAGACCTCCCCGGTGTCCTCGGCCTCATCTATCCAATCCAAGAAGTTGGCATCCTTGCGTTCGAGCCAGCGCTTGAGGCTATCTATGACCTCCTCGTCCTTGGCTGCGCTCATCGCGCCTGCCTCGCCCGAGCCCGAACCGCCCGACCCTTCCAACCTCGTTCTTCTCTTCAAGGGGCCACACCTTTTACCTTTAGCGCGCTGGCTCTAGGTATGATGGTCTGCTACTCAATCGGCGGTCCTGAATAAAAATGTATTGTGACCTTTTCGGACCGATGATAACACCTCGCCCCCACCTCGATTTGGAATGGAGGAATGAGCATCGAACCGCCCCCTGGAACGATAGAAAAAGACGGCTGGCCACAATTTTATTCTTGGTCGTGTAACAAAACATATATATCGGCCCAATTGCTTTAGAAGGTTTTGGCCCAGGCCAGGAAGCGCGGATGGAGAAGACCATTCATATCAAGCTCGACCGGAACGCAGATTTCACGCTCCGGGAGGTACTCAAGAAGATAGAGGAGATGCAAGCCGAGCATCCCGAACTAGATGTTTTCTTCGATGGCGACGAGTACGCCATTTGCAGTCGGCCCCGGAAGGTGCCAGCCAAACATTGAATGGCGGGGCGTGGCCGAAGTTATAATTTGAAATACTAGGTCAATGTAATCATCCTATCGGGGTAACACTTTGGTCAAGAAGAGCGATTTCTTGCAGGAGAAGGTCAAGCCCATCGACTTCGACCACATCTCCACCGTGAAGGACCTGATGGACGCCTACAAGGACAGCTCCGTGCAGAGCCGCGCCCTGGCGACGTGCGCAATGGCCTACGAGAACGCGCTCAAGGACGAGTCAAGGCCCACCATCATCCTAGGGCTGGCCGGACCGCTTGTCGCCGCAGGGCTGCGGAAGGTCATCGCGGACATGGTCAAGTTCGGGATCGTTGACGCCATCGTCACCATCGGGGCCATCCCTTACCAGGACTTCTACCAGGCACAGGGCTACAGCCATTATAAGTGCAGCCCGCGCATCGACGACCTGAAGCTGCGCGACTACTTCTTGGACCGTATCTACGACACCATAGTGGACGAGAACAAGTTCCGGGAGACGGACGAGCAGATCGGCAACATCGCTGGCGAGCTTGAGCCCCGCGGCTATTCCAGCCGCGAGTTCATGGAGATCTTGGGCGACCACACCAATGGCGACGAGGGGTCCATCCTCTACAACTGCCGCAAGTACGGTGTTCCCATGTTCCTTCCCGCGCTCAACGACAGCTCCATCGGCATCGGCCTCACCGGGCTGTATTACAAGGCGCGCATGGCCAAAAAACCGTTCATGAGCATAGACCCCATCCGAGACAACTGGGAGCTCACCCAGCTGAAGATCAATTCGGAGAAGACCGGCGTCATCTACATAGGCGGCGGCGTGCCCAAGAACTACATTCAGCAGACCGAGGTCATCTGCGAGACCCTTGGCTACGACAAGGGAGGCCACCACTATGCCATCCAGATCACCATGGACACGCCGCAGTGGGGCGGTCTGAGCGGCTGCACCTTCGAGGAGGCGCAGAGCTGGGGGAAGATCAACCGGGACGCCAAGAAATCGGTCGCCTATGTCGAGGCCTCCATCGGTCTGAGCCTGATGGTCGGCTACATCCTCCAGTCCGGGACCTGGAAGGGTCGCAAGCGTTTGAAGTACCAATGGGACGAGGACATGCTGAAATCGGTCAAGCAGGTCCCCCTGGGG
>CAWBKY010000001.1:0-152550 GCA_963789555.1 Methanomassiliicoccaceae archaeon | reverse complement strand
GTTGTCGATCTTGATGATGCGGGAAGCGACCGGTCCGGTATTGCCGGCCATGTCCGTCGCTCGCACATAAGGTCGTTGTCCCGTCGCCCAGGCTGAGCGTCTGCTCGCCGAGGGTGCCGTCGTCACCATAGAAACTTATGTTGTCGAAGCTGTACTCGTAGCTGGCCACGATGCCCGCGCTGTCGGTCCCGGTCCAGGTGGCCAGGAAGGTGCTGGGGCGCCATTGGTTATCGGTGGCGGGGGAGGTGATGGTGCTGGTCGGTGCGGTGAGGTCCACGTGCACCAGGACCGATTGGGGAGTGCCGGGGTTACCGGCCACGTCGGTGCAGTTGACCCAGAGGGTGTGATCGCCCTCGGTCAGGATGAGCCGACATTACCGTCGTCGTCCAAGGTCCAGGCCCTCCGTCCACCTTGTAGAAGTAGGTGACCGTCTCGTCGGAATACCAGACCAGGTTGACGTTGGCCTTGTGCCAGCTCCCTGCGGAGGGAGCGTTGATGAAGACACCGGGAGCGGTGGTGTCGACCTCAAACCATGCATTGTTGGTGCCGACGTTGCCGACGGCATCGGTGGCATTGACCTGGATGTAATAAGAGCCAGCAGGCAGGGTGAGAGCTGCTGACCCATGGTGCCATCGTCCGTGTACCAGGAATAGTCACCGCCGGTGATATGCCGTAGGTGTAGCTGACCACGCCGCTGCCATCGGTATCGGTCGCGGACCAGCGGGCGGTGAAGGTCCCGGCCACGACCTGGCCCCAGCTCGGGGTTTGGATTGTGACCACCGGTAAGATGTTGTCGATCTTGATGATGCGAGAAGCGACCGGTCCGGTATTGCCGGCCATGTCCGTCGCCCGCACATAGAGGGTCGTTGTCCCGTCGCCCAGGCTGAGCGTCTGCTCGCCGAGGGTGCCGTCGTCACCATAGAAACTTATGTTGTCGAAGCTGTACTCGTAGCTGGCCACGATGCCGCGCTGTCGGTCCCGGTCCAGGTGGCCAGGAAGGTGCTGGGGCGCCATTGGTTATCGGTGGCGGGGGAGGTGATGGTGCTGGTCGGTGCGGTGAGGTCCACGTGCACCAGGACCGATTGGGGAGTGCCGGGGTTACCGGCCACGTCGGTGCAGTTGACCCAGAGGGTGTGATCGCCCTCGGTCAGGATGAGGCCGACATTACCGTCGTCGTCCAAGGTCCAGGCCCCTCCGTCCACCTTGTAGAAGTAGGTGACCGTCTCGTCGGAATACCAGACCAGGTTGACGTTGGCCTTGTGCCAGCTCCCTGCGGAGGGAGCGTTGATGAAGACACCGGGAGCGGTGGTGTCGACCTCAAACCATGCATTGTTGGTGCCGACGTTGCCGACGGCATCGGTGGCATTGACCTGGATGTAATAAGAGCCAGCAGGCAGGGTGAGCAGCTGCTGACCCATGGTGCCATCGTCCGTGTACCAGGAATAGTCACCGCCGGATGATATGCCGTAGGTGTAGCTGACCACGCCGCTGCCATCGGTATCGGTCGCGGACCAGCGGGCGGTGAGGTCCCGGCCACGACCTGGCCCCAGCTCGGGGTTTGGATTGTGACCACCGGTAAGATGTTGTCGATCTCTGATGATGCGAGAAGCGACCGGTCCGGTATTGCCGGCCATGTCCGTCGCTCGCACATAGAGGGTCGTTGTCCCGTCGCCCAGGCTGAGAGTCTGCCGCCGAGGGTGCCGTCGTCACCATAGAAACTTATGTTGTCGAAGCTGTACTCGTAGCTGGCCACGATGCCCGCGCTGTCGGTCCCGGTCCAGGTGGCCAGGAAGGTGCTGGGGCGCCATTGGTTATCGGTGGCGGGGGAGGTGATGGTGCTGGTCGGTGTGGTGAGGTCCACGTGCACCAGGACCGATTGGGGGGTGCCGGGGTTACCGGCCACGTCGGTGCAGTTGACCCAGAGGGTGTGATCCCCTCGGTCAGGGTGAGGTCGACATTACCTTCGTCGTCCAAGGTCCAGGCCCCTCCGTCCACCTTGTAGAAGTAGGTGACCGTCTCGTCGGAATACCAGACCAGGTTGACGTTGGCCTTGTGCCAGCTCCCTGCGGAGGGAGCGTTGATGAAGACACCGGGAGCGGTGGTGTCGACCTCAAACCATGCATTGTTGGTGCCGACGTTGCCGACGGCATCGGTGGCATTGACCTGGATGTAATAAGAGCCAGCAGGAGGGTGAGCAGCTGCTGACCCATGGTGCCATCGTCCGTGTACCAGGAATAGTCACCGCCGGATGATATGCCGTAGGTGTAGCTGACCACGCCGCTGCCATCGGTATCGGTCGCGGACCAGCGGGCGGTGAAGGTCCCGGCCACGACCTGGCCCCAGCTCGGGGTTTGGATTGACGACCGGTAAGATGTTGTCGATTTCTGATGATGCGAGAAGCGACCGGTCCGGTATTGCCGGCCATGTCCGTCGCCCGCACATAGAGGGTCGTTGTCCCGTCGCCCAGGCTGAGCGTCTGCTCGCCGAGGGTGCCGTCGTCACCATAGAAACTTATGTTGTCGAAGCTGTACTCGTAGCTGGCCACGATGCCCGCGCTGTCGGTCCCGGTCCAGGTGGCCAGGAAGGTGCTGGGGCGCCATTGGTTATCGGTGGCGGGGGAGGTGATGGTGCTGGTCGGTGCGGTGAGGTCCACGTGCACCAGGACCGATTGGGGAGTGCCGGGGTTACCGGCCACGTCGGTGCAGTTGACCCAGAGGGTGTGATCGCCCTCGGTCAGGATGAGGCCGAATTACCGTCGTCGTCCAAGGTCCAGGCCCCTCCGTCCACCTTGTAGAAGTAGGTGACCGTCTCGTCGGAATACCAGACCAGGTTGACGTTGGCCTTGTGCCAGCTCCCTGCGGAGGGAGCGTTGATGAAGACACCGGGAGCGGTGGTGTCGACCTCAAACCATGCATTGTTGGTGCCGACGTTGCCGACGGCATCGGTGGCATTGACCTGGATGTAATAAGAGCCGAGCAGCAGGGTGAGCAGCTGCTGACCCATGGTGCCATCGTCCGTGTACCAGGAATAGTCACCGCCGGATGATATGCCGTAGGTGTAGCTGACCACGCCGCTGCCATCGGTATCGGTCGCGGACCAGCGGGCGGTGAAGGTCCCGGCCACGACCTGGCCCCAGCTCGGGGTTTGGATTGTGACCACCGGTAAGATGTTGTCGATCTTGATGATGCGAGAAGCGACCGGTCCGGTATTGCCGGCCATGTCCGTCGCCCGCACATAGAGGGCGTTGTTCCCGTCGCCCAGGCTCGAGCGTCTGCTCGCCGAGGGTGCCGTCGTCACCATAGAAACTTATGTTGTCGAAGCTGTACTCGTAGCTGGCCACGATGCCCGCGCTGTCGGTCCCGGTCCAGGTGGCCAGGAAGGTGCTGGGGCGCCATTGGTTATCGGTGGCGGGGGAGGTGATGGTGCTGGTCGGTGCGGTGAGGTCCACGTGCACCAGGACCGATTGGGAGTGCCGGGGTTACCGGCCACGTCGGTGCAGTTGACCCAGAGGGTGTGATCGCCCTCGGTCAGGATGAGGCCGACATTACCGTCGTCGTCCAAGGTCCAGGCCCCTCCGTCCACCTTGTAGAAGTAGGTGACCGTCTCGTCGGAATACCAGACCAGGTTGACGTTGGCCTTGTGCCAGCTCCCTGCGGAGGGAGCGTTGATGAAGACACCGGAGCGGTGGTGTCGACCTCAAACCATGCATTGTTGGTGCCGACGTTGCCGACGGCATCGGTGGCATTGACCTGGATGTAATAAGGCCAGCAGGCAGGGTGATGATTGCTCGCCGAGGGTGCCATCGTCCGTGTACCAGGAGTAGTCACCGCCGGATGATATGCCGTAGGTGTAGCTGACCACGCCGCTGCCATCGGTATCGGTCGCGGACCAGCGGGCGGTGAACGTGCCGACGACCTTCTGTCCGGAGCTCGGATAGTCGATGCTGAGCACCGGAGCAGAGTTGTCGATCCTGATGATGCGGGACGTGATGGGACCGACGTTGTTCAGGACATCGTTGGCCCTAACATAGAGCGTGTATGTTCCTTCTCCAAGAGTGAATCCGCTGTCCGATCGTGCTATCATCCGGAATCCAATTCGAGTTATCAAAGCTGTACTCGAACCCAGCAACACCGCAACCAACATCGATGGCGGTCCAATAGGCAACGAAGTTAGATGCCCTCCATAGGTTATCCATGTCTGGTGATGTTATTGAGACCGTTGGACCGGTGGTATCGAGGCCGGTAGATGAGGTGGCTTGGGCATAATTGCCCGCCTTGTCCATTACAAAGAGGCGGATTGAATGAGAGCCCTCAGTTAGGGTGATGTCGCAACTTGTGGATGTTCCATTGTATCTTGGGGTGCTCTCGGAATCGACGAACACCGAGAAGTAACGGATGCCAGACTCATGATCGTGAATCCCCCATATGAGATGGTAATCGGGTTGGTCGCGTACCAAGCAGATATAGGATCAATGGAAGCGGTCGGAGCAAGGTTATCGTAGAAGACATCGATCGAGGCGGCCGTTCCGTGGGTCAGAGCATGGTTCACAGCCCTGACGAATATTGTCTTGAGACCAGGTGTCAGTATGAACGTCTCCTCGCCTATTGTACCAGTGTCGTCAACGAAGTTCACGTTGTCCGTGCTGACCTCGAAATGATCGAATTCCGGATCAGAGCTGGTAAATGTAACGGTCACACTGTTCACGTTGGTGAAATAATACGGGTCAGGAGCGATGATGATGGGGGAAGTGATGGATGGGACCCCTGGAGCCGGAGGCATATCTTGCGTGCCCGTGTCCAGGACTGCGACGAATCCATCCCACGAACCACCATTGAAAGTCCTGTCATACGAGCTAGATGTGGTCGGGAACAAGTTTGGTGAGGAAGACGTGGAGGTCTTTCCTACGAGGATCGCATCTTGTGCCCTTGATATGGTCATGGCAAGCACGTCCTCCTCCAGGTTCCCGCCGAGGTAGGAACAATACTTGAGTTGGTTACCCTCCGCATTGAACCTCACGAGGAATGCATCCCAACTACCAAATCCAGAAAGCCTTCTCTGGAAAGCGTTGTCTGTCGTTGGAATGGATGCATATGCAGTCGAGCCGGCAATTATAATGGACCCTTGCCAATCTAAGCTTATTGACGAGGCGATGGTGTTGTAGCCGGGGCTGCCAGACGTGAGACCGGTGGTCATTATCAAATCATTGATCCCGGTCCCATTCGGGGCGATGCGAGCCACGAACAAATTGTCTGGTCCATTTGGATAGACATTGTAATAACCGGATTTTATTGGGAACCCGCCCCTCGTGACACCAGTGATATAGATGTTCCCTTGGCTTCCTACAACGATGCCTGTCCCATAATCCACGTCACCTCCGCCTATCACGGTGCTATAGATCCTTGTACCGGTGGGGCTGAATTTGCATGCGAAGGCATCGGTGACGGCTACTGAAAGATCATATGCACCAGCCGTTACTGGGAATCTTTGTGGATTCCGTCGTTCCCGTGGATGATGTGCCCCCTGTGATATACACAAACCCGCTTGCATCCGTCGTGATGGCCGACCCGAAGTCATTGTCTGTTCCCCCCAGGTATGTCGAGAATATCAGATCGGAATCACCACTCCCTGCTGGTATGAGCTTCAGGATGAAAACGTCATAATACCCCCGGTTGACGCTTTGATGAGCGTTCCTAAGTGGTAGAGTATCAGATGAAGTGGTCGAGCCGCAAATGAGAATGTTACCAGAGGTGTCAATGGCAATATTTCCTCCTTTATTGTAATTATCCGCATTGTTTCCGCCAATCCAATCACTCCCATTTCCTCCAAAATAGCTCGAATACAACAATGCCCCAGTTGGACTGACTTTGATGATGAACAAGTCCCAGTCCGCCCAATAGGTCCGGGAATATGCTCCGGATGTCGTTAAAAGGTCTGAAGACGTGGTCATGCCCACGGCGTAGACGTTCCCTGACGAATCGGTGACCGCACCGAGAATCTTATCAAACCCTGAGCCTCCAAAATAGGTAGACCAGATTAGGGTCGTGCCAGATGGGTCGAATTTGCTTAGGAAGCCGTCCCCATAATTAACATCGCCGATGCTGTCGATGGCTCCAACGGTTGTGGGGAAGTCAGTCGAAAAGGTAGAGCCACCAATGATGATATTTCCGTCAGTGTCATCGCAGACAGCATAGACATCGTATGATCCCCATTTCCACCGATCAAAGAGGATTTTATAGGACCTGGATAATGATAATAATTAAAGCCATCAGGATACGGGAATATTATGTGCGGATTCCCTGATTGGTCTAGTGCCAATCTTACATAGTAACTTGTTGCCGATTCCAAGGATTTCCACGTCCAATGTCCATCTTGATTGGTCGCGTATTGAGCAACCCACCCGTATACGACATGGACGATGCCGCTCCCATCGATCTCAAGATCTGGATTCTCATTATAAGTGGGACCTCTCGAATCTATCAGAGTTGGTATGGCATCCCATACACCACCAGCGCTCCGCTTGGAGTAAAAGATCTGAGTCTCAGAACCAGATTGCCTACGATAAATGATATGGACCACTCCCGAGCTGTCCACCTTTAGACCTACCCCATGATCGCCAGTGACCGAATAGTCATCTGGGGTGAACGGAGTGGACCAAGACCCGCCTTGATTCGTGATATATTGTAAACGGGACTTTGTATTGTTATAATAGCAGATGTGGGCGTATCCACTCGGATCAAAATCCATCGAGACGACGTTAACGACGTTACTGGCTATGACCGTCCCGGTTGTCCAACTCGCTCCAGTTTTCACGGTATAATGCAAATATCCCGATGTGTCGATGTAAGCAACACAAGGACGATCCATGGAATCCAGATGAATCGAGATCGAGTATGACCAACCACTTGAACTATATGAGGGGGCAATAGTCTCGGGCGCCCCCCATGTTGTTCCAGAGCCTTTCACATACTTTAGTGTGCCGAGAGTGGAACTATGATAAACGATATGCACTTGTCCAGAGCTGTCTACCGCAATTTGACAATCGTCACCCACGTTGTTTGCTGAATCGACCGTTCGGTATGTCCATGTGCCAGAAGCGTTCGTGGCATATTTCAAATGATAATAACCTGTTGATACATCCCCCTTGGATATGTAGCAAATGTGCACATAACCGTTGGAATCAACAACGATGTCTGACATCATCACCGCAGGATTCGATTCGATCAATGACGCGTCAAAGTTCTCGAACTGGATGGACGGCGATGCATCCTGCTCAGGACTTGGCAGTCCTTCGACGACCACATTCCCTGCTGTGACATAATAATAGTAAGTTTGACCGTTCTGGATAGTTGTATCGGTATATGAGATGAACTGCGTGGTCGGAACAGAGACGGTAGTAAGTAATGTCTCTGACCCGGAGGTCGTTCCTCTATAGACCTTATAATAGGTTATGGGGGACCCTCCGTTCGAAGCTGGTGGTAACCAACTCAATTGGACCTGACCATCGCCCCATCCGGTCATGAAGTTCTGGGGAGCGGTTGGTTGGACCGCGTAGTATACATTAATCAAGTCGGTAGAAGTCCTTCCAGATGAGTCATATGCATTGACTGTGATCACGTTCTTGTCATAATTCAATGGGATGTTGGCGCTCCAGGTGGTTGTCCCTGAGGCCGAACCAAAACCACCCCTTGAATTGTTCCATGTGACCAAAGAGATACCATTAGTATCCGATGACGTTCCCCCCAGGGTAAAGATTGGTACTTGAGTGTAATAATTGGCTGCGCTTGTTGGAGAAGAGATTGTGACGATAGGGTTCACATCATCCCGAATCACCGTAATAGAGTCCGATGCGAAGTTACCAGCTGCGTCATATGCTGTGACCGTTAGAATGTTGGTACCTGATGACAATGAAATCGGTCCGATAGAAAATCCATTCAAAGTTCCGACGCTATAGAATAGGTCTTGACCCAAACCATCGTAATGACTGATGTGGACCATACCATTGACATCGACAGCGATCGCTGAGAATTGACCATAATAATTCTTGGCATCCACTGTTTGCTTGCTCCATGAAGGAGCTCCAGATGATTTCCAGGCATGCATCAGGCCTGTTGAGGTTGCATTGTAATAGCTTACATGGATCGTCCCTAAGGAATCCTGTGCCATGGAAGAATATTGCCCAACTGAGTCCTTGGATTCGATAATTTCTGAGTTCCATGAGCCGACTGTACCATAGGCATGACAAATGTCGGTGGCGGTTAAATCATAATAACTTATGTGAAGTGTTCCGCTATTGTCAATCAGCAATTTTGAAAATTGTCCAACATTGTTCCCTGATGTGACAACTGGTTCGGTTGACCACGTACCGTTTATCGGTTTATAGGCGTGTTTTAGATCCGAATTGGTGACGTCATAATAGCTAATATGGAGGGTTCCAGAAGAATCTACTCCTGTAGATGTGAATTGACCTATGTTATTCACACTGTCAACAATTTCCTTGTTCCATGTTCCACCAGAAGAACCATATGCATGTTTCAGATCTAATGCTGTGGCATCATAATAAGATATATGAAGAACATTGGTTGAATTCTCGATAATAGAGGAATATTGCCCTACGTTATTGACACTATCAACGATCTCTCTATTCCATGTTCCACCTGAAGGTTTCCACGCATGCTTCAAATCATAGGCCGATTCATCATAATAACTGACATGTACGACACCGGTGGAATTGACAAGTATCGAACTATAATACGTTCCGACGATATTGGGACCGGAATCGATTGTTTCAATCGTCCAGCTCCCAATGATTGGTTTCCATGCATATTTCAAATATCTATTATTTACATCATAATAGCAGATGTGGACTGTCCCTGAAGGGTCTGTGGCAATTGCTGTATATTGTCCAAGATTTGGCGTATTCTGAACTTTTTCAAAGTGCCATATACCGCCTGACTTCCATGCATGTTTTAAACCCGGGCTACTCCCAGTATTTGTCCATTCATAATACCCAACTAATAATGAACCATCAGATGCTATAGCAAAAGAACAATGGGACCCAACTAGAGTGGTACCTGTATCTACAGATTCGATTGTCCACGCACTAAACGCTTCTGCGTTAGCCGCACGAGAAGCATGCTTGAGATCGCTATTAGTATTATCGAAGTAAATGATGTGGACAAATCCGGAAGAATCTAAAGCGATAGATGAATATTGGCCGACAGCCCCCGTGATTTCTACTTGTTCTGCGACCCAGGTCCCACCTGGTTGATTTCGGGCATATCTTAAATCATAATAGCTTGATCCATCGACATAGTAGCTAATATGAACCCTTCCACTCTCTTCGACTGCTATTGAAGTGTACCTCAGTTCAGTTCCAGTGGAATCAACATTCTCGGTATTCCAAATCCCTCCAGATGACTTCCATGCGTGCTTCAAATTTAAGCTAGTTAAATTATAATAGCTGATGTGCAGGGTGTGCGAGGAGTCGACATTGATAGATGTGTAGGTACCGACATTATTGGACCCTGAACCTTCAACCTTTTCGAAGCTCCAACTCCCCCCTGAAGGTTTCCAAGCATGTCTAGAGATCGGAGTTACCCGCGTCATAATAAGAAATGTGAAGAGTGTCGTCTGTATCTATCGCCAAAGACGAATATAGGCCGACCGATCCAATAATATCAACTGCCTCATAACTCCAACTCCCCCCAGAGGTTTTCCATGCGTGTTTAAGGTCTGCATTTGCTGCGTCATAGTAGCTGATATGCAATGTTCCCAAGGAATCGATGGCTATCGATGTGTATAGACCAACATCTCCATAGCTATCTACAGTTTCAGTGCTCCAGCTACCCCCAGAGGGCTTCCAAGCGTGTCTAAGGTCACCATTCCCGACATCATAGTAGCTTATATACACTGTCCCGTCTGGAGCGATAATGGTAGAAGTATATTGCCCAACAAGCGACCCCCCATCAAGCATCTGACTGTTCCAACCATATATCGGAGTTGTGGAACCACTTCCACCTCTATCGTTCGACCAGCTCATCGAAGTGACACCGGTATCATCTGTGACAGACCCTCCAAAAGTGAAAGACGAACTGCTCGAGTAATATGTTGGATTTGTGGTTGGTGAATTTATGGAAATTTGAGGTGGTGTTGTGTCGTCTGCCTTTACGGTACCACTAGTAACTATGAAGATCATGAAAATGATGGATACCAGTAGAACCAAGAATGAGGATCTTATGGACCGGAAGGAGTAATGATGGGATGATGAGGGAGAATCTGTTATCCGTTGTTTAGTTCTAGATGATAATTTGTGTTGCGACGGATGACCAAAACATTCGATAGAATGTGTGTTTTCTCGTGTAGTGCTCGATGTATTATGGAAACTTTTTTTTCTATTCTTTTCATAGCTATCGCTAATCGCTTTTTCCCGATGACTGGAGCTGGCTTCCTTACAAACGGGATTAAATTGCCCCACTCGAATGGAGAATCAAAAATACAATTCGAGGTGTTGATCTTTCCATCATTTGTCGTTCTTCCTTCTAATCTTTTCCTTTTCAGCCTATCAGCTATTTTTAATCTCTCTCGTATTCCCCCATACATGAAACACCACCTCGGTTCCTCCCCCTACCGAAATCACTAAATTTTGAGGTGAAGACTATCTATTGAATTTTTAATAGTCGTTTCTTAGGTATATTATGATTATTGTATTCGCATTTTTCATTTGAAAGTCGTAATTTCGTGATGTCTGTTATTAAATTATACGAATTACCTATTTTATTAATTAATAAATAATGAAAATAGTTAATATTTTACATTTATAACATTTATTTATAAAATTTGCGATATAATCATTTTATATCTGAATATTATTAATATTGATAAAATTTAAAACGTATTTAATAATTCGATTTTCGTATTAATGATTAGAATATTTGTTTTTTAAATATTTTAACTCAATATATTTGTAATTAAATTTTGACACACTAAATAATATTTGATGTATGGATAAATACCACCAGTTTATAATCATTTAATTAATAATGAAATCAGATAATGATAATTTTCACATTATTTGGTCCGGAGGTGAATAAAATCTCTGATATTTTTATTGTACATTTAGTAATAACTCCTCACATCGCCTCATCTGTCTTTCATTCCCTAATTTTCTGAAAATATATAATGCGTCCTCATATGCGGATTTTGCCTCCCGTTTCCTTCCAAGTATAAATAAAGCATCCCCATACCAGGTCGACGCTAGAGCTTGCATAATCTTCCCAAAAGGACATATTGAGAAAATGGAAATAGCCTCTTTGTAAAGAATGTCTCCTTCATCCCAATTATGACATACCATCGCTCCTTCGGCTCTCGCCATGCGAATCATACCGATATTTCTAGTCTTCATGTTTTTATCAAACTTAGTGCCCATATTACCTGCTTCATTGGCATACTTCATACAATCTTGCTTCCGTCCCATGACATAGCATAAATGTGTCAGTATACCACATGCTTGTGCCTTGTGGTAATCTGAACCTATCTTATGTGCGTATTCATAACTAGCCTCTGCTAGTTCAAGCGCTTCTTCCTCTTCACCCAACAATAATTTCAAGATGGATTGATAGAAATATATGTAACTCTGTGCGGAATCGTAGCCTGACTTCCTACAGATATCGGCGAAAGCGTCGTAATGATGAAGGGCTTTCTCATATTCACCTTTGTTCAGAAAAACAAATCCATAATGACTATCCAATTCAGATTGGACCCAATGACTCTTTAGAAGTTTGTTCATATCTGCGGCTTCTTCAGCAGATTGATCGCCTTATCGATTTCAATAATTGAAGTATATATTTCAGAATTTACTGTTAGTTGCAAGGCCGCCATTTTTAAATTTCCAGCTTCCTTGAAGGCATTCACAGAAATCTCCCCTTGTTTCTTCGCCTCCTCCCAATCACCATTTACTAGAGCCATTACTGTCAATAAATTAGCAATTTCTCCTCTGTCTATTGCATCAATCTCAGGTATAGATAATGCTTCATGGATGGAGTGGACATAGATTTAGTCCTTGCTCCCATTTCCCAGTTTGAGAGGATTCCAGCACTCGGATTGCTTTCGAAGTAACCTTGCCCTTTGCCTCCCACCCATGGAGTCCTCAAGTAGACTTTCATAAATTTTTGATGCTTCTGGTGTGTTTCCCATCGCAAGATATGAATCCCCTAAACCTTCCATTGCATCTAGCTTATATGCATCGAATCCTTCGATTCCAGGACCAATTTCCAGAGCCCTATTAAAACATAGCATGGCTTCGGCAATTGCGTCCTGTTCATAATAGTACTTACCAGCCAAATATGAGTATTTTATGGTTTTATATTGCTCGAATCCTAAATGAAAATGACTAGCAAGTTCGGGATAAAGTGCAGGATTGGGTAGCTGCTTTTCCAGAAGGTTACCGACGATTCGATGCACCTCCTTGCGCCTTGCACGTGATATTGCATCATAGGTGTACTTGCGAACCTTCTCGTGCGTGAAAGAATATCCAATCTCATTCTCTACTATCAACTGATGCTGGTCGCTCAAACGTTCTAATTCCTCTATTAGTCTTAATTGGTCCATACGTAGCGAATCAGCTAACAAGAAAGGACTAAACGTCATTCCTATGACTGAGGCATGATCTAATGCTTTCCTCTCCTCTTTCGATGTTCTTTCGATCCTTCTTTGAATCACTTCCTTGACAGACGATGGTATCAACCCCTCCATCGATCCTTTTATCGTCCATTTACCTTTCTTAAGTGCCAAGGATCCTGAGCTCTCCAACAACCTCACCGTCTCAACTGCAAATAGAGGGCTTCCTTCGCTCTCTTTGAAAATTCGACTAGTAATTCCGGCATGACCGGTTTCTCTAGCATTTTCGATATTACCGAACTTAAATGTTTCTCCGCCAAAGGCTTTAGCTCAATCTCCTTGACAAGGCTCTCCCTTCTCATAATACGTAGGCTATCCAGGAATGGATTCGTCCCTCCCTCTCGATTGAAAACCTCCTCAGTCCGATAGGTGCCCAATAATAGGACGTTCAGGTCCTTGCAGTTCCTAGCCAAAAAATGAAGCATCCCAATGCTCATTGAATCTGCCCATTGAAGATCGTCAAGATGCATCACCAGCGGCCGTTTTGTCGACTCGGTTCTAAGAAGATCTAGAGTCCTGAACAACATATGCTCCTTACCTTGCTCTTCAACTTCGCCTTTATAGTTCTGGAAGAGTACGGCTGATGCTTTCAGGGTATTTCCAATGAATGGTACAGCTTTTAAAAGCTCAGGGGTCGCCTTTTTCGCTGATCGCACAATCTTTGAGGTCCTTGTAAATTCCTTTTCCGATTCTTCAACAAAAAAGATCGTTCAATGCATCCAAGAAGACCATGTAGGGAGTTCGGCGGTCTGAAGGTAACAATTGCCCACGAGTATCTTACACCTAATGCGTTGCTGTTGATTTCGAACTCGGTGGCCAACCTCGTCTTTCCAATTCCGGCCTCACCTGAGATCAGGACCAATCCACCTGAACCCGAGATTGCCTGGTGCAATATTTCGTTTAGACGCTCGAGCTCCTCCTCTCGGCCAACGATCGGTGGTTCAGAAAGCATGAGATTTCAAAAATGATATTAGCGATTTGGTCAAGATATATGTTGTCCCTTTGGTAGCATTCAAACACGCCTGAGGTAATGGTAATCTAAAAAAGACCTAATCCTAATGACTCCTTGGAAAGTTATCGCCTATCCAAATTATACCGACAGACCTCATGCTTATCCGCCTTGTTTATCTTGAAGGATGGGATAGAGTCATCATTACAATCATCATTTCCTTTTACGCTTCAATCCTCTTGACTTGCGAATCATCAACAACAGTGCTATTGTCACCGCAATAATCGCGAGCGCTGCGAGCGAGATAAGCATCGTATTATCATCCTTTTGGCTGACTGGTTGAGGTAGTACGACTGAAACTGGTGTACACTTTGCACCCTCGCCGACCGAATTTACCGCATCCACCTTGTACCAGTAGGTCTGACCGTTGATTAGGTTGAAGTCGGTGTAGTTCATCCTGGAGGACGAATCGATCAGGGAATAGGTGCCATTCTCATCAACGGAGCGGAAGATGTTATAACCGGTAATGACGCTGCCACCATCGTTTGCAGGAGCTTGCCATTCTAGAAAAGCTTGGGCGTTACCAGAGATAACGGATAGGTTGGTTGGGGGCCCAGGAACAACAGGTAAATATATGTTCCCATGGACAATCCATTGAAAACACCTCCTGGGACTGGGAAATTCGATGCAGCATAAGCGTGACCTCGAATTCCTGCAGGTGTGTTAATGATCCATTCCTCACCCACATCATTGGGTGATACAAGTCCTAAAAATGTGATCGAGTTCAGTGCTGTGCAGGATCGGAACGCACCTGGCCCGATTTTTGATTACTTTGCTAGGAATTGTGATTGAGTTGAGGGATGTACAAGTCGAGAATACGCTGTCCCCAATAGATGTGACATTTCGTCCAATTGTCACAGATGAAAGGGAGGGACAGGATGCGAACCCTCCGGAACCGATGGATATGACACTATCGGGAATGTCGATGGATGTTAGAGATGTGCAACCGATGAATGCTCTAGACCCGATTGACGTGACATTTCCTCCAATTGTCACAGAGGACAGAGAGGTACAGGATGAGAAGGCTCCTGAACCGATGGATATGACATCGTCACCGATGATCAGAGAGGAACAATCTATGAACGTATTCCTGAAGATGAACGAGAGGTCACAAGAAGCGGTGATGGTAACATTCTCAATAGGGCAGGACTCGAATGCGTTGTCACCTATGTAAGTGACGCCACCAGGGATGACGATTGAGGTCAATTGGGTACAACCTGAGAACGCCTGATTCCCAATGGAGTTAACCCCTCTGCCTATAGTTACAGAGGTCAGTGAGGTGCAGGATTCGAACGCGTTGTCACCAATACTAGTTGCACCGTCGCTTATAGTGACGGTCGTCAAGGAAGAGCAATAAGAGAAAACATTGGCGAAACTGAATGAGACGTTGCATGAGATCGTCGCTGTAGACAGAGAAGTACATGAGTCGAACGCACAATTACCGATGGATATGACGTTGCTAGGAATGACGATATGTGTTAGAGAGGAACAGGATGAGAACGCATAACTACCGATGGAAATGATGCTGTCAGGCATGGCGACAGAGACCAAGGATGTGCAAGAAGCGAAAGTGTTGTTGCCGATATTGATGACGCTGCTCGGAATACTCACAGAGGTCATTGAGGTGCAGGAGGAGAACGCCCAATCCCTGATGGTTATGACACTATTGGAAATAATTATCGTGTCAGATTTTGCACCTGGGCACTGTATCAATGTATTGACTTCTTTATCATACAGAACACCATCGACGCTAGCATAGTACAAGTTAGATGGACTCACCTCGATAGACATCAATGAGGTGCAAAATTGGAAAGCGTTGTTAGCGATAGAGGTGACGTTGTCAGGAATATTGAAAGTCCCTGCTCTTCCTCCCGGGTACTGGATCAAAGTCGTTAATGCCTTATTATAAAGCACCCCGTCGAAGCTTGCATAGTTTGGATTGGCAGGATCAACATTGATCGATGTCAGGGCATCACAGCGATAAAATGAATAGTTCCCGATTGATATGACACTGCTGGGGATCGTCACAGAGGTTAGGGTAGGGCATTCGTTGAAGGCATAATCCATTATGGCCACCGTGGAATATCCACCTAATGTAGAGGGGATCGTAATCGCTCCGCCAGCTCCCGGATTATAACATGCATATGTCGTTATGGTCGCGACAGTGGGGCTACCACTGGTGGAATAGAAATAGTAACCATCTTTTGCTGAGGTCACAGTGTCTGTACCGACGATGAAGAAAGTGTTGGATAATACAAGAGATACAAGGATCATTATCCGAACAAATGATTTTATGCCGTTTTCCATTCAAGAACCTCACTCAGAGATCATTGATTCTTATTTGATGTGAGATGGAAATTAGATGGTCTGTTCGATTTGATGATGGTTCGACATCGATTATTGCAGCCATTTTCCTCCAAGATCTCTGTGAGTGCCTTCTTCCTCAAGTTACTAAAATGGGTCATGCTAGACATCAGTTCATTCTCCTTACGGTTTCGCTCGCTCGCTTCTCGTTCCCGAGAGTGATGAACAGGTCCTTGGCTCGGTTTAATTCATCGATCGCCTTTTCCTTCTGTCCTAACTTGAATAAGACGTCAGAATATTCCAATCTCAATCTAGCCTCTAATGAGGCGAAGAAGAGCATATCTTTTCCAGAGCCGTCCAATCCTCGGCCGAAAGCGGTCGCACTCGAAGGAAGGTCCCCCGATCGGGCCAGGATCAAAGCCAGTCCAGTGTTCCCAAGCCGCTTCAGGGCGGAGCCCAAGAACCCTTGATAAGATTCACCGGTCTTCACGACCTCTTGGATGCAAGTTTCCGCCTCCTTCAACTGCCCAAGGTCAAGATGGCACACCCCGGAATAATAGCTTAAGACGGCTGACTCGAAGGTCCTCTCGATGGTGCGGGCATACTCCTGTCCTTCCAAGAAGTCCTGCAAGGCCTTGTCCACCATCCCAGCTTCAAGGTGCGCGCATCCCCTCCATGTCATGATGGTGGAGAGCAGGCGGTAATTGCCAAGCGGACAAGCGATCTCCACCGCCTTGGTCAGGTCGGCGATGCCTTCGGCCATCTCACCGCGCAGATAACGCAAGTGTGCCTTGGCACATGGATACCTCGGCATCGGTCCGGTTGCTATCGATGCCGGTGTTGATCTTCCTCAGCTCGGCCAGCTTCTCATTGGCAAGGGCAACCTCAGCATACTGTATGGAAACCAACACTTCCAAGAAGGTGAGGTCGGCGACCCTGGTCATCCTCCCCGATCTGATGAACATATCCTTGGCGAGGGTGAAGTGCTTCCTCATATCCTCGATGTCACCGGTCATCCTAGCCACCTGGCCCCGCAACACCTCGATCTCGCCCATCTCGATGGGGTCGATGCTGGCACAGCCGCTCGCTTTCTCTAAGAGCTGGTTCGCCTTCGATGCATCGCCACGACCAAGCGCGTTCGGGAGCCAGCACTCCGCCTGCTTCCTTTGCAGCCTGGACAGGTCCTTTGGGTCATGGCTTTGGGCGATACATTCCTCAAAGATCGTGTCCGCCCGGACCTTGTCCTTGGTGATATAACAGTCCGCCAGACCTTCCAACGCTTTCGGTCTTTCCCCGATCAGAGCGGGGTCCTTTCCTGTCAGTTCCACCGCCAGCTCGAAATAGGGCGATGCCTCGGCCACCGCCTGCCGGTCCAGGCAGAACTGCCCTGCCAGGATGGAGTACTTGAATGCCCTTTGGATGTCCCCGGCCAGATGGTAATGCCTCGCCAGCTCGGGGTATAGGGAGTCGTTGGGCAATTTCTTCTCGATCAACTGTGCCACCGCTCGATGCACCTCCTTGCGGCGCAACTTGGAGATGCTGTCATAAGTGACCCTCCGTCACCTTCTCCTCCTCGAAAGCGTAAGCGCCTTCGACCTCCTTCACCAGCTGGTGGTCGTCGTGCAGATGCTCCAGGCTCTCCAGCAGCTCGAGGCGCTCCAGTTTCAATGCGTCCGCCAGCAGCTCGGGGTCGAACGTCATGCCGATGACCGAGGCATACTCCAAGGTCCGCCTCTCCTCCTTGGAGAGACGCTCGATCCTACGGAGGACGACCTCCTTGACGGAGACGGGTATCTCCGACTCGGTCCCATTGATGCTCCAATTGCCATCCTTGCAGGAAAGCGTGCCGCTGCTCTCCATCTGCCGCACCGTCTCCACCGCGAAGAGGGGCTTGCCACCGCTCTCCCGATAGATCCTGTTCACGACCACGGTGCTCACCGGCCTCTCCAACATGCCGGAGACGACCTGGCTGACCTCACCCTCCGTCAATGGCTTCAAGGTGAGCTCATCGCATAGGTTCTCCCTTCTCATGATCCTCAGACTGTCCAGGAAAGGATTTCCTCCCACCTTCCTGTCCAATAGGATGTCCTCAGGACGATAGATCCCAAGGACCAGCAATCTCATGTCCTTGCAGTTCCTGGCCAGGAAGTGCAGCATGCCCACGCTGGCCGAGTCCGCCCACTGCAGATCGTCCACCTGGAGGACGATCGGCCTCTTGGCGCACTCCTTCGTGAGTAGCTCCCGGGTGGCGAAGAGCATCTGCTTGTCGTCCACCTCGGGCACGTCCCCGGAATGGTATTCGTTGTAGAACACCGCCGCCCCTTTCAAAACGCTTCCGACAAGGGGGATCGCCTCCAACAATTCGGGGGCTGATTTCTTCGCCGAGCTCATCAGTTTCGAATGTTTGACCTCCTTTTCCGGAGGAGGCTCCTCCACCAGACCGTTGAAGGCTTCCAGGAAGGGCATGTACCCGATGCGGGAGGAAGGGACGCAGTTGCCGACCAGCACCTTGCAGCCTTTTGCGGTCGCCCGTTTGCCGAACTCAGTGGCCAACCTGGTCTTCCCGATCCCTCCTTCACCTGAGATGAAGAAGACCTTACCATGACCGTCGATCACTTGTCCCAGTATTGCTCCTAGACGGATGAGTTCCTCGTCCCTCCCCACCAATGGAGGCTCTGAAAGCATGTTCTCTCCACAGCTCGTATTGAGCTCGGAATGATAATATGATTTTCATTCGCAACTTTATTACGAACGGCAGATAAATAATTAGAATTTAAAATCGAACACCAACATTCCACAATCATATTTAGCAATCGATAATGTCATAAACCCCTGAGATGAATGTTTGTTCCTAAGAGAATAGATGGGGGGTAATGGGGAGTGGGAGTCTGAACGAGTTCGAACGCTTCGAGAATATGATAGACCATTTGCCGGTGGACCGTCCGCCGGTGGTATGCCCGATGCATGCCGGAACGACCGCGCTCATGAAGGCCGCGACCGCCTATTATCCAATGGTCCAGGACGACCCGATAAAGATGGCCCGTCTGGCCATGGCCGGGCACGACATGACCGGCTTCGAGAACGTCACAGTCCCTTTCGATGACTCGGTGGAGGTGTCCGCGTTCGGTATCAAGACCGGGCTCAAAGGGGCACAACGACTCCCATTGATCTTGCAGCACAGGATATCAAAGCCAGAGGACGTTGACAAGCTACAGGTCCCTGACCCAAGGTACGAGGGCAAGGTCCCGATAGTGCTCCGAGCGGTGAGGTTGCTGGAGGATGAGAGGAACGATGTGCCGATCTTCCTGAGCATCATATCGCCTCTGACCCTGGCCATGCAGTTGCGCGGGACCCATGAGATGTTGCTGGACATGGTGAACGACCCGGTTCTGTCAAGGAAACTGTTGGACAAGACCACCGAGTTCATCCTGGAGTATGTCCGGGAGGCGGCCAAGAACGGGTTGGACCAGATAGTGATCAACGACCCGGTCTCCAACAGTGATGTCCTCACCCTGGATCAATTCAAGGAATTCTCCGAGCCCTATGGGGATAGGGTGGCGAACGAGATGGGGAAGATGGACATCGAGTCCATCCTCCATGTCTGTGGTCGGGTGACCGAGCCGGAACTGGAACGCTTGATCGAGATCGACGTCGATGCCCTCAGCATCGATGAGCAGGTCCCCATCCCAATGGCCAAGCGCATCGGGGCACGGAGGCACATGGTCATCATTGGGAACGTCAGCCCGACCAAGACCCTTCTGATGGGGAACCCCCAATCCATCGAGGAGGCCACCAAACATTGCATCGATGAGGGGGTGGACGCTGTCGCTCCAGGTTGCAGTCTGGAGACCTACACGCCATTGGAGAATCTCATCACCATGACCTCGGTGGCGAAACGATATGGTGCCGAGCATGCGGCAAGGAAGGGGAGGTGAGGAAATGTCGAAAGAGCACGTGAAAGCACCTCGGCATCCCTTCCCTATGTCTCAAAGAATGTCAGACCGATCGATATGTTCGAACTGGTCCGCTCTTGCATCGGGGTGTGCACGATGACGAACGTCCTGGGCATCGTGGGCTGTCAGGTCCTCGAGGACGAGATGGCCTATATCGTGGCGAAGGACCCCGAGTTCAGGAACGTGCTGGTAATCGATTCCACGGAGGAGAGGACCTTGGCAGGCAAGGTCCAACGCATGGCCCCGGAGAAGCAGGTGAGCGTCTTCGATGAGTCCGTCGAATTGAAGGACCTCAATTTTGCCACGGACCCATCGGTCATCCTGTGGAACAAGTCCATCTGCCTTCATCAGAGCCCCACCCTCCTGAGGGAGGAGGTTTTGAAGGCCATCAATAAGATGGAGCCCGTCGCCCGGGCCGTCCTCATCTTCTATGGCCAATGTGGGAGCGCGTTCGTGAACATGGACATCATCTCCGAGGGCATCCACGTCCCAGTTACGATACTGAAGGACAAGGACGGCTCGCTCATCGATGACTGCTTCGGGACCTTCCTCGGTGGGAAGGAGGAGTACCGTCTGTTCTTGGTGAACCAGCATGGCCCGTCATACATCCTCAATTCCATGTGGGCGGCGAACTGGAGACATTTCATGAAGGAGTTCCAAATGATCCATGACCCGAACGACCTGGAGGAGGCTAGGGAGGTCTTCAAGTACATGGATTATAAGCGCGTCGTCGGGTTGAACACCGGCCTCGTGGATCCTTCCGTGTTCGAGGAGCAGCTTAAGGAGTTCTCCACGGTCTTCGAGCTCGAACCGGTGAACCGCGATTGCACCTTGAGCATCGTCGAGATGTCCTATCAGGAGGCGAAGAGGTTCTTGATGGAACAACCTCAATGATGTGGCCTTTCGCACTTTCATTGAATTCTCAAAATCGCAAATTCCAATAGAGCCAGACATGATTGGACTTATTATCTTTAATGAAAATATGATGATTATGCAATTCTTGATCGAAGTTACTCATGGCGGATGTCTGTAAGAACATATATAAAGGGGTTCCTCAGAGAACGTTCCTGAATAGAGGGTTCATGCAGAGGGAGGTCATAAGATTACCTTGGTTCGAGTTGATCCGGCGGACCTTGATGAAAGAAGGCAATGTCAGCGAAGCCGTCGCCAAAGAGGTGAGCTGGAGGGTGCTCCAGTTCTTCGGGAACTCGGACGAGATCATCGACAACCTCCTTGACGCCGAGGACCGTCGCCTCTTCTATTTCCTGCAGGACCTCCATGTGCTCAAGACCCATTGGGAGGAGACCCAACTGCTCTCCGGGCTGAACTGGCGCATATTCTATTGGAACCTCGACCTGAGGGGCATGGAGAAGGTCATCTGGTCGGAGCCGGTGCCGCCCCAGAGCGATATCTACATCGGTCTGCCCGACGACGCGTGGCACAGTCATTGTGGCTACTTCCTAGGGACAAACCTTTAATCGGGAAAGCACGAATCCTCCGCCATGCAATTCCTTTACTGCCCCGATTGCAAGCAGGTGCAGCCAAGAAGATGGTATGCGTCCAAACGCTGCGCCTCTTGCGGCGGCGAGGCCATCATCTTCAAGGTGAGGACCGGGCCTTTGGGCTACCTGGCGATCGTCACCTCCATCGTCTCCCTGGTCCTGGCGGGATTGTATCTGGCCAACTATGACACCCCCCTCGGGGAGAGCATCGTCTACGCCTTCCTGCTCTTCGTGGCCTCCTATCCTTCATATTCATGTTCGTCGAGCTGGGAAGAGCACAGAAGGTCGCAGAGGAGATGGCCCGGGACCCATTGAAAAGACCTCGCGTCTGATCTCAGGGATACCGGACCCTCAGGCCGCAGACCATGGCCACCCCGTCGTCCTGCCAACGCACCTGGGAGACGTGGACGTCGCCTCCCCCTGCATCCCGGAACACTTCGCTTCCGAAGGATGAACGTAGCCTCGCCGCTCTCCATGAACCATTGGAACTGGATGCCCGGCCCGAAATAACCGCCCAAAAGGGGCCGCACCTCTGCCTCGATCATTTTCCTCCAACCGTTCGTCCCCGGTTCGCAGATAGGACCCCACCAGGTCCGCCACGGTGCATGGGGGCCCTTCCTGGAAGGAAATCGTCGAAGCCAGTATCGTGGCGTGCACGGAATCCACATATCGTTGCGACCCATCCTCGTCCTGGTCGGACCTGAGCAGGCTCAGCATCGACACCGATACCAAGGTCATCACGGTCAGGAACATCATGGCATCGAAGAGCACCGCCATCCCGGACCGGTCCTTCAACCTCACCAGCAGCTCACCTCCACCAGTCCCGCCACCGTTCGACCGTCCGCCAATTCAATGCACATAGGCAGGCTGGCATGCGCGATCGGCGTCCCCGGGACCGGATCTATCCCTTGCCTGACGCTCACGAGCTCGATGCCTGGGCCAACGTCCTTGACGATGATGGAATAGCCGAGGACCAGGTCGGGCAAGGGGAGCGGCAGGGTGACGATACGATCGAGCGCTGGTTCGGACAAAGCCTTCCCATCGGCGTCGGAACAGTTCCGAAGCACGCCTTCCATCAGCTGCTGGCAACCGGCCTCGACCACCTCGACCCTCTCCCTGTCCCCCGTCCCGGCCAGGTTGATCGTCATCGTGACCGTGAACAACACCACCGCCACCGTGACCACGCTGATGGCCAGCAGCGATTCGGTGAATCCGCCCACCCCCTTCCTGTCCTTGATGCTGAGCATGAAGGCCCCAGGTCATGGAGCGAGGCCCGATGCTTTTTCGAATACGATTACAATCAAGCTACCCGGTCAAGGCACGCCCCGCTCGAAATGGGCCGAGGTGATGGGGCCGCACTTCTTGCGCAATGCCGATTTCCTCCGGAGGTCGCGCTGGGAGAACACTTCGGCCGCCAACCCCGCCAGGTCGGGATGCCGCCTCCGCATGTCCAGACCGAACGAGTCCACCCCCATGCGCTCCAGCTCCACCATGTGGTCCAACAGGAACGTGTCCGCCGAATTGAGGATGTGGGCGTAGCCCTGGTGGTCCCGGTACACTTGGAAACGGGCCCCCATCTCATCGATCAACGACCCTTCCTTGATGCAGGGGTCCTTGGTGACCATGAGCTCCGCCCGGCCGAAGACCATCACCTCGATCCTGGCCTCGGTGCTTCGCGCGATGTCGGCGATGTCCTCCCGGGCCAGCTCCACCGATAAGGTATATTGGTACAGCTCGGGGACGGTGAGGGAGTTGAAGCAGTTCAGGAGCTGTGCCCGTAGAGCTGGCGTTCCCGATACCTTTCCGCTTGGCCCAGCGTGCACACCATGATCCGGTCGCTCTCCAGCTCCGGGACCTCGGGGGATATTCGGGGCAATAGCGGTACGATCTCCGCGCCCTGTTCGGAGCAGTAGGCCATGGCCTTTTCCAGGGAGGGCGATGTCTCGTAATAGATCCGGTCGGCGAAGGGCAGCACCGCCTCCATGGTCTTCAAGGAGGAGACGTAGAACGAAAGCTCCGGGTCCCGGTGGCGACGGCCTCGGTCGCGCATGGGCAGCTCCACCTCTCGCCGCCTCACCGGCATCGGTCTGAGCTCCATCGTCCCTATCCTTGCCTGCAGGTCCTCGAACTCCCGGTCCTTGGTCTTGTAGACCTGATAAGTCCCATCGGGTATCGGGAAGGGGGAGCGCAGCAGCATCTCACCGCTCTTGCGCGGGTCGGAACGGACCTCGAAACCCCCAACCTTCTGATCGCCCTGGTACAATGTGATGCCGTCGCCCCGGGCCAACCGCTCGGTCCGGAGGGTCATGGAGCCCGCCACCATTTGGCCCTGGCCCAATGGCTGCCCGCGCGACTCCGCGTAGGCCGTCTGCATGACGCTCTCGTCCATCAGATAACCTCGGCTGAATCCGCGGTTGAAGACCGTCTCCAGCAGGTCGCGTTCCCTGTCGGTGATGAGCTCCTTCTCGCCCTTGGCCGCCCTATCGATGACCGAGCGATAGATCCGGGAGGCGTAGTAGACGTACATCGGGCTGCGCATGCGGCCCTCGATCTTGAGCGAGACCACCCCGATCCTCATCAGCTCCGGCACCGAGTCCACGCCAAAGGTGTCCGCCGGGCTGAGCAGGTAACCTTCCTGGTCGCCGAGCTTGTACCTCTTCCGCAGGGCTGGGCGCAAAGCCCTCGGTTGCCGCTCCTGCCCCCCAGCATGCTGGAGAAGAGGCACCCGCCGGAGAAGCAATAGCACAAGGCCCCATGTATGAACACCTCCAGCCCTATCTGCGTCCTCCGTTTGACCGCCTCGATCTGGGCCAGGGTCAGCTCCCGGGAGAGTATGGCCCTCTGCAGTCCCTCCTTCTCCGCCCAGAGGGCGGCGTAAGGATCGTGGATGCCCATCTGGGTGGAGGCATGGACCGGGATGTCCAGATTGTCCAGGATGGAGCGCATCAGACCCCGGTCCTGCACGATGATGGCGTCCGCCCCCATGGAAGCGAGCGCGTCGGCGAAGGACAGCGCGGAGGACAGCTCGGACTGCTTGATCAGCGTGTTCACGGCCACATAGACCTTTACCTTGTTCTGGTGGGCATAGGCGATGGCCGCCTTCAGCTCCTCGTCCGTGAAGTTCTGGGCCATGCGACGGGCGCCGAAGTCCTTTCCGGCCAGATAGACAGCGTCCGCTCCACCCATGATGGCCGCCTTCAGGGTCTCCTTTCCGCCAACGGGGGCGAGCAGTTCCATGAGCTTCGGATAAGGACATTCTCTATTTAATGTCGCCCTGGCGTAGCCTACAGTTAGTTCGGTGCTTTATGACCTTGGCCCCCGGTGGCATGGCGGGGGTCAAAATGAGGAAACTTCACATCGGAACGGGACGCGAGGACCATGGTACGGCCGTCGGCATCGAAGGGAATGGCGCAACGGCACGGATATGCATCTCCCCGCCCAACCGCCAGGAGGAGAAAGGGGACCTATCCAGGGCGCCATCGCCTTTCTCTCCGGTCTGGACGTTGGAGCGTTCGGCCTCGGCCATCGAGCCGGTCGAGGACCGATACCTGAAGGGCGGGAGGGTCCGCATCTATGACCTGGGCGGCACCCGGACCGTTTACCATCTCGACCCATGGGAGGCCTCCCTCGGGCCGAAGGAGGTCTCCAGGGTATTGGAGGCGATGCGGTCGATCAGAAGCTGCCCGCCAGCGCAGGCCGACGGTTTCCCGATCGCTCCGCCACCACTCGTTGGAACTGGCAAGGAGGTCGCTCGCCCTCACCGTGCCGAGGAAGGAGAGGCCCCGCGTCCCAACCAGCCGCCACCATCGACCAGTTGGCCGAGGTGGCGGTCCGTTACACCGTGGGCTTCGGTGCATTGGAGCATCTCCTCTGGACGATCGGGTGGAGGACATCTATGTCGACGCCCCTTGCGCCTCGGTCCCGGTGCATGTCACCTTGGGCGGGGCTTCCGGATCCAGCTCGACGGTCCGGGCCGAGACCAACCTGCTGCTTTCCGACCTGGAGCTTCAGGCCCTGATCACCCGGTTGCGCTACTATAGCCGGCGACCCTTCTCCGAGGCCTTCCCGGTGCTGGAGACGGATGTGCCCGGTTTCGATTCCCGGGCCACGTTGGTCGGCCAGCCGCTCAGCCCCCACGGGCCCGCCCTGGCGTTGCGCCGTCATTCCCGCAAGGCCTGGACCCTGCTGCGCCTGGTGCAGAACGGCACCCTGACCGCTCAGGCGGCCGGGCTCATCTCCTTTCTGGTGGACGGGCGCTGCAGCATGCTGGTATGCGGTCCCCGCGGCGCGGGAAAGTCCTCGTTGCTTTCCGCCGTGATGTTCGAGCTCCCCCCTTCGCAGCGCGTCCTGGCCATAGAGGACACCCTCGAACTACCGGTGCGCAAGATGCAGGAGCTCGGCTATCGCGCCCAGTCGTTACTGATCGAGGGCGGACTGGACAAGGGGGTGGACCAGGCGGCGGAGGAGGCGCTCCGCGTATCACTGCGCCTAGGCGAATCGGCGCTGGTGATGGGGGAGGTGCGCGGCCGAGAGGCGGCCACATTGTACGAGAGCATGCGCACCGGGAAGGCCGGGTCGGCCGTGCTGGGCACCATCCATGGCGATTCCGCTCGGTCCGTCTATGAGCGAGTGGTGCACGACATGGGCATAGCGCCTGAGGCCTTCAGCGCCACCGACGTCATCCTGAGCCTGGCCCTGACCAGGCCCCTGGGCTCGCATCGCCAGGTGCGCCGATTGTCCGAGGTGGCGGCATTGGCCAAGGAGCGAGGCCCGGGCCAGTTCGATCAGATGTTGGACGCCCTGAACGGTGGGACGGTGGAGGGCGGTTGCGAGGTGGTGGCGCGGGTGGCCGCCTCCTGGGGGATCGAGACCGAGGAGGCATGGGACAACATCTGGCTGCGCGGAGAGATGCGGCGCCTGCAGGTCGAGGCCCAGGAGAACAGCCCCAAGGACCTGGTCGGCCCGGCCGCGGTCTGCGATTGCAACGAGTTCCTCTGGGGCCGGCTGGAGCAGGCCCGGACGGAACCGGAGGCGTTCCTGGGACAGTTCCGCGAGAGGTTGAGGGGGATGGCCTGATGGGCGATCGGGTGGCCGATCACCGCCAGCGCGTCTCCCGGTGGGCCAGGCTGAAGGCGCCGGCCTGGTTCGCCAAGCGACGACGGCTATGGGAGCGGAGGTCGCCTGGATGGAACGCAACGGCATCGAGGTCGATGCGGTCCGCTCGGCCGCCTTCACCTCGCTTATCGCTTACTCCTCGCTCTCCTCCGTCCTCGCCGTCCTGCTCAGCATCGTCCTTCCGCTGCAGCAGCTGCTCTTCGCCTCGTTGGGCCTTCTGATGCTGCCGTTCATCGCCTGCTCCACCACCCTCTCGTTCGCGAAGCAGCGGGCCCTGGAGGAGGAACGCGCCATACTGCGCGATTCGCCCTCCATCATAGGGGTTCTGAGCATGAGCATCAATGTCAGGCCCTCGCTGGAGGGGGCGGTCTCCGCTGCCGCCGTCGGAGAGGGTCCGCTGAACCGTCGCCTGAGACAGAGCTGGTGGGAGGCCATGTCCGGACGGGCGGTGGGACTGGAGGGCGCCATCATGGACCTGTCCACCTCGCTCGGAGAGCTGAACGATGGGCTCCGACAAGCCTTGGTCCTCACCATCGCCTCCACCAAGCAAGGCACGCGAGGGGGGATAGACCGACTGTTGGACCGTGCGAACTGGCTGGTGCTGGAGGGCGTGAGGGAGAAGGGCGAGCGCTATGTGGCCTCGCTCTCCGTGCCCACCATGGTGCTCTTCGCCTTCGGCGTTCTGCTGCCGGTGATGCTGTTCTCGCTCATGCCGCTGATGTCCGTCGGGTCCACTGGCACCGATGGCTTCGCCTCCCCTCCGGTCACGCTGCCGGTGGTGGCCCTGTTGATGCTGGTGGTCTTCCCCGCCTGCACCTTCGTGTATGCCCAGAGCGTACTGCGGCGGCATCCTATGCGAGGGCCGGCACAGGGCTCCGTCCTGGACCGCAAGGACCTCGCCGTCCTGGTGATGGTGATCGCCATCGGGCTCGGCACGGCGTTCTTGGGCCTGGACCCATTGGTCACCTTGACCGATCATCGCCTTCGGGGCCTCGGCATGGTTCCTCCTGCGCTGGCGCGATTGGCACAACGGTCCGTGCAACGGCCCAAGGTGGAGAGGGAGCTGGTGCTGGCACTGTTCCTCATCGGCAACCATCTGGCCAGCGGAGGGTCCTTCGAGACGGCGTTGACGGAGCTGTCCAACGGCAAGGAGGGCATGGCCCGGGACCTTTGCCGACGGGTGCTGCATCTGGTCCGCACCGGTAGGGAGGACGTGGCCCAGGCATTGGAGGGCGACGAGGCCTTCCGGATCCGTCTCGCCGATGCTGCGCCAGGCCTTCTCCACGGTGGTGCGGTGCGCCATGGTGGACCCGAGGGCGGCCACCCGCACCGCGTTGAACCTGGCCCAGTACCTGAGCGACCTGCAGTCCACCGAGGCGAAGATGAGGGAGCGGTTGCAGGGAGTGGTGGACATGATGGCCCACACCGCCACCTACTTCGCGCCGATCGTGCTGGCTGTGACCGCGAGCCTGTTCCAGGTCGTATCCACGGTGACCGGCTCGGACCAAGGCTATGACGGCCTGATGCTCATCGGCGGCCTTTACGCGTTGGAGCTGTGCGCCGTCGTGACCTACTTCAACCATATGATGATCGGCGGCGCGCGACCCGCGCGGGGCCATGTACCAATTCGCGAAAAGGGCGCCAGTGGCGGTGATGACCTATGCCATCGCCTTCCTGGTCGCCGCGGAGGGCCTCACCACGATCGCTTGATCTCGAAAAGGGAATCGAGCTCCGCCCGATAGATGCTCATGGCCAGGTGGACCTCGTTCTCCTTGCGCATGTTGGCATCGATGTCCCGCCTCACCTCTTCCTTCAGGGTGACGAGGAGGACGCGGTCCCCGGCCGAGAACGTGGCCTGGGCCAAGCCCTCGTCCAATACCTCGATGTTGCCCTTGCCGAGGGTGCACCCCGAGGAGAACTGCACCCCATCCGCGAGGCAGGAAAGCGGCGGCCTCAGTCCAGAACGTACCACGGCCTTGGTCTTGCCGACCAGCTCGGCCTTGGCGAGCGAACCCATGCGGTAGCCGATGACCACGTACGGGCCGAGATGGCCATGGAAATGGGAAAGGGCCTTGAGCTCAGGGGGGACGTCTGACTGCACGGACATGGCAATGGGCGGGGAGCATATCAAAATTGGCACGGAACGGACAATGATACCGCAGAAACGGTTATCTAGCGGTCGAGGCTACTCAGCGACATGGCCGACCTTGAGGGAAGACTGCGCCATGTGCGCATAGTGCTCCTGGTCTTCTTCTCCGGTCTATTGCTCTTGATGCTCCTGGTCCCTTTCACCGAGCCAGCTGGCAGCGTTGGCGACCTGTCGGGCAAGATCGGCAGGTCGACAACGCCCGAAGGACGGCGGAGATGAACCCGGTGGCCGGGGCGGTCTACGGGTTCGGGGACGTGAACTGCCATCAGATGGCCTCCCGCTCCTACTACCTGAACGACAACCAATTGCCCATCTGCTCCCGCGACCTGGGGATATTCATAGGCATAGTGGTCGGTCTGGCCATCACGGTGGTCGTCAACTTCCGGCCCCGCTTCTACATGGTGGTGCTTTTGGCCTTGCCCATGGCCTTGGACGGGGGCATCCAGGCCATCACCGACTACGAGTCCAACAACCTGCTCCGCACCGCGACGGGGCTGCTGGCCGGCATCGCCTTGGCCTTCTTCCTGGCCATCATCGCCCGCGAGGTGCTGCTACCCGACCGCAAGAAGGCGGTGGAAGGCTGAATGGGACACCTGGACGGCAAGAATTTCATGCCTCTCAGGTTCGGATAGGATTGGATAACGTTTATATAGAGAAGCTACTATTTTGAGGGCAACAGGCAAAACTGTTAATCCTTTTGACTGTTCTAGAGGTGTCATAATGTCAGAGCAGCTAAAAACAGGTACTACCACCATCGGGATCGTCAACGCTGACGGAGTGGTGCTGGCCACAGAGCACCGCGCTACCATGGGTAATATCATCGCTCACAAGGAAGTGCAGAAGGTATTCAGGATCGACAACAACATCGGCCTCACCACCGCCGGTCTGGTCGGCGACGCCCAGATCCTGGCCCGGTACATGAAGGCCGAGGTCGAGCTGTACAACCTGAAGCGACAGACCCCCATGCCGGTGAAGTCCGCCGCCACCATGCTCTCCAACATCCTGAGGAGAGGCGGGGGCGCTGCACGGTTACTTCTATGTCGGCCTCATCGTGGGCGGCTGGGACCGCAGCGGTGGGCAGGTGTACAGCATCGACGCCGCCGGTGGTTGCATCGGCGACCACTACGCGTCCATCGGTTCAGGTTCTCTGTTCGCCTACGGTGTCCTGGAGGACCACTACAAGAAGGACCTCTCCCTGGACGACGCCATCAACCTGGGCATCCGGGCCCTGAACGCCGCCATGAAGCGCGACTCGGCCAGCGGCGATGGCATGGAGATAGTCACCATCACCAAGGACGGCTACGTCGTGGTCTCCCAGGAAGAGATCCTGAAACGCGCCTCGCGCATGGGCATCACCGTGCCCAAGCCGTGAACAAACCCATTCCCAAACCCCCATATTTGTCCTTTCCAACAATATAATTCCCAAGTGAACGTGCATGAGCAACGAACGCATTTTTGACGAGGCCCGTGAGCAGGTACGGAAGATAGTTCCGTCCCACATCAATATCACTTCTATCGATTTCGAGGGCCCGATAGTGGTCATCTACACCCAGGACATGGAGGCGTTCGCCTCCAACAACGACATAGTGAGGCAGTTGGCGCAAGGGCTGCGCAAGCGCGTGGCCATCCGCCCCGACCCATCTACGCTGGCCGACCCGGACTCCGTGGAGAAGCGCATCCGCGAGATCATCCCCGAGGACGCCCAGATCACCGACATCTACTTCGAGCCGGAGACCGGCGAGGTCACCATCGAGGCCATGGCCCCCGGCCTGGTCATCGGCAAGCAGGGCTCGGTCCTCAACGAGATCAAGAAGGAGGTGGGCTGGGCCCCGAAGGTGGTCCGCGCGCCACCGATCCCGTCCAAGACCGTCTCCGACATACGCAACTATCTGCGCAACGAGAAGGTGCAGAACGAGCGCAAGGACTTCCTGCGCAAGGTCGGCCGACGTCTGGCCCGGCCCAAGCTGGAAGGGGAGAGCTGGATCCGCATGACCGCCCTGGGCGGCTACCGCGAGGTCGGGCGCTCCGCCTCATTATTGTCCACCCGGGAGAGCAAGGTGCTCATCGACTGCGGCATCGACGCCTCCGATTCCGGCAAACCATATTTCGACGCGCCGGAGATCCAGCCATTGGACCGTCTCGACGCCATCGTCATCACCCATGCCCATCTGGACCACTGCGGCCTTTTGCCCGCGCTGTACAAGTACGGGTATGATGGGCCGGTCTATTGCACCGCCCCCACCCGCGACCTCATGTCGCTGCTCCTGCTGGACTCCATCAAGGTCTCCGCCGGTGAGAACAAGAAGGTGCCTTTCGAGTCCGCCGACGTCCGCGAGATGGTGAAGCGCTGCATCCCCCTGAAGTACGGGGAGACGACCGACATCGCACCGGACGTCCGCCTCACCTTCCAGAACGCCGGGCACATCCTCGGCTCCGCCGTCTGCCACTTCCACATCGGCGACGGCCTCTACAACATCGCGTTCACAGGGGACATGAAGTTCGAGCGCACCTGGCTCTTCAACGCCACCACCAACAAGTTCCCCCGCCTGGAGACCATGATCATCGAGTCCACCTATGGCGGCTACCATGACATCCAGCCTTCCCGTACCGATGCGGCGACGCAACTGAAGGGCATCATCGAGCGCACCTTCGCCAGGAAGGGCAAGGTCGTGGTGCCCGTCTTCGCCGTCGGTCGTTCTCAGGAGGTCATGCTGGTGATCGAGGAACTGATGCGCACCGGCAAGATCGACAAGGCGCCGGTGTACCTCGATGGCATGATCTTCGAGGCCACCGCCATCCATACCGCTTACCCGGAGTACCTGAACTCCCAGCTCCGCACCCAGATCTTCCAGATGGGGCAGAACCCGTTCCTGTCCGACATATTCAAGCGCGTCGACTCCCAGGACATGAGGGAGAAGATCTGCCACGACCCGGACTCCTGCATCGTGCTGGCCACCGGAGGCATGGTCAACGGAGGGCCGGTGCTCGAGTACATCAAGTGCTGGGCCGACGAGCCGACCAACTCCATGGTCTTCGTGGGTTACCAGGCGGAGGGGACCATGGGCCGCAAGATCCAGAAGGGCGTCTCCGAGCTGAACATGATGGAGAAGGGCAAGCCCATCCAGGTCAGCTTCAAGATGAGCACCGAGACGGTGGACGGGTTCTCCGGCCACTCGGACCGGCGCCAGCTCATCAACTACATCGCCACCCTGGAACCGAAGCCGGAGCGCATCATCATCGGCCACGGCGAGGAGCACAAGTGCATCGACCTGGCCTCCGCCATCTACAAGAAGTTCAACATCGAGACCCGGGCCCCGATGAACCTGGAGACCATCCGGGTGAAGTGAGCCATACCCTCCACCCCGAGGCCTCTGGATGGATTGGCGCTGATTGGGACCTCCTGCAGTTGAAGTCCCCATCCGCGGCTCGTATCTGACGGTGGCCAGGGCAATGGACCGGATCGGATCTCGAGACCAGCGGCCACTATCCATTGAGGTCTGTTTTCGTAGGATCAGAGCAGCGCCTTCAATTGCGCCAAGAACTCCTCGGCCTGGACGAATCCCTTCTCCCAGAAGTCCGCCTTGGCGATGTCGAAGCCCATGAGCTGACCCAGTTCCGCGGCCGACAGGCTCGATCCGGCGGCCAGCAGCTGGTTCATCCGGGGCACGAAGGCCTCCCCCTGCTCCTTGTACAGGCGATAGAGGGCGAAGACGAACAGCTGGGCGAAGATGTAGGGGTAGTTGTAGAAGCGCAGCCCGGCCATGAAGTGGTGCGGTATGCGCGCCCAGTCCATGCGCGTCTCCGCCATGTCCTCCATGTCCCCATGGTAGATGGAGTCCTTGGCCTCGGTCCAGAGCCGGCTGAGGGTGGCGGCGTCCGGGCTCTCCCCCTTCTTGAACACCCCGTACACGCTCTCCTCGAAATGGTAACGTATGGAGACCATGGACACGATGTAGCAGAACATGTCCATCAGCCCGATCAGCACCGAGCGCCTCTCCTCGTCGTCCTTGGCCTGGCGCAGCATCTCCTCGGCCAGGAGGAGCTCGCCGAATATGCTCCCGCACTCGGCCACGCAATAGGAGGCCAGGGCGTTCGTCGGGGTTTGGTTGCGGCTCACCAGGTAGGCATGGATGGCGTGCCCCATCTCGTGGGCCTGGGTGTTGACATCGTTCCGGCGCCCGTTGAAGCTCTGCAGGATGTAGGCGGTCCGGCCGGCCATCCAGTCCGAGCAGAAGGCGCCGGCGCGCTTGCCCTTGCGCACCTCGCCGTCGATATGCCTCCGGGCGAACATCTCGTCGGCCCAGGCGGCCCATTGGGGGTCGAAGGACCGGTAGGCGGAGACCACCAGGGCGCGGGACTCCTGCCAGGTATAGTTACGGTCCTCCCCTCGCGGCACCGGCGCCAATATGTCCCAGAGCGCCAGCCGGTCCAGGCCCATGAGCTTGGCCTTGAGGCGGTAGAACTCGATGAAGAGGTCGCTGTGCCCTTGCACCGTGGCCATCAGGGTCTTGATGGTGGCCTCGTCCACATCGTTGACGAGGAGGCTGGAGTCCAGCGGGGACTGTAACCGCGCAGGGAGCACATCTCCAGATGGTCGTTCCAGATGGAACGGAGCGCTTCCGTGTACAGCAGCTCGTCCGCCGCCAAGGCGGTGCCGATGGCCTGGTATGCGGAGCGGCGGTACTGTCTGTCCGGGTCGGAAGGGAACGAGGCTATCTCGCCATAGGCCATGGTGCGCTCCTCCCCGCCCTTGGTCACCTTGAACGACCGGGAACTGAGCCAGGTGCTCTGCAGTTTGGACCAGTTGACGATGCCGTTCTTGTCCTTGGCCATGATGACCTTCTCCTCCGCCTCGGAGAGCAGATGGGGGGCGGAGCGGAGCTGCCTCTCCAGGTAGTGGCGGTAGAGCTTCAATGACGGGTCGTGGACCATCTCGGGCCTGGCCATCAGAAGCTGGCCCAGCTCCACGTCCATGAACGCCAGGCTCTGGCCCATCTTGGTGCGGGCGGAGACCATGGCCGAATATAGTTGGTTCGATGTTGGATCGGCGGTGTTGGCGGCGAAGGACAGGGCGCAGTACATGGTGACGCCCTCGTGCTCGTCCTGCATGGCATCGTAGCGTTCCAGCATCCCCTTGATGCCCTCGGGGCCAAGTGTGGCGATGCGGCCTCGGTATCCGGTTGCGAAACGCTCCGCGTCCGCCACCGCTCGATCGAGCTCGGCGGTCACGCTGCCGGTCTCGGTGCTCTTCACCAGCTCGCTCAGGTCCCAACGCATCTCTTCCATGGCACGGCCTCCTTCCAGGAACGGGGGCGGCCCATAATAATCCTGCCGATTCAAGCGTCTTCCAGACCGGGTATCTTGGTGTCCGTGCCTGGAGCGCCCAGGGCGCAGACCCGGCTGTCCGCCTTGTCCTTCAACACCGTCATGCCCAGCTCCGCCCCCACCCTCGACCCGAACTCCAGGACGTCCTTGTGCGATGGCATGTTGTCCATGGACATCCTCGCCCGCGAACCTCCGACGAAGACGTACCCCTTCGGCTCGACGAACATCGGTTCGGCGATGGCGTCCAATCTGGCATAATCGCGCTCCCAGCCCATGTTCCAGTCCTTCACCAGGGTATGCCTGATCACCCGGCGGGTGCTCAGCGAAGGGAATAGCTCCAAAGTGCGCATGAGGCGCTCCCAGCCATCGGGGATGCGGGGCACGCAGACCCGACGGTACACCTCCTCGTTCGGGGCGGCCACGGTCACATATATCTGGGTGGGCAGGTGGTCCATGGCCTCCAGCACCTCCGGGAACGTCCCGTTCGTGACCAGGAAGGTGGTCATGCCCCGGCGGTGGCACAGCGCGATGAAGTCGCTCAGATAGGGGTACATGGTCGGTTCCCCGGCCAGCGATATGGCCACCTGCTTGGGGTCGCGGCTCTCGTCCCACATCTGGCGGGAGCAGCGCGGGTCGCCCTTGAAGCCAGTCACCAATTTCCTTTGGTGCTCGATGCAGTGCGTCGAGCACGACCTCCGGCTCCTGCCATTTCGTGACCGTCGACTCGAAGCCGCGCACCCTCCAGCAGAACTGGCAATTGTGAGTGCAATCATTGACCGCCGGGGTCATCTGCAGGCAGCGGTGGGACCTTATGCCATAGAAGTCCTGCTTGTAGCAGGTGCGCCCGCGCAGCATGGACTCCTTCATCCAATGGCACAGCTTCACCGCCGCGTGCTCGCCGCACAATCGGTACTGCTGCTTTTCCAGTATGCCCCTCAGGTCCTGCTTCATCTCCATCCTCAGAACTGGAACAAGGTCTTCTGCGTGCCTTTGTCCGCTTCGGAGGGCTTCTCCTCCTTCGGCGCCGGTGGTGGTTCCTCCTCCACCTTCGGCGCGGGGGTCGTCTCCGCCTTCTTCTTGCGCCCCTTCCTCTCTGGCTTCGTCATTGGCTCTGGCTCGTCGATCCGTCTCTGCGGGAGGGGCGGAACGGCCGCGCTCCCTGACCATGTGCATCTCCGCCATGAGCTGCTTCACCGCCGGGGCGTCCACCTTCTGCTCCAGGATGAAGGCCATCTCCTCCTGCTCCAGTGCCAGGCGCAGCGCCATGCTGGAACGGAACTCCTGGTTTTGCTTGAAGAGCTCGCGGAAATAGGGCAGTATCTGCTCTATCGTGTCCTTCATGGAGCTGTGGCACTCGGCGCCGATCTTGTGCGCCACCGCTGCCTTGACCCCCCTGGCCTCCTTCGATCGCGAGAGGCGCAGCAACATCATCGGGAAACGGTACTGGACATAGCCCCGGTAGGGCTTGGCCTTGGCCAAGGTCACGCCATAGCACATGTGCATGTTGGCGTACCCCCAGAAACCGTAGTATTGGCGCCTTTTCACCCGGGACATGAAGATATCGGCGCGGGAGAGCGAATCGTAGGCCCGGTCCAGGTCCCCTGACTCCTTGTAGACGAGAGGCACGTTCTCGTCCAGCCACTTCATGATATAGTCCGGGTCCTCGTCCGCTTCCATCATGGTCTGCCGCGCCTTGCGGGGGTTGATCCCGCCCAGGACGTCGGCCATGAGCTCGTACATCGATTTCTGGGAGAGGCGGTCCCCCAGTCCGGTGAGGTCGTGCTCCTCCACCCGGTCATGGCCCAAGGCCACGGCCTGCAGGTCGCGGATGGCGGCCCGCATGTCGCCGTTGGAGCGCTCGGCTATGGAGTCGAACACCTTCTCGTCCACGCTCACCCCTTGGTCCATGGCTATGTGCTTGAGGGCGGTCTTGACGGTGGACGTCTGCAATCGGGAGAGCTTGATCTGGAGCGTCTCCGATTTGATGGCCGCGCTGCGGCGGCTCAGCTCGTAGAAGTCGTTGACGATGAGGATGACCGGCTGCTTGGTGCTGCGGATCAGCTCCGCCATGGCGGGGATGCCGCCCGCATCCTCCCGGCCGAAGATGTTGTCCGCCTCGTCCAGCACGATGAGCTTGCGGCGGCCTTCCTTGCTGGACAGGAACTCGCCGGTGTCGCTGAACGTGTCCGATAGCGCCCCGCGAATTGCCACGCGCCTTGATGGCCTCGGCGTTGCGCTGGTCCGAGGCGTTCATCTCCACCAGCCCCCAGGAGAACTCCTTGGCGAGCGCCTGGGCCATGCTGGTCTTGCCGATGCCTGGCGTCCCGATCAGGACGATGGCCCGCTCCTTGGGCTGACCAGCCTCCCAGGCGAGGGCCCATTGCCTCATCTGTGCCACGGCCTTGGGGTTGCCCAGCACCTCCTTGAGGTTGCTCGGTCGGTAAAGCTCGGTCCAATCATCGTGCATGGCTGGGCCACTCTATGTCAAGTCACAATAAATAATTGACCGGTGGAAGCGGCGAAAGTAAAGAAAAGTAAAGGGAAAGGGTTTAAATCTGCTCTAACCGCGACGCCGCAACAACAGCACCACCACAGCCACGACGACCACTCCCGCGATGGCGGCGATGATGATCATGGTGTAGTCGAGGGATCCTCACCGCCCTCGCCCTGCGGGGTGGCGGAGACCTGGTTCGATGCTGGGCTGGCCCCCTCGGTGTTGATGGCCTTCACCGTGTAATAGTAGGGTATGTCGTTGACCAGGCCGGTGTCATTGTACATGGTCCCGGTGACGGTCAGGTACGGCCTGACGGTGCTCTCGGAGTTGCCCCTCAGGATGAGGTACTGGGTGACCGGCGCCCCACCATCATTGGTCGGGGCGTTCCAGGAGAGCTGCACGAACGCATCCCCCGTCAGCACCGTCAGCGAGAGCGGTGGGCTCGGAACTACCACCATCGCGGCCAGCTTGAGGGTCTGGTTGGTCTGGTCGTAATAGACGACGTGGACCCTTCCCGAGCTGTCGGAGTCGGCGCTCACCTTTCCGGTGATGTCATCGAAGTCCAAGGTCCCGTTGCTCCAAAGCCCATAATAGAAGTTGGATACGCCCAATGTGCTCGGCTGGGCCTGGTTGATGAAGGCCACGTGAGGCGCGCCGGTGGAGTCGAAGGCCAAGGCGTTGGAGTAACCCGGTCCGGAGGCGTCCTTCTCCATGACCCATTGATACTTCCAGTTGCCAGTGGTACCCCAGGCCAGACGGATACCGCTCTCGTCCACGTCTTCACGTAGTAGCTTATGAAGACCTGGCCGTCCGAGTTCACATCGATGGACGTGCTGACCCCGCAGGGGTACGAGTTGTCCACCACCGCCAGGTTCCAGTTCGGTGCCATCATACTTCCCGTAGTTGAGCTGGTTGTCGTTGAAGTAGGCCAGATGCAGGTTCCCGTCCGCGGTCATGGTCATGTCCAGGCCCGGACCGACCTTGTTGGTGTCCACCAAGAGGTTGATGATCCAGGAACCGGACTTACGCACGGCCCACTTGAGGTTGTCCGGCACCCTCGTCCGTGTAGACGATATAGATGTTCTTGTCCGAGGCGGCTATGGCGCTGTACTTCCCGACGTTCATGCTGGAATCAACGGTGTCGTTGTTCCAACCCGCACCGAAGTTCCATGCCAGCTTCAGCTGTTTCTTGGTGAAGTCATAGTAGCTGATGAACACCGACCCGTTCTCAAGTACGGTTATGGAAGGGTTCTGCCCCACCCCGCCCACGTCCACCAGAGCTGATATTCCATGTCCCCATCTGAGTCGTTGGCATAGTAGAGGCTGCCATTGGTGGGGTCGCTGAAGGCGATGTGGCTCACCCCGCGGAATCGATGGCCAAGGAGTTGTTCTCGCCAGCCCCGACCATGCTCCGGTGCGACCGCCTCGATGTCCCAGGTGGCCTGTGCGTTGGTGATGTGGTTCAGGAAGTTGTTGGTGCTGTCGACGTAGACCACGTGCACTTTGGTGTAGTTGTCCACCCCGATGGCGTTCTTGATGCCCTGATTGCCGATGGCGTCCAGGACTCTCATGGTCCAAGCGCCGTTGCGGTTGGTGGCGTACATCAGGTCGTTCTGGGCCGCATTGTAGTAGCTGATGTGCGCCTTGCCCAGGACGTCAGGCCTCATGCTTATCGACTGCGATACACGGTGTGTCGGGTCCGGGATAGGCATAGGTCCAGGCCCCATTGGCTCCACTTGGCGTAGCAGAGCCTGGCATTGGAGGCGTTGTAATAGGCCACGTGGAGGGCGTCCTGCCAATCGGTATGGGAGCTGCTGGCATCACCAACAGGTACGTTGTTGACCAGACCGAAGCTTCCAGGCACCGTTCGATCTTCATGGCATACTTCAGCTTGTAGGAGCCCTTCTCCATGTAGGTGATCACTGGCGTACCGTTGCGTGAAGTAGGAGAGCGAGGTGCTTCCGGGGTTCATGTCATCGACCACCTCGATGTTGGCGTGGCCCTCCGATGTATGGAGAAGAACTTTAGCTTCTCGTTGGTCGAATCGTAGTAGGAGACGGCCCCGTTGCCGTTGCCATCCGTAGCCACGGAGCAGTACTTGCCCACATCGCCATCGCTGTCCAGGGTGCTGTGTCTGCCAGGCACTCCCGGTCTCGGCGCTTGTGGCCAATTTCAAGTTGAGGTTGTTGGAATCGTAGTAGGCGATCACGACGTTGTTGTTCATCCCGATGTCGATCGAGTTGTATGAACCGGTGCCGGTCTGCCCATCGACCTGATAGCTCGTCCACAACTGTTGGTCATTGGTCTCATACATCAGAGTGCTGGTCTTTCCCGAGTAATAGCTGACGTGGACAAACCCGTTCGCATCGACGTATCACCGAGACGCTCTGACGCACCTCCGAGGTGCTGTCCAAAGTCTCTTTTAACCAGGAGACCGACCGCCCTTCCTCGGCGCCTGCCGCGTTCGCTGGAACCGCGATCAGGAGCAGAGTTGGCAATAGGATCGCCAAGGTTAGAACTACCGCTGAGTGCTTAGCTTGCATAGCATCCCTTCGACTTGAAGGTGATATTTTTTTCTGGCTATATTTATCTTTCCGAGCCCAATGAAATCTGGCATGAGCTGAATCGAGCGGTTCTTTGCTCTAAGGGCTATAAACCGCCCTTAGCAACCATTTTCTACTAACGAATTGGAATAATATGATCGGTGATCAAGTGCACAAGATCTCAAGGATATTGGTCTGCGTCGATGGTTCGCCCAATTCTTTGCGGGCGGCGGAGATGGCGGGCGACCTAGCTAAGGTTATACTCGGCCAAGGTCGACCTGTTGTTCGTGGTGGGGCCGGCAGAACATACCATGCTCGGTGGGAAGGAGGTTTGGAGCGGGGAAGGTGAGAACATCGGCGATGTCGAGCTCAACCATGCGATCGAGATAGTGAAGAAGGCCGGGGTGGAAGTGACCCGTGATGTGGACTTCGGACACCCGGTGGAGAAGATATTGGAGCGGTCCGAGGGAGCCGACCTCGTCGTCCTGGGGACGAGAGGCATGAGCGCCAAGAAGATGGTGGCCTGGGGGAGCGTGTCCATGCGGGTCTCTCAGATGTCCAAGGTGCCGGTGCTTGTCGTCCCATAGGCCTATCAACCAATTGAGACTATCAGTCAAAAATGATTAAAGGCCTCCCTGGCCTTTTCCCTTTTTAGATGAGCTCAGCGGTGCTCTTGGACTTTGATGGCACGATCACGATGAGGGACAGCTCCGAGCTTGTGCTGAGAAGGTTCGCTGACGAACGCTGGCATGTTTATGACGATCATAATGGACCGAGGGGAGATAGGTCTAGAGGACTGCATGAAGCTCCAGTTCGCATTGGTCCATGAGCGGCCTGAATCGATTATCGCCTACCTGGATCGGAATGTCGAGGCAAGAGCGGGTCTGAGCGGGTTCCTTCATATGATAGACAAGGGGGAAGAGTGACATTTGCATCGTGTCCGCGGGATTGGATTTCTTCATCGAACATTTCATGAAAACGAAGTTCGGGGAGTTCGAACTGAAGATGATGACAGGAAAGGCGGTCTGGAATGATGGTGCCATTCGCTTCGCGTTCCCTTCGATAAAGAATCCTGGCGCATTGGATTTCAAACAGGATTCCGTGCTTGAGGTCCAGGAAGTTCCATGACGGGTCATTCTACATCGGGGACGGATCCTCGGATTATAACGCCGCTAGATCGTCCGATCATCATCTATGCGGTGAAGGGATCGAGATTGGCAGCGATGTGCTCAAAGGAGTCTTTGCCTCACAGTACTTTTTCTAGTTTCTCGGAATTGGAGGATGATGTTCTTAAATATTTATTCTAATTTATTAATTATAATATTACAAATATAAATAGACGATGAAATCTATTAAATTAATTAAGTTGTTATCGTTATTAAATTAGAATAATTAAATATAAGACAAAAACTTATCTTTTTGACCGACCTAAAGAGACGATGCTAAAAGTCAATATTTTTGAATATTGAATATTTTTTAATGTATTTTCGATATCAACTACTTTTTTTATTTTAACAGCTAAATCGAAGAAAATTCTGCAATTTTCTATCGATCTGAGGACGAAACAACCCTCGAGATATATCCCTCTTGACTGATTTCGTGTTCAAAATCGCCTTATTTTTAATAAAAACTAATTTATTATATATTAATATCGAAATCAGCTAAAATAATAATAATATCATATTTAATGACGACACTCGAAACCCAACGTGTACTCTTTGAATACCCGGTACTGTTCAAATTCAGATGGGGCACGATAGATCTTCACGGACCCGCAGATGAACCTGGTCGGTGACTTGAACTTGACCTTGGCGCTTTCGATCACCGACCCAACATCAGCGATCCCTTGCTCAGGCATGGATTGGCTCAAGGTCATGTGGGGGACGAAACCTTCCATTTCATGGAAATTAGCGATCTCCTCCGAGGTTGGGCCGATGGCTTGGACGAAGGACCGGTGCAGCTCCACCAGACCAGGCGATTCGACCTTGAGATATACCACATCATCCCCAAAATGGTCCACTTCACCGACCACCACGGGAAATGGTTGAGTAGCCAAGCATATCGTCCATATCTTCTTCAGCCAAGTGGGCGGATCGATCAGTCCAGATGGCGCCTTGACCGTGATGTGCGGCTCCACCATGGCGCAAGCCTTGCCCATCTGGAAGTTCACCACTTGGGAATAGAGGGGGTCGGGTGGCGAAATCCCTATGAAGTATCGGTAGCCCATATCCTCACCTGAAACCCATTCCTATCCCTTCAATTATTGGTCGGTCCTTGGACGAACCCTTCGGCGGTCAGAATGACCTTTGATCCTTTCAGACCATCCGACCATGCTTCAACTTAGATCCTTCTCGGAGGTGGTGCTCGGTTCGAAGATCGAGCGACCCTCATGGACGGCCTGTTCTTCGTACATGTCACATAGCTCGGTGAGGAACTGCTCATAGGTCTTACGGAATTTAAGACGGTATAACCGGTCCCGGAGATCGGTGCTCACCTGCAGACTAGTCTTCTTCTCTTCCCCTTGCATCCCTTCACTTCCATAGTTTCTATAATTTTATATTTGCTATAGCTATTATTTACTTTAATAGTTATTATTGATTATATAATTATTTATGATATTATTACTATTATCATAATCTAATAATTCTATATTAATTATTGTTAATAATAAATTTATTAGAAATTATAGTTTATTGTATAGAAGTATCCATTTTAGTAAACGACGGTCTCCCGAATATCAATTGAAAGTAGGTCTATTTGATGAAAATATCCCGGACTTTTAGCGAAAAAGGGGATCCGAACATTTAACGGCTCTAACCCCTACATTTCCTGTGGAGATATCACAATAGTTAAAATTAACATTGTTACCTCATCATCATATAACAATTGATAATATTGATATTGCCTAAGGCAGAGGGGCTCTCCCGATCGAACTCAATACTGTTAGGTATCTCTCCCTTCGGGCGGAGTAACCCCCTTCGTTCTTGCCGAAAGGTACGTACTCGCCAACTTTCCAACCTTGCGAAGCTAGCTCCACCTTGGTCCTGTCCGCCAATCCCATCAAGAAATCTAGTTCGTAATGAGGATTTGGGGTCTCAACCCTCTCCCTGAACCATCTCAAGATTTCGGGATCATGGGTCCCGATGCAGAAAGGCCGGTCGCGATAGATCTGTGACTGGGCCAAAGATTCCATGCGGGATCTGAATATCGGAAAAATCTCCACTGTCCCCGATGTATGCCCCTTTGACCAGCCTCACCCTGACCCCGGCCTCGTTCATTATCGCCAGGTCGGTCCTGGTACGGTCAAGGTAAGCCTGTAAAGCCACGGTTATCGACCCGCATTCGATCTGACAGTCCTGAGCTAGGTCCAATATTTGATCGATGGTCGCCTTCCCCTCCATGTCGATCTCGAACCCGATCCCTGAGTCGTTTGCGATCCCACATATTATTTGGGCGTTCTCGACACAGATCTCCGGGTCGAACATGGAACCCAAGCGTCGAGGGTTTTATGGATATCGAGGCGTACAATCCATGGTCCCATATTGCCTTCAGGCAATCCAGATAGGACTCCACGGAGGATTGGGCTTGGGTTCGATCCGATGCCGGTTCGGCCAGTACATCAAAGATGCAATGGATCTCCTGATCGTTCCGCTTCTTGCACCATGCGACCGCGGCTTTGCTGTCTGGAAGGTACCACCTATTGTCAACGTTCATGTCGGTCAGCTCACAGGTCGTTCTTCGCCTCTAATGCGGCCCGATTCGATGGCATCCAGCAAGGCCTTGTGATCCTCGATCGTCTGCTGGCAATAATCCTTGGCAAAATCGGCTAAAGCATAATCCATGGTGGTTCCTTTCCCAAGATACCCGCCAATTATGGCGGGATCCCCTGATCGTGCATGTGCCTTTGCTAAGGTCCAACCGCACGTGGTCACATACGCCTCGGCCATCTCATAAGGTTGATTCTCGATCACGGCGCTGACCTTCATGTCCTTTAGCTGCCTGACATAATAGTCCCTGATCGCGAAGTTTTGTCCAACCAAGCAGGACGTCGCTTGCGGACTGCATGATCTTTTGTCCAACGACCACCCTCTGCCCGTTGTTCTCATATGCGCTCTTCTCCACATATGGCTCGATGACCGAATTCCTCGCCTCCTTGATCTGAAGGATGAGGTTGTCCTTCTCGGAGGCTGAGAGCAATATGACCGCACACCTGGTCCCGACACTTCCCACCCCCACGACCTTCAATGCCAGATCTTGGAATTCATATCGATCTAGAAGGACACGCTTTTCATGGGGCATGAATTCCCGATACTGGTCCAATGTTTGGATCATGGTATCGATTATTTTCTTGTCCTTGATATGGACCAGAAGAGGTGGTTCATCGAGGAATCGTTTTTTACCATCGACCTCCTCGGTCAATTTTGGAAACAGATATTTGCTCACCCTCTGCCTGGCAATTGCGTCCGCCGTTTTAACGCGTTTTTGGACGATTCCAGATTGAAATGCACTCAAGGAGAACTTGGATATCGAACTGCAGATACCAAATATCGAGGGCGGACATGCCAGCCCCTCGTCGCATGGCTTGCCGATATGCCTGGACACATTTTACTGTAAGCGTGTAAGCATCTCTTGGCGGACATCCCGCTCACGCTATAAGCGACATAGACCGAGGCAGCCAATCGCTTGAGGTCCCACTCCCAAGGTCCTGGAATGGTCTCATCGAAATCGTTCACATCAAAGATCAAGTTCCTTTCTGGAGTGGCGAACAGTCCGAAATTGCTGAGATGACAATCGCCACATATCTGAACCGTATGGCCGGTGTTCGGAGTGTTGGAAAGGTCTGATGCCATCACCGACGCTGACCCCCTAAGGAATGTGAACGGAGACAATGCCATCCTTCCATGTCGGATAGGGATCAGGTCCTCGATTCGACCAGCATTGGATTCGATGAGTATGTCGATCGGGTCGCGACGGTTCGAAGGGGGGACCCATTCACCATGGGATTCCCTTGGCACCGATTCGCGCAGGGATTTCCCGATCTCGAGTCTTTTTTCGATGGATTCAGTTATCTCTGACTCGTACTTTGGGACCTTGAGAATCGAACCCTCCAGCTCATATCCTTTCTTTGCCATTCTACCTCCCCCTAACTGTACCATATTTGATGTTTCCACTATGTGAATCTTTTTAATGAGTCTATAAAATGGCTCAAATGGCTATAATCTCATGATACATAAAAAATCCTGGATTGATAAACTAGAAAAAAAGGGGGGAAAGGGTTTAACGTGAATGCTCTCTCGTTCAGGCCTTGATCAGGAGCGGCAACACTGGCTTGCCCTTGACAACAAGGAATGCAATCGCTATTGCCGATGTAGAGCGCCATTATGGCTGCAACGGTCCAGTGAACACCGACTATCATCCTTTCATCAGACTGTTCCCTCAGCCAGTCCTGTTATCCATAGAGCCGAGGAAGATGAACGCCGATGCGCAGCGACGAAATAGGAATAACGGCAGTAATCTTCACTGGTTGCGCAAGGGAGACCAGGCCGATCATTGCCAAGGCAATTCCGACGAAGATCGACCGTAATACATTGCCTGTTATTGAGACTTCCTCCCAATCCTTCAGCACCAAATACCATTCCGTTGAAGGACAGGCAGATGATCGCGAACACACCGAACGCGGCATTGACCAGGATGTTCTCGTTCCAGAATGCTATTAGTGTGCAAAGCAATAATCCCGCTCCAATCCATGGTATTATCCCTGCTATAGTGCCGATGGCGCTGAAACCATCGACGACCAACTAGTCCATACATACCAACCATGATGGCGACAAGGCTTACCAGATAAGACCCAAGACCTCCGTGCCATAGCCACCTTTAAGTGTACATTCTCGATCTGTCATTTTTTTTCCTCGCTTATACATAGGTTTGCAGAGAGGATGATTCATGTCTGATCCTACCGTTTTGTTCATAAAATAATATGAACGTCAACCTATTGGAACAGACGTTGGCATCATTCCCCCTACATCCCTCCGTTCTTGTCCGAGATTATCGGACAGCTACCCTGATTTTTCAATACCGCCGGAGTTATAATATAAGCTTTATCTATTTTGACAATAAAAGCCTACATTAATATTTCATATTTTTAATTTTGAAAAATTAACATACCATAGTAATTTTATTTTATTCTCAAATATTTCTGTAATATACCAAAGAACTTGTAACAATTGCCCGAATAATTATTCGAGGTCGAGAACTTCATTGATTTGAATGGGCCAGGACCTGTCTTATGGGGACTGGCTGCGGAGTCTTCCTTGAGCCTCAAGAACTGTTTGCCATTAGGACGCCTGGTCCTTGATGCCATTCTGGCCTGAACTTGAGTTGAAATTGTCTCCACACCGATGATGGCCTCGTGGTCTGAAGGGAGGATCAGACCATCCCATCGGAGATATCCAGCATAAACCGGGTTGTGGAGCATCCTTCCGATCGACCATACCGTCCATTCCTTACCCTCGTCGGGTAGCGATGGAATCCTGGTTCAGGGACTTGGCGATCTGGACGGCCGTATTTCCAGAAAGATAATGGGCAAATACACTTTGGACAATCGCCCTTTCTGCCTCCATCACGACCAAGCTCTCCCCATCCATATGGTAGCCAAACGGCGGGTTGAAGCCAAGTATCCCGATCCATGGACTCGGCCTTTTGCCTCATGCCCATGTAGGTCCTCTCCCCGATCTGCTCGCTCTCCAGCTGGGCGATGCGTTGGATGATGTCCACGACGAACCTGCCCACGGCATTGGAGGTGTCCAGCGACTCGTTCATGCTGGTGAACTTCTTCCCCCATTTCTCTAAGGACTCCATCATGATCATGAAGTTCTTGCTGTTGCGGTGGATACGGTCCATCTTCATCACCAGCATAATGTCCCAACGGTCCTTCTCCTCGAGCATGCGTTGGTATGCTGGCCTTCGGGTGTTACGGCCCGTGTGACCTTCATCCTGGTATAGATCTGTGATGTCCCATCCTTGGGCCTCGCAATACGCGATAAGGCGCTCCTTCTGGGCGCCCAAAGAGAACCCTTCTCTAGCCTGGTCCTCGGTGGAGACTCGAGTGTATATGGCGACCCTAGGCATTGGCCGCGCCTCCCTCCGATCGTGCCCTTTCCGGACCTGGTCTGGTCGGTTTGGCGTCGACGGACACCCAATAACCTCTGCGCTTCCGCGAAAACACCGATTTCAATGATGGCTGGATGGGCTCTTTGCTGCTCGATGCCGTCCCATACCAGTGTGCCGCAGTAGATGGGATTGGTCAGGACATTGAGGACAGTTGCCTTCTCCCAGACCCTGCCCTTCTTCGTCGATATTCCGCACCCATTGAGGCCACGTGCGATGTCCATCAAGGACGACCCGTCCAGGTACCTATTGTATATGTTCTCGACCACTATCGCCTCGGCCTCGTCCAACACCAATTGGCCATCTCGGAAACTATAACCATAAGGTTCCGGGAACCCATTGTGCCCTTTGCCTTTCTTGGCCTTCTGGGTCATGCCCATCTTGACCCTTTCCCCTATCTGTTCGCTCTCCAGCTGGGCGATGCGTTGGATTATGTCCATTACGAAACGGCCGATGGCGGTGGTGGTATCGAAGGACTCCTGCATCGAATTGAACTCCTTGTTCCTCTCCTTGAGGAGGTCCATCATGTTGGTGAAGTTCCGGCTGTTGCGGTGGATACGGTCCATCTTCAGGACCACGAGCACATCCCAGGTTTCGATCTCGGACATCATCCGATGGTATGCTGGCCTATCGATACTCCTACCGCTAAAACCTTCATCGACGTACTCATTGGCCAGAGCCCAGCCTCGCGCCTTGCAATATGCGTTCAGTCTCTTGAGCTGAGCGGCAATGCTGAAACCATCCTTCGCTTGGTCGTCGGTGGAGACCCTGGCGTAGATTGCCGCGCGCATTTTGTGTCCCATCCCTTTTTTGTCTGTTGAATGGCAGACGAAATAAGGAAAATCGTCTGACATAAATGGATTTGTTTGATATATTATCCCTTCTATCGCCCTAACTAATACTTAATTAATTTTAGCTATTATCGATAATGACTAAAAATTATTATGTCTATGTCTGAATCATTGAACCATGCTCATTTTATAATAGTAATTTATTATGTAAACATATATTTTTTAAAACAATATCGATAATTGTTAAATTATTTTATTAATATAGCTATTCACATCAGGAATGTGAGTGTTAAATAGTAAGTGGCTTTTCATAAAACGAATGGCGCCTAGCGAGGAAATGATCGAGGCCAGGGTCGCGGAGCTCCGATTGGAGCTTGGGGGCTTGGTCGACGATGCGAGACTTCGCCGGATCGCCCTAATGGAGTGTGGCCAGAAGATGGCAGCGATTAAAAAGATTTCAGATCTGAAGGACCGTGAGGAGATCACAGTAGACGTGACCGTGACGAAGATTTTCGACACCAGGCAGTTCAATAAGAAGGATGGTTCACCGGGCAAGGTCCGCAACCTGAAGGTAAAGGATGACACCGGGGAATGCCGTATCGCCCTTTGGGATGAGGATGTGGACCTTGTCGAGTCTTTGGGAATAGAGGATGGGTCCGTGCTGCAATGTCAGGATTGTTTTGTCAAACAGACCCAATTTGGCGTGGACATAACCAAAGGAAGGAAGGGACAGATAGTCAAGTTATAATAATAATGACACTATCGTAAACACCTTAACTAATTTTACATAATTCAATTATATATAAATAATATATGAAAATATTTATTTGAACCAGTGGTCCCTAGGATGACAGGACCTGTTGTGGATTATCGCCTTCTTTTTCAGGAACATCGTCAATCGGTCCTGAGCGCTGGCAAGTCCGCTCGATTTCCATCCCTGGAAATATTCGCCGCAATTGAAGGTCCGGCAGCATTCGTTTATCCAGACCGTCCCTGCCTCCAGTCGCGAGGCGATATCGCGTGCCCTGGATGGGTCCTGCGACCATACTGTTGCCCCCAAGCCATAACAGGAATCGTTTGCCCGCTTCAGGGCCTCCGCCTCGTCCTCGACAACTAATGATGGGGCATACCGGACCGAATATCTCCTCGTCAAAGCGGACGTCCTTGCCACATCGGACCATCAATACGGTCGGTTCGAAATAGAAGCCAGGCCCTTCCATGGGCTTACCACCGGCCAGAAGCTCCGCCCCTCTTGCCACCGCCTCGTTGACCTGTTCATGCACCTTTTCCCTCGCTTCCGCTGAGATCAAAGGGCCGATGCTCTGTTTGACATCCAAACCCTGCACGATGTCCAATATGCCCTGCCACCAGCTCTTCCGCTCGCGACCGGACCACGTACACCCGCTTCACCCGTATGCAGACCTGACCGGCGTGGTACAGGCTGCCATACGCTATTCCCCTCGCGGTCTGTTGGATGTCCGCGTCGCTCGCATACGATCGCTGGATCGTTGCCGGAAAGCTCTAAGATCAACGGCTTGACGTTGGACCGATGCATGATCTCCAGACCGGTGCTCTGCCCTCCGGTGAAGACCAGGGCGTCGAAGTTGGAACGGACCATCTCCTTTCCCACCTCCTTGCCACCTATCAACGGGATGAAAACATCCGTAGGTATGCCGGCGCGATGCAGCACTTCCGATATGCGAAGCCCGGTCAAACTGGTATGCTCAGAGGGCTTGAACACGATGGCATTGCCGGTCATCAAGGCCGGGATGGCCGTGATCATGGTCTGCCAGAATGGATAGTTCCAGATGCCGATGTGTGCGATCACGCCATGAGGGACGAACTCCACCTCGACCTCGGTGTCCGGCCATGAGGTCCTGTCCAGCTCGAAACTCCTATTTACCATGTGAAAGGTAGTTGCCTGCATAGTAGTCCACGCCGCGCAAGGCACCGTTATATGCCCCGATTATGTCCTTCTTGGGAAAACCGGTTTCGCTCTGGATCAAGCTGACGATGTCCTCCCTTTCCGCTATGAAGAGGCGTTCCGCCTCCTTGAGCACTTTGATTCGGTCTCCTTTACTGCGCGAAGCCCATTCACATTGGGCGGGTCGGGCCCGACCCAATGCCTCACGAACCTCCTCTGGCTTGGCCGATGGGATTTCCTTAATGACCAGCCCGGTTCGCGGGTCGACTGAGCGGACGTGCATGTTGGAGGAACAGATAGGGTGCAGAAAAATATATTGTAGGGGCGCCCCGCGCCCCTTTATTGATTAAACAGGTTCGCCTTACTTCTTCAGTTTCCGGTACATCAGTACGCCAGCGACCACCGCTAGGGCGGCCAGTACGATGACCACTCCCACGAACATGAACGGAAGCCCGGAATCCGGATCGCTTTCGTTCTCAACGCCGTCCACCTCATAACCGCTGATGCTCTCGATCTTCTGGGCGGTCTCGCTGGCCGGCTGGTACTCCATGGACATCATGGCCTCCTCGTCGGTGGGGATCTCGATGGGCAGATCGTCACCGATCTCTCCCATGTTGTCCGTGAGCAAGGTGCTGGTCGCGTCCACGCCATGGAAGAAGTTCAGGTCCGGGGAGTAGTAGAACTTCATCTCGCCGTCGTTGACGGAGACCTCGAAGATCTGGATGGTGCCGTTCGCGACCTCCTCCTCCGCTACCTCCAGCATACCGGTGCACTTCAGCTCGGCGGTGACCTGTTTCGCTGACCTCGTCGAGCGTACCGTTGGTCATGGTAAGGCCCTCGCCGAACTCACCTGTGTACTCGCTCAGGTCGATGGGGAACTCCACCTCGTCATCGGCATCGGAGATTTCCTCCAAGGCTCCCTCGGGCAATCCCTGGACATCGATCATGCCAGATAGGTCGCCGTTAAGGGTGGCCATGGAGTTGACCGCCCATTCCTCCCCGACCACCAATGGGAAGTCGTAGAGGTTGAGGGCAGGGGCGAAGTCCAGGGTCAGGTTCAGGAATACCGCAGCATCGACGCTGATGTCATAATCCTCGTAGTTGATTGTCTGGCTGGTGCCCTCCAAGCCTATGCTGTCGAATGAGGGCATGTTGTCGATCTCAACATCCAGCTCGAAATTCAGCTCGTTGAACGAGTCGATCTGCTTGATGGCCATGGTGGTTCGGTCCAAGGTGATGTTGGTGCTCTGGAACACCAGGTATTCCGTGTCCAGAAGCACATGGATGGTCATGTTCTCCATTGGGGATCTCGGTCACCATGTCATAAGTCCCCTCCTTCGCGCATCAATGCCTTCACCTTCACATCGGCCATGGCGCTCATCTTCGAACAGAATACGGCTGTCAGCACGTATTCATCAGCGGTCACTTCGGTGACCTTGACATAGATGTAGCTCTCCATGGTGGCGTTGAACACCATCTTCTCGACCGAACCGCCCATGCCGATTATGGCCTGGTCGATGGTTATCGGTCATCTCCGTTTCAGCCGGGTCCAGGTAAAGCTTGGAGCTGTAACCCCATTGGTCGCCCTGGTTCCAGGTCGGGGCCGGCGCGGAGGCCGGCTACGGCCGATGGCCAAGGGCATGAACGCGACCAATAGCATGGTCACGGCAAGTGCGCTTATCATTATCTTTGTCAGTGGATTGTTCATCCCATCACTGGACGATGAAAATGACGTGGTAGGTTAAATATTTTTTTTTATAAAAGAGATAAAAATTGAAAATGTGAAGGGGTTTGTGGGGATCGCATCCCTACGTTTACATCATGCCAGGCATGCCGCCCATTCCTGGGGGCATCCCGCCCATGCCGCCGCCGCCTGGCGGGGCTGGGGGGGCCTTCCTGGAAGCGATGACATCATCGATGCGCAGGATCATGTTGGCGACCTCGGCCGCAGACTTTACTGCCTGGGTCTTGACCCTCAGGGGCTCGACGACGTTCAGCTTCAGCATGTCCACCGGCTTGCCGGTGTCCAGGTCGACGCCCATGTTCTTGCCGTTCTTCTTCTCGTGGGCGGACTTGAGCTGGATGACCACATCGATGGCGTCCAGGCCGGCGTTCTCGGCCAAGGCCCAGGGGATGACCTCCATGGCCTGAGCGAAGGCTTCGATGGCCAACTGCTCGCGACCTCCGACGGTGGAGGCGTAGCTGGCCAGGCGCAGGGACAGCTCGATCTCGACGGCGCCGCCGCCAGGGACCAGTTTGCCGTCCTCGATGGCCACTCCGATCACGCGCAGGGCGTCGTGCAGGGCACGCTCGACCTCATCGATGACGTGCTCGGTGCCGCCCCGGATGATGACGCTGACCGCCTTCGGGTTCTTGCAGCCGGTGATGAACACCATGTCGCTCTCGCCGATCTTCTTCTCCTCCACCTGAGCGGCCTTGCCCAGGTCCTTCTCGGAGAGCTCGTCGATCTTCCCGACGATGCTGGCACCGGTGGCGCGGGAGATCTTCTCCATGTCCGACTCCTTGAGGCGGCGGCAGGCGAAGATGTTGGCCTTGGCGAGGTAGTGCTGCACCAGGTCGTCGACGCCCTTCTGGCAGAAGACAACGTTCGCTCCGGTGGACTTGATCTTGTCGACATAGCCCTTCAGGGTGTTCTCCTCCTCCTCGAGGAAGCGCTGCATGGACGCGGGGTCGCGGATCTGGATCTTGGCCTCGACCTCGGTCTTCTTGATCTCCAAAGCGGATGACAGCAGAGCGATCTTGGCTCCCTTGACCTGCTTGGCCATGCGGGGGTGCACTCGCTCCTTGTCGATGACGATGCCCTCGATGATCTCGGTGTCGGCGATGCAGCCGCCCGTCTTCTTCTCGACCTTGATGTTGTCCACATCAACGGTCCATCCGCCATCGACCTTCTCGGCGACGGACTTGACGGCGCTGACGGCGAGGTTGGAGAGGAACTCCTTCTGCCCGCCCACGGACTTGCCGGTCATGGCGGTCTCGGAGACGCGCCTGAGCATTTCCACATCATTCGGGGTGATGGTCAATGCGATGTTGTTCAGGACGTTGATCGCCTCATGGGCGGCCATCTTGTAGCCGTTCGCGATGATGGTGGGGTGGATGTTGTTCTCGATCAGGCTCTCCGCCTTCTTCAAGAGCTCACCGGCCAGGATGACCGACGTGGTCGTCCCGTCCCCGCACTCATTGTCCTGGGTCTTGGCGACCTCAACGACCATTTTCGCTGCCGGGTGCTGTACGTCGATCTCCTTCAGGATCGTAACGCCATCGTTGGTGATCACGACGTCCCCCAGGGAGTCCACAAGCATCTTGTCCATTCCCTTCGGGCCGAGCGTGGATCGCACAGCATCGGCAACGGCGCGGGCCGCGGCAATGTTGTTGAACTGCGCGTCCTTGTTCTTCGATCTCTCTGTACCCTCTTTGAGGATGATGATCGGCTGGTTATTTCCCATTCCGTATGCCATATGAAAATCCTCCTTTGCGGGCGGTATTTTAGTGCTTCTATATAAGATTTTTTCAAGCGGTATATCCACCTAGGATAGCTGGTTCGAATTCGGCCGGTCCCCTCACTCCACCCGGCGGATCTTCCGACCGCCGGCGGCGAGCAACGCAAGGCCCAACACCCAGCTCGCGATGACCAAGACCCATATCCCCATGGGATCGCCAAAGAGCACCAGGCAGATGACGTAGAGCAGGAAGGATATTACCAGCACGGCTATGGCATTTCCGATGGTCTCGGAGGGCCGATCGGAGAAGGCGGGGGAGAGGAGGAAGAGTCCGATGGACATGAGCACGTAGGCGCCGCTGATGGCCACCAAGGCCAGGGTGTAGGCGCCCACCTCCTGCCAAGGCGTGTCCGATGGCACCAGGACCACCAAGGCGGATATGGCCGCGACTGGAAGAACCACAAGCCAACCCTGGACCACCCGGGCCCAGACCAACCTGGTCTCCCCCTTGGGGGCCTTACGGTAGACGAAGAGGTTGTCCTTGCCTCGGGTCGTGACCTCCCCCACCACGAAGACGCACAGGAAGGCCATCATCCAGGATATGGTGAGGAGGGCGATGCTGTTGTAATTGCCTGGGGGCAGCGACCCCAGGAGGAAGATCTCCATCAGGACCACCAATCCTAGGATATAGATGACCCGGGAGAGGTTCTCCATCCGTCGCACATAGTCCTTGAGCACGGTGAGCACAACGACGGAGAACGGTCCATCCCCGGTGAGGGCCCGGACCGACCGATAGATGCGGCCCTCAGGCCCAGCCAAAGGGGAGGTGAAGCTAACTGGCTCCAGGTCATAGGCCCGACCGGAAAGCTTGCTGCCAACGTACAAAGAGCCGAAGAAGAACACCATCAGCGTTCCCAATCCCAGGACGGTTACCTGCCAATACCGACTGAGGTCGCCGGGGTTGCGAAGGAAGATGAGCACGACATCCGCACCCCAAGAGCTGGGAAGCAACCAAAGCACCGTCGGTAAGGTCGAACCACCCTCTCCGACCGCATCGAACAGCCCCCCGTTCATGATGCCGTACATAACCGCCACCAGAGGCAGGGCGATCATCAAGGCCAGCGCCTGCCCCATGTCCCTGCCCCGGGGCGTTCGCCCCAATCTTGCCTTGAGCACCGCTGCCAACAGTATGCCTATCCACAGTCCGGAAACGACGACCAATAGGAACACCAGGACCGACAACGCGACCTGGGCCGGCGACATTCCGAAGGGGATGAAGAGGGCCAGGAAGGTCCCGGCGATGAGCACGACCACCAGGCAATAGAATGGCAGGGAACCGAGGAAACGCCCTACCAGGACGTCGATGGGCCTGACCGGGGAGGCTATCACCGCCTCCAACGGCGAGACCCGATTGTCCTGCAAGGTCTGCATTATCGGTATGGTGATGATGCTGGCGAAGATCACCAACAGGAAGACCTGCATGAACCCCAGGGCCTGGTCCGACAGGATGAACTGGGAGGTGTATTGCTCGAACAGGGCGAACACCGCTGGTGCCAGTATGAAGATGTAGAGGATGATGGCGAAGGCGGCCATGGTCGGCAGGATGTACCTCCATCGCCGAAAACCGCTGGTCTTCACCATGTACTCGTACTTGGCGATCACCGCCCACTTAGGGAGCATCACCTGACCTCCAGGCCAGGAGCTCGTCCCGGTCCACCCCTCCGGTCAATCGCATGAACGCATCCTCCAGGTCCGTAGCGTTCGCGGCCTCCCTGATCTCGGTTGCGGTCCCGAGGGCCACCAATCGCCCTTGGTTGATGATGGCTATGCGATCGCAGACCTCTTCTATCAGTGACAAGATGTGGCTAGACACGAACATGGTCTTGTTCGCCTTCTCGGAAAGGTCCTTGATCAGGTCCTTGACCATGAGGCTGGCCCGCGGGTCGAGGGCAGAGGTGGGCTCGTCCAGGAAGATGATGGGCGGGTCGTGCACCAAGGCGGCGGCGATCAACACCTTCTGCTTCATCCCCTTGCTGTACCCCTCCATCAGCTCATCCTTGCGATCGCCCAATTTGAAGAGGCTTAGCAGCTGGTCGATCCTCCGTGGCAGGACGTCCTTCGGGACATCGTACAATGCGCCCATGAACTCCAGATATTCCCGAGGGCTGAGCTTCTCATACATGCCCGGGGTCTCCGCCAGGAGGCCAGTGGACAGTTTCACCCCTTCGGTCTGCCTCAGCACGTCATAACCGTTCACCCAGGCATGGCCTGAGGTTGGGCGGATTATTCCATTGAGCATGCGGATGGTGGTCGTCTTCCCGGAACCGTTCGGTCCCAACAGCCCGAAGGTCTCTCCGCGGCGCACCTCCAAGGTCAAGCTGTCCACCGCCTTGATCTCGTTCCTCTTGCCGAAGAGCTTTGTGATGGCCTCGGTGCGGATCACCGTTCCACCTGCGCTGATGTTCACCATTCCCCCCTTCCTTTGAGCGACCGATATATGAAATCTAGCCGTCGGGCCGTCGAAGAATATGATGAACCAAGGGTTCGGTGGATGAAACGATTATATCATTCCGCTCCCTTGGCGGGGACCAGGGAGATGACCATGATGGTCGGTCCAGAGGACTGGAGGATGGTGATAGGCGATTGTGCCGGATGTCCCCGGATCAAGGTGAAGGACCCTTTGCTCATCGTCCGCGACCCGGGGTCGTTGCAGAAGGTTCGTTTTGTGATCATAGCGCAAGAACCGGAGTTCGCCCTGAGGGGCAAGGTGGCAGAGAGCGAGAAGGCCTTGGTCGCCTTATGCAAGGGCGGCCAGGTCGGACCTGCCACCAAGTCCGGTTCGGCTCACCCTGCGGTGAAGATGGTCCAGGTCTTCGGCGGTTTCGACCCTTCCAAGGATGACATCTACCTCACCCACGCCTTGAAATGCAGCCCATCGACCTCGGACCGGGACATCACCAAGGAATGGCGCAAGGCGGGCAAAGCATGCGCGGAACATCTGAGGGGTGAGCTGGAACGGTTCGGGCAGGATGAGATCAACGTCTTGGCCATCGGGAAATATGCCACCGAGCTGTGCCTGTTCCTTTTCGACGGCCAGGACATCGACCCGGACCTGAGCATAAGCGAGGTGATGCAGTCCAACCGCATGCCTTTGGTCTACCAGGTGAAGTGGAAGAGCGGAAGGTCGCAACGCTTCAACCTCTTCCTTTTCACCAACCCGGGAAAGGACGTCTGCACGGTGCAGCGGAAAGGGGGGAAGATGACCGTGGACGAGATCCAGGCTCTCGAGGGAGAGACGCTGAGGGGACTTAGGAAAGGGCGAGCAAAGGGAACGGTCAGAATGCGCTCTCATAGCGCAGCCCCAATCGGACGCACTCGTCCCTGATGTAACGTGCCTGACGCCCCATGTGCGCGAAATCGGTGAGGCAACTGGTAGTCCTCACCACTTTCGCCGCCAGCAATGCCTCTTCCAGTCCGGGCCGGGGTCTGAGACGGTCTACCATGACCCGTCCGCATCCGACCGCTTTGACCTCCTTCAATATGGCGGATGAGGTCTTGGTCCTCCAGGAAAGGCAGGACCGGGCCGATCATGACATAACTGTTCACCCCGGACCGGGACAGCTCGCCCAACGCCGCGATGCGCCGTCGGGGGGAGGGCGCCCCGGGCTCGATCCTCTTGGCCAAACCCTCGTCCATGCAGGTCAAGGTGATGCCCACCTCGGGCCTCCTGGTGGCGATGATGAGCTCCAGGTCACGCAGCACCAGGTCCGATTTTGTCAAGATGGATATCGGGTTGTCGTGCCGCGAGATCTCCATCAAGCACTTCCTGGTGAGGAGCAGCACCCCTTCCAGAGGTTGGTAGGGGTCGGTGACGGTGCCGATGCCGATTACGCCCCGTTTGGTCCTAAGCTCCCGGCTGAGCACCACTGGTAGGTTGGCCCGGTAATCGACCCTTGTCGCCCAATCGGACCGGTCCCGCTTCAACACGTCCGGGGCGAAGCAATAAAGGCAGCCATGCTCGCAACCGACATAAGGGTTAAGGGCGAGGTCCAGGCCTGGCAGGTTGGAAAGGGGCAGGGCGACCCTGCACCGCACCTCCTGGGCCGAAACGCTCGCATGGCATCTCCTTCCGACCATCGTCGAGGAAGAAGTCCAGGTCACGCGTAATCATCTATCCTCCGCTGCCTGAGGTAATCCTTGAGCACCTCGCTGGATCGAGATCCAGCGGCGGATGGGGATGTCCATCCGCTTGGAGATGTGCACCAACGCCTCGTTCAACGAGGGGAAGCGGCTGCACTTCTGGACAAGGGCCCGCCTGACGTTCTCCCTAACGTTCCAGACCCCGACCGGCATGATGTAGCCCGGGTGCGCCTCCCGGAATATCACCGCCCCTGCCTGCCGGCGTTCCTTCATCAGGAGCTCGTTCACGGCCAGTCGGGCGGCGTAGTAACAACCCCCGATCTCCGCATACTCCTTGCGCCCATTGAAGAGCTCGTGGGAGGAGATGACCTCGATCTGCTTGCCCAGAGGGTTCCAGGCGGTATTTGGGTACCAGGCCTCGATCAGCTCGTACCTCCAGGAGGTGGGCATGAGCAGGACGGACCAGCGGTTGTCCAGTTGGTCCCAGTCGTAGACGCGCCATTCGTCGATGGTCGGATAGGTCTTGGTGACCTTCAATAGCTGCTTCCCCAAGGTGTCGTCGACCGCGGTTATGCTCCAACGGGTGGGCACCAATCGGCGGTTCCTCTCGATGCCGAACGCCCCCACGCTGAAAGCCTTCTGGATCTTGGAGATGAGCACGCCCTCCTTGTACAAATTGCGCACCGCCTCCACCGCCTTCAGGTCCGTGTCGTAGAAGGCCTTCTCCACCTTGTGGTCGTACTTGGGGTTGGAAATATCGAAACTGTTGAGCTTGGCCGATGGTCCGAACGGCTGGATCTCGTCGTCCAGGACGATCTTGCCGCTGGGCCGCTTGGCGAAGTTGGCCTCGACGTCCACCGAGTTGACGCATAGCGCCAGGTCCCTGGTGTAGTCCATCATCCTTCCGGCGTTCTGGAACTCCTTGACCCCCACCTGGAACTTGCCCCTCACCAGCCGGAAGCGGAAGTCCACTATCTCCTCGATCGACTTCCCCACCCACGTCTCCGGGGTGTCCATGGACGAGGTGTCACCGAACTCGGGCGGGACCAGCGGCCCCACCTCCACCTTGGGGTAGCCATAGCGGCCGATGAATACCCCGGGTGGGCTGCTTCCAGCTAGGTCCACCGAGTCCAGCATCTTCACTGTTCTGGACCGGGCATAATATTTGACCATCAAGGCGCACTTGTCCTTGCCGCAGAGGTTCTTGGACCCTTTGCATAGGACGCAAGGGCTGGACCGAGGACCTTCCATTGGCTCTAGAGGTCCAAAAAGGTCCTTGATGCTCGGATCGATCCCTGTATAGCCCATGCTGCCCCTTTTCTCCTACCTCGGCTAAGTATTTGTACCTTGCCAGGGGGACCGTGAAACTTGGCGGTTCAACCGGTCCAGGATATGATGTTACCGTCCCACCAGCGGATATCCCCCTTGCCCTTGACAAGGCGGACGTTGGTGCCCAAGATCCGGTACTTCCTCAAGACCAAGAGGTCAATGAGGGCATCATCGATGGTGGTGGTGAAGAACAGCCTTCCCGCCCCCGCGTGTTGGGACAATGCCTCACAAGATGACAGCAATGCCGCGCCAACCTCGTTCCTGTCCCGGGAGTCGGGGTCCACCAGCATGAGACGCAGTTGATGACCGCCCAGGTCCCTGGACCCCTCGGTATGCAGCACCGCCAGACCGTTCAGGGAACCGGAATCGCTGACATCCACCAGGACCTTTCCGATGGCCATAGCCCCCTGGACCTCACGAGATAGGTCCAAACCCGGGGAGATCGATCGACAGAGGTCCGATATCGGTCTGGACCAGGATGGGACGTCCTTCCTATTCTATATGGGAAACGGACGGAGCGATGCTCTGAGGGTCGTCCAGCCTCTTATCGAAGAACGGGGCGTCACCGACGGGACGGTAGCCTCTGGATTCGTAGAAGGAGACGGACCCTCGCCGTTCGGTCATGGCCTCTAGACCGATGGTCTCGCAGCCCTCCTCCCTTAGATATCCCTCTGCGGCATGAAGCAACGAGGTCCCGACACCGCGCCCTTGCCAGGATGGGTCCACCTCCATGGGGCCGATCCATCCCGCCTTTCCCCAGGCATGGGCGTAGATGGCCCCGACCATCCGTCTCTCCAGACCAGGCCGCCAGGCTGCCCCCCGGGTCCATGGTCATGTAGGTCCTGAGCACCATCTCCGGTTTGAGGGGGTAGTCCAGCTTGATGCCGGTCTCCTTCTGGAAGACGTCCTGCCAGACCCCTTTCGCCAATCGTTGCGCTTGCTCGACGTGGTCGACCCTCAATGGACGTATCTCATAGTCAAGCGGGATCAGATGGACGCCCCCTCATTGGGTATGCCTACGGCACCTGAGACTGATCAATGCCGCCGTCGCTCCCGCCGCCACACCGTTGTCGATGTTAACCACCACGAGGCCGGGGGAACAGGTCTGCAACATGCCCATGAGGGCCGCCTCCCCCTTTCCGCCATAGCCATATCCGACCGAGGTCGGAACACCTATGACCGGGACGTCGGTCAGCCCGGAGACCACCGTGGGCAAGGCCCCTTCCATTCCCGCCACCACCACCAGCACGTCCACCCCCGCATCGATCATCTTCATCAATGGGCCCATGAACCGGTGTAGAGCGGCCACCCCCACGTCATAGGATGAGACGACCTGGCAGCCCATCGCCTCGGCCACAGCCTTGGCCTCCTCGGCCACCCCGATGTCTGAGCTCCCGGCGGTGAGGATGCCCACCATACCCTGTTTTTTGCGGTCCTTGTGCTTGTCGACCACGATCATGCGGGCTCTTTCCTCATAACGGACATGATGACCGTCCACGACCGCCTTGACCGCCTTTAGATGCTCCTTTGATGCCCGAGATACCAGGATCACATCCCGATCAGAGAGGACACGGGACACTATATCCGCCACCACCTGCGGGCTCTTCGTTTCACCGAAGATGATCTCCGGTATGCCCCGACGCGCTTCCCTGGCATGGTCGAAGATGGTATGGTCCCCGATCACCTCGAGGAAGTCGAGCTTGAGCAACTGCTCTGCCCTGTCCAAGTCGATCTCGCCTCGTTTGAAACGTTCCAGGACGTCCCGCGCGTTCATGGCGCATGATTCCCTGAACGTCTATTTTTGCATTGCTGCGAAAAGAAATGAATGTAAGGGGTTTGGAACGGGTTTGTCACTTCTTTGCCGGAACGGGTGCTTTGCTCTCAGCAGAATGTAGGCGAATGCCCAGCACAACGAAGATTATCCCGTATATTACGGTGAACAGACCGATGACCCAGACCAAGGCGACCGCTCCATCGTATGGTTCGATGACGAAGATCGATCCGACGATCAATGACAATATACCGCCAATGACCATCAACCATCTGGTGTCCTTCATATCCTTGGCCATCAAGCCCGCGAACAGCATGACGATACCGGTGATGATCAACCACAGGCCCCAGAGGAACATCAGGAACTTGACGGTCATATCAGGGTAAACCAGTATGATGATGCCGAAGGCGATGCCGACCAGGCCGAGCATCAGCCAACCAAGGTTCTTCTCCTCAGCCTTTGCCGTGAAGAAGGAAATGACCGCGAATATTCCGAAGAATAGCGCGACCGCCCCGATCAGCCATACGACGATGGTCAATGTCGGCTCAGGGTAGACCATCATCAGGATCCCCAGGATCAATAGACCTATCCCCAACCCTAGGACCACCGTCCAGCTTAGCTTGCTGACACCGGCCATAGGATTTACCATGTCCATTTTGTTCTTAGCATCTTTAGTATCTGCCATTGAATTCCTCCCTACGGTAATTGCTCCCCCTCACCTAAAAGGTCCTGGGAGATAATTTCAATGTGATTTGTCATGACCTTATTTAAATATAACTGAAGGACGAACACATTGTTAACATCCAGAAGTTGTCAAATAATTCTATTATGTCGTCTGGGGATAGCACCCATGCAATGAGCGACCCATTGACAAAATTCCAAGGGCTGGTCCGGTTCCTTGCCACCTACGATGGGGTAGCGGTGGCATTCTCAGGAGGGGTGGACAGCAGCCTGGTCCTATATGCCGCCAAGGAGGCGTTGCGTGACCGGGTGGTGGCGTTCATCGGCATCTCACCGTTATACCCCCATTGGGAGCTGGAACAGGCCCGGATCGTCGCCCATGCCATCGGGACAGAGCTTGTGGAGATTGAATGCAACGTCCTAGACGTCGAAAAGGTGGTCGCCAACGAACCGGACCGTTGTTATCATTGCAAAAGGTCCATACTCGGTCGCATCAATGAGTTGGCTAAGGAAAGGGGTTTGGAACAGGTCGTGGACGGCACCAACGCAGATGATATCTTGACCAGCCGCCAGGGGTTGAGGGCGGTGAAGGAGTCCGGGACCCGTAGCCCATTGGCCGAGGTTGGCATTACCAAGGCGGAGGTCAGGGAACTGGCACAGCTGTTCGGTCTGCCCAGCGCGGACCGGCCCTCATCGGCCTGCCTGGCGTCCCGGATCCCGTTCGGGGAACGCTTGACCGTAAGGAAGCTTAAACAGGTGGAACAGGCGGAGGACAGCATACGGGCACTCGGCATCGGTCAGCTGCGGGTGCGACATCACGATGACATCGCCCGTCTGGAGGTGGGTCTGTTGGACATAAGTAAGGTCTTGCTGCATCGAGAGGAGATCGTGAACGAACTCAAAGAGATCGGTTTCACGTACGTCACCTTGGACCTGGAGGGATTCCGTTCAGGAAGCATGGAGGAGGCGCTACAGGTCCCGAGGGGTTGAAAGAGGCAGAACACCCTTACATGCTCGACCTGGTGAACCGAACATCGTCGACCACTACCGCAGGCACTAAAGAGGGGGTCCCCACCTCCCACCACTTCACCCACCTACGCTCCCTTCCCATGGCCCTCAGGTTTGAAAGGATGCGAGGAAGGTTGTCGCTGATCCTCAGCCCCTTTAAAGACCCAGCGATCTGACCGTCCTTGATGGCGAACATGGCGTCCCGGGGGATGGTGGAGAAATCGCCTCGGGCGTAGTCCTGGTATCTCAGATACCAGTCATTGGTGACATATATCCCGTCTTCCACTTGCCCGATGAGGTCCTCCAAGCTGAAACGGCCAGGCTCCACCACCAGGTTGAAGGGTTGGGGGGCAATCAATCCGGCATTGGCGGTGCTCTCCACACCAGCCTTAGCGGCGGTGGAGGAGTTATGGAGATAGCTCCTCAAAACTCCGTCCGCGATTATGGTCGTCCTTTTGGTGGGCAGCCCCTCGTGATCGAAAGGCATGGCCCCCAGGGCCCCGGGGAGTGTGGCGTCATCGACCAACGTGAGGGCCTTCGAACCGATGGGTTGGTCCAACCTTCCAGATAGGAAGGACAGCCCAGCTTCGACGTGGAAGGCCGATGCCATGCGACCCACCTGTTGGACCAGGTCGGCGAAGACCATGGTGCCTAGGACGGCCGGGCATGTCCCGGCAACGCCCTCCACCGGGTTCGCCGCCAGTTTGGCCAGGCCGCCTGCCTCGGTCCCGGTAAGCCTCGGATCGAAATCCTGCTCCCGAGTGGCGACGCAGACCGCGTGTCCCGACGCCACTCCCTGACCGAAGGCTCTGAGGGACAATTCGATGCCCGAGCGCTTGGCCACGCCATCGGCCTCGCCGGTGGTCCGCATGGTGATGGTCGTGTTCCTGGCGGTCAGCGAGCCCGACGCCCGGCTGGCCCCTGCCCGGAGAGCGGCCTGGACCGCCTCCTTCACCCACCCGATGGTGGTCTTTGGGTCCAGGGACACCTCCTTGGAGCGGAGCAGCCTTCGGTCATAAGCGAATGGTCCTGAGGGCAGTGGCACGTATCGTTCGTTGGAAGGGCTGCGATTCGCCGCGTCCACCAGTCGGTCCGAGGCCGCCTCTAGGGACCGCTTGGACATGTCAGCGACGCTGGTCCCGGCCCGCCGCTTCTGGCAGAAAACAAAGATGAATGCATTGGCCTCCTTGATGTCATTGCAGATCGAGATCTCGTTGTTGTTGAATCGCACCATCGTCTCTTCGTTCTCCGAAACCAGGACCACGACGTCGCTCGCCCCGCCTTTGCGGCACCGACTTAGAATGATGGAGGCGACCTCGTTCGCTTTCATGCGCTGCCCACCACCACCACGTCGCGCAGCCTCAGGTGAGGGCCCCCCATCCATACTGGGATAGCTTGGGCCGGGTCCCCTTTCCCGCAATATGCGGCGGTGAAGCTCAGGTCATCCCCCACTGCGTCCACCGCGGACCAAAGGGCAGGGGTGGTCATCTCGATGCGAGGGTTCCTCACCATTCCCTCCAAGCGTCCTGATCTGATGCGGTGGGCTTCCAGACCGACATACCTCTGGTTGAAACGTCTGTCGTCTATGTTCCATTCCATGAAGTTCTTGATGTAAATGCCATCGCCTACGTCCTCGATGAGCTCCTCGAAGGAATGATCGCCCGGTTCCAGGTAGGTATTGGACATCCTCACGATGGGTTCCCGGTTGAAGGCCACCGAACGAGAGGAACCATTGCTCTTGGTCCCCATCTCATGAGCCGTCTCCCGATTGTGCAATAGAGCTTCGACCTTACCCCTCCTAATGAGATACCTCTTCCTCGCCCTCACCCCCTCGTCATCGCATTGGTAATGACCGAAGGAACGGGGCAGAGTAGGGTCGTCCACCACATTGACATGCTCAGAACCGATGGGCTGTCCTAGCGATCGACGGTCCAGGAACGTCTCGCCTGCCTGGGCGGACTCCCTACCTAGCATCCTGTCCGCTTCGCTCGGATGCCCGCTGGACTCGTGACAGACGATGCCCACCACTTCCGGTCCTAGCACCACATCGCACCTCTCCGTTCCCATCGCCCGCCCCTGGCTGAGTACCTTTGTGAGCTGCGTTGCCTCATAGGAAAGACGATCGGGCAGGTCCCATCTTTCCACCCCTTCCCACCCAGCGGTCTCCCCGAGCTGGAGGCTCCTCTGTCCAGTTCGCTCCCCGTCCTTGGCCATGAGGAACAGGTCCATCCCCACCCGGGGCGACCGAAGCCTGACCTCCGCCCCGTCGGAGGAGACGATGTACTTCTCGGTGGTCCATGTGTCCAAGGAGATGTATCTGCCCGGGAGGGTCATGCCACGTTTTCCAGCCGCCTCCACCGCCCAGGCGTCCGCCTCCATGAGCAATTCGATACGGGATTCCAATGGCACCTGGTCGAAACCGATGCGCGGTCTTAGGTCGAACTCCTGTTGGCAAAGCTCCGCTGGGGCCATGGCAATGGGGCTCCTTCGCATGCTCGATGAGGCTTGCGCCCGGTGCACGGCGTGCTTCACCAAGGTATTAAGGTTGCCCTTGGTCAGAATGTTGGTGGCAGCGAAGCCCATCGCCCCATTGACGATGACCCGGACGGATATCCCCCGCCGAACATCGAAGGAGGATACCTCTAACGCCCCATTCTTCAACAGGATCGACTCGCCCTCGTCGACCTGGAACCTGGCCTCAGCGTAAGTGGCACCATCCTTCAGCGCTTGGATCACCGAGTAGCATAGCTGGTCCTCCATACGGACTTCCCCTTAACCACCATTAATGTTGAACGTACACCTAATAATATTAACTATAAAATTTTACGAACGTAAATTTGAAAGTCGGCGCTCAGAGCCTGCAAACCATTATCCATGATGAGTTGGCTATTTCGCCATATGATGGTCTCGGTCACTTTGCTCCAGTACGATCACGGTCTCGTTCGGCAGGTCATAGACGTACTCGGTGTGGTGGTTAAGAAGAAGAGCGCGCACGAACATATGGAGGACGTCAAGGAGATGGCCATGTTCCTGGACCGGTTCATCGACCAGATGCACCATGCCAAGGAAGAGCGCTTCCTCTTCCCCAAGGCCGTTGAGCTGAAGGCGATGAAACAGCAGGACATGGACGAGCTGGTGGCAGACCACGCTGCAGTCCGATTGCTGGCCAAGGAAATCGTCGCGGAGGTGCGGCGTGAGGACATGGAGTCGTTCTACCGTGACGCGGAAATGATGGTCCGCACCATGCAAGCCCATGTCAACCGTGAGGAGGAGACGGTGTTCCCCTTCATGGAGGAGCATCTTGGCGAGGAGGCGGACGCCTTTGTGTACAAGCAGTATGAGGACTACATCTTGAAGAACTTCCCTCCGGACTTCTATGCCACCACCGAGGAGCTGGCCACGAGGTTGCAGGACAGGATCCTGGGTCCAAGATATTATCAGAGTCTCGAAAAACCATTGAGATGAAAAAGCGCCGAGGGAGAGATTTGAACTCCCGAGGGATGAACTCCCAGTAGTTATCCCATCGCCGAGAACGGCGATTCGAGACTACCGCCCTACCGGGCTGGGCTACCTCGGCCTGGCCCCTACTCATAACTTACCTCTATTTCTATTTTGAGCCATTTGTAACGATTGTCGCCAAAAAGGTATTTATCGCTGGGTTGCCTCACAAGGGACGGTGCTCGAAATGAAGGTTACGGTCGTCCTGAACAAGCGGTCGGAAGTGCTTGATCTAGACGATGATGCGACCATCGAGGACCTGCTGGGCAAGTTGGACCTCTATCCTGATGCCCACATCGTCCTCAGGGGGAAGACCCCGGTGCCTTTGAGCGACCGCCCTCACGATGGCGACGAGCTGCGCATCATCAAGGTGGCATCGGGTGGTTGACCCTAGACACCGTTCTGCATGATGCGTTCGACCCTCACCATGTCCAAATGGGGGACCACCACCCGGGAGAGGTCCTCGAGACCTTTTCTCCACATCTCCCTTACGTCTCCATCTCCCCCCTCCCCTGTGGCTTGGAGCCCGAGCTCCATGCTGTCCTCCGCCGGGGCCTGGAAGCGATGGTACGGAAGAACCCCCAGGCAATGGCATCGCATCTCCAGCTCCAACCGTTGGATGCCACTCTGCAGGATGCCCTCCTCGCCCTCGGAACTTGTTGATGAGGAAGCCTTTGACCAGACCCCGGTCCTTTTCCTCCAGAAGATGGTAGGTCCCGTAGAGGCCCGCGAACACCCCTCCCTTGTCAATGTCGCCGATGAGGACCACCGGGGCTTTCAGCATCCTCGCCGTGGCCATGTTCGCCACGTCCTTGTCGCGGAGGTTGACCTCCGCCGGCGAACCCGATCCCTCGATGACTATCGCATCGAAGTCCTCGCACAACCTCAGATATGCGTCGCGGATGTGGGCGAGCAGCTCCTCTCGGTCCACATGGGAATGTCGGTCGATGTCCTGGTACGGCCTTCCGTCCAAAACAATCTGCATGCCATTGCCTTTTGGCTTGAGAAGGATGGGGTTCATGTCGTTTCGGGGCTCCACCCCGCAGGCCCATGCCTGATACGCTTGGGAGATGCCGATCTCGCCCCCTTCCTTGGTGACGAACGAATTCAAGGAGAGGTTCTGCGCCTTGAACGGCGCCACCTTGATGCCTTTCAAGAACAGCTCCCGGCACAGGAGCGCCGTCAGTGTGCTCTTCCCTGCGCTGGAGGTGGCTGCCTGGAACATGATGTTGCGCGTCATCTGCCCGCCCCCGGTAGACCGAGGAGGGCGTGCAACCAGTCTCATGTCCAGATTAGCGCTGACGACCTCGGAAAGGAGGTCGAGGTTGCGTTGCACCACCGTTTCGTAATCCTCGTCGGAGCATTTCGTCCCACCCCCTCGCCCTGCCTTGGAAAGGAAACGTTTTCGGAAGGCTGGCAGGTCGAACACACCATGAAGGTAAGTGCCCATGACCATACCGTCCTCGGACACGGTTCCATCCAAATGTTCCCCCTCACCATCATTTATCCGGAATAGGGCTTGGCCACCCAACCTTTCGCTCCGGCCCATGTGTATCTCGTAACCCCGGACCTGGTCTGCCTCAGACCCATCCAGCATGTGCCCGGTGACCTGGACCGTTCGTTTCTCATATCTCTCGAAGCGGGTTACCACTGGGAGCAAGCCGAGACCTTGGAGCACTTGCGACTCCCCACCCTCGATGGCTTGGCTATCGTCGATCTCCAGCCCTAGCATCTGGTATCCCCCGCACACGCCCAATATCGGCACCTTGCCTGCCGCTGCCTGGACCGCCTTGTCCAATCCTTTCTCCCGCATCCATCTGAGGTCCTCGACGGTGTTCTTGGTGCCAGGAAGTATGATGACGTCCGCTCCTGCGATCTCCATGGGGGAATCGACATAGCGGACATGGACGCCTTCCTCCATCGCCAAGGCATCAAAGTCGGTGAAGTTGGAGATCCGAGGGAATCGGACCACGGCGACATCCACCGTTCCGCCCTGCGATCCCCGCGCGCCAATGAACATCGAGTCCTCATCGGGAAGGTCCAGGTCGATGTGTGGCACCACCCCCATCACTTTGACACCGGTGGTTCGCTCCAGCAGCTCTATCCCTGGCTCGAGCCCGGTCTTTGACCCATAGAGGTTGGTGATTATCGTCCCTTTGAACATCTTGCGCTGCGCCTCGGGCAGGAGCATCAATGTGCCATAGGCATAGGCGAAGGCGCCACCCCACTCGATGTTGACCACAAGGAGACAAAGTGCGTTGGCGAGCTCGGCTGTCCGCATGTTCGCAATGTCCAGGTCCATCATGTTAATCTCTGCTGGACTGCCCGCGCCTTCGATGACGATGATGTCCCGGGTCCTCTCCAGGAAGTCCAGGTTTCGTTTGATTATCGCCACTCCTTCGGTCCCGGCGAAATGGTGGTAATATGTCTCCACATCCATGTCCCGATGGGGACGGCCCTCCACGATGACCTGGGACTTGTTATCCCGCATGGGCTTGAGAAGTATCGGGTTCATGTGCGAGTCGGGGCTGACCCGGGCTGCCCGGGCCTGTAGCTCCTGCGCCCGAGCGATCTCCTCCCCTTCAGGGGTCACCATCGAGTTCAAGGACATGTTCTGCGCCTTGAACGGCACCACGTTTAGACCTAGGTCGGAGAAGTATCGGCACAGTGCGGTCACCATCAATGACTTTCCCGCCCCAGAGGTCGCTCCCATGATCATGATGCTTCGGGCCTTTTTCAAGTGGGTCTGCTCCAGCCTCGATTTGAGAGCTCCGAGCTTGGCTGGATCGGGAAGTTGGGACCCGGGCGGTAGCTCCCTGAAGAAAGACCGCACCACGTCATCCCGGTGAGACCACAGGCATGATTCACAGCTCCACACCTCCCCGCCCTTCCTCGACGGCACCATCTTCCCCAAGTCCGGGTCGTGGCAGGGGTAGAAGGGGCAGAAGCAAAGGGAGCAGTTCTGCCCTTTGAAATGGCAGGGATAATATTCACAGGCGGTGTTGGTGCCTATGTCACCCTGACGCATTTGCTCCTTCAACTTAGCCGCAATGTCCGTAACTGACCACCTCATGATCCAGTTGGATGTATAATCCAAATGTGGCAGGAAGGATAAAACATATTGCCACCCGACCCCCTCAACGATGATGGTAACTCATCGATTTTGCTAAGGGTGCCCAGGATTTTGACGTACGAAGTTTCGCATCCCGTCCGAGGTTCCGACTTATTATCCCTGGCACCGAAATTTATATAAACGATGATGCGGACATAGGGTTTGGAAAAGCGGCTAAGCTTTCCGATATCACACATTCACTATCATCCCGTCACCTGATCCGTAAGATAAGCGTGAAAGGAACCATAGGATGAACTCCTGCAGGAGGGACCTAATCACACTCCCGCAGCCAAATGGCATGGTTGATAATTGGAACTGGGTCGCTCTTCTGAAACAGATAGAAGAGGAATTAAAATGAACATTGATCCAAGCACCACTAAGTACCTCATCAAGGCCAAGCTCAACGCCGACGGTATCGTCGAAAAGCCGGATGTGGTCGGTGCCATCTTCGGCCAGACCGAGGGCCTCCTCGGTGATGAGCTCGATCTCCGAGACCTGCAGAAGAGCGGCAGGATCGGCAGGATCGAGGTGGACGTGCACTCCAAGCAGGGCAAGTCCGAAGGCGAGATCCTTATCCCTTCCAGCCTGGACCAGGTCGAGACCGTCATCTTGGCCTCCGCGTTGGAGACCATCGACCGGGTCGGGCCTTGCAAGGCGAAGATAGGCATAGAGTCCATCGAGGACGTCCGTGTCACCAAGCGCGACAAGATCATTGTCCGCGCCAAGGAGCTGCTCACCGAGCTTATCAAGCAGTCCAAAACGACTGGGGCCGATCTCACCGAGAGCGTCAGGCAGTCGGTGCAGGTGGAGGAGGTCATCTACTTCGGTAAGGACCGCCTACCCGCCGGTCCGAACGTTAACGACTCGGACGCGGTCATCGTGGTGGAGGGCCGGTCCGACGTCATCAACCTGCTCAAGTCCGGCATCAAGAACGCCATAGCGGTGGAGGGGACCAACATCCCCAAGACCATCAGCGAGCTCTCCAAGGAGCGCGTGGTCACCGCATTCGTCGACGGAGACAGGGGCGGCGAGCTCATCCTTCGCGAGTTGTTCCAGGTGGCCGAGGTCGACTTCGTCGCCAGGGCTCCCCGTGCCCATGAGGTGGAGGAGCTCACCCAGAAACAGATCATGAAGTGCCTGCGCAACAAGATCCCCGCCGAGCAGTACATCGAGATGTTCGGCCTGGAGGCCGATGTTGCCCAGAACGGGCCAGGGAAGCGCGGCGATAAGGCCGAGCGCCTGGAGCGCTTCGAGCGCGAGGAGAAGGCCGAGCGCGCCGCCGAGAAGAGCGACAAGCCCGAGAAGATGGAGAGGCAGGAAAGGACCGAAAAGCCGGAGCGCGGCGAGCGGCCAGAGCGCCAGGAGAGGGGCGAGCGGTCGGAACGGAGCGAGAAGCCAGAGCGCGGGGAGAAGCCCGAGCGTGGCGACCGGGAGGAGCGTTCTGAAAGGCCGGAGCGCCGCGAGCGCCAGGAGAGGGGCGAGCGGCCAGAGCGCCAGGAGAGGGGCGAGCGGTCGGAACGGAGCGAGACCAGAGCGCGGGAGAAGCCGGAGCGCACTGACCGGGAGGAAAAGGTCGAGAAGCCCGAGCGGGCGGAACCAGCCGAGGCCCCGGCCGAGCGCAGGTCAAGCAAGAAGCTCTCTGGGAACCAGGAGAAGTACAAGGCCCTCATCAACGAGCTGGCGGCCACCTCCAAGGCCAAGCTGCTGGATGGGCAGGGGAATGTGACCAAGGAGGTCACGGTCAAAGAGCTGGTCAACACCCTGAAGGCCGAGAGCGAGCCTGTTTCTGCCGTCGTATTCGACGGTATTGTGACCCAAAGGATACTGGACATAGCTGTGGAGAAGGAGATCGGCACCATCGTCGGAACGAAGATGGGCAACATCACCAAGCAGCCAAGCAATGTCGAGGTCTGGGTCAGGGACGACCTGAACTGAGCATGAACCCGAAGATAAACCTCCTGCGCGAGACGGACCTGCGGTCCATCGAGACCACTGAGGACATCGAGATACCGAAGGACCCGTTGTCCCGTGTCATCGGGCAGGAGGAGGCAGTTGCCTTGGCGCGCGTGGCGGCAAGGCAACGCCGCAACTTACTTCTGGTAGGCCCGCCAGGCACTGGCAAGTCTATGATCGCCCAGGCCCTGGCCCTTTACCTTCCCATGCCCAAGGAGGAGATCCGGGTGGTGCACAACCCCGAAAACCCGGAGCGGCCCTTGGTCGAGGTGAAGCGGGAGGAGGAGGTCCGTAAGGAGCGCGAGTCCTTCCAGAACGCTGAAGGCGAGATAATCGAGGCCCAGGACGCGCCGATCAACGTCGCGGAACGCCTCGGATACCGTTGTAAGAACTGCGGCTCCTACTCCTCGCCGAAGGACCGGATCTGCCCAAAATGTGAGAAGATCAAGGTAGGGGAGCCCAACGCCAACCCCTTCGGCGATCTCATGGCTGGACTGATGGAGTCGATGGGCACGGTCGCCGCCATGCCGGGCATGGTGGGCAAGGACCGGGTCACGACCACCAGGAAACGCTTCGGAAAGGAGGAGGTGGTGGTCTTCGAGCGCTGTGGGGACATGGTCCGCGTGCTGGACCAGAACGCCTTGGAGAAGCGTCGGGAACTGGAGAAGGTTAGCCCGAGGAAGGTCATTGTCCGACTGGAGCGCAAACCGTTCGTGATGGCCACCGGGGGTTCGGAGACCGAGCTCCTTGGCGACGTACGTCACGATCCCTATGGAGGGCACGCCAACCTGGGCACTCCACCATACGAGAGGGTGGTGGCGGGTGCGATCCATGAGGCCCATGAGGGCGTGTTGTTCATCGATGAGCTGCCTCATCTGTCCAACCTGCAGCGTTACATTCTTACCGCCATGCAAGAGAGGGAATTCTCCATAATAGGTCACAACCCCCAGAGCGCCGGGGCTAGCGTCAGGGTGGACGATGTCCCCTGCGACTTCATCTTCGTTGGTGCGTGCAACATACAGGACCTTGAGCACGTCCTTTCTCCGCTACGCTCCCGCATCAATGGCGATGGATACGAGGTCCTGGTGAACACGGTCATGAAGGACAACGAGGTGAACCGGGCGAAGATGGCCCAGTTCATCGCCCAGGAGATCGCCATAGATGGTAGGATCCCCCCAGCATCCTTGGCGGCCGTCGAGGCGGTGATCCGCGAGGCAAAGAGGCGAGCCAAACGCATGGATGGCATGGACAACTGCCTTTCATTGCGCCTGAGGGAGCTAGGTGGACTGGTCCGAGCCGCGGGTGACCTGGCCTCGGTGAACGGCGACCTCTTGATCGAGGAGAAGCACATCCAGGTGGCGGTGAAGCGGTCCATGACCGCTGAGGAACAGATCAAGGAACGGTACGGTTCCTATATGCAAGGCCTCTCCGCTGACATCTCCCAGTCCCAACGTGAGAAATCTCCTTATTATTTCTCGAACGAACAGGCGAAAAAGGACGACATGTTCCTTTGACTCAGAGGAACAACTGAAGCTGATATCCGTCCTCGCCATCGGAGTAGTAGTGGGTAAAACGGTCCGAGATGGAGAACCCCCGGCGTTGATAGAACTTGAGCGCGCTGGTGTTGCTGACACGGACCTCCAGGCTCACCACCCGGGCGCCCTTCTTGGAACATTCCATGAAGAACTGCTCGCTTAACAAGGTCCCCAGACCCTGCCCCCTCCTCTCCTGAGATACCGCCAGCATCAAAATCCTGGCCTCGATGCTGGAGGTCATGATGCCGAAGATGAACCCCACGATGCGGTCCATCTCCTCGAGCACGATCAGTCCTTGTGGCCAATAAGGGGGCAGGTCGATGAAAATGGTGGGGTTGTATTTCTCCCGCAGGGAGCGACGGGCCAGGTCATAGATCGCGTTCAGATCGGTGCTCCGATAATAGCGCAACTGCACACCGGACGATTATGCTAATGGCTCTTAATCCTTTTCCGAACTAACCACAGTGCACCCGTTGCCGCCGCCAGAGGGATGGGTGCGAAATATAACCAAGAGGGAATGCCTCCATCCTCTCCGCCAGCAACGTTCAGCACCAACACTGCGCTGGCCGTATTGTTGTGATCATCGGTGATGGTCAGTCTGACCTTATGCTCCCCCGGCGGGGGTTCGATCAGGCAGCGTACACCGGTCTGGTCGATGGTGCCATCGTCATCCAGGTCCCATTCGATGCTCGCGATCGCCGAGTTGTCCCAACATCCGCTCGCGTCCAGGAAGGCGGGTTCGCCTTTGGAAAGGTTGCATACCAACCATGGCAGCGCGATCGTAGGGGGGACTGGGATCGATACCTCCAATCCTCCCAGAACGACCGGGCATACCAATCAGCGATGGCGGGGGAGCGGATGATGAGGCCTACTTCCCGATTTTCCTCGAAAGCATTCCGAACCAGGTTGACGCTGGATATCACCACCTTGTCGTCCACCACCCATCCTTTGTTGTGCACCACTGTGAAGTTATGATATGGGGACACCAGCCTGGCCCCCATGTCCAAGCCCATCTCGCCCATCTCGTTGAACCTTACCTCGGTCGCGGGGTTACCAGACGGATCCTTGTCCAAGGTGGCGTCAAGAAGCAGACGCACCGGGATTCCGGCCTCGGCCGCCTCGGACAATCCCTCCCATATCCCTGAGGTCCGGGCGTACCTTGGTGTCAAATTGCATCTGCTCGATCAGGATCCTCTCCCTGGCCCCGTCTATCAGCGTAAGCATCGACTCCAATGAATTGTCAGGGGAGAGCGATGAGAGTGACATTGGCCAAATACCAGTCCATGAACGAATTCGACCTCGGCCCGTGGATCGGACCACCCCCTGGAGATACAGGGTAGGGGGCTTCCATCAGCCCAACGTCAGGCCACTTCGTGGATGAATCGCTCTGGAAAATGGTGGTAAATTGCTGCGCAAGTTCGAAGGAATGGACCGCGACCCCCCACCCCCTGTTCTCCTTGAAGGCGCCAGTGACCCAATTCTCCGAACCGATCAGGACGTACTCCTGATCGATGATGGCATACTTGCCATGAAGGTAGTCGTACCGTTTGTAGGAATCATTGGAACGGAAGAGCGAGATCGAACATCCCCCTCTCCAAAGGTCGTTGAGGGCGCGTTTGGTTGAGGTCGACATGCCACCGACCGGTTGCCCCTCCACAAGGACCCGCACATCGACCTTGTCCGCCCTGGCATCGATCAGACAGCTTATGATCGATGGTTCATTCAGGTCGTACATTGAGATGAGGATGCTGCTCTCTGCCCTAGAAAGCGTTTCAAGGACATCGTCAAGGGCGCCATCTGGGTAGAGGAATGGTCTCACTTTCACCTCGCCCTGGAACGATCCGACCTCCTGCCGCCCTAGGACCGAGAGGGACCAATCGCTCGCTTGTCCCGAGTCTATAATGACCTTGGGCCGACCTCCTTACTGCCGCATGCCCATCTGGCAGTGGGGTGAAAGCGCCCCCGGACCATGCGGTCAGATCATTGGAATCCCCATAGACGAAACTGTCCAGCAGAGAGCCGTTGGGGGCCATCATATCGGAGCGAATCGCCATGGTTGGCCAGTACGAAGGAGCCTTGTTTCGTGAGCGAAGAATATGGCACCGCCTTTGTTCCTGGCATGAAACGGCTAAACTCCACTGCATCTGTGGTGAGAGCTATGGCCTCCCCTGGTCGCAAAATGGTCTCCACGGCGAACGTAAGGTTGCCCTCGCCATCGCTCACCATCAACCCAAGGAGATCGACCTCGCAAAGCCCCAGATTGGCGATGACGAACGATTCGACGGGCTTACCAGGACAGACCAGGATGAATTTGATCGATGGTGGCGATGACGTGGCATCTGCCTTGAACGGTTCCGTAGGGGTCAGAAGCGGATCGGAGGGGGGGATGGGTGATGAGAGGGCGTAGGAGGGGCTGGGGGCCATCAATAGAACCAATACGACGAACACCACGCCTCTCATCGAGACCTGTTCGCCTTTGAAACGACATTATGATGCCCGTTACAATGAGGCCGATTGTAACCTCGCCATCAGACGCCGGTGACCAGTTCGGTCAATGTGGCCTTTACGTCCTTGGCCTTGATGATGCCTGATGCCAACAGCACTCCCTTCGCACCGAGCTCCATGGCCTTCCTTAGGTCCTTCCCGTTCTTGACGCCCGCGCCACAGAGCACAGGGATGTGGGAGTCAACGCGGTGCACTGCCTGGACCGCCTTCTGTACCACCTCTGGCTTGGCGTCCGTGACCGAAACATTGCCTCCAATCAGCTCCGGCGGTTCGACGGCCACGAAATCAGGCTCGTAGGATGCGATGATCATGGCGGTCTGTGGGCTGTCCGCGCAAACGATAGTGGTCAGACCAGCGGATTTGCATTCATTCACCGAGGCGGATATGTCATAGAGCATGAGCCGGTGCTCGGAGTGGTTCAACAACGTGCCCTTTGCCCCGGTCTGCTTCACTGCCGATGGGGTTATCCAACCGGTGTTCGCCCCCGCCGATTTCGCATCGGTATGCTGGCAGAACACCGGGATGTGGACCGCCTGGGCCACCCTGGCCAATTCCAGTGTGGGCGGACAGACGATTATGGTCGTCCCTGTTCGTTCTGCCACCTCCTCGCAGACCTTAGCGATCTCGATGGCCTTGACACCCTCGACCTCACGATAGGTCTTGAAGTTGACCACGACGATGGGCGCCTTCAGCTCAGTCAAGCTTCTCCATCCTGTCCTGCAATTTCTTAAGGACGGCCGGGCGGGTGGTGTACTCCATCTCCTCCGGGCCTAGGATTCCGGGCATGAACGGCCCATGTTGGCGCATATAGATGCTGGCCCTAACCGCCTTGCGGCGGGCCTCGTCCCATACGCTTCCAGAGAAATAGTCGATCGGTTGATGGAATCCGATGGGAGACTCGGGGTCCTCTAGACCCATGAGCTTGCCATGGCTGATCTGGAACCCGACGCAGCAGATGCGTGGCGGTCCGTCGAAATAGGAAGGGTCGGAATCATCGACCGCGCATGGGTACCAAGCACCATAGTGCGACCCCCTCATCCACCCAGCCACCAGCTGGGGGAACATGAATGGCTGCAGCGCCTCTCCGACCGCTGGTAGGCCGCTCTGGCAGCGAACGATGGCCACCGGGTCGTCCTTGCCGACGTACTTACCCGCGCACAAGTTCAGCTTCTCAGTGCTCACCACTGCTCCGACACCGATGTCGGAGTGCTTGCTCCAGATCCTCTTTATGGCATAGCGCGTCGTATCGCCAAGCAGGCTGAGGATATCATATGACTCCTCGGGGGCGGACATGACGATCCGCTTGGAATCCATGACGTCCACTATCTCGAACTTGAAACCCTCGTGGGCCCTTGGGTCGATGACCAGGCCTGTCGTGGTGAACGGGTCCATGAAGATCCGGCACAATGGCATGGAGTAGGCGGACGGTTCTGTCTTGTCGGCCATGAACACCAGCACTGGCTCGGCGCCACGCTCGGTGAACTCCACCTCGGCCGCCCCTGGGCCCATCCCGCGAATGTTGCCGCTGAAGGCGTCCTTCAAAATATCTTGACCGGCAGCGTACATCTTCATCTGCCTGGCAAGCTTGGCGGCCTGCTGGAACGCTTCAAATGCCAGGGCATGGACGTCGCAGTGGTTCTCGCCCTTGGTGTGGGTCATGATCAGGTTTATGTCGTCGCCCACCCGGGTCACGTAGAAATCGTTGATCGTCCCCGCCTTCAGGCCGTCCTTCAAGACCTCTTCGCACTTGCGCATCATCTTCGGGTGGGGCCTGGAATGACCACAGACCGACCCGACATCGGCCTTAATGACGGACAACGTTACCTTCTCTGACATGGATACCATCCCGTGGATGCCTTTCTGAATGTCCTGGTTCTATATAATCATTGACGCCTCTTTGGATAGCAGTGGAGGCGTAAGAATGGAGCTGGTCAAGCCCTGGGGGATAGGTGAGGGGGACGCCATTGGATTGATCGCCCCATCCCAATCCGCCGCCCACATCGAGCCGAGGGTTTGGCAGATCGGATTGGACCGCCTACGCTCTTTGGGATTCGAGGTAAAGGTGGGCGAACATGTCATGGAGCGCACCGGGCACACCGCCGGGAGCATGGAGAATCGCCTGGCGGACCTGACCACATTCCTGGAGGATGATGAGGTTGCCGCCATCATGACGGTGTTTGGAGGCTACAACTCAAACCATCTCCTGCAGCACATCGATTATGATCTGGTGAGGAAGGTTCGCAAGGTCTTTGTCGGGTACAGTGACATCACCGCCATGAACAATGCCTTCCTAACCAAGGCCGGCCTGGTCAATTTCTCAGGTCCTGCATTCGTCACATTCTGTCAACCCGATCTCCCCCGATTACACCATCGATCGGTTCATGGAATTGGTGCGGGGGGAAATGGAGGTGGTCACGGTCAGGGCGAGCGAACGAATGGGCGGAGGACCCATGGTTCGAGAAGGATGACCTCGGCCCCAGGGAATGGAGGATGAATCCTGGATGGAGAGTATTGAATGGCGGGAAGGTGGCCGGAAAGGCGGTGGGAGGCAACCTGAACACTTTGTTGCTCCTCAGCGGCACTGAATTCTGGCCCGACCTTGATGGTGCTGTGCTTTTCCTCGAGGAGGACGATCACGAATCGCCAGCCACCATCGATCGCAATCTGACCCATCTGAAGCATCTCGGCGTTTTTGACCAGATATCCGGATTGGTCTTGGGTCGGTTCCCGTCCGCTGTGGGGTTCGACGAAAGGGACGACCTAGAATCCATCATAACTAATTTGGCCATCGATGAGCAGGTCCCGATCGTTTGCGACGTGGACCTGTCCCATACCGATCCGCTCATGACCGTGCCCCTTGGGATAAAGACAGAGCTGGACTGCGAGGAAGGATGCATCCGGTTCCTTGAAAAAGCGGTGACGGAACGATGAAAAAGGTCAGGTGGCCAGAAGCCACCTATGGAGGCGATCAACCCACTTTGATCGCCGATACTGGGCAGGCATCGGCCGCCTTGTCCGCACAACCCTTCTTGGCATCAGGCACATCACCCTCCAACGGTCCGCCCTTGCGGAACTCAGGCTTTAGGTTGGAGGTACCACCATCGCCCTCCATGAAGATCTCTGGGCACTCATCATTGTAGCACAGTCCACATCCCGTGCATTCATTGTCATCAACGCTGACCTTGACCATGAGGGATATGATTGATGCGGTGGGCAGTTAGTTCTTTCGGTCGCCGTCCATTGAATGCGATCGCCCCTTGCCAGTTGCCAGACCTCCTAGCTACATCGAGGCCAGGTCCAACCATATTTTTATAGCTGGATTGGATTTATCGATTTCAGGTTCGACCATGCAAAACGACCAGGTGAAGAGCTCAAGGACGATAACAGCGCAGGACTCCGACATGGAGGTCACCGTGAAGGGTTGGGTCCAGGAGGTCAGGAACCTTGGAGGCATCTCATTCCTCATCATCAGGGACCGTTTCGGGACCGTCCAGGTTACCGCCCCGAAGAAGAAGGTCCCCCCGGAGCTCATGGCCACTATCTCCGGCATCCCACGGGAGTCGGTGGTGGCGGTCAAGGGAATGGTGAAAGCCAGCAGCCAGGTTAAGTCAGGCTACGAGATCATCCCGTCTGAGATGGTCGTTCTTAGCATGGCCCAATCGCCTCTGCCCATGGGTGTCGTCGACAAGGTGAGCGTGGAGATGGACACCCGTTTCAACCATCGCTTCATGGACCTGCGCAAGCCGGAAACACGGGCCGTCATCGAGATAAAATCGCTGGCCTTGGAGCTGTTGGGGGAGTACATGAGGTCCCAGGACTTCGTGGAGATGTTCACCCCCAAGATAGTCGCTTCCGGGGCTGAGGGGGGTGCTTCGCTCTTCGAGATCAAGTACTTTGACAAGAAGGCCTACCTGGCCCAATCACCGCAACTCTACAAGCAAATGATGATGGCCACAGGGCTGGACCGGGTGTATGAGATCGGCCCAGCGTTCCGGGCCGAGCTTTCTGACACGGTACGCCACGTCTCTGAGTTCATATCCTTCGACGCCGAGGTAGCGTTCATAGAGAGCCAGCGCGATGTCATGGACATCATGGAAGGTGTGACCCATCATATATTCAAAGGGGTGGCGGAGCGGGGCAAGGAGCACCTGGAGAAGATGGGCGTGGAGGTAAAGGTGCCAAGGCTTCCCTATCCAATAATGACCTATTCAGAGGCTCTGGACCTGGTGCGTGAGACCGGTCTCACTCTGAGGGAGGGCGACGACCTAGGGACGGAGGGGGAGAAGGTCATCGGCGACATAATGAAGGAGAAGGGCTTCGACATGTACTGGTTCGTCGAGTACCCTGAGGACGCCAAGCCCTTCTACATAATGGAGAAGGACGGCACCCCCTACTCATATTCGTTCGACCTCGACTACAAAGGCCAGGAGATGGCCTCGGGTGGACAGAGGGAGCACCGCTACGAACGCCTGGTGCAACGCATGGTCAAGAAGGGGCTCGACCCGAAGGACTTCGAGTTCTACCTCAACCCGTTCGCCTACGGAATGCCGCCACATGGCGGATTCGGTTTGGGCATCGAGAGGTTCGTGGTGAAGATGCTGGACCTGCCCAACATCCGCGAGGCGATCCTCTTCCCTCGCGACCGCAACCGGCTCGTGCCATGAAAAGGGGCTAAATGGACCTGATGAAAGGTGGTGGACAAGTTCACCCAGGCCGTCAAGGAAGGATGGCGCAGAAGGGCTGAGCCCATTCCAGGCAGGAAGAAGCTGTTGGTCCTTGTCGTGGTAGGCCTCCTGTTCTATGGGGGCATCATCGCCTTGGACAACCTAGTGCTTCGGCCCCACCTCAACGAGATCTTCGGCGAGCCTCATCGACCTATCCTATTACCAGGAGAGGGGCCAGGCCATCCTCGATGGGCAGATACCATACCTAGACTTCGACTCGGAATCGCCCCCGCTGGTCATGTACCTGATGGTGATCCCACAATACTTCGGCGGGGAGATGTGGATGTACCAGCTGTACTTCGCCTCTGTTCGCCATACTGACCTCGGTGTCCATGTACTTGGGCTTCCGCCGATTCAACGATTTCTACGCGTTCACCGCAGGCATCTCCTATCTGTTCCTGCCATATGCTTTCATAGAGTTCACCCTGGGCGTCCAGGACGAGGCCATAACCGCCCTTTTCTTCGTACTGCCACTGATCACCTTCATCATGGGAAGGATGGCCTACAGCGGCTTGCTGTTCACCTTGGGAACCTGGACCAAGCTTATTCGCGATACTGCTCCTGCCGTGGGCGTTCTTGAAGGCGAGGACCAATAAGGACCGCACCGTCCTGATGGTCGTCTTCGCCGGCCTGTCCTTGGCGGTGATTCTTCCATTCCTCATATGCTGCCCTGAGGAGTTCCTTTCCTTCCCGAGCTACTATTTCCTTAGGGGTCCCCGAGGCCCAGACCGGGGGTTCCGGCATCAGTCCCTGGCATTTCCTCGATATTGGGGGATATGGTCTGCCGGGTTGGGCCGGGGCGACGATGACGGTCGCATCGTTGTTGGCCGCCACACTCATGGCCTATCATTGGAAGATGCGTTTCTGGGAGGGGGCGGCCTTCATCATGGTCATCTTCTTCATATTCTATCCCAAGATCGCCTTCGTCTACTTCACCATGCCCGCCATCCTATTGCTGATGTGGGGGGTCAGGGATGAAAGGGTGCTCTGGCGCCTCATCCTGATGTCCATCCCGCTCTTCGTGGCCGTGGCCTTCTCGGAGAATGGGAATGAGCTCATCCTGGACTACTCGTGGGGCTGGATCGTGGGGTTGTCGCTCAGTCTCGTCGGCTGGGCCATATTCGTCCATGCGTGGTGGTTGACCAAGGGAAAGCCCACCTTCTTCGAGGAGGACCCCTCGGTCCCTTGAGGGCTCATATGGGTTGATTGGAACAGGAAAAAATATATTTGCCCGGCGATTTATTACCTGGCAAGGATGGGATGCACTTGGAGTTCCAACTAGATCTCGGCGACGGGTTCTACGAGGCGAGTCCGATCGAGGAACTCGTGGACGTACCGATGATAGAGGATGGATCGAACGCAGACCTCATCGAGTTCTTCGTAGCGGGAGAGCCAGTGCCCCAGGGAAGCACCAAGTCGTTCTACATCGAGAAGCTCAACCGGGTGGTCACGACCCATGGCAATCGGAACACCGATCGCTGGAGGCATCGCATAGCCAACGAGGCGCAGAGATGCAACGAGGACCGCACTTCGAGCTTCTATTGCGAAGACCGCAACTTCGGATACGTGGTGAGGATGCAATTCCATTTCACCAAGCCGAAGAGCATGCCCAAGAAGCGCAACCTTAACACAAAGAGACCGGACCTGGACAAGTTGGTCCGAGCCGTACTTGATGGGATAACCGGTGTCCTCATCCCCGATGACGCTCAGGTCATCGGAATCTCGGCACTGAAATGCTATTGCGATGGGACGCATCAGCCTGGACTTACCATAGCGTCAGGCGGATGAAGGGCTAGGCGGACCCGGGATCTGCACTCATAGGGCTCATCATCTCCCAGGGGATCAGCTGACCCTCTTCTCTTCATCAAGCGAAAGGAATCCCGGGTCCGTGTCATGGTTAAGACCGCCCCCTACCTTAAATCTGCTGGCCAATGTAAGTTGTAAAGAAGTAGACGAGTTTCGGCACGGATAGTTCCGGAACGGACATCAATGTTATTACTTTTCAGCCGATTAACATGGTTTACCTTGAGGGGGACCTCCCCATAGGGAGAACAAGGATGAGAGAGTATATGCGCAAGAAGTCGTTGGAAACGGTTAGGAAGACCTACGTCGGTGTGCCATATTCCTTGAAGGTGGCCCATCTGATCGAGTCTTGCGGCTACGGGTTCGTAGTTTCATGCGAGACCGGCAACATATCGAACGTTTTTGATCCGAACCAGGAGTGACCTGGTATGACCGATCACCTCTCTCGGTACCAGACGTTGAGGCGACCCACCAATATTTTTTATATCGGCAAGCCTACATCAATGTGATGCCTGGGGCAATTGTCATAATCAACACCGACATCGGACAGGAGACATCGGTGCTGGAGGCGCTATCCCATGTTCAACAGGTTCAGAACGCCTACGTGGTTTACGGGGTGTACGACCTGGTGGCCTTTGTGAGCGCGCCAAGCATGGAGGAGCTGGAGGCCTTGCTATCCGTTCGATTGCGCAAGGTCCCAGGGGTTAGGTCCACTCTGACCCTTGTGGTGAGCAAGGAGATGATGAGGGAATGAGGCTCAGGCCTCGTTGATCAGAGGTGACCCTTTGGATAAGTTCACAGAGGACCTTGAGACATTGATGGGCATGTTGGTCCAGGATTGTACCCCAGAAGAGCTGGAGAAGATGCGTGCGCTGCAAAGGCACCTTGTGGAACTAAGGGAGCGCAACCTCCTGAAGATCAACCACTCCGTTATGGAGCTCATCGTGGCGAAGTACCTTGTCAAGGACGGGTACCATGTGGAGTTGGAACATACCATCGATGCAGGTCTGAACTGCGATGTCTACGCGGAAAAGGGCGAGGGGATCACGATAATCGAGGTCGAGACCGGTTATGTCCCGCCCGCCCATGCCCTAGACCCTTTGGATTACATCAAGGCGCGTATAGCCAGCAAGATAGCGAGGTATAGCAACCATTGTCATAAGTTCCTCCTAGCCGCCCCGCCCCATTACATCATGCCCATACCATTGTTCTTCACCCTTTCGCCTAGACAGAGGGAGGTCGGTGACCTGTCGGTGATCAAACGTTACTGCGACATGTACTATACCAGCCCCCCGGTCAGCCTGGAGGAGATAATGAACTCACGGATCCATGGGGTGGAGATCATCGATGTGGACACAGCATCGTTGCGCGAGCTCGATCCGGAACAATACATCGCACTGACGGAGCTGTGGTATCTTGTAATGGAAAAACGGACGGGACCGATGTTATAATAATCGTTCATCGATATCGGACTGGATGTTCGAGGACTCCCCTGGCCTGTTCCTATTGAGCGTCGCCTTCATATCGCTTTCAGGGGTGCTCATGCCGGGGCCGGTCTTCGCCGCCACTGTGGCCCAAGGGTACAAGGACAAGAACGCTGGCCTTCGGATCGTCTTGGGCCATGCCTTGGTCGAGATCCCTCTCATCGTGCTCATATTCTTTGGGTTCGACTATATCTTCGAGGACGAGGGCATGTTCGCCATCGTCGCGGCCATCGGAGGGGCCATCCTGATATGGATGGGCATCGGTATGGTCCGGGCCAGGGAGTTGATGGTCTGTGAGGGTGTCGGCCCAACCCGCAGCGCCTTCTTGGATGGGGTCATCACCACCATCACCAATCCCTACTGGTTGATGTGGTGGGCCACCGTCGGAGCGGCATTGGTGGCCACCGCGGTGACGTTCGGACTGGTCATGCTTCCCATCTTCGCGGCCGTGCATCTCGGTTGCGATGCGGGTTGGGAGTATTTCATCTCCAACACGGTGAATCGGACCAAAGGGCTGTGGAACGTCAAATGGCACCACATGCTGATCCTCGCCTCCGGTCTGCTCATGTTCGTCTTCGGATTGTACTTCCTTGTCAGCTCGATCGGGGTCCTCCTCTGATTCTCACAAGTATTATGTCCTCATGCCTGCCATAATGTGGCCAAGGTCGAGCCTGAGATGTCAAAGGACCCATGGATCTATGTTGCCGAGCTGAAGGACCTGCCACAGAACATGCCGCGTCTGTTCCACCCTAAAGGCCTAGGCATGATCATGTTGCGCCGTGGGGAGGATGTCTATGCGCTCTCCAACCGCTGCCCCCATATGGGCTGTGCACTGGCCAGCGGCACCTTGGAAGGCGATTTGATAAGATGCCCCTGCCATGATTGGGCCTTCGACGTCCGCACCGGGGAGCTGGTCATGTCCAAGGAGGTCAAGCTCCGCATGTTCCAGACCAGGAAGGAGGATGGCAAGTTGTTCGTGAGACTGGAGGATTGAGAGTTTGGTCAAGGTCTTCATGTATACCCTTAGCACCTGTCCGTGGTGCAAGAAAACGAAGAAATGGTTCGAAGATAGGAACATCCCCTTCGACTTCATTCGACTACGATAATCTGGACAGCGAGGAGAAGAAACCGGTCCGAGAGAGGATCCAACGGGATAATCTCAATCTGTCATTCCCCATCATCTATATCGATGACATCATAATCCAAGGTTATAACCCAGACAAGTTCGAGAAGGCGATGGCCGAGAAGCAGAAGGTATGAAGATGGACATGGAGGGGGGGAAGAGGGCGTTGCGAGAGCAATGGGAACCAATAGTGCAGGCTCTTGGTTACAAGTTCACCCCCGACGAGGAGCTTGCCGATTTCTGCCTGGAGCAGGAGGTCGTGCTCTATAGGAAGCATGGAATACCTTTCTGCCCCTGCCAAGGGCTTACTGGTGAGAGGGGGCATGATATGCGCATCGTTTGCCCTTGCATACCCTGGCATCGCCAACATTTCGACAAGATGAGGCGGTGCTGGTGCGGTCTGTTCGTCCATCAGGATGTGACGGACCCTGACTCACTGCCCCAGATACCTGAGGGAGAGGTGGATTGATGTTCGTGCGCGCCTTAGAATTGGAGGACATCGCCAAGGGAGGCCTCAAGGCGGTGGTGGTTGAAGGCGTGGAGGTGGTACTGGCGAACGTTGATGGGAAGATCTACGCGATAACCCGGCGCTGTGGCCATGAGAACGCCCCGCTAAATTTCGGTACTTTGAGCAGGAACATCGTCACATGCCCCTTGCACTTCGCCCAGTTCGACGTCCGCACCGGGAAGGCCCTGCTCGGCCCAGCCCATAAGGATTATGGCAAGACCGCCGCTCCGCCCAAGGAGGAGGCGGTCCCCAAGTTCAAGTCCATGTTGCACGAGGAGATGGGGACGCATGACCTACGCACCTTCAAGGTCAAGGTGGAGGCCGATGCTATATGGGTGGATGTGAGCTGCTCCCCCACCGATTTTATCATGGGACCGGACTGAGGACGTTCATTATAATATCCGAGCGATGGATACCCATCGGAGCCGATGTCCAGGTCTTACAAGGACTTCAAGATCTACGCCTGCTTCACCCTGAACCGCTTGGTCTCAGAGCTAGGCATAGACATCTACCAACCAGACCTGGAGTCGAAGTTGGACCGCATCTTGGCTGAGGACAGACCAGGTCTGTCGAAGGAGGAGATCAAGCACGAGATCATGTCCAACCATTTCATGACCAACAAGGTCCTGGACTATCTTGTGGAGCAGAGTTTGGTGCGCATCGAGGAAAAGGAGACCCACTACGAGGTCCGCATCACTCGTGAGGGTGTGTTGTACGTGCGCAAGTACAACGAGTTCTTCTTCAACCTCTACGAGGAGCAGATCCGGCAGCACTACCGTTACCGGGGCCTGCCCGCTTGGGCCAAGGACTTGGACGACGAGTGAGGGGCCATGAAAGGGATGAACTCATAGGTCCCGTCCGTCGTTCTCGATGACCAGCTCCACCCCGCAGATGAACGAGCTCCCCCGGTGGGAATAGACTACGTTCTGGGTGGTTATCATGTTGTAGACCTCTTCGGTGAGGTCCTCCTTGCCCCTGGTCCAAAGCAAGATCATCCTCGACGCGGGAGAACCGCTTTCCGCCACCACGTCCTCCACCGCCCTCCTCATGGAATTCACATCTTCGGGGTTGGGGGCTCGATCGAAGTGTTTCAGAAAGAGCTGGTAGCCGGGATATCCAAGACCCAAGGGATGCCAGAGGAACCCAGATCGGCGCAGGAGGTAGATGTCCCATTGGTAGAACATCCCGCTCTTTCCCTTGGTCACGGTCGGTGTGGGGGTCAATGCCAGGGACGAGGCCATCTCCGGGTTCATGGTCGTTAGGTAGGATCTGAAGCGCTCCACCGAGTTCGACCCCTTGGGAACCATGACCATCGGGTCCGCGTCCCTAACACTCTGGATATAACTATGCCTGAGGGCGTAATATTTGAAGAAGTCGTTGAGGTTTCGCAGGGAGAGCAATGTGAATATGCCCACCACGAACATCGCCGCCAAGAAGACGCTTATGAGGATGTTGCCCTGAGCCGTCGCCAATATCAATATGAAATCTAGCACCAACCAAAATATGATGAACACGGCGGCATATCGCACCAGCTTCCTGACCCGGGGTGCCTCGGAGTTGACCTGGTCGGCAAGGTCGAACATGGCGGTGATGGGATTCTCCACCGCCCGTATGTCTCCTGGCGTCATACCTCACCGACTCTGTGTCCAGATATATAAATCCCTCAGAAAGAATGTTGAGTAACTGTTCTCCACGGCGCTATTTGACCGCCCACGGCGTTCTCAATCACGGTGTTCCCAATGAAAGGAATGACTCTAGGGATGGCTTCGGCCCTGCTGGTTACCCTCCTCGTGACAGGAGGATTCGCCGGAATCGCGGCTGCAGATGAGCCAAGCGACCCCATGGACCGCATAAGATTGGAGCTAGGCACTACGACCGAGTTCGGATCGGGCAGCTATGTGGCCGTCAACTGCACTGAAGGCTACAACCTGGCCTGGTTCGGTGTGATATATGGTACCCAGGGCAACCCCGCCCCCATCAGCATCGTGGGCATGAACCTGCGCTACCTTGGAGGGGCCGAGGTGGTCGGACCGGACGGCAATGTGATCGTGAACGAGTTCCCAATACCTGTAATAACGGTGTTCGGACAACAGATGTTCGCTCTGCTGGAGTTCGATGATACGGGCATCCCGACATTCTTCGGCGATACTTACGGCGCTGGAAACGGGCTCTTCGACTTCAGCACCAACAAGCGCATGTTCGAGGACGATCCCTTCGCCAAGTACGAGCCCGCCTACAAATACATCGACCTGAAACAGGCTTGGACCTTGTCGGAAATAGAACAAGGCATCGATTATGAGACCCAGACCAAGACCTACGATTTCTCCCTGTATGCCTTGAACGTGACGTACACCAAGGTATGGGACATGGCGCTGATGGACTACCGCAACGGCACTCCGGAGGATGGTGTCCTGGAACGGGTGGAGTTCGCTTTCCACATAACCGCTAGCGCGGAGAGGGTCGATGTGTCCGTGCCGTTCTATCGGGTCACACTTGACAATGGTCGGATCACGGATTCAGAAGCGATCGCCCCGCGCAATTACACCGCGGTGAGCACTGAGACCGCGTTCAAGTACGATCATATCATCGAAGGATGGGACTTCTACGAGAACGCCAAAGACCCCCGTTTGATGCTTGAGAACGGCCTGATCTATGCCGTCTTCATCCCGGACAAGGTGGAGGAGTGGTACAACGCCCAGTTCGTCCAGGATGGGGTCGAAGATGGCCAGGGCGTGATGGAATACTCCACCCTGGATGGGGACAAGACCGCCGCCGATGAGGACGAACTGCCCAGCGAGGCCACCTTGATCACGAAGGACCGTATCCAGTTCAAGGACAACTGGCAGAAGACCGGGGCTCTCACCTGGGTCTCCAACGTCACCGTCGATGGCCAGGAGAACCGCTCCATGGTCTTCCAGATCCATGCCGGCCATCGTACCCTTGAACGCGGTGAGAACGATGATGGCGAGGTGAAGGCGCTGTTCGTGCTCGGAGGTTTCATCTACCCCGCTGGCCAGACGATCTTCCACGACCCCGCCCTGGAGATGGGAGCGATAGCCTTGGAGATCGATCCTGAGACGGGCGGGATGATAGTCCTTGGCATCATCGGCGCCATCTTCGTCATCGGCATAGTGGTGGTGGCAGTGGTCGTGCTACGCCATAGCCAGAAGAAGAAAGGCAACATGCGGAACCAGGTCCCTCCCCCTTATAGACCTTGAACGAGCATGGGCCTTTCTGACCCCAAACCCCTTACTTTTTCTCTAATATCAAAACGATTGTGCGATGGGAGAGCGACGAGATGTGATTTTCCACCCTATCAATCGCCCCGACCGATCTCCATCATCCTCTCCAGAGGGACCCTGGCCTTGTCGATGATCTCCTGGGGCAGCTCGATGCATGGCCCCAAATTCATGAGGCTGTCATGCACCTTCTGCAGGTCAATCATCTTCATGGTCGGGCAGACGGCACATGGTATGGAATAGAACTTCTTTCCCGGTACTTCCTTGCCCAACCGATAGGTCAGCTCTCCCTCGGTGGCGATGATGAACTCCTTCGCATCCGATTTCTGTGCGAACTTGATCATGCCCTCGGTCGAAGCGACCTTGTCGGCCATGTCTATGACCTCGGGACGACATTCTGGATGGACCAGGACCACTGCTTGAGGATGTTCGGACCTCAATTTCCGGATGTCCTCGGGGGTTATGCTGTCATGGGTCGGGCAGTATCCTGGCCAAACGATCAGTTCCTTGTCCGGGAAGAAGCGCTGAACATATCTGCCTAGGTTGCAATCGGGGACGAAGAGAATGCGCTTAGCATCCAACGAACCGACCACCTTGATGGCATTGGAAGAGGTGCAACAGATATCCGTCTCCGCCTTCACAGCGGCGGAGGTGTTGACATAGGCCACCACGGCCACGTCTGGATACTTCGCCTTGACCTCCTTCAACGTTTCCGCGTCGCACATGGCCGCCATGGGGCACATGGCCTGCGGCTCTGGAAGGATGACCGTCTTGGTCGGGTTCAGGACCTTGGCGCTCTCGGCCATGAAGTCCACGCCACAGAAGATTATGACGTCCGCTTCGGTCCTCGACGCCTGGACCGACAAGTCCCAATGAGTCGCCCACGAAATCGGCCACATCCTGTATCTCAGGAGGTTGGTAGTTGTGTGCCAGGATCACCGCGTTCCTATCCTTTTTCAACTGCTGGATAGCATCCACGAGCGACATTCGAAGTGGCGATGCGGCCTTGCCTATTAAAGTTTTATGAGAATCTACTCATTTTTTGGTCGTTGGCCATGGCGAAGGGGAGCGTATTTTATGCAGTCTCCCCCATCAGGTCATGTCAATGTGAAGGTCCATGCGCTACTCCGAGGCGAAAGCAGGTAGGGTCTTTGTGGTCAGGCTTGAGGATGGGGACATCATACATGAATCGTTGGAGCGTTTCGCCAAGGAAAATGGGATCCGAAGGGCTCAGGTCATCGCGTTGGGCGCCTTGGACGAAGGTAGCAAGCTGGTGGTCGGCCCTAAGGAAGGCAGGGCCTCTCCGGTGGTCCCCATGAAATTGTGCCTGGACCAGCCCCGGGAGATCACAGGGGTGGGGACCATCTTCCCAGATGAGCGCGGGGAGCCGACCCTGCATATGCACATCGCCACGGGGAGGGGGGACGGCACGGTCACAGGATGCGTCCGGGCCGGTGTCGTGGTCTGGAATGTGGTCGAGGTGGTCGTCACCGAGATCTTGGAAAATGGTTCCATCCGAATAATGGACCCGAAGACCGGGTTCGAAATGCTCGATCCAACGCCCTGACCCTCAGAATACCCCCACCAGGATCCTGTGCAATGTATCGATGCAGTTCCTGAGGTTCTTCGAGTTCTCCAGCATGTTGTCATAGATCTCAGCATGCCGCAGTATCAGCATTGGGTCCTCGGTCTTGAACAGCTCTGCCATCGATTGGATGTAGCGACGTTCTATCCTGATGTTGGCATTTCCTCATGTCCTTGATCAGTTCATCCGCCTTTCCATCCTTTTCCCTCAGTAATCGGAGCGACTGAGAAACATGGTTCATGGCCTCCACCAGGTTCTCCGCCATGAACTTGATGGACTCGTTGGGCGGGACATCGTAGGCCTGCATCTGTCTGGCCATCATGACGCAATAGTTGACCAGGTAGTCCACCTGACGGGAAAGAATGTATATCTCCTCTCGGTCGATGGGCGTTGCGAACGCGTCATGGAGCTCGTGCTCCATCTTGTAGCGCGTTTCGTCCATCCTTTCATCCAGCTCCTCCAAACGATTGATATCGGCTAGATGGCCTTTGTCCAGCCAGGATCGGAATTCTTCCACGCCCTCTCGGGATTGGTCGGTTATATCGATGAGCATAAGATAGAAATCAGGCCCTTCCGGGAAGATGCGGCGTATCAATCGACGTTCCCTTACCTCTTCTTGTTTTTCCATTCTTGACACCTCATGATATGTAGAACAAATCAAATGCATATCCTATCAGGCCAGAGACCAAGGCCGAAGCGGGTATGGTGAGCAGCCATGAGACCACGAGCTCGTTCGCTTTGGCCCATCGCACATACCTGGGTCGGTCTGCCGCACCTATACCCAGTATGCTCGATGAGACCACTTGGGTCGAGGATATGGGCGCCCCTATCACAGTGGATATGGTCAACGCCGTCCCCGATACGATCTGGGAGTCGAGGGAGTGGATGGGAGCGATGGAGTATATCTTGCTGGCCAAGGTCTTGAGGATTCGCCTCCCGCCGATGATCGTGCCCAGGCCGATGGCCAATGCTATGAACAACCTGGCCCAAAGAGGGATCTCCTCCGTGCTTGTGAACCCCGTGGACATCAGTATCATGATGATCAGCCCCAGGAACTTCTGTGAATCGTTGGCCCCGTTGCTGAACGCGAATACGCTGGTGGCCAACCATTGTGCTTGGTTGATGCGCCGGTTGATCGACCGCTTCGCCCCTCTCAACATCCACTTGGTCGCCTTGAACAGTAGGTACCCTCCCACCAGACCGAAGATGATCGAGACCACCAAGAACACGATGACCAGCATCAGCCCGGTAAGTTCCCCGTCCATAAGTTCGGACCACCCCCAGTTGACGCTTCCCGTACCGGCCACGGCCACCCCCGCCCCCACCAATCCTCCCACCAGGGATTGGGTGGTGGAGCATGGTATCCCAAAATACCAGGTGACCATGTTCCAAGCGATGGCCCCCGCCAACGCGGAAAGGGTTATGATCATTACCAACTCAGAGTCATCGACATCGATCAGACCGGTGATGGTGAAGGCCACCGCCGACCCGCCCAATAGTGTCCCGAGAGCTCCCAACGATGCTACCAACATCAGGCCCTGCCTTGGAGTGGCGGCCTTGCTGGCCACGAGGGTGGCTGCGGTGGTGGCACCATCCTGGAAACCGTTCGTGAATGAGAATGCCCAGATCAACCCCATACCGATGAGGGCGAATAACAACATCAATTGGTCCATCTGGTGGCACGCTCCGCTCGCTTCTAAGGAATATTATGTTCCGGCATCTTGATGGACCGGAACTCTTAAAGAAGGTTATTGTTCAAGCGATCTTCTTGCCCGCCTCGTAGGAGGCGCTCTGGTTCCATACCCCAGTTGGTTCGAACACCCAGACCGCCCCGGCCTGCAATCCGATGGCCTTGAGGTTCTCGTTCATTTTTTCGAACAGCGGGCCGGCCTTCTGGGTCTCCTTGACCTTGGCCATTATGAGATAGGAGTTCATCTCGGAACCGAGCAATATCGCCACCGGTTGGTTCTTCTTCTTCATGTCCTCCAGGTTCTTGGCCGTGGTCTTCATCAGTATCGCCCCTACCGCCATCATATTTGGCGCTGGGGCCACCATGCTCCCCACACGGATCGAGTGGAGGACCCCATCGGCTGAGACCGTGGTCAGGACCTTGACCGCCTTCATATCGTTGGCCATCTTCATGACTTCCTCTGGTAATTGGGTCATATGTTCACCGTTGAATCAATTCCAATGGGACCTTAATAATGATTATTGGGGCCCGGTCCGATGAGGTTGTCGTCAGACCTTGATGGGGTAGGTCCCATACCTGCGGGTTGACTCGGCGATGTGCTCGATGGTGCTATCCGGGACCTGGAAGGGTATCTCCCCATGGTTGTCAGAGAGGATGAACCCGCCTCCAGGGGCGGCCTTGTGCACCGCCTCCTTGACCTTCCTTTCCACGTCCAGGGCCGTCCAGGTGGGCATCTGGACACCATTCAGGTTGCCGACCAGGGTGAGCCGGTTGCCACAGGCCCTCTTCATGGTCGCCATGTCCTCATCCGTGCTGACGCCTACCCCCACCGTCCCCGTCTCGATGACCTTGTCGATGATGGGCAGGATCCTGCCTGATGCGAAATGGGTGAGAACGGGACCTTTTATCGACCGGATGGTTCGCTTGGCGCTCCTGAAACCGGTCTCGATATACTTGTCCCGGGGGATGATGGTGGTGGAGGAGACCGGGTCGAACAGCACCATGGCGGTGGCGCCTGCCTCCAACTGCAGGTTCGCCAGCTCCGCCGAGAACGTCTCGTTTATCCGCATCAGGTGCTCGAAGGCCTTGGTCTCGTTGTACATGAGGTCGAAGTAGTTCTCGAAGCCCATCTGCATCACTGGCAGAGAGAAGGGGGAAACGACCACGCCGATGATGGGGACCTCTGGACCGACGCGCCTCGCGCAGTTTTCGCGTGGCCTCGACGACCACCATCAGACCCAGCATGGTCCTTCGGGTCCGGCGCCTCCAGGCTCTCAATGTCCTCCATGGCCCTCAGCACTGGTTCGCCTGAGTTGGGCGGCCCGTCCTCATAATATGTGGTGGTCCCTCCGAACGCCTCGAACTCCGCTGATGCGTGGGTGAAGGTGTTGAGGATGTCATGCCCATATCGTTCTCGGAGCTTCACCTGGCCCCTTACGATGTTATCCGCTTTCGAATAGTAGCTCTGGATGGACATGCCCAAGGCCTTCGCCCCATGCATGGTGAGGCTGAGGAGTAGGGGCACCCGGTCCGGTTCCTGGTGCCTCATGGCGGTAAGGGTCCTCTCCATCGGGGTCATCTCCGCCTTCAATCGCCTCCCTCCCGGTTCCGGATGTAATCCAGGGCCTCGATCGGCGATGCGGTTGTGAGGTCCGCCCCGACCTTCCTGCACAGTTGGGCGTCGAATCGGAACGGTGCGCCTCCAGCAATGATCACCACATCCAATCCGTTGGCGTCCAGCAGCTCCCTCACGTCCTTGATCAAAAGGGCGGAGCGGAGCATCAGGGTGGATATGAGAAGGTAGCGGACATGGTCCCTCTCGACCGCACTGACCAACTCCTCCACCGTGGTCCTGCCGTAATCGATCACGTCATATCCGGCCGATTGCAAGGTCATCTTGACCACCTTGAGGCCCAGCAAATGGTGGTCCTCCAGGACAGAGATGGCGAGGACCGGCTCTTTCCTGCGGGCCACATCGCTCACCCCGATGATCTCCTCCACCAGCTCATCGGCGAGCTTGGTGCCCAGATAGACCTGGGATAGCGATACCTCCCCGCGCTCCCATTTCATTCCGATGGTGTCCAGGACCGGGGCGACCAATCGGTCTATCCGGTCCAGCGGGGGCCATGTCCCGGAACGTGAAAACCAGGATCTCCCTTACGCAAGACCTGTCATTGGCGAGGAGACCTTTCTCTATCTCATCCCTGAATCTTCATTAGGTCGTCCGCGTCCGCCCCCTCCCAAAGATGATGTGTCCTAATCGATGGGATTAATAAATAAAATATGGGAAAGGAGATGGAAATGGTTTTAACGGTTCAAGATGTCGTCGAACCGCTTCTGGGCCGTGCCCCAGTCCACATGGTTCCAGAATGCCTCTATGTACTTCGGCCGGAGGTTACGGTAATCGACATAGTAGGCATGCTCCCATACATCCAGGACCAAAAGTGGCTTGAAGCCAGGCATGGCATTGACGTTGTGCTTCTCCACCTGCATTATCATCGGTCTTTCGATGGTGCGGCAATAGGTGAGCACCGCCCATCCGGACCCCTCGGCGCTGCTGGCCACCTGGGTGAACTCCTTCTTGAATCGTTCGAACGACCCGAACTCATGGGCTATGGCGTCCCCGAGCTTTCCGCCCGGCGAATCCCCGCCCTTGCCCACTGGGGCCAGGTTCTCCCAGAAGCGGTTGTGCAGTATGAAACCGCCCACGTTGAAGGATAGCTCCTTCATTATCGCCTTCTGGTCGGCGTCGGTTCCCTCCTTGCGGGCCTTCTCCAATTTATCCAAGGCGGCATTGGCGCCCGTGGCGTAGGCGGCATGGTGCTTGGTGTGGTGCAGGGTCAGCTGCTCCTCGGACATGAAGGGTTCGAGGTCCTTATAGCCAAAGCGCAAGGCAGGCAGTTGATAGGTCTTCTTGGTGACTTCCATGGATTGTCCTCCTGATGTGAACGATGCTCATAGTCGTGCGTCCGTTATTTCAGCTTTTTCGTGGTTGAGAAGCGTCAGCAAGGGATAATGCGGTCAGTTCTTCCCATAAAGGAATGGCGCGACCTGCTCCACCGCCCCCTTTGATGCCTCGTCCACCGGTACCAGCTCGATGCTCTGGGCGTTGGGCACCCCTAGTCCGAGCTCGGCCGCCCTCCGGATCTGGTCCTGCTCGAAGATCCCCTTTATCTTGGATCTGTTTGGTCGTGCCATGCATCTTCAGCAACGCCACTCCGGTGGCGTCCAGGGCCACCCGGTCGCTGGAGGCGAGGCTCAGACCGGCATTCCACTCACTGCCGGTCATCGGCCCGCCACGGAAGAAGGCCACCACGCCGTCCAAGATGATCAGGCGCGGCTTATAGGCGAGGTTGATCTCGGCGATCATGTCCCTCATGTGGATGAAGGATGCGTGCAGCTCCGCCATGTTATGACGGTGGACGCATCCTGTGGCAAGTTTCAACGCCATGGTGAAATGGCCACCGAACTGGTGGGTCTTGATGCAACCCAGACCGATGACCACGTCCGCCTCGATCACCGGCCTGGCGAAATGGAAACCGTTGCGCCAGTGCATGCCCGGCGATTCGATCTTCACGAAATCGCTAGTTCTGCAGCTCATCGAATACCATTGGAACAAAGCCCATCTGCCTGGACATGGCGAAAATGCCTTTGTCATCGAACACCTTCCTTGTGTCCGATGGCCCGCTCCTATCCCCCACTATCACCTTGGCCGGGGAGTAGGTCCAGGACGGAGCCTCAACACCGTACGCAATGTCGATATGTCCGTGGAGCCAGGGGCCGGGTCGGCGGTGTTGAGGTTCGGTTTCATCATGACGGTCTTACCTGCCATGCTGCCTAGGTCCGCCGCTGCCAATAGCGCCTTGGCCGCCCCCTCCCTATCGGTGTTGCTGCACACCAGCACTTTCGACTTGGACATACCCTCGCCCAAAAAGGGGAGGGGCGGCCTCATCTATCTTTCCCTTCGAGGCTATATATCGACGGAAGGAGATACCGACGGGGAGGGATGAAGCATGGCGAGCAAGAGGGAGACCGCCGCGGCCAAGTATTTCAACTGCTCCGAGCGCGAGAGAGCGGTCTTCGAGTCTGGCATCAAACTGGGCACCATCTACCATCAGTTCGTGGGGACTCCGCTCTCCTCCTCCAACGTCGAAAGCTTGGAGAAGGCCATCGAAGAGGGGGTCCGGGTGCAGCCGTTCGTGAAGGATGTGGAGGTCCATATCAAACGCAAGGTGCTACGCGGCAAGAAGGACGAGTATGATTATCAGACACTAACCGGGCCGATGCTCGAGGTTCGCCTCACCATCGAGATCGAGGGATGTGATCGTGGTCTCTGGCATGCGATATATCGATGAGCTGCACTATCCACTGATGTTCGTGAGCTCGATCACGCAAACTTGATCATCGAAGCATCGATTTATTAATAAATCTCACCAAATTTTATTAAATCAGTAAGGCCATTACGGTGCCATCCCCCGGACCTTCCATGGGTCCGGGCCGGTGAATCAGATGAACAACATCAAGATCGGCATAACCGGTCTCCCCCAATCTGGGAAGACCCAGACCTTGACCAAGGTCATAGAGATGCTCGAGGCGGAGGGCCTCAAGGTCGGGGGAATGATCACCGAGGCCATCGTGGAGGACAACCGCCGCACCGGTTTCTACGTAATGGATTGGAGGACGAAGGAGAGAGGGGTGCTCGCCTCCCTGGACATAAAGAGCAAGTTCAGCGTGGGCAAGTTCGGTATCGACCTCAGCGTGCTCGAGGAAGTGGGTGTCAACGCGTCTGATGAAGGCCTGCGAGGAGTCCGATGTCATCGTCATCGATGAGGTGGGCAAGATCGAGGTGGAGAGCGAAAAGTTCGTCAACGCCGTCAAGTTCGCCTTGGATGTGGAGAAGCCCATCCTACTGACGCTCCACAAGAAGTCCCGCAACCCGCTTCTCCAGGATATCAGAAGAAGGGACGATGTGCGGATCCTTGAGGTCACCCCCATCAACCGCAACCTTTTGCCATATAAGATCATGAAGCTCATGAAAGGCGAGCTCCTTTGAGCGAAGAGATCGAGCTGGATGAGGTGATGGAGGGAGGGACCCGCCTCTTGGTGCCTCGCTCCCGGACCGAAAAAGGCCCGGGGACCATCCAAGGCAGCGTGTTCTACAACCGGCAGATGTCCTTCAACCGGGACGTCTCTGTGATGTTCTTCTCCAGCCCCATGGTCAAGGTCGAGGACCGCGCTGGACGCCATGTCGGCCACCGGGGCCAGGGCGGTGCGCATCATGAACGAGGCCAGGCCAGAGACCGAGTTCCACGTGAATGATTGGGACCGTGAGGGCTGCCGAGGTCATCGAACGCAACCTGGCCCTGAACGGCATAGATAAGGGCAAGGCTAGGAACGAGGACCTCCGTTGCCTACTGGCCAAGGAGACGTTCGATTACATCGACCTAGATCCGTTCGGCACGCCGGTACCTTATCTCCACGCCGCCTTCCATGGTCTGCGGCGAAACGGCATACTGGCGATCACCGCGACCGACACCGCCCCTCTGGCCGGCACCCATGCCAAGAAATGCTTGCGGCGTTACCAGGCCCGTCCGTGCCGATGCGTCTTCGGCCATGAGGTGGGCCTGCGCATCCTCATCGGCTATGTGGCCCGCCAGGCGGCCATGTTCGACCGGGGGACCGTAGCCTCTGCTGTGCTTCTATGCGGACCATTACTTCCGCCTCTATCTACGCATGCCGGAGACGGCGGAATCGGCCGATGAGTCCCTCGAGAACCTTGGGCTACCTGCATTTCGACAGGGAGAGCCATGAGAGGGTGGTGGGCCCTTGGCCGAAGGACAGGGGCTGGGCCGGCCCGCTCTGGACCGGGGACATCTGTGACCGAGGGGCTCCTGGAGAGCATGTCCGCCGGGGAGAACCTGGCGGAGAGGTCCAGGTGCGAGAAGTACCTCCAGATGTGGAGGGAGGAGCTCTCCGTGCCCTACTTCTTCGAGAACAACGAGCTGTCCTCCCACCTGAAACGCTCACCTGTGACGGTTGGCTTCTCTGATGGAGGAGATCTCCCATCATGGCAAGGTCTCCCGCACCCACTTCTCTCCGACCGGTTTCAAGACCGACCTCCCCTACGCCGATGTCGCGAAGATCTACCTGAGCATGGGTGGTTGAGGCCAAAACCATTTATCTGAGTCAGGGATTAGGCGAGGAATGGTGTGATATTGCCTACCATCGCCGTCGTTGGTACCCAGTGGGGGGACGAAGGGAAGGGGAAGATAACCGATTACCTTGCTGAGAACGCCGACCTCGTGGTGCGTTACCAGGGTGGCAACAACGCCGGGCATACCATCAAGATCGGTGCGGAGACCTTCGCCCTGCACCTCCTGCCATCGGGGATCTTGCGCCCTTGGATCATCAACGTCATCGGCAACGGTGTGGTGATCGACCCGCATGAGCTGATGAAGGAGATGGACGCCGTCAAGGCCAAGGGCCACTCCGTCGAAGGACTGCGCATCTCCGACCGTGCCAATGTCATCGTCAGTTACCATCGTCTCCTGGATGGGGCCGAGGAAAGGAACCGGGGAGACAAGGGGGTCGGGACCACCGGTCGAGGCATCGGCCCATGCTATTCGGACAAGATCGCCCGGTACGGGATCCGGGTGAGCGACCTTCTGGACGAGGAAGGCCTCCGGGAGAGGCTGGACCTGGTCCACCCCATCAAGGAGAAGCAGATCGCCGTGCTTGGGTGGACCGGAGATCGACCTCGAAGGAGGTTTTGCTGAAGGAGCTCCTGTCCATGGGCGAGATGTTGCGCCCCTACATCACGGACACCTCGGTCCTGGTGAACCAGGCCATCGAGAAGGGCAAGAAGGTCATGTTCGAGGGGGCCCAGGGGACGATGCTCGACATAGACCATGGCACCTATCCATATGTCACGTCGTCCAACTGCATCGCTGGGGGCATATGCACCGGGGTCGGTGTCGGCCCCAACAAGGTGCAGGAAGTGCTGGGGGTAATGAAGGCCTATACCACCAGGGTGGGTGCCGGGCCTTTCCCGACCGAGCTGTCGGATCAGACCGGGACGGACCTGATGAACAAGGGAGGCGAGTTCGGTGCCACCACCGGGCGCCCCAGGCGCTGTGGCTGGTTGGACATGGTCATCGTCGAGCATGCCGTTCGACTCAATGGACTGACCCAATTGGCGATCACGAAGCTCGACGTGCTGTGCGGGATGAAGAAGATCAAGGTGGCCATCGCCTATGATATCGATGGCACGGTGGTGGACCACTTCCCGGCCTCCTTGAGGGCTCTGCAGAGGGCGGAGCCTATCTACGAGGAGCTTGACGGTTGGGAGGAGTGGGACGATAGGGAGGCGAAGCGTATGATCGAGAGGGGCTTCGAGGCCCTTCCCAAGAACCTTCGGTCCTATGTGAAGTTCGTCGAGGAGCGAAGCCGAGTGAGGGCCAGCATCATCAGCATCGGAAAGGAGAGGGACAAGACCATAGACCGTAGGAAGGTCTAAGGTCCCTCCGTCCTACGATCACTTTATCCATTTGATGATGGGCGCTTCCATCCTCTGCGGTGGGGCCATGTCCCCTTTCTTCGGATGACCGAATATCAGCGGGGCGATGAGCTTGTGGTCCGAGGGAACGTTCAGCTCCTTCATCACATCAGGGCTGTAGCCCAAGGCCCCGGCGAACCCTATCCAACAGCTGCCTATCCCCAGCGAGTGCGCCGCGAGCATCATGTTCTCCGCCGCCAGCGCGCCGTCCTCGTTCGGTGTCAACGCTCCAGGCGCGGCAAAGACCAATATCAATACTGGAGCGCCGTAGAATATATCGAACTTGGGATTGCTGAGGTTCTCGATCAGGCGTTCCAGGCCCATCCTTTCCTGCGGGACGGCCGCTTCGAGCCTGTTCTTGAAATTCGCAATGGACATCCTCTTACCGATCTCGGAGTACTGCGTCAATAACTCACGTTTCTGCACCACCACGAATCGGAGCGCCTGAACGTTCATTCCGTTCGGCGCGTGGAACCCCGCCTTGATTATCTCCTTGATCGCTTCTTCTGAGACTAGCTCATCGGAATATGCCCGCACCGACCTTCTGCCGTAGATATTCTTCAGTACCTCGTTCATGGCTCGACCCTTCAGATTTTCTCTGATCGTCAAAGGTCTGGGACTTATTTATACCATCGCTTTTATAATATTTTAAAATTAACGAAAATTGATCTCGAAGCGAGAGATCGAAGTAGGGTCCGATACAATGCTGGATCGTGTGGAAGGATAAGAACATCCCTACAGGCCCTTCCTCAAGATGGGATTCACATAGCGGCGCCTGTTCTTCGTGGCGTTGCCATACTGGATCGCAGTTACGGGGCAACGGTTGATGCATGCGAGACAGAGGACGCACCGTTCCGCCACCCACTGGGGCCTTTTTTCATCGATCCTTATCGCGCCGATGGGGCAGTTGCGCGCGCATAGACCGCAACCGGTGCAGGTATCCTCCGCGTGGAACTTCGCCGTCTTCCTGCCATGCTTGTACAGTGATTGCATGAACGAGGTTTTCAGCCTCGAACCCAGCCCTGACGAATAACCACCGACCTCCCCTTTTCTGATCGCAGTTGCTATTTTGATCATATCCGCGTCCGCATCCGCCAGCCCCTTGACCTGCTGCTCCGGGGTGGGCAGCTCATACCACAGGACGGAGTTGTTCGGCATCACCAGAGGATACGTGCAACGAAGGGGGAGGCCTCTCCTTCCTAGCATCTTGGCGAACTGCCTGTCCGCAGCGGCGATCCTCTCGCCGCAGGTGATGATGCAAAAGACGTATGGGTCCTTGGACCCTTCCAGTCTCATGTGATGGACGAATTCGTCCACTATTGTTGGCGCTCCGTAGAAATAGGCTGGGAACACGAACCCCACCTTCTCCCCTTCCGAGACGTGGTAGGTGAACTCGCGCTTTCGGGTGGCCTCTGTGATGTCGGCCACCTTTTCGCCCAGCTCCTTGCCCAACGCCTCTGCCGCCGCCCGCGAGTTACCGGTCCCTGAGAAGAAGAAGATCATGAGAGTCCCTTTCATTTGTCCAGTATGGCCTTCTCGAACCCTTCCTTGACGCCCAGAGGCTTCGTGGCATCGATCGCCACCTTCGATGTCGTACCGTCGGTGCTGGGATCGAGCGATGAACCGGCGGCGTTGTTGACGACGAGCAGGCGGTCCTTCGCCTGGAACCTTGTCGCCTCGGCCCATTCGACCTCCTGGTCGTTATATATGTCGATGTCTTGGTCGACGATGATGACCTTCTTCATGGATGGATGACCGGTGAAAGCGGCCATCGCCGCGTTCATGGCATCCCCCTCCTTGTTCTTGGTGATGGAGACCACCCCGTGCAGCCAGCAGCATCCTCCCTCGGTGAGGCGGACCCCATGCACGCGGGGCACGACCTGACGCACCGTCTTGAAGATCACCGGTTCCCTGGGCAGCCCCATCAAGAGGTAATGCTCCAAACCGCCTGGCAGCACCAGATGGAATATGGGGTCGTTCCGGTGGTAGATCTTGTCCACCTGGAACACCGGTTGGCTCCGGATCGAATCGTAGGTCCCGGTGATATCGACGAACGGACCCTCGTCAACGACCTCCGAGGTGAGACGACCCTTCGATGACATACTCCGCATGGGCTGGCACCCAAAGGCCAGTGTCGGTCTGGGCGACCTCCACCTCTTGCTTCAGCCCTTGGAACCGTATGGCCGAGGCCACCTCCATCTCGTCCACGGCATAATCGGTGGATACCGCCGCTGCCAGCAGCACCGAGGGACAAACGCCGACGCAGAACGCCACCTTCAGGTCCTTCCCTTGCTTCTGGCTCATCTGGTGCATGGTGAAAAGATGCCTTGGCACCAGCCGGATGGCGAACCGGTCCTTGCCCAGCACCATCAGCCTATGGAATGAGATGTTCCGCTTGCCCTCGAAATCGGCCACCGCCACTCCCGCGGTGACGTAACGGCCCCCGTCCTTCGGGAAATATTTCGGGATGGGCAATTTGAAGAGGTCGATCTCCTTCACCACATTGTCCCGCCACTCGCCTCTCTCCACCTGCCTGGGCTTACGGGGATGGGACAGGGCGTTCACCAAGGCCGGAGTGAGCTTCTCCTTCTCCAGACCTAGGGCCTTGGCGACCCTCGCCCCGGTCGGACCAGAGGTTCCCCGCCGCCCTTCCGCCGTTCAGGTCCTCGAAGAGAACTGGCCGGCGTTGGTCCGCCATGAGGATCTTGGTCGGTTCCAGATCCGCCTTGACCGGACGGTCGATGGTGACGAGGTCGTCGAAGTGGGCGAGAAGTCCTCTCATGGACATGGGCGGGTCATCCCTTTTGCCACATATCAATCATTGCCCGGTGCGGTGCAAAGATTTTTGTGAGGTCTCCGCCATCGGCGGAAAGATGGTCGACCCTAGCATCGAGAACGTCATCCTGAAGTACGCCCTGCAGAACGCATTCCTCTATGGGGGGAAGGCCAACCTCAAGGCCGTTCAGGGCAAGGTCATGGCCGAGCAGCCCGAGCTGCGCAAGAACGCCAAGGAGGTCATCCCGGCCATCGAGACCATCGTGGCCCGCGTGAACTCCATGGAGGTGGAGGAACAGAAGCGGATGCTGGAGTCGATCGACGCCTCGCTCATGGAGAGGAAGGAGAAGGTGGAACGGGTGCACAAGCTGCCCGACCTGCCGGACGCGGTGCAGGGGAAGGTGGTCATGCGTTTCGCTCCCGGGCCATCCGGTCCTTTGCACCTCGGGCACACCCGGGTGGCCATTCTCAACGACGAGTACTGCAAGCGCTACGATGGCAAGTTCATCAACCGGGTGGAGGACACCAACCCGGACAAGATCGACCCTGACGCCTATGATATGATCCCCCAGGACCTGGAGTGGATGGGGGTCAAGGTGCACCAGACCGTCATCCAAAGCGACCGTTTCGAGTTCTACTACGACCTGGCCCGACAGCTCATCGAGAAGGGCCATGCCTATATCTGCACCTGTCCGGTCGAGGATTGGCGCAAGATCGAAGGAGGAGTCCAGGCCTTGTCCGCACCGGGACCTTCCTAAGGAGGTGCAGATGGAACAGTGGGAGAGGATGCTCGCTGGCCACTACGGAGAGGAGAAGGCGGTGTTCGTGGTCAAGACCGACCTGCACCACCCCAATCCCGCGATCAGGGACTTCGTCGGTTTCCGTATAGTCACCAGCACCCCGCATCCCCGCACCGGCACCAGGTACTGCGTCTATCCCATGATGAACTTCTGCGTGGCGGTGGACGACCATTCCTTGGGCCTGACCCATGTCATCCGGGGCAAGGACCACCTCAACAACACCCTGAGGCAGGAGTACCTGTTCAACTACTTCGGCTGGAAGATGCCCTGGTACCACCACTATGGACTGGTCTCCATACCCGACGCCATATTGAAGACCTCCACGGTGGGCAAGGGCATCAAGAGCGGAGAGTACACTGGCTGGGACGATGTGCGTCTCGGAACGGTAAGGGCCATGGGAAAGCGGGGCATCAGACCTGAGGCCATCCGCTCCTTCTGGGTGGACTGCGGCATCAAGGAGGTGGACATAGAGTTCTCATGGGACTCGCTGTACGCCTACAATCGCGATATAATCGATACCTTGGCCAACCGCTATTCGTTCGTGTGGGACCCGCAACCGTTGGACGTGTGCGGCGTGGACCATCTGGAATCCAAGGCCCCATTGCATCCCGACCATCCGGAGAGGGGCGTTCGGCATCATGTGCTGAAGGGCAAGCCCATCATGGTGCACGTGGTCGAGGCCGACCTGGTCCAGGCCTCCGAGCGAGGCAAGGTCCGCCTCAAGGACCTGTGCAACGTGGAGATCGTGCATGGCAAGGGGAAGTACATCGGCAACGACCTCGCCATCCTCAAGGAGAAGGTCAAGATAATAAACTGGGTGCCTGACTATGCCAGGCCATGTGAGGTGCATATGCCGGACGGGACCAAGAAGGAGGGTTATGCCGAGCCCTTGCCCGATTCAGAGGTCGGAAACCCGTCCAATTCGAGCGTTTCGGCTTCGTTCGCATCGAGAAGGTCAGCCCGAAGGTGGTGGCGTACTATACGCATAACTGATGGCTCAGACGCCTCCATACTGGCCAATAATGTGTCCAGATATGAGAGCGATGCGTTCGCGTCTCAACGAGAATCCGGCTCACTGGGTCGAGGATGTCTCTGACCATCCGCTCATTCCGCAACGAAGGTGGCCCAGAGCAATGCCAGGGCGAAATAGGTGAGGACCAACGCGCATATCACGTTGACCGCTTGGAACAGGCGCGGGGTGATGAACCTCCGGCCATAGGCGATGAGCCCCGAATAAGCGAAGCACCAAATGATGCATCCAGCGAGATATCCCAGGTAGAAGACCACGAAATCGGTCAGCTGAGGGTCTGGCACGATGACCGCGATGGCAGAGCCTCCGATGCCGATCCAGAAAGCGAACTGGAAGGGGTTCCCCAAGGATATCAAGGCCCCGGTGGCGAAGTCGGATCGACCGGCGCGCACCTCCCCTTCCGGCATGCCGCCCTTCCTGGCGTCCGCGAAACCTTTGTAAGCGAGGTAGAGCAACAACGCGCCGCCGGCCAGCCCCAAAATGATCCGGGCGATATCGTTGTCCACCATGATCGCCAGGCCGACCAAGGCGAGTGATGGCCCAGGCCATGTCCCCGATGCATGAGCCTAGCTCGAGAAATAAGGCGCGATGGAAACCGCCTGCGACCCCCCGCCTCAAAGCCTCGGTGTTCACCGCCCCGGGAGTGGCACAGAATATGAGACTGAGCACCAGGGCGGACCCGAAGAGGACCTCATACATCGCCCACTGGAATGCCTCGGGATATATATCATCTGGCCCTCACATGAGGGCGGAGAGGATGTAATTGGCCGCCCCTCCCAACGCCAGCGAGATGCCGAGCGAGCCCAGCGTTATCTTGGCGGCGTCCTTGGACCCGAACTCCTTGAAGAGCACGCTCAGTGCGGAAACGCAGGGTATGTAGGTGGCCATGACCAAGGCGAACACGAAGAATTGCTGGGTGGTCATGTACAAAGCGAAATCGGACGTGCCGAACAGGACCACCAGGAGCTGGAGGGCCATCTCCTTCCTCAGGATCCCGAAGAGCAGGGCGATCGCGGTTATCGCAGGCAGACCGAGCAGACCTTCCGTGATGAAGCCCAATGGTTCCACGATCTGGTCGAGCAATCCGTAGGCCATGAGCAGCTCCAGCACCAGGCTGGTCACGAGGAGGATGGGGAAGGCGATGACGAAAAAATCCTTGGTCCGGTTATAGGTCTTCCTTAGGACATTGTCCAACCGCGGGACGGCCAGCTCCGGGACCTCGAACATCAGGCCGATGGGCTCCTCCTTCATGGCCCGGTTCATGAGGAAGGCGGCAATGATTATGAGGGCGAGGAGGATGGCATAGATGGCCGCCACCCAGATGATCCCGTTGTACTGACCGACCGTGCCCAGTATGACCACGGTCTGGGCGCTGCATGGCACGGCCAGGATGATCACGGTGGCCAATATCAGCCGTTCCCTCCTGGACCCGAGCACCCGGGTGGAGAGGATGGCCGGCACGTTGCATCCTGTGCCCACCACCATGGGTATGGCCGATTGTCCGCTCAATCCGATCTTGCGCATCAGACCATCGAGGAGAATGACCACCCGGGGCAGGTAGCCTGAGTCCTCCAGGGCCGCCAGTATGAGGTAGAACAGGATGATGTACGGGATGACGATGGCGATGACCGACAGGAATGTGAGATACAAGGCCTGCGAAATCGCCTCTCCCAGCTGCCCCCCGATCGCCTCCGCCATCCATTCGAAGAACCCGGCGGTCAGATCGTCGTAGATGCTGACCAGGACCGTCTCGAGGAACCCTCCGACGAACACCACGGCCAGGAAGACGCCGAGCAGCACACCGATCAGTATGGGGATGCCAGGCCATTGCCGGAGCGTCAGGTCGGAGAACCTCTCCTTGCGGGACAGCGGACGGGGGATGCGGCCCACTACCTCGGAGATGATCCGGCCCGCCTCTCCATACCTATCTCGATTGATGTGGACCTGGATGTCCTCGCCGTGCTGTTCCTGGAACTCCTCCATCTCCCTCGATGCCATGGCCTTGAGCTCGGGGGTGAACTGGGCCGTGAAATGCTCATTGCCTTCCAGCAGCTGGAGCAAGGCCCCTCGTAGAGGATAGCTGATGGAATAGGGCGGCACTTGGGAGGAGAGACGGACCAACATCTCCTCTATGTGCGAATCGTAACGGACCTTGAAATCGGATTGAGGTATGTCCATCGAGGCGACGATATCGACGAGCTCCTCCAGACCCTCGCCGGTTATGGCCACGGTGGGGACGACGGGCACCTTGAGGTTCGACCTCAGTCGGTCGATGTCGATCTTGAACCGCTTCTTCGCCACATCCATCTGGTTCAAGACCAGCACGGTCCGGTAACCAAGCTCCAGGACCTGGTAGAGCAGGACCAGGCCAGGCTCCAATCGGGAGGCGTCGGCGATGACCAGGACGCAATCGGGCCTCTTCTCCGATAGGAGCTTGGTCGCCACCAGCTCGTCCTCGGTCGCGCCCGTAAGTCCGTAGGTGCCAGGAAGGTCGTAGAGGATCATCTCTTGGCCATTTCGTATCAGCCGCCCCTCCTGGAATTCCACCGTGGTCCCAGGATAGTTCGAGGAGGTGGCGTTCACCCTGCGTCAGCTTGCTGAAAACCACCGACTTTCCTACGTTGGGGTGGCCGAGCAAGGCCACTTGGATAGACCCGCTCATGATGTGATTTCCGCCCCTTTCCTTGGGTTGCATCTACCCTTCGGCAAAACATGCACCAAGCGTGCGTAGTCCTTGGCCAAGGCGATCTTGCAATCCTCTACGTTGAGGACGATCGGGCCGCCCATGGGGAGCTTGTCCTCCACACAGATGTTCCTTCCCGGGACCAGGCCCATGGCGATGACCCGCCTCATCTTGCCGGTGTCCTCGCAGACGAAGGTGGGTGATGACGGCCATCTCTCCCTTTCCCACCTCGGTCAAAGGGATGGAGGGCTCAGAGATGCACATGCGACAATCCTGATCACAGGCATGGGATGGGGTCGCCATCGGGACAGGTCTTGGGATTGTTCATCATCTGGCAGATGCGCTTCTCGCTCTCGTCCGAGAGCGTGTGCTCCAGGCGACAGGCCTCCTTGTGGCTCTCTGCCTTGTCCAGACCGATGATGTCCACCAGGAATCGCTCCATGAGCCGATGCTTGCGCTTGATCTTGGCGCCGATGCGTTCCCCTTCCAGGGTCAGGGTGACGCCATGGTACCTCTCGTAGTTGACATAGCCCATCTCCGCCAACCGTCTGCAACATCTCAGTGACGCTAGCTGGCGTCACCCCCATCTTTTTGGCGATGTCGTTGGTCTTGACCGGACTGGACCTCTGGGACAGTTCCCATATGCACTCGAGATATTCCTCGACGTTCTCACTGACCATCGTTTTAGGAGCGACCTAACTTTTAGTATATATAGGTGTCTTTTCTAAAGGTATCTTGGTAAGGCCCTAAAAAAAATCTACTGAAATAATCGAATGACTGGCCTAATGCCGATCGGTCCTGATATTATCATTGGAACCTAAAATACCTTCAGATGTCCGCGAACGGAACGATGTCGCAGCATCGGCAATGATGGCACATGGTCCTGATAAGTGGTCGGGGTGAGCCCATGACGTGATCAGTATCTCCTTTGACCGTCGGGAAAGGCTCAGGATCCTCTCTGAGACTGACCGGTTCCAATGGCCCCAAGGCCTCCTCCAGGGCGGGTCGGTTGATCTCGTTGAGTCGGAGGGGGCGCAGGGTGGGCACGATGCCCATGCCCGCCAACCTTTCCACCCCTTCCAATATGGATCGGTCGCTCTCCCCCAGTCCGAAGATGATGTTGGTGGTGACCTTGCCCCGGCCGAACACCGCCACCGCATGCCCCAGAGCCTCCATTATCCAATCCAGGTCCAGCTCCCCACAGACCTTTTGGAATATCTCTGGGTCGAACGTCTCCACGTTCATCTTGATCTCGTCCGCCCCAGCCTCTTTGAGCCTTTCGATCTGTGACAGCTCGGAAACGTACGGCTCGACACCGATGGGGATGTCGTCTCCCAGCTCGGAGCGGACCATTCGCACGACATCCACCATCTCATCGATGGTCGCCTTCGGCGAGCCGACCACCGCGGAGGTTATGGAAACGGCGCAGAGGTCCTTCCGGTCCGCCACCTCCCTGATCATGCGTCTGACCTTTTCCAGGTCCAGGTCCTTGGTGGCATCCTTGCCCAATCGTGGCGAGGTGCAGAACTTGCAATCGTAGATGCACTCCTGGTGCAGGTTGATGAAGGCCTGTTCCGGGGAATGATAGATGGTTGGCCTGTATCTCGACCTTGTCCAGGAATGGTCTTGCCGCGATGGGTCATGCTCAGACCGGTGGCGGTCTCCGTGCAGCTCGAACTCCCCTTGCTCGCGCGATATCGATTTCTTGACCCGAAGGCCTTCGAACGCGAAAACCACGGAGACCGACCCGGCCCCGGGACCTGCGGTGGAACGGCTGGCCTTGAATGGTAGATGAAAATCCTTGGGGAGGAGGACCGAACCTCCCGCCAAAAGGATGGCCTTCTTCTCCGCACCGCTCAATCCAGCTTCCATTTGACACCTTCCGCGGTGTCCTCCAAGATGACGCCCTTCTCTGCCAAGGAGTCCCTTATCTTGATCCGCCAGGTCGTACAGCTTCCGTTTGCGCAGTTCCTGCCGGATGTTGATGATGACCTCCATGATGTCATCGAACTGGTCCGGGCTATGTTCCATGCCGGGCAGTATTCCCAATATCTGGTCGAACTCCTCGAATAGGGCGATTATTCCCTTGGCGCCCTTCTTGCTGAGCATCTCGTGGTGCATCAGTTTGTTCGTCTCCCGGGCCAGGTCGAACAGTTCGGCGATGGCCCCCCGGGTGTTGAAATCGTCGTCCATCTGCTCCAAGAAGCCCGCCTTGGTCTTCTTGATCAGCTCCTCGGAGTCATAACTGCCACTGGCGGTCTCGATGATAGTCCTTGAGCTCGGTGTATGTGTGCTGCAGTCGGCGCAGCGAGGCGCATGCCTCGTTAAGGGCGTCCTCGCTATAGTTGAGCGGCCCGCGATAATGCGTGTTGAGGAAGTAGAACCTGACCTCCTGGGTGGTGTAGAGGTCCATCACCGTGCGCACGGTGAAGAAGTTCTTCAAGGACTTGGACATCTTGGCGTCCTGCACCTGCAGCATGCCATTGTGCATCCAATATTTGGACAGGGGATGATGGAGCACCGCCTCGGATTGCAGGATCTCGTTCTCGTGATGAGGGAATATCAGGTCGTTCCCGCCCCCATGGATGTCGATCGTCTCGCCCAGGTAGCGGTATATCATGGCCGAGCACTCGATGTGCCATCCCGGCCGGCCATCGCCCCAGGGGCTGGGCCAGGAGATCTCCCCTGGCTTCGCTCCCTTCCACAGGGCGAAGTCCATGGGATGGCGCTTCTCCTCCTCCACGCTCACCCTCGCCCCGGCGCTGAGGTCCTCCAGGATGTTGCCGCTGAGCTTTCCGTAATCGGGGAAGTTCTCCACGCTCAGGTAGACGCTCCCGTCAGAGGTGACGTAGCCGTTGCCCTCCTCCACGATGCGTTGCACCATCTCTATGATGTCGGCGATGCTCTCGGACGCCTTTGGGTACAGGTCCGCCTTCTTGACCCCAAGCTGCTCTACGTCCTCGAAGTAATGGTCGATGTACATCTGGGAAAGCTCCAGCGGTTCCAATCCCATCTCCGCTGCCCGGTCGATGATCTTGTCGTCGACATCGGTGAAATTGGTCACATGGGTGACCTGGTAGCCCTTGTATCTGAGGTACCGAGCCACCATGTCGAAGGTGATTATCGAGCGGGCGTGGCCCATATGGATGTCGTCATAGACGGTGACACCGCAGACGTACATCTTGACCTTCTTGTCCTCGAGGGGCAGGAACGGCTCCTTCTCATTCGTCAGAGTGTTATATATCTCCAGGGTCAAGGTGAGCGCCTCTGACCCTCGATGAAAATAATATTATTTCCCCTTTTCGAGGGCTTTCTCGATACGTTCTATCCTCTCGTCCAATAATGTGAGCTGGTTGCTCAGGTTCATTATCATGTCGGGAGACCGGATCGGGGAGCTGGTCGTGCCTAAGGTCCACCTTGACCGGCACCCCCTCCTTCTTGACCACCCTACCTGGAACCCCCACCACGGTGCAGTTAGGAGGGACGTCCTTGACCACCACGGAACCGGCCCCGATCTTGACGTTGTCGCCTATGGTGATGTCACCCAGCACGACCGCGTGCGCCCCAATGGTCACATTGTTCCCGATGGTGGGATGACGCTTAACCTTGGAGGAGGCCACCCCGCCCAACGTCACCCCCTGCCACAGCGACACATTGTCACCGATGATGGTGGTCTCCCCGATGACCACTCCGGTGGCATGGTCGATGAAGAACCCCTTGCCCAATGTCGCCCCGGGATGGATGTCCGCCCCGGTGACCCATCGAGCGAAGTAGTTGATGGCCCGGGCCATCATGAAGTTGCCTTTCTTGTATTGACGATTGGAGATGCGCTGGAGCAGTATGGCATGAAGGCCCGGGGCTGAAGTAGAAGGCCTCGTTGAACGATTTGGCCGCGGGGTCCCGCTCCATCACTGTGTAGACGTCTTCCTTCCAGCTCATGCCCTATTCAGAAAATAGGTCAGTGCTCAAATATCTTTCTCCGGTGTCCGGAAGTATGGCCAGCACCTTCTTCCCTGTCCCCAATTGCTGGGCGAACTCCATCGCCACGTGCAAGGCCGCCCCGCTCGAGATGCCGGCCAGGATGCCCTCCTCCTTGGCGAGTCTGCGGGTCATGGCGATGGCCTCCTCGTCCTTGACCCCGATCACCCATTCCACCACCGTGCGGTCGTAGACCTTGGGGACGAAGCCAGCGCCGATGCCCTGGATGCGGTGCGGTCCGGGCCGGCCATGGCTGAGCACGGGCGACGCCGATGGCTCCACCCCGATGATCCAGGCACCGGTCTTCCTTTCCTTGATGGCCCGCCCCACGCCGGTGATGGTGCCCCCGGTACCGATCCCCATCACGATGGCGTTGACGTCCGGAAGGTCGGCCAATATCTCCTGGGCGGTGGTACGGTAATGGACCTCAGGATTGGCACTGTTCTCGAACTGCATGGGTATGAAGCTCCCCTCCTTGGAATGGCATACCTCCCGAGCTTTCGCCACCGCACCGGCCATGCCCTCCCCTGCCGGGGTGAGGATTATCTCCGCCCCAAGCGCCTTGAGCAGCTTCCTCCTCTCTTGGCTCATGCTCTCTGGCATGGTGAGGATGAGGTGGTAACCCTTGGCCGCGCATACCATGGCCAACCCGATACCGGTGTTCCCGGACGTGGGCTCGACCACGCACATTCCCGGTTTCAGCTTACCGTCCCTCTCGGCCTCCTCGATCATGGCCAGTGCGGCCCTGTCCTTGATGGAATGGGTGGGATTGAACGATTCCAATTTGACATACACCTCGGCCGAGCCTGATGGCACCATGTTGTTCAATCGCACCGTCGGCGTCCGACCCACAGTCTGAAGGATGCTATCATAGAGCATGATATCGCCCTCGATATACCGCGTCAGGGTAATTACTGATTCGCTCGAACCTAGCCTATTGAGTATCGGTCCTCCCATTCCATTCCACAGAGGTGCGATAATGGAGCTCATGGATGTCCTGAGGGAGAGGAAGAGCGTGCGCAGTTTCCGAGAAGGCGAGGTGGAGAAGGAGAAACTGAACGTGGTCTTGGAGGCGGCGCGGATAGCCCCCTCCTGGCAGAACAAACAATGCTGGAGCTTTATCGTGGTCAGCGATAAAGAGGTGATCAAGAAGCTTGGGGGCAACATCAACGGCTGGCTGAAGGGCGCCCCCTTGGCGATAGTGGCTTGCGGAGACCCGAGACAGAGCGGTGACCGGAACGGCATCCAATATTACCTGGTGGACGTCAGCATCGCCATGCAACAGCTGGTCCTGGCCGCCACCGACCTTGGGCTCGGGACCTGTTGGTTGGGGGTCTTCGATGAGGCGACCGTTAAGCAGACCCTGGGCATTCCCGATGGCATCAAGGTGGTGGCCATCACCCCCTTGGGCTACCCAGCGGAGAAGGAGGGTCTGACGGGACAGGATGACCCGCACCCTGATCGGTAGCAAGAACCGCAAAGATATGGCCGAGATAGTCCACCACGAAAGATGGTAGATGGTTGAAATCCTCAAATAGAGGTGGATGAGAGGTCGGTCGATGATCATGCTCACCTCCGACGACATCAAGAGATTTTGCCGTTCCATCGACATCGACCTGGTCGGTGTGACCGATGTCCAGCCATTCACCAGATGGCGTAAGGAGATGGGGCTCGGCCTAAAGAACGGTTGGGTGAGGGTCCCGCCGTCCATGTTGCCTAACGATGAAGGGTCGATGGAGGCCTGGGCCGACCCGAGGCATTCCCTGCCCTCCGCCCGGTCCATCATCGTGATCGGGATCAGGTACCTATCTCCCAGTTCCTGGAGTTAAGGGTGGCGAGGTTGGAGGAGGGAGGGTGGCCAGGGAACACTGGTATGATTTCTATCCTTACCTTGATGGCAAGAGGGACCTCCTCATCGAATATCTGAGGGGGAATGGGGCGGAGGCCATCGATGTCAAATTGCCCGTCAAGGCGGCGGCCCATCGTTCTGGGGTGGGCGTCTATGGCAAGAACACCAACATCCAGAACGAGGACTTCGGATCTTGGCTCCTGTTCCGTACCGTGGTCACGGACCTGGAGCTCAGGCCGGACGAGGAATCGGAACCGCGATGCGGCGCCTGCCAACGATGCCTCCGCCTCTGTCCCACCAAGGCCATAAAGGAACCTTACGTGCTCGATTCCGGTCGCTGCCTTTCCACCATCCTCTCCTCACCTGGTCCAGTGCCTTTCGAGCACAGGGAGGCGGTAGGCATGAGGATATTGGGATGCGACCTGTGCCAGGAGGTCTGCCCCCGCAATGAGTCGGTCCCGCCATTGATCGACCTGGAGAACCGCTTCGTTGTCGGTCATGGGCGACGGTTTGGATTTACGCTGGGTAGCAAAAGCGAGCCCAGACGGAGCTCAGAGGATTGTTGGCCCGGTCCGGAAATCCCTCTCTGGACCCTGATCTGCTGCGACGCAACGCCATGATCGCCATGGGCAATTCGGGGGACATCTCTTTCATAAAGACCCTTGAGGGGTCCCTGTCCGACCGACAACCACTGGTTCGAGGTCATGCGGCATGGGCGTTGGCCATGTTAGGCTCAAAGGACAGCATGCCCGTCCTGAGCGCCATGGTGGGGACCGAGACCGACCCTCAGGTTCGGGCGAGATGGAATGGGCTGTGTCAAGATTGATGGAGAACCGAACGGATGCATCGAGTGATATCCTCACCAAAAAGAGATATGGGTGTGGAGGCAATGCCGCCATCATCTAATCGGAGGAAGAGGATGAACGCGTCTGAGCATGTCCAATGGGAAAGACTGGAACCAGAACCAGAGGATGCGGCGGCAAAGGGCAAGGCGATCAAGGTATCGATCGTGGTGGACATCATAGCCCTGGCCATGGTGGGTTATGGCCTCTTCATCCTGCCCGAGGGCGAGTCCTTGGGGTCTTTGAGGTATTTGTTCCTGGTCAGTTCTGGCGGTCATGGCCATGTTCCAGATAATGTTCATGTCCTATTCCTTCTCGCCGATAACCAAGCCCTTGCTGGTGTATTCCGATGGGCTAGTGCCGCCCCAGAGCGTTCTGGGAAAGGTCAAGGGCGTGCCGGAGTTCCTGCCGCGGGAGCAGATCGAGAGCTTGGAATTGGTCATCTTCCGATTCAGCAAAGAAGGCAACTCACGGTCTGCGGAGATGATGAAGATCAACCCACGAATGAAACTGAGGGCGAACCTGAGGAACGGGAAGAAAATAAGCCTTGCCGAGCGAAGGCCAGAAGCGATCCGGGGCGTATCAGAACGGATGGGTTCCTCTTGGGGCGTTCCGATCAAAGAGATGTTCATCGACGTCTGAGAGCGGTGAGAAAAGGAAAGGGAAAGTGGAGCCGGGACCGCGATTTGAACACGGGTATGCGGATATCCGCCATATGGGCTGCAGTCCGCCACATGGCCGCTCTGTCATCCCGGCCTGACCAGGCTGATTCCATCCGGGATATTAAACCTTTATTCCTGGTTATGCGGGTTGGATACTATGGATGGACTGACCGGACCTATCAGGCATGTTGCTCGGTCGGACCCTTCAGACCGCATTTCTTTTTGTCTTCGACATGGATGATGACATTGATGCCTGGCACTTCCCTTTCCAGGTCCTTCTCGATCCTCTCTGTCAGATCATGGGCCTCCTTCACTGTGCGATCACCGTCCACGCACACCTTCATCTCCGCGAACACCGTGTCTCCGCTCTTGCGGGTCTTGAGATCGTGATATTCCACTGAAGGATGGTCCCTTTTCATGACCTCGGCGATCTTTTGCTCGGATTCAGGGCAGCGGTGGTCCATGAGGTCGTTGCTCGATTTCCTGAGCAGGCCGATGCCCATCTTGATGATGAGCGCGGCCACCACCAGCGCCATCAAAGGGTCCAATATGGTATAACCGGTCACGCTGGCGATGAAAAGCCCAACCACCACTCCGATCGATGATAGGACGTCAGACAGCAGATGCTTGGAATCGCCCTCCATTGCGATGGACCCTGACCGTTTTGACTCCTTCCAGAGTGAATAGGACAGTAAGGCGTTCAGTCCCGTGGCGGAAAGCGATATGACGCAGCGCCAGGTCCACCGAGCTCAGTTCCACTGGATCGAATATTCGGCCCACGCTCGCCTCGATGATCAAGAAGGCGGCCACCAGGACCAACATGCCTTCGATGAGGCAGGAGATGTTCTCCGCCCTCTTATGACCGAACTCGTGCTCGGCGTCAGCTGGTCTTGCGGCGATCCTCAGGGAGAATAGCAACATTATCGACGCCACTATGTTGATGATCGATTCCAGTGCGTCCGAGAAGAGGGCGATGGAATTGGAAACGAAATAGGCGCTGAGCTTGATGATGAAAACCACGATGCCACCAAGCACCGCGACCAAGGCCAGCTGGTTCTTGTCCATTAGCCTCCTGATGTTTTGCTGAGATATTAAGGTGACTATCAGAGCCTGACCTCGCCATCCCCTTGCGCCTTGCGGGACTTCGATGGCCTGGTCTCTGCCTGACGCAATATCTCCACCGGGTCCTTTTCCTTGGTCTTCTTCGCCGCCGGCTTGGGCTTTCGGCCTCTTCGCCTCCTCCCTCCAGGCCTGTACCGATTCGGTCGCCGCCAGGTCCATGGCGTCGGATATGGACTTCAATGCCTCCACCTTGTGCACGAGCTCCTCGTACTTCATGATCCTGGAGTTCCTCTGGTTGGCACCGTAACCCACGCAACCGTTCGTGAAGACGATGAAATCCAGGTGCGCCACCGAGTTGCGGAGCTGTCTGTCGCATGCCTCAACTATGAACCCGAAACCGTTCTCCTCCAGGAAACGGAGCTTGTTCCATAGGCTGTCCTCCTCGATCATGCCCAAAGAACCGCCCTGATGGCCGTGCTCGCTGACCGCCTTGGAGGAGCGGTATGTCGCACCGGCCTTGGTAAGGAGATAGGCCACAAGGTTCACTTGGGCGGTATAGACGCCCTCTACCAACAACAGGTAATAGTTCAGCAGGAGTCGGCTCTGCTCCTCTGGCGTGTGGTCCTTGACGTTATAGGCGTACCGGAGCATGATGATGTAGAGCTCAGTGGTGTTGTGCATCTTGGCCTTGATCTGAGGTTCCAAATGCGAGCGCACCACCTCGTCCGCCTCTCCGTCCATGCCCTTCGTCACCAATTTCAGGACAGGACCTTTCACGACCCGTAAAAGTGCCGGGTCAGGACCGGGGAAGAGCTTTTTCCAATTGTCCTCGACGTAGCGGGCGCGGTCCTTCACCTTCATCTTAGGCAGGGCGTCGGCCTTCTCCGGTTGCACGAGACGCAACCTCTCCATGAAAAGGCGTTCCCTGATGGTGCTGACGCTGACCTCCAAACCTTCTTGCATCGCCATCCCTGACATCCTGAATGTCCCTTTTGATATATTTCCGTTTAGACATTTAATAAAATGATCGGATGATCCAAGGTTGGGGCTCCTTTTTTATTAAATTATCGATGGTCATTCCATTTGACCCTATGAGACCGGGCTCTCCTTCTTCGGGGCTGAACCCCCGTCGGATTTCTTCCTCCCCCATTCCCCGGCCAAGATCATCAACATGACAAGCCCGACCAAGGAGACGACGAGCACAGTCACACCGACCATCGGCCTATCCTGGAAATTGACAGTTGCCGTCAGTATGCCAGCTGCGATGTTGCGCTGAGCTGTGCCTAAGGCGGATACCCGTTTCGTCCCTTGATCCTTTCCACCTAGGAAATAACCGATGACGAGTGCGATCGCGATGAAGAATATCGCGAATCCTATCGTTCCAGTTCCGAAAGTATCAATGATCTGCTCCCAGAACTGGGCAAAGAAGAGGAACAACAATGCGAAAAGGCTGATCGTCGTCACGGAATTGAGGAGCTTCGCAGCGTGGTCTGCAAAGTCCGGATATCTTTGCTTGATGAACAACGCTATCCCCAAAGGGGTCAACATCAGGAATATCAATGGTTTTGCCACATCCCAGGGATTTATCTTGACGCCCTCTACGATCAGCGGTAGCACCAATGGAAGCACTATGATCGACACCACCATCAACATGGTCATCAAGCCAACTGCGTAGGCTATGTTCCCTTTTGCGAACTGCGTCAACTTGGGGAGGAACGGCGCCCCTGCGGCCAATGCAAGAATGTAGAACCCTATCTTTACATCATCTGGCAGGTCTAGCACCGAACCGGCCCCGATGATGATGGCAGGGACGATGACGAAATTACCGATGAGACCCTAACAGGTCAAGCCTCCAATCCTTCAACGGCTGGACGATCATGTTCAACGTCAGGCTGAATCCCATCGCCAGCATGCTTCCGACCACGAACAGGAGCCCAAATACCTGTAACAATACGATCAATGCATCGGCCATGAGAACCACCCAGGAGGTTAATCCATCATTCTATTCACCTCTATATATCGATGTCATTGATGACACCATTCCTGCGTGGGGCGCATTATTCGACCCCTGGGATGGATCGATCAGAAAGCCCATCATCCCATCCAGATATGAGAAATAATCGAGTTGACAATATGCCATCGATGATTCCCGATCATTGCAAGGACGTCTCACTCCGCCAGGTGGACTTCCCGCTCACCGAGAGCAATATCGTTGAGAAGGCCTTGGGCATGAAGGCCTACACCAGGACTGACTATATGGTCCTAAGATATGGGAACGACACGGCCGTCATCCGGGTTGAAAAGGCAAAGGGCAAGGAGCTCTTCCGTGACATCGTCGATGTCGAGATCGTATCACTTCCGAGCGATTCGGTCTTCATCGAGGACGACGGCATAGATGTGCTGAACGTCTCACAGATGGCAGAACAGGTCCTCAAGAACGACGGAAAGACCGTCGTGGTATCAGGCATGTTCAACCACGTGTCATTCCTTAAGGTAGAACGGGTCCTGAGGTTGAGGATATTGGATGTCGTACCACCAAGACCTTCCAAGCTCTCCGTGCTGGTGGGACGGGCGCTCTCCACGGGGCTGGTGGAACTTCCCATCGTCCCAATGGTGGAGGACATAGACCTGAACGAGATGGAGGCCCGCGTGCGCACCGATGGCGGTGATGTTCCCCTGCCGGGCATCCGGGCTGCGTTCATGCAAGAAGGTCTTCTACCTGGACGAGACGCCGGAACTTGACCTTGAGGAGGTGACGTTGGTGGGCTGCGACCTCTCCCGCCGGATCTTCCGTTCCGTGTACGGATACGACCCGGAATCCGTGGACATGTGCCCCAAGAACCTGGTGATGGAAGATGGTGTGCCTACGATCATCAAATGTTGCAAGGTGAAGGAGGGTCATGAGGTGCATGGCAGCATAGCCATGGTGCCCTGGGGGGCGACCACCCTAGAGGTGGCGGCGGCCATCAACGCCTTATTTTCGGACCGTCGTTGAAATCCCTCGCTTCTGTTGTCCAAGATTCTGCGCATGGCGCATGGCACGGAACGCCTCCTCGGGACGGTCAAGCTTGAACAGGGCCTCGGACCGGACATACCAACAATCCGACATCCTCGGGGTAGAGGTCCAAGTGGACGTCGAGGAAGTCCAACGCCTGCTGGTATCGTCCCGACCTCAACATCTCCCGGGCCTTCTGGGCAGCTGATTTCCGCTGCTCGATCAAACGGGACATCTCCTCGCTGGAACTTTTCAATATGACGTCCACGGCATTGTCCGTCAGCCAAGGATACTGGCACTTCAATTTCTCCCGCAACTTCTTCGCCTCGGTCGGTCGTACCTTGGCAGTGCCTTCGTCAAAGAGCGAGGTCGGGTATGTTCAGCTCCATGCTGCCATGGATGACCTTTATGAAATGGGCGGGCGTGCCTGCGGGCTTGTCCATGATATCCTAGGACCTGTGGAGGTGTTTGTCCCTGAAAAAACTTATTAAACCGCTGAGGCTAACGCAGTGGCATGCAGCTTACGGCGCTGAGCCCCTACAATCCCAAGCTGGACCTGACCGACGTCATTGTCTATGACTCCACATTGCGGGACGGGGAGCAGACGCCAGGGATGGCGTTCACCAACGAGCAGAAGGTGGAGATCGCCATCAAGCTCGATGAGATCGGGGTGCCCCAGATAGAGGCTGGCTTCGCCGCCGTCTCGGAGAATGAGATGAAGGCCATCAAGGAGGTCTCCTCCCTTGGTCTCAAGGCCGACATACTGTCCTTATGCCGCCTCACGAAGGCGGACATCGATGCCTGCGCCGAGGCAGAGGTGGACATGGTGCTGCTCTTCATCGCCACATCGGACATCCATCTGAAGTACAAGTTCAAGAAGCCCCGGGAGTTCGTCCTGGAGAAAGTGGCCGAGAGCATCGATTACTGCAGCGAAAGGGGGCTGAAGGCCAGCTTGAGCGCCGAGGACAGCACCCGGACCGACCTCGACTTCCTGCTTCAGGTCTTCCATACCGCCGAGCGGTCCGGAGCGGTCAGGCTGGGCATCACGGACACGGTCGGATGCGCCTCCCCGGAGGCCATGACCCAAATGGTCTCGCACATCTGTGCCAATGTGAGGACGCCGGTGTCCCTGCATCTTCACAACGACTTCGGTCTGGTCCTCGCCAATGCCATCGCCGGCATCAAGGCGGGGGCGAAAGCGGTGACCACCACCGTGAACGGCATCGGGGAGAGGGCGGGCAACCTGCCATTGGAACAGTTCGTTCCCACCATGAAGTACATCTACAACTGCGACCTGGGCATCGACTGCAGCAAGATGACCGAGCTCTGCGACCTTGTGGCCACCTATACCCGCCTACCTCGCCCCATGAACCAGCCGCTGGTGGGGCCGAACGTGTTCTCCCATGAGTCCGGAATCCATGTCGCTGCCATACTGGAATGCCCGCTGACCTATGAGAGCATCCCGCCCGAGGCGGTCGGGAACAAGCGCCATATCCTGATGGGCAAGCACACTGGCATCAACTACGTGCGCAAGCGGGTCGACGAGCTGGGCAAGAAGGCCACCGAGGAGCAGCTCAACTCCATCCTTTCCCAAGTGAAGAGATTGGGAGAGAAGAAGGGCCGGGTCAGCGAGGACGAGTTCAAGCAGATCGTGACCATGACCCTGAGCGGTTGATCAGAGCTTGATGATCCGTACCGGCCTCGTCGCGCTTAAGGCGGTTGAACTCCGCCATCTCATCGATCTCCCTCCCGTAGAAGACCGGTCCGTCCGCGCACACCCGCCTGCCGTCGATGACGCAGGAGCCGCACAGGCCGGAACCGCACTTCATGAAGCGCTCCAAGGACATCTGGCTCTCCACACCGAACTTCTTGCACGACTCCAAAAGGTAGTAGAGCATCCTCTCCGGCCCGCAGGCCAAGACCTGACTATAGCTGCGCTTGGCCAACATCTCCTCGACCAAGGCCACCACCGTCCCCTTCCTTCCATGACTGCCATCATCGGTGGATATCTGGACCTCTTCCGACCCTTTTCGGGCCCGTTCCTCGAATATGACCTCGCCCTCATTGCGAGCTCCCAGCGCCACATCCACCACCGTGCGGTCGCCTGAGACCTCCACCGCTGGCATGACGCATGCGATCCCTGTGCCCCCGCCCACGACCAGGTAGCGCCCGTTCGGCCGGGCGAAGCCCCGACCGTAAGGACCGCGGACCCCTATCATCTCCCCCACCTTCACCTCGGAGAGCGCCTTGGTGGCCTCCCCAATCTGCTCGCACCGTGATGCCTTTCGTCTTCCCGATGTACGAAAGGGACATGGGCACCTCATCAACTCCTGGCACCCAGACCATGACGAACTGACCGGGTCGGGCGGTCCGGTCCAGGTCGAAACGCAATGTGGTCATGCCCTTGCCCTCGCTGACCACCTCCTTCACCTTGACCACGAGATTAGCGTTCATGGGCCACCCCCACCAGCTCCCTGAGGTCATGGCAACCTGCTCTCCTCCATGTACGCCTCCATCCCTTTGGTTATCTCGCTGAAGACCCCCAGCCCTCTGGTGGCGATGGCTGAGCCGATCTGGACCGCCGAGGCACCGGCCATGATGTACTCCATGGCGTCCCTCCAGTCGCTTATCCCACCGACGCCGATGATGGGGATGCTGATGTTGTCGTGCAGATCGTAGACGCATCGCAGCCCCACCGGCTTGACCGCCGTCCCGGATAGGCCACCATACCGGTTGGACAGCACCGGCCGGCGGAACTCCACGGATATGGCCATGGCCTTCAAGGTGTTGATGGCCACCACGCCGTCCCCCTCTGCCCCTTCCACCGCCTTCGCCACCTCGATGAGTCGGTGCGTGTTCGGTGTGAGCTTGGAGAACACTGGCACCTTGACCGCGGACTTTACCTCCCGGACTATCTTGCCTACCATCTCCGGGTCGATCCCCATCTCCATCCCGTAACCCTTGGCATGCGGGCAGCTTAAATTGAGCTCCACCCCGGCCGCGCCATGTTCCTCCATCTTGACGGCCAAACGCGCGAACTCCTGGGGGCTGGAGGCGAAGATGCTGCCGATTATCGGCACCTTCCCCTTCTTGGCCTCCCCCATCTCCCTCCCGAACTCCTCGATGCCCGGTCCAGGCAGGCCCATGGCGTTGACGAAATATGATTCGCACTCGAAGATGGTGGGGTTCTTGTACCCGTCCCTAGGCTCTGAACCGATGGATTTGGTAACCACCGCGCCGGCGCCTTGGTCCGCCGCCCGGGCCAATGAGGCCCCGGTCTCGCCCATCATGCCCGAGGCGAGCATGGTGGGGTTGGACATCTTGATTCCGGCAAGGTTCACCTTGAGGGAGGTCATCCTCCCTCCAGATGCCCTGTCATCTCTTAATGCTACCGAGCCCTTCGCAATGACCGCGCATGGCATCCGTGGCGCCTTTGACCCCGCCTAGGACCCATGGTAGGACGTCGAGGAATTGTTCGACCTCCTCGTCACGGTTGAACTTGCTCAGAGTGATCCTTATGGAACAGCGGGCCAGTTCATGACGCAGACCGATGGCCTGGAGGGTGCTGGATGACCTGGCCCCTTTTGGAGGAACAGGCCGAACCGGTGGAGACACAGAACCCGGCTTGGTCCAGGGCGAGCACCATCATCTCCCCCTCATAGCCTGGGAGACATATGTGGGCATTGTGGCACAATCTCCGGACGGGATGGCCGTTGAGGAAGCTTCCCTCGACCTGTTCCAGCATCCCCTTGACCAGATGGTCGCGCATCCTCCCTATCCGTTCCACGCTCTCTTCCATCTCCGCAAGCCCTATCTCCATGGCCGTGCCCATGCCCACTATGCCTGGGACATTCTCGGTCGAGGAACGCAGCCCCTTCTCCTGACCTCCCCCATGCACGATCGGGCTCATTGGTGTGCCCTGTCGGACATAGAGGGCCCCCACCCCCTTCGGACCGTGGAACTTGTGGGCGGCGAGGGAGAGAAGGTCGATGTTGCCCTTCGCCACGTCCAATGGCATTCGGCATGCCGCCTGCACGGCATCGGTGTGAAAGGCGGCCCCTTTGTCGTGCGCTATCTCTGATGCCGCCATGATGTCTTGGACCGTCCCGATCTCATTGTTGGCTGTGACCATCGAAACCAGCAACGTGTCCTTCCCCACCGCCGCCTTGAGGTCTTCCAGAGAGACCAGCCCATGACGATCGACCGGGAGGAAGGTGGTATGAAAACCCAGGGTGTTAAGATGCTCGCAGGCTCCGGATGACCGCTGGATGTTCCACTTGGGTGGTGACGATGTGATCGCCCTTGGACCGGTTCGCCAACGCGAAACCGATGATGGCCAGGTTGTCCGATTCCGTCCCGCCCCCGGTGAACACGACCTCATTGGCCATCGCCCCTATGCCAGTGGAGACCTGCCCTCTCGCCTTGTCCATCGCCTGGAACGCCTCCCTGCCAGCACGGTGCATGCTGGACGGATTTCCGTATCGTTCACAATGGAATGGTGCCATCGCCTCGACCACTCGCGGGTCCATGGCGGTGGTGGCGCTGTTGTCGAAATAGACGATGGGTTGACCGGTCACGACCCCTCCATCCTGCCTTGCAGGTATAAATCGGTTTTTATTGGAGTGAAAGGCCATAAATATCCGGGCCTGGATTCAATCGACCATGGACGTCGGCCGCATCCGCAAGGATTTCCCATTGTACGACAAGGACCCGGAGGGCCCGGTCTACCTGGACTCGGCCTGCCAGAGCCTTAGGCCAAGGCAGGTGATCGATGCCATGGACCAATACTATACGTCCTATCCAGCATGCGGTGGGAGGAGCGTCCACAGATTGGCCACCCAGGTCTCCCTGAAAGTGGATGAGGCCAGGGAGACGATAGCGCGTTTCATCGGCGCTGAGAGCGAGATGGAGGTGGTATTCACCAAATCGTGCACGGAGGCTTTGAACACCGTCGCCTTCGGACTGAACCTGGAACGCGGAGATGTCGTGGTCACGACCGATGCCGAACACAATAGCAACCATGTCCCCTGGATGGAACTGGCTGAAAGGAAGGGCATAGTCCGGCGTTTTTGCAGGTCCACCAAGGACGGATTGTTCGATATGGAGGCTTTCAAGGAGACATTGGACCGTAAGGTGAAGGTGGTAAGCATGGTCCATACCAACAATGTCAATGGGGTGACCATCCCGGTCCGAGAGATCTCCGAATTGGCCCATGACCATGGCGCGTTGATGGTGGTGGACGGTGCCCAGTCCGCCCCACATATGCATGTGGACATGGAGAGGATGGGCATCGACCTGTTTGGCATGTCCATCCACAAGATGCTCGGTCCTTCCGGCATGGGGGTGCTTTACGGTAAGGCGGAACACCTCAAGGAGCTGAGACCATTGATGTCCGGGGGCGGAAGCGTGTTGGAGACCAGTTATGATCATGCTACCTATCTACCGCCCCCTGAGAAGTTCGAAGCAGGCCTGCTGAACTACGCAGGCATTATTGGGGCAGGCGCGGCGGTCGAATACCTGAGGAGGTCGGCATGGACGACGTGCAGGAGCATGGGCGTCGCCTGAACCGGATAATGACCGCCGGGCTGCGCCATTTGGAGGAGGTGAGGCTGCTGGACCCGGTCGACCCAGACAAGCGGGGAAGCATTTGCTCCTTCAACGTGAAAGGGCTGACCTCGCACGACGTAGCCATGTTCTTGGACGAGATCGGACAGGTCATGATCCGCTCTGGGTCCCACTGCTCCCACCCATATTTCACATCGAGGGGCCTAGATGGTTGTGCAAGGGCCTCGACCTACATCTACAACGACGAAATGGACGCCAAGAGGTTCGTTGATTGTGTGGAAAGAATGGTGAAGGTCTTCGCTTCGTAGACCCTCACCATAGTGCCCCCTTGCCCTTCGTCGATGTCGATGAATAAGGTCGACCCTGAGCTCAGAGAGAGCCACTGGTCGGACGGGAAGTTCAGCGCCGTCCCGACCGTACAAAGTGACGGATCCTGGCAAGGTGCGCACGAAATGATGGTCCAAACCGATTAGCTCGATGATGCCACCACCCATGCGCAATTCCTCGTCTTCATTCAAGACCTCGCTCAACGCCAACTCCATGTGGCCTTGTGAGCCTTCATCCATCCCTCCAAGGGAGTCGACCAGATTCTGGAAAGCATCCTCCCTGGACTGATCGACGGCGACATGGACCGCCCCGTTGATGCTGGTGACGACCACGCCCAGCACCGCCAGCGCGCTGACCAAGGCCCAGAGCTTGGATACGAAGAACTCGATCATGTCGTCACTTCCACGCAGCGCTCACCCGACACCTCCACACAGGTGATGGTTATGACGGTATCGCGCTCAAGGACCAGACCGTTGGCGCCAGGGGTGAGCAGGCGGATAGCTGGATCGGTCAGATAGACCCGTTCCAACTCCAACCCCTGATCGATTATCGCGATGGAGAAACTCTCAGAACGGGTCGGTCCCCCGATGACCACATAGCGACTTGGATCCTCGGGGATATGGACATTAAGGCTCCGGGAGTTACCTGGTCCTGAGAGGTAGACCTCCTCCACCGTGCCATGTATCTTCTCCAAAGCATCCTGCAGCAGGATGGAACCTGATTCGTCCTCGTAGGATCGCAGGGCGTTGGAGAGGACTGGGGCGCAGATGGATATCATGATGGAAATGATGACCAATTTGAGGGGCATGCCTTCGAGGCCATGTTCGTCAGGGATCCTCATGCCATCACCCGCATACCACAGGGATGCTCGTGGAGGAATCCGTCCCCATCCCGCTCTTGGCGGCTGTGACCTTGACGAAGGCCACCTGCCTCCGAAAGAGGCCATGTCGAGGTGGCTGAATCGAACCTCGCCATCCTCATCCGTTACCCCATGAGGGCTCTCCCGTTTCCATCAGTTATCTGGCAACCGGTAAGGACGACGGTAGCTCCCTCCACGGCGTCCCCATTTTGGTCGAGGACGGTTATGGTGAATTGAACGCCGTCCCCGGTGTAGGTGCCATCATGGTCCGCGTCCTGGAGCACGATCTGGTCGGCGTCGACGTGGATGGAGCCGATGGAGCTAGGTGCGGAAAGCCCGCTCATCCAACCCATCATCACAGCGGTCCCCACGCCGGCGATCAGGACCAGCACCATCAGTTGCAGGGGCAGCCCCTCGATGCCTGCCCCATCGTCCCTTTTTATCCTCTTTTGCCTCTTATTGTTCGTCGCGATCATTTGACCACGAAGGAATCATGCCTCGAGCGAGGTCAATAACGAGACCGCTACAATGATGCTAACCTCATCTACGAATTTCGAAGATATCCTGTGGCATACGATATCTAATTGGAATAAAAATTCAAAAGGACTATATTTACGAAGATTCAATACGAATAATGTTAAAATTTCTCTCAATTGTTAGAGGAAAATTATTTAAAAAGTATGGATATACCCTGCGAAGGAATCGCATGGTAGCCTGCCTGCCGTGAGGGATGTAACGTGTTCAAAAGAGTGTTGGTCGCAAATCGGGGTGAGATCGCCATACGCGTGATGGCAACATGCAAACGCTTAGGGATACCTACCGTTGGCATCTATACTCCGACCGACAAGCACTGCAAGCATGTGTCCTTCGCCGACAAGAGCGTGGAGCTGTCCGCGCACGAGAGTGGCATCGGTTACCTCGATATGGACGCGATCTTCGATGTGGCGAGCCGCATGAAGGTCGAGGCCATCCATCCCGGATACGGTTTCCTATCAGAGAAGACGGAGTTCTCCCAGCGTTGTGAGGAGGAGGGCTTCGTGTTCATCGGGCCGAACCCAAGGGCCATGAAGAGCCTTGGTAGCAAGCTTTCCGCACGGGCGTTCATGAAGAAGGTCGGGGTCCCGGTCATGCCAGGTACATTGGACCCGTTGAGGGACGCCGAGGACGCCAAGGTCAAGGCCAGGGAGATCGGTTATCCCATCATGCTGAAGGCCTCGGGCGGAGGCGGTGGGCGGGGCATGAGGGTGGTGAACACGGACGAGGAGATGGAGGACTCGTTCACCAACGCCAAGAACGAGTCGGAAAAGGCCTTCAAGAACTCCACCATCTACATGGAGAAGGCGTTCTTCAAAGCGAGGCACATCGAGTTCCAGGTGGTGGGCGACTCCCGCGGGAACGCCTATTGCCTGGGCGAGAGGGAGTGCAGCGTGCAGCGCCGTCACCAGAAGATCCTTGAGGAGACGCCATCGACCGCGGTCAGCCCGGAGCTGCGCCATCGCATCATGGACCTGTGCGTGGAGGCGGTCAAGAAGTCTGGATATACCAGTCTGGGGACGTTCGAGTTCCTCATGAGCGAACACGGTGACCTGAACTTCCTGGAAGCGAACACCCGCATTCAGGTGGAGCACCCCATCACCGAGGCGGTCACCGGTCTGGACCTGGTAGAGATCCAGCTCAACATCGCTTCGGACAAGGATGTGAGCCAAGTCCTCTCCTCGGTTCGGCCAAGGGGGCATGCCATGGAGTTCAGGATCAACGCGGAGAACCCGTTCAGCAACTTCATGCCCTCGCCTGGGAGGATCGAGAAGTACATGGAGCCGTCAGGTGAGAATGTGCGGGTCGACTCCGCCGCCTATGAAGGTTACGTGGTGCCTACCGAGTTCGACAACCTGCTCGCGAAACTGGTGGTGTTTGGGGCCTCAAGGTCAGAGGTCATTGCCCGTTCCAAGGACGCGTTGGACCGCTACACCGTCTCCGGCATCAAGACCACCATACCCTATCACCGGCTCATATTGCGGAACGCCGATTTCAACGCAGGGAACTACAACATCGAGTTCATCAAGGACCATCCCCCGCAGGAAATGCTGCGCCACACCGAGTTCTCGCTCTTCGAGTCATATGGTCAGTGAAGCGGGACCTCGAGGACGGTCGTGTATTCTGGGCCGCTTCGGCTGAGCACGGACCTCTTCAGCTTGATCGAGGATACCGCCTGCTCACCGAATTCCTGGTCCTTGTAACGCTCCACCATCTTCTCCGAGGCGAAGGAGGCCTTGGGGTCCTTCACCCGAGCCATGGTCAGATGCGGGGAGAACGGCCTGTCCTCCTTCGCGAAACCGATGATGGCCAAACCTTCCTCCAATACCTGTGGCCATCTGTGCCAGAGGTTCTGCCCCCTTGAGGCCTACCCATACCACCCTGATCGGAGGGCGATGGGGGAACGACCCGGCGTTCGTCAATCGTAATGAGAATGCAGGTATGCCCAGGACCGCCTGCCTCATCACGGCCTCGATCTGTGGGATCAAGTTCTCGTCGGTGTCCCCCAGGAACTTCAAGGTGATATGCACCGCCGCCCAGGTCCACTGGCTTGAGGCCTGGGCCCACGTTCATCAGGTCATGATGGAACCTGGCCAGGTTCGGCCTGAGGTTCCACGTCCACTGCGATGAACGCCCGGAAGGTCGTGTTCCATCCCCCGCTCAGTGCTCGATGAACTTCTTGATCTCGGCCACGACCTTCTGCGCCTCCGCCCTCTCCATGATGTCGATGGCGGGGGACGTTCCTCCCACGATGTGCACCTGGACCTTGGAGATGCCCTGCAAGGCCATGGCCATGTAATACCTGTCCTTCATGTAGGTCAGACACTTCGTTGGCCTGCGGATTGCCCGCCGTGAATATCGCCACCGCCTTCTTGCCAGGGGCCAGACGGGGCTCGTAACGTTTCGGGCCTTGGGCCGGGGCCAGCAACGCATACATGCGGTCGACCATCGCCTTGAGCAATGCCGTCTCCGCTCCCATGTATATCGGGGATGCGAAGACCATTGCATCGCATTCGTGTAGGTCCTGGTAGATCTGGGTCATGTCATCCTTGATGGAACATTCGTCATGTTTCTTGCAATGCATGCAGGCGATGCAGTCCTTGATCCTCATATCCACGAGGTCGTAGTAGACCAGGTCCGTGTCCTTGTGGTCCTCGGTGGCCTTCTTCAACAACTTCGCCGTGTTCCCGTCCTTCCGCGGGCTCCCATTTATCGCAACGATCTTCATCCAGTCATCTCCCTTCCACGCAATTGGCCCATCATCATTGCAGGCCATGACCTAAAAAGATTGCGTAGGTAGGTTGACATCGATACCCGGAGGTCCCTGGCACCTTTCAGGGAAGATAGGCGAGAAGTAGGTTCTCGACCCTGGCCGCCGCCTCCTCGACCTCCTCGCTCATCACATCCCCGAAGTCCATGCACTTGGGCTCGATGAGGAGCAGCGCGATCCTGGCTCCAGTGAGCATCCCGACATAGTCGCTGAAGACCCTCAGAGGCAAGGTGTGGGTGGAAATGGAAGGGACATCGGCCACCTCCTCGACATCGTACAGATGGGCCGCACCAGGGTTTAGACCGAGCAACGCGGCATCGATGAGGAGGACATGGGTGGGATGGATGGAGACGATCTCGTCCACGAAGCTCTCTGGTACGGTCTCGCACTCGATGAGGTGAACGGCCTGTGATGTCTTACCTCTAAGTCCCTCCACCACCCGGACCCCGACATAATCATCGCAGCGGATGGCATTACCTATCCCCGCCACCACGATGACGGAGGCATCGCTAAGCCAATTCCGTAGCTCCATCTCGAGCCCCCCATCATGTCCTCTCAACGCCACCGCCTCGGACCGACATAGGTTCGCATGGGATAAGGGTTGGGCGATGGGTCAGCGCTCCAACCTGTCGACCAACCGCCCGCCATGGTCGAACACTTTGACCTCCAGCGGCATCTGTCCGATGGCGGAGTGGGTGGCGCAACCGAAACAGGGGTCATAGGCTCGGAAGGCCATCTCCACCTTGTTCAATATGTCCTTGTCCACCTTCCCGCCGTGGATTAGACCTTTGGCAGCGTCCCGGACGCTCATGCAGATCGCCGGATAGTTGTTGGTGGTGGCCACGATCATATTGACCTTCTTTACCAAGGCCTCGTTGTCCAGGTGATAGTGATGGACCAATGTGCCTCGGGCTGCCTCAACGATGCCGATGCCCTCGCCTGGCTCTCCCGGTTGGTTGCGCACTTTGGTGCTGGTTATCTCCGGGTCGCTTGCCAGTTCCACCGCCCGCTCCGCGGCGTAGAGCAGCTCGATCAACCTGGCCCAATGGAATGCCAGGGTGCCATGGGCCGGCTTCCCCAACGCTTCGAACAGCCTCTGGTACTCTGCATTGGCCAGCGGAGTGCCCATCCCCTCCGAGGCATTGAGGCGGCCTAGAGGGCCGACCCGGTACACGCCGCTTCCAGGCCCATCGATGAAGCCCTTCCAGCCGACCTTCGTAAGGTAGGGGATCTTGGAATAGGTCCATGCCTCTGACCTCTCGCTGATGTGATGGGCATAGTCCTCCGCCCTGAACCTCGTGAACTCCTTGCCCGATGGGTCGACCACCCTCACCTCACCATCATAGAAATTGACATGTTTCCGGTCGTCTACGGTACCCATGTAGTAGGTCCGCATGGTGTAGGCCTCGTTCAGGATCATCCCCATGTACAGTGGGTTGTCCAGGACGATCTGATGGAACAGTTGCAGGGTGAACTTGGCGAACTCCACCGACGACCTGGACATCTCCAGGATGGATGCGCGGGACTCCTCGCTCAAGGGTTTGCTCATACCCCCAGGCAATCCGCTGACCGGGTGAGTGGCCTTTCCGCCGATGATCTCCGTTATCTTCTGGCCATAGGCGCGGTGCTTGATGACCTCCTTGGCGACGTCGAGACCGGCCTTCTCGATCACCCCCAAGTATGTTCCGTTTCCCCACCGGCGCATCCGGTCCCACGATGAAGTCAGGACCGCCCAGATAATAGAAGTGCAAGGTGTGGTCGTAGATGATGTAGCCCATGTACTGGAGCTCGCGCAGCTTCTTTGCCGCCGATGGCGGGTCCACCTTGAAGGCGGAGTCCAAGGCCTTGACCGAGGCATAGTGGTGGGCGACCGGGCAAACCCCGCAGATGCGGGTGGTGATTATGGGCATGAGCTCGGCCGGGCGTCCGACGCAGAAGGCCTCGAAGCCCCGCAGCTCAGGGACCTTGAGGTAGGCGTTCTCCACCTCTCCCTGTTCGTTGAGGAAGATGGACACGCTGCCATGCCCTTCGAGCCTGGTTATCGGGTCGATGGTTATCTCCTTCATTGCTTCATCACCTTCCTCTCCAGGATGGACGAGGGCAGACTGTACATGTAGAAAATCCCCACTGGGTCCTTGATATCGGAGATGAGCTTGATCATCTCCTCTTCGGTATAGGTGCCGGGATCCCCCTCCAGGTTCAATATGGAGGCCAAGGCGGAGATCATGCCAGCGCCCAGGTCGGATTGGTTCGGCGTCGCTCCCCCGCATCCAGTGCAAGGCATGTCCACCTTGAGACATTGGGCGCCGCAACCGCTTCGGGTGGCCATCCCCATACAGATGATGCCTTGCTCCATCAGACAGCGTTCTGGCTCTGGCACGATCTCGTGTACTCGGTGGATGCTGGAGATCTTCTTGTTCTCCCTTTTCCGCGGGCATTGGTCACATACCGCCCGCACCGGTGCCAGGACCGACCCTTTTTTCGGAAGGTCGCCCTTCAATATCGCATCCAATGCGTTGTTGATCAGGACGACGGGTGGTGGACAACCAGGCAAATAGTAATCGACATCGACGGTCTGGCCTAGCGTCCTCACGGTATCGTGGAAGACCGGGATGTGAAGCGTTCCCTCCCTCACCTTTGTGCTCGGGGTCGGGAGCGCCCTGGATCTCTCAGAACTGTCGCCATCACCATGGTAGACAAGTTCCAGGATGCCTTTGGCATCGCTGAGGTTGGCCAGGCCTGGGACGCAGCCCTCATGGGCGCAGGACCCGAAGGCCACCAATGTCTTGGACTTGGCGCGGAGGAGCTTGGCCATGTGTTCCTGCTCGCTGTTCCGGATGGAACCGTTGAAGAAGGTGACATCGATGTGCCCATCGGGCATGGCCTCCACATCATCGTACTTGACATCCATGGCCACCGGCCAGAAGACGATCTCGACATGCTTCACGAGCTCGAGTATGCGCTCGTTCATGTCCAGGACCGCGATCTCGCAGCCCCCGCAGCTCGCCCCCCAATAGAACGCCACCTTCATTTTCCCGTGAATGAGCCATCCCCCCTCTGCCGTCCCGTTCATGAGGTAGTCATGGATCGATCTGGCCGCCCGTTTGCCCGCCCCCATGGCACTGATGACCGTGGCCGCGCCGGTGGACACGTCACCGCCGGCGTAAACGCCCTCCAGGTTGGTCCTCCCTTCCGCGTCGACGGAGATCGTCCCGTTGCGAGGGTTCGTCCTAAGGCCTTCCGTGGTGCGCTGGATGATAGGATTGGGGGTCTGCCCGATGGCGATGATCACCGTGTCCGCCGGTATCTCGAAGTCAGAGCATGCTATGGGCTGGACGCTCTGCCTCCCGCTCTCGTCAGGCTCGGTAAGCTCCATGCAGGTGCAGCGCATCGATCGGACCCAGCCTCGCTCATCGCCGTAGAACTCCACCGGGGCGCTGAGGAACTTGCACATCAGCCCTTCCTCCTCAGCGTTCTCGATCTCCTCCTTCCTCGCTGGCAGTTCGTTCCTCGAACGCCTGTAATTGAGACAGACCGTAGCTCCCAACCTCATCGAGATACGAGCACAGTCGATGGCCACGTTCCCTCCCCCGATCACGACGACGTGCTTGCCGATGCGGATCGGGGTGTCCTCCTCCGGGAAGGAATACGCCTTCATGAGATTGACCCGGATCAAGAACTCGTTGGCCGAGTATATTCCTCCCAGGTTCTCCCCGGGGCACCCGGTCCACTGAGGCAACCCAGCCCCACTGCAGATGAAGATGGCATCATATCCCATTGCGAAGAGCTCGGGGATGTTGTGTATCCTTCCGATGAGATTGCCCAACCGAAGGTCCACGCCTAGGCTTTGGACGTACTCGACCTCCCTCTTCACGATGTCCTTGGGCAGACGGAACTCCGGGATGCCATAGCTCAGCACGCCCCCGGCCACATGCAACGCCTCGAAAAGGGTCACCTCATGGCCCATCTTCACCAGGTCCGCTGCCGCGGTAAGACCGCCAGGGCCTGCCCCTATGACCGCCACCTTCTTGCCGGTGGATGGCACCCTCTCCGGGACCTGGACCCCGTTCCGACCCTCCCAGTCGGCCAGATAACGTTCCAACCGACCGATGCTGATGGGGTCGCCCTTCTTGCCCTTGATGCACATCTTCTGGCACTGTTCCTCCTGAGGGCAGACGCGGCCGCAGACGGCGGGCAGAGCGTTCTTTGATTTTATCGTGGCGATACCTTCAGCATAGTTCCCTTTGACGATGCAATCGATGAATTGGGGGATGGGCACCTCCACCGGGCACCCTTTGCGGCACTGCGGGTTCTTGCACTGCAGGCAGCGGCGGGCCTCCTCCACGGCCATCTCCTCAGTGTAGCCAAGGGCCACCTCATCGAAGTTCTTGACGCGCTCCTCGGGTCTGCGCTTCGGCATCTCCACTGATGCATGCTTCTCGGAACATACCTCTTCCTCGGTAGGCGCAGGATCATTTCCTTTCACACTTGCACCCCCCGCCCGACTCCCACATTATGGAGCTCAACCTTTCCTCGGGGAGCATGGTGCGCTGACGCTTTATCAGCTCATCGAAGTTGGTCTGGTGCCCGTCGAACTCCGGGCCGTCGACGCAACCGAAGAGCATCTTGCCGTCCACTGTGACCCGACATACCCCGCACATGCCCATGCCATCGATCATTATGGGGGTCAGGGTGACCACCGTCGGAATGTTGAATGGCCTCGTAATTTCGCAGACGGACCTCATCATAAGCACTGGCCCCATGACCACGCATCGGTCGAACCTCTTACGTGCCAGTAGGTCCTTTAGGAAGTCCATCCCCTTCTCGCCTGCCGTGCCATCGTCCGAGGCCACCAATACCTCGTCGCCGAGGGCCATTGCCTCCTCCTTCATGAACAGGAACTCGCCGCTCCGACAACCGAGCACTGTCGTGACCTCGTTGCCAGCTGCCTTCAGTGCCTTTACCTGGAGGAGCAATGGGGCCACCATGATGCCTCCTCCCACGCAAAGCACTCGGCCGAAACGGCCGATCTCGGATGGGTTGCCCAGAGGTCCGGTCACATTGAGGAGGCCATCCCCCTCCGCGAACGTGGCCAGCTCCTTCGTGGATTTGCCGACCTCATGGAACGCGAAGGTCACCGTGCCCTTCTTCGCATCGAAGTCGCATATGGTCAAAGGTATCCTCTCGCTGCCGGCCCTGGCGATGACGATCAGGAATTGGCCAGGCCTAGCCTTGGCCGCCACTTCCGGAGCATCCACCTCGAACATGGTCATCTTGTGGGCCAGATCCCTCTTGGCCAATATCTTGTAGGTCATTTCTCGACCCCCTTGGTCTCGGCCAAAGGGCAAGGTGGGAGGAGGGATATCCTTTCCTGGAATGTTTCGAACTTCCGGGCGAACTCCCCCTCGCACCTGGGCGATAGCTCATGTATCTCGAAACGGTCCGAGAGACCCTGTCCTTTGAGATATCCCAGGAGGACCTCCAACTGGCGCTCCGCGGCATCTCGCCCGTTCTGGAGCTTGCAATCCTTGGCGGAACAGACGACCGCCATCACACCGTCGAACCCTTGATGGAAGGCGTTAACCACGTGCAATGGGTCCATCCCTTTGAAGCATGGCACCTCCAGCATCAGGGCGTTTTTGCCCTTTAGCATCTTTTGAGGGTCATCCAACGCGGAGTACTCGGACCATTGGCAGCTGAACACCAAAACGGAGGGCTTGCTACCTCTTTCCTTCATGCTCTTCGCCGCTGCGGCGCAGGTCGCGAGGATGTCCTCGAACCGATAACCAATGACATGGATAGCATTGTGCGGACATACCATCTGGCAAGCGCCGCAGCCCATGCACTTCTCGGTGATGATCGTCGGTGAGGAGAAAGGCTCGGACCTTATGGCATCGTAGGGGCATATGAAGACGCATTTGCCGCAACCGACGCACTCCTTGCTGTCCCATATCGCCTTGCGGGAATACTTGACCACCTTAAGGGTGTCATCTGGGTAGCCAAGCTGCTTGATCACCGCCTTGCCGAGGAGCATCCTCCTGGCTTCGATCTTGGTGCCTTCCTTCATACGGCAGAAATCGTCATGGCACTGGATCGAGACGATGTTGCTGAAGCCTGACTTGAGGGCGTTGAATATGAACGGCGTGGGTATGCGTCCGGCGCAGGGGACGCGCATGATGATGAAATCATCACATTTTATGACCTTGTTCCATCAGGATCCGTTCGATCTCCCCTTTGTTGGGGGAGTTGCCACGACACATCATGACCAGTGTGTCCGCGTTCCTCTCTTTGCGAGCGGAACGGATCTGCTCCAAAAGTCCATCGTAATCATAATAGGCCATGTCGATGGCCGACACCGGGCAGGCGCTGTTGCAGATCCCACAGACCTGGCATCTCTCGATGTCGATGCTGACCTTCCCATCCTCGGGCTCGCGGACTATCGCATTGAAAGGACAGAGGGAGAAGCAGACCAGGCAACGACTGCACAGGTCCTGGTCGATCTTGACGGTGGCAACGCAGTTGTCATTCATCCTTGGTCTTCTCCCTTTAGGGCGATGAATGCTGCTCAGAGGACGATGGCCTTCCAGGCGTTGGCAAGGACTTCAATGTTCCTCTCGAGCCCATTTCATTCATATTCTTGCCACCTTTTTTATCCTGTTTGGCTACCCTGTTCTGAGTGATTTGTTGGATAATGGGTATGATATTTAATTCATATGTCCGAATGTTCGTTCGCGAATCGATTTTGTAATTGAAGGATCCCATCCACCCACGATGGGCGCCCATCAAAGGAATGTATATATCTCCTAAAATAAATACAATGAATTGGTATAGCGATGGACTGCCCAGAATGTAAGTTGCCCATGGATGATGGATTCTTACAGTGCGATTCGTTGTGGATCAAATGGACCGATGTACCAAACATTCTAAGGCGATCTTGCATAGTTCGACAAGGGCGCATATATCCAAGACCACCGTGCGTGGGGTGCCATCTCCTGCTATTGCGTTATGAGGGAGGACCCAGTGGATGAGGGATGTTCAAAAGGACATGAACCCATAGTTAGGAAGGAAAATTAAAAAATGATTTTCCGGCTATTTCTAGCCGGGCATCTCCATTCGGTCGGATTCAAAGCTCGAGGGCTTTGTTCGGGCACTCGTCCACGCATGCACCGCAGTCAACGCAGTCCTTCTCGCTGATGACCGCGATCTCATCGACCTTTATGGCGCCGCTCGGGCAGGCGTCCTCGCATGCTCCACATCCAACACAGTCCTCTTTCTTGACCTTGACGACCATTGGTTTACACCTTGGGGCGGTAAGAATCAGGATACCGTATAAAATCCTTACGATGTTTTGGATATCGCAACGGATGGAATGCTACCATTCGATGTGTCGATTCGGAAGGTCCTGATATCACCCTCTGGTCACCTATCTTCCCATAGTCCGATGATGATTTCCCTCACTGTCCTTGATCACAGCAAAATAGGCGATATCGAGTATGGCGGACTTGTCCCTGACGACCGAACCGCCCAGAGGCAGCCACCTTTTCCAAGACTGCGTCGATCGAGCTCACCCTTATCTCGAGGAACGTCGACGTCAGGCCGTTCGTGCCTCGGATGATAAAGGCCGCCATTGATACCGCCTGGTTCCTTGGGTTCCCCTTGCTCATCCACAGCCACTGTCCTCGCCGAATGGAAATCACCGCCGCTTCCTGCGATGCCTTTCAACCTCCCACCCGAACAGATCATTATAGAATTTGCTCGCCCTTCGCATATCGTCGACCGGTATATCGAACCCTTTCACCTTGTCCATCATCCTCCCCTCCATGCCAATGGCTCAGGACCGCACGACCAGGACCGGCCATCTCGATCGCCTGCTCACCGCGTCGGCCACGCTTCCCACGGCATCAGAGCGGTTGTGCCCCATGCCCTTGCTCCCTACCAGGATCATGTTCGGTCTGAAGCCATCGGCGTACTCGAGTATCATGGCAGGGGCCGGTCCGCGCAAGATCGCTGCGGTCACTTCCACCCCTTCGTTCCTCATGAAGGTGATGGCATCCTCTAGGATCGATCCCGCTCTTCGTTCCGCATCTGGATCTTCCTCGATGGTCAATTTCCCAGAGTTGCCTTGTTCCAAGACGTAGATCACCACCACTTCGGAGGCTGAGACCTCCTTCGACAGTTGGGCCGCCCTATTCAAGGCCATGAGGCTCCCCGCCGAACCGTCCACCGCCACCAAGAGGCGGAGCGGCCTGAGATCGTCAAGAGTACTTCCAGAGTTCAATGCGGACCTCCGAATGATTAGGGGTGGACATGGCTAATAAAACCATTCCGTGGGACCGTGAGGGCTAGGCCAGCCAGGCAATTAGAAATAATGGCTCTGGCAATCCCGTAGCGATGCAGTATGTCTCTGGGCTCATCCTCACCGAGGCCGGTTTCCGTCCTGGCCACATCGGTTTTGAGGATGGGTTGGTCAAGGTGGTGGGGGAAGGCCCTCGGGACGATTCCCTTGTTTCCGGATACATCCTCCCCACCTTCGTCAACGCGCATACCCATCTCGCCGATTTCCGCGTCCCGGTAGACCTGTCACTGGACCTGGAGCAGGTGGTGGCGCCACCTCATGGATTGAAGCATAGGTACCTGTCCCAGGCGCCTCCTGAGGAGATCGTGCGGTCGTTCAATCTTCTATCGAGGAAGATGATCAAGAACGGCATCTCGAGGTTCATTGACTTCCGAGAGGGCGGTCTGGAGGGGGCAAGGCTCCTGGCGGGGGTGAAGAGGGGCGGGGCCACCCCGTCCATCATGGGTCGACCGAAAGCCCATGTCTTCGACAGGGAAGAGGTAGAGGGCATCCTTCAGGTGGCGGACGGCATCGGGGTTTCTTCGATGATGGACTGGCCCTATGAGGAGCTAAGGGCTGTGGCGGAACTCACGCGCTCCCGAGGGAAGAGGTTCGCCTTGCATTGCTCGGAGAGGGTACGGGAGGACATCGACCTGGTGCTTGACCTAAAGCCCTCCTTTTTGGTCCACATGGTGGAGGCGACCAGTGGGGACCTGGAGCTGTGCAAGGGAGCGAACGTGCCCATAGTGGTCTGCCCCCGATCGAACATGTTCTTCGGAAAGGTGCCGCCTCTGGCGAAGATGGTGCGGTGCGGGGTCGACCTGGCCCTGGGGACGGATAACGCCATGACCGCCCTGCCCGACATGGTCACGGAGATGGAGTTCGCTGGAAGGGTGCTCCGCAGCCAAGGCGTGCAGCGGATGGAACCGGTGCTGGACATGGCATTCCGCGGAGGAAGGTTAATTTTAAATGAGATGCATAATATAGGCATGACGCCTGGGTCACCATGCGATTTCATGGTGGTCAGGTCCAAGCAGGGGGACCCGGTGACCGACCTCGTGCTCCGTTCCGGCGAGCGCGACGTCAGGCTGGTCTGCGTGGGAAAGAACACCTGGAGAGGATGGCGATGAACTCCTTCAAAAAGATACTGATCCCGACCGATGGGAGCGAATATACCAAGACCGCGATAGCGAAAGGACTGGCCTTGGCGAAGTCCATGGATGCTGAGGTCACGGCCATGTATGTGGTGGACCAGACCTCGTTCATCAACTTCCCCATGGACTCGACCATCGTCTCCGTCTATTCCTTGTTGGAGAAGGAAGGAAAGGAGGCGGTGGACTATATCGTTGCAGAGGGACAGAAGATAGGTGTCAAGGTCATACCGGTGATCGAGGAGGGCGCTCCGGCCCGTAAGATCACCGAGGCCTCGAAGAACTTCGACCTCATCGTCATGGGGACGCTCGGGCGCACCGGTGTCTCCAAGATACTGCTGGGCAGCGTGGCCGAGAAGGTGGTGCGTTATGCTCAATGTCCTGTGATGGTCATCACGGACCGATATGGAGGGAGAGCCTTGACCACCATCGAAGATGTGATGACGTCCAACCCGATCGTCGTGCAGGTCCCGGGAAGCCGCATCGATGTGCTCAAGACCATGGTCAAGAACAACCTCACGGGCCTACCGGTGGTGCGACGGAACGACGGCACCCTGGCCGGGCTGATCACCAGGCAGGACATATTCGCCAAACCGGACGAGGACCAGGCCGCCATGATCATGAAGCGGGACCCGGTGACCATAGGGCCCAAGGACTCTGTGGAACATGCGGCCCAGATCTTCAGGGACGCTCGCGTCCGCCACCTACCAGTGGTCGACAATCAGAAGCTGGTGGGCATCGTTACCCCGACCGACCTTCTAGCCGTGGTGGAGAAGAGGGGCATCGATAGCCCCATCGAGAAGATCATCCGCTCCGCCTGCGTCCCCATCTATCAGGAGGCGACCTTGGCGGTGGCCTCGGTCACCCTGAAGGTGAGCAAGTCCACGGCATTGCCGGTCCTGGACGAGTCCGGTCGATTGGTCGGTATCATCTCCGACCGCGACATCTTCAACCGATCCTATGTGGATGGCAATGTGCCCTTGACCGATCTAGGTCTCAAGGATGAGACGGACGAGGTCTCCATCGAGGGGCTCAAGAATGTCATGAAGCTTTGGTACGAGCTCTCCAAGGTGGAGCTGCCAGGCATGCCGGTCAAGGACATCATGGTCCGGGACCCGGTGACCGTGTTCAAGAAGACCTCCATCTCCGAGGCCGCTCGCATCATGCGCAAGAATGATTTCGGCCAGCTGCCGGTCCGCGACACCAAGGACACGCTGCAGGCGATGATCTACGACCACGACGTCATCTCCATACTCGCCGAGAAGGAGTGAAGCCCCCATGGCCCAGTTCAACTCTGGGGACGTCCTGTCCCTATGCAAGAGAAGAGGTTTCCTCTACCCCAGCTATGAGATCTACGGCGGCTTGGCAGGCTTCTACGACTATGGTCCGCTGGGGGTGACGATGAAGCAGAACATCATCGACCTCTGGCGGTCGATCTATGTCCTCGAGGAGGGCTTCATCGAGATAGACTCCGACATCGTCGGTCCGGAGATGGTCTTCAAGGCTTCCGGACACGCAGAGAACTTCCAGGACCTGATGGTCACCTGCAAACTATGCGGCGAGGGCTTCCGCGCCGACCACCTGGCCCAGGACTTCCACCCCAACCCCGGCGCCTTGTCCAAGGCTGGACCTGCAAGCATTGATCCAATCGGAGAACATCACGTGCCCCTTGTGCAAGGGGGACCTCTCAGACATCGAGGAGTTCAACCTGATGTTCAAGACGAAGATCGGTCCAGGCAGTGGCCGCATCGGCTATCTTCGTCCTGAGACCGCCCAGGGCATCTTCGTCAACTATCCCAATCTCTATCGCTACGCTCGGGAGCAGCTCCCGTTCGGCGTCATTCAGGTCGGGCAGGGCCTACCGCAACGAGATCTCACCGCGCCAGGGGGTCATCCGCCTCCGCGAGTTCAACCAGATGGAGGCCGAGCTGTTCGTGGACCCCGCTGACAAGAGCTGGAAGCGCTTCGCGGCGGTCAGGGACGAGAAGGTCAGACTGGTCCCGAACAGCGACGAGCAGGAGATCGAGACCACCTTCGGGGAGGCGGTGGAACAGGGCATCATCGCCCATGAGACCATCGCCTATTTCCTCTGGGTCACGCAGCGTTTCCTGCGTCGGGCCGGGGTGGACCCGAAGCGCATGAGGTTCCGCCAGCATCTGAAGACCGAGATGGCCCATTATGCGGCGGACTGCTGGGACGCCGAGGCTCTTCTGAGCTTCGGATGGACCGAGATCGTCGGGGTGGCCGACCGCGGCTGCTGGGACCTGTCCCGCCACACCCAATATTCCGGTGCGGAGCTGATGGCCTTCAAGCGCTTCGACGAGCCGAAGGAGGTGGAGCGGGACGCCTTCAAACCGAAATACGGTCTGCTCGGCCCCGAGTTCAAGGCCAAGTCCGCCAAGGTCGGCAAGGCGCTGGAGGCGATGGACGTCTCCAGCCTGAAGGACGGCAAGGTGGAAGTGGATGTGGACGGAGAACGCTTCGTGCTCACGGACAAGTACTTCGATGTCGTGAGGATAAAGGAGAAGGTCAACGGGATCAAGGTCGTCCCTCATGTGATCGAGCCGTCCCATGGGCTGGACCGCATCCTCTACACCTGCCTGGAGCATGCCTATTCCGCAGATGGCGAGTATACCCGGCTAGGCCTGAGCCATGAGGCGGCCCCGATAAAGGTCGGTGTGTTCCCTCTCATGGCCAGGGACGACCTGGACAAGAAGGCGATGGAGCTGGACCGAAAACTGAGGGAGGGCGGCATCGTCACCTATTATGACGAGTCGGGCTCCATTGGACGCAGGTATGCCCGCATGGATGAGGTGGGCACCCCCTACTGCATCACTGTGGACTATGAGGTGTTCGAGAACGGCACGGTCACCGTGCGTGAGCGCGATTCCAGCCGTCAGGTCCGCCTTCCCTTCGAGAAGGCCGTCGAGAGCGGTGAAGGCCTCTGCTCGACGGAAAGTCGTTCGATGGCATCGCATGAAAACCTTTAGGTAGGGGCGGGGCATCACCCACCCGTAAAGTGGATATATAAAATCCCTTTCAAGATCACAATCCAGTAAGTGCAATGAGGTGTTGGAATGGTTGGAGATAACATAGAGGCGTTGAAGAGGAAAGAGATCCTGAGGTCCGAGATCGACGCCAACAAGCTCGAGGACCTGATGACCACCAAGTTCGCCACCATCGATCCGGAGATGGCGCTCTCCGACGTGGTCGCGAAGATGAAGAAGGAGAAGCTGCACGAGATCCCCGTCGTCGATGGCAAGAAGCTGTCTGGGCGTTGTGAGCTTCAGCACGCTGATCCGGAAGAAGAGCGTGGTCATGGGTCAGAAGGCGAAGCATGTCATGGAGATCCCGCCCAAGGTGAAGGCAGTCGACACCCGTCACCGAGGTGGCCGAGATATTCATCTCCACCAGCTACCGAAACCTGCCCATCACCAAGGGATCCCAGCATCGTCGGCGTCGTTTCCAGAAAGGATGTCGTCAAGCTCATCCTGGACATAAAGGAGATCCGCAACGTCCAGGTGCAAGGACATCATGTCCACCGAGATCAAGGCGTCCAGGAGAAATCCAAGATCAAGGAGGCCATGGAGCTGATGAGCAAGCTGGACATTCGGACCATACCCGTCGTCGACACCGACTTCCGCTCAACTGGCATCATCGGCATCCGCGACATCATCGACTACTCCTGGGGCGGTTCAGGCACCAAGAGCATCAAGAAGGGAGCATATGTGCCTGAGAACAACCCGGTGGAGATCACCGTTTCCTCGTTGATGCATGACTCCCCCATCACCATCGGCCCTAGCGACACCTTGGGCGACGCGGTCAAACTGATGGTGAAGAAGAACATCTCCACCCTACCAGTGGTGGAGAACGATGTGCTCAAAGGGGTCATCACCAAGTACGATGTGCTGGAGATGATCGCCTCTGTACGCATCCGCGACATGGTCTACATGCAGATCTCCGGACTGGAGGAGGAGGACCGCCTCTCCCTCGACGTCATGGAGAGGGAGATCCAGAACGGCCTGCAGAAGGTGGCGAAGATCACCCGGCCCCTCATGTTCTCCATGCACGTCCACAAGTACAACAATGAGGGCAACACCGCCAAGTACTCGTTGAACGCCCGCCTGCACACCGAATACTCCACCTACACCGCCACCGCGGTGGACTGGAACCTGATGAAGGCGACAGTCGACCTCATGGACAAGCTGGAGAAGGACGTCACCGAGACGAAGAAGGTCAGGGTGGAGAAGAAGCGCCGCGGCTCCAAGTGAGACCTCAACCCTTTCCCAGGGGGAAACGGTACCGCACCGTACCCTCTGGCCCAATCACCTTTTTTATAGTAATCGGTTCTCTGCCCTGCGGTCCATTGGATCTTGATCGAAGGGTTCATGTTCAAAATGAAATAGTGACGCCTTTGGGCAGCCCGTACGGGGCCTTGAACTTTGATGGGAGGACCGGCCCAGGGCCTCGACGAATTGGGACCGGTCCTCCATCTGGTATTGGTGACGGCCCCTCGAAGATCCAAAGGTTACATCATAATAGCTCGGGTCCTCCTCTCCGCCCGACGTTGTATCTTACCACCACTTCGAAGAGGTCGTTGTTGCTTATCTCAAAATTGCCCGGCGTCTCCATGAGGATGGACGCGGGATCCATGGACCGGTACCTGTCGGCGTAACCAGAGGACCAGGCCGCCATCTGTCCAGAGACCTGCCCCCAATAGCCTTTGCCTTGGGCCTTCGCCTGATTGCGCGCATCGGTGACGGCCTGGTTCATGACCTGCTTGGTGATCTGTGCCATGATGAGGCGTCTCTCTGTGATGACCGCGGCGAAGCTGTCCCGCCTCCCTAAAGATCGTGGCTGCCACATCGGTATGGCGACAAGGACGCTCTCTCCCACTCCCTGGGGCACGGCCGTTTGAGCCGTGGCGGTTGGAGAGGTAGGGACCGTAGGATTTTGGACCTGAGCGCCGCAGCGACCGCAGAACCGTGCCACGCCATCCAAGCTCGACCCACATTTGTTGCAGAAGGGCATGATGACCGAAGTCCGAAGCGAATAGATCAGTTCATATCCGTTGCCCAGTGGTTATCATCGACCGAGAACCATGAGAACGATGGTCGATGCCCTATGAACGACCAGATGTAGCGAGCGTCAGCAACCTTTTTTTAACCGCAAACTATCCCTCGCCACGTTATGTCGCAGTACGAGGCGGTCACCAGCGAACGCAAATGGCAGCAGATGTGGAAGGAGAGGGGCATCTACCACTTCGACTTCGACTCTGACAAGCCGGTCTATTCGATCGACAACCCGCCTCGCTACACATCTGGCGCATTGCATCTCGGCCATGCCACTGGATACTCTCTCATCGATTTCGCCGCCCGTTACCACCGAATGCGCGGCTTCAACGTCATGTTCCCCCTCTGCTTCGACGTCAACGGGACCCCGGTCGAGGTCAAGGTGGAGAAGAAGCACAACATCAACAAGCTCACCGTTCCCCGCCAGGAGTACATCAAGCTGTGCCAGGAGTTCGCCAACTCCTTCATTCAGGAGATGACGCGCCAGTTCGAGATCCTAGGCGAGTCCATGGACCCGACGGTCTATTACCAGACCGACGCCCCCTATTACCGTCGCATAACCCAGATCTCCTTCCTCAAGATGTTGAAGAAGGGGTTGGCCTACAAAGGCACCTACCCGGTGAACTGGTGCCCCCGCTGCATCACCGCCCTGGCCGACGCCGAGGTGGAGCATGAATCCAACATCACCAAGCTGAACTACCTCAAGTTCGAGCTGAAGGGGTCCTCGGAGCACATCCTCATCGCCACCACCAGGCCAGAGCTGCTTTGCACCTGCCAGCTGATCGCCGTCCATCCCGAGGACGACAAGTACAAGCACCTGATAGGGAGGACGGCCATGGTGCCCATCTTCGGTAAGGAGGTCAAGATCATCGCCGACGACAAGGTGGACCCGACCTTCGGTACCGGTATCGTGATGATCTGCACCATCGGTGACAAGACCGACCTGGAATGGGTCATGAAGTACAACCTGCCCTTGGAGAAGGGCATCGACGAGCAGGGCCGGATGACCGAGCTGGCGGGGAAGTACGCCGGAATGGCCATCAAGGAGGCCCGGGCCGCAAGTGATCGAGGATCTGCGGAAGGAGGGCATCCTCATCAAGCAGGAGGACCAACCTCAGAACGTAGGCATCTGCTGGAGGTGCCACACCACCATCGAGTTCCTGCAGGTGGAGCAATGGTTCATCCGCACCATGGACTTCAAGCAGGAGGTCCTGAAGTTGGCGGACGAGATCAACTGGTTCCCTGAGTTCATGAAGGTACGCTTGCAGGACTGGGTCAATTCGCTGCAATGGGATTGGGTCGTTTCCAGGCAGCGCTACTTCGCCACGCCCATCCCGGTATGGGAGTGCGAGTCATGCAAGCATGTGGTGCCAGCCCGGGAGGAGGATTGCTACATCGATCCCACCATCTCCGAGCCGCCCTCTACCGCAATGCCCGAAGTGCGATGGCAAATTATTGCCCTGCCAGGATGTCTTCGATACTTGGATGGACTCGTCGGTTTCGCCATTGTACTGCACGTTCTGGGAGCGGGACCCGGAGAGGTTCAAGAAGCTCTACCCCATGAGCATGAGGCCGCAGTCCCACGACATCATCCGCACCTGGGCCTTCTACACCATGCTCAGGGAGCATCTCATCACCGGGGTGAAGCCCTGGAACGACATCATGATCCACGGCTTCATCATGGCCCCGGACGGGACGCCGATGCATACCTCCCTCGGCAATGTCATCGACCCGATGCCCATCCTGGAGAGCTATGGGGCGGACGCAGTGCGCTACTATGCCTGCACATGCGCCCTGGGCGAGGACAACGCCTTCAGGGAGAAGGACGTGGTCCATGGCAAGAAGCTATGCACCAAGATGTGGAACCTGGGTAAGTTCGTGGAATCGGTGGTAAAGACCAGACCGACCCAGGTGCGGACTACATGTAACTGACCGATGGATCCTCAGTCGATTCTCGAGGACCGTTCAGAACGCCACCGCCTTCATGGAGAACTATCAGTTCGACCGGGCGATGAAAGAGGTCGAATCCTTTGCCTGGCATGAGTTCGCCGACCATTATGTGGAGATGGTGAAGCATCGGGTGCGCGACCCCCAGGACGAGGGCGTCAGGTACACCCTTTACACGGTATATCTTGGCATAATCAAGATGATGGCGCCGATGCTGCCCCATGTCACCGAGGATGCCTACCAGAGCGGCTTCGTCGGAATGGATGGGGCTGTCAGCATCCACGTAAGCAAATGGCCGGAGGCGGACGCCCCCGACCCGGACAGTGAGATGAAGGGCGAAATGGTCAAGGATGTGATCTCCGCCCTGCGCTCCTGGAAATCGGACAGGAAGATGGCGCTTAACGCCGAGATGAGCTCGGTGGAGCTCATCGGGAACAGAGGCCATGACACTTAAAGGCTGTGAGAGGGACATAGCCGAGACGGTGAAGGCGAAGACCCTGAGCCTAGAGACCGCCGGTCAGCTAGAGGAGCGCATCGTGGCCGTCAAGCCAATCCTCTCCAAGATAGGGCCGATGTACAAGGCCAACGGCAAAGAGCTGGTGGATCGAATAAAGGCCATGGACCCGGAGAGCTTTGGGAAGGCGGTCGTGGAAGGAAACGCCATGATCGTGCTCGCCAATGGGACGGAGGTCGCAGTGGGGCAGGACATCGTCGAGATACAGAGGTCGATGGCATTGCATGGCAAGATGGTCGAGACGGTGCAGGTGGGCGATATCCTTATCGTGATAGAACCGTAAGGTCGGCGCTAGAAAATCACGAATGTTCGTGTTTTTCGACACTAGGACGTGCAACCGTAATATCCTAGATGTATCGTAGTCTGTATCGTCGAACGTAAAGGATGTCCGGACCCCCTATATCTCCGTTCCATCCCCCCTATATCCCCCCATTATCGCCGGACGATCAGCGTTCTGACACTTTTTTTATTTTTTCAACTGAACCTAGTGGCCACCTTCCAGATGGCCATGGAAATGATCAGGTAGACGATTCCAGTGATCTCGACGAATATGAAAAGGCCCCCTAGGAAAGCAAGGATGAGAGAGACCAGACCTAGGATGCCGCATGGTCCGTAAGCTCCGAAGAGGTGCCTTAAGCGGGGTCACGATGGAGTCGTACACGAAATAGATGAACACGGCCAGGGCTATCAGGAACGCATATTGGACATAAGGGGAAATCGTGTCCACCGCAAGGTCGAAGATCAGGGCGCCTGGGCTGAGACCGATGACCGTGAAGAGCCCGATGAGGAACATGGAGAGGACCGGTGTGAGCGACCTGTCCCTCCGATATCGGCGTCGACGAGGCATCCCGGAAACGGTCATACCTTATGCTTATTTTAAGTCCTCGAAATGGCCATTGGACTAGATATTGAACGTCGCCAGCCACCAATAAGGTTTAAATCCATCCAGTTTATACCGAGGTTCACCTGCGGGCGTAGTGTAGCTGGTTATCACTTGAGCTTGCCAAGCTCATAACACGGGTTCAAATCCCGTCGCCCGCACCTTTTCGAATTTCATTAATATATTTTTAATCATTAATTTAATCAGATATTCATCCAGGGAAAAGGATCGACATCGTGGGATCGCAAACTTGGCTTAGGAGATCATATTTAGGTCGTTGTGACTAGTATGATTGAAATAGATTAATTAGTAGCGATGTCCAAGTAATGACAAGGTAATTTGATGGGTAAAAAATTCGTTATCGAACTAAATGGAGAACCTTCTGAAAAATTGGCCAAGATCAAAGCCGCGGCTGCTAAAAAATATGTTAGTTTTGAAGGGGATGTTAATGAGGGCTATTTTTCAGGGGGAACTGCCCTTGGCCTATTGATCAGAGGGACCTATTCCATCAAGGGTTCGATAATCAAGATCAATGTTATACAAAAACCGACGTCCTATACATGGGAAGATGTGGAATTGGATCTTAAAGAGTTCATTGAATCATAATCCTCAACTCCTTATATGAAGTATAATAGGGCTCCCGATAGGTTGCCTTGAGGAGTTGTAATGAAAAATGTAACAACTGTTGACATGATCATTGGTGGCTCTGAATAATTGAATTGGTGGGTTTAAATGTATTTCTATATTTATATTAAATAATATATATTTATATGAATCGGATCCTCAGGGCTTCGATCCCTCTCTTCAACTCTTATTCTTTCGCCACCAAAGGAATGCGAGCGCTCCTGCCACTATGGCAATGATCGCGTTGAATGTGAGATGTGGTGTGGAGGGGAAGATATTATACTGCCCCTTCATAAAAGATTGTCTAGAATTCTCCATAGAGCTGTTGTTCCGAATAAATGAACGATACTTCGATCTGAGCAATTTGGGCATTTGAAAGATTGCTTAGCCTAGGTGCTTTCTGTTTTCGGTGATTATCAGATATGCAAATCTGCACGTTGACAAATGACCTAACTGGTATGTTCAAAGGCTAATTCCGCTTTTTGGTAATCAGGCCAATACTTTATTCAAATCCTGAGGTCTGATTGATTATCCGGTACTCGGCATGATTAGCATACTCCTGATTGACAACGATCCGTCGTTGCTACACCTGTGCAAGACCTACCTGGAGCGTTCCTGCGACCTTAAAGTTGACTTCGCCCTATCGGTCAGGGATGCGGACGACAAGCTTGCCGAGAAGGTTTTTGATGCGATCGTGTGTGAGCACCAGTTGCCCTGGCGAACAGGCCTGGAATTCCTCAAGAGGCTCCGTCTCAAGAACGACCCTATCCCTTTCATTTTGTTCACCGATTATGGCAGTGAAGATATTGTAATCGAGGCTTTGAACGCTGGTGCCGATTATTATGTCCGCAAGGGTGGCGATCCGAAGTCCAAGTTCGCAGAACTGGAACACATGGTCCGGGATGCGGTTCATAAGAGATGGCATGATGAGGCACAGCGCCTACGCAATGCCGCCTTCGACGCATCGGCGGTGGCATACGTCATCACCGACCCGGAGTTCCTAATAACAGAGGCGAACGAAGCATTCGCCAAGGCATGGAATCTTGAGAAGAGGAATGAGGCCCTGGGGGCGAACTTAAAAGGATATCTATTGAGCGGGGAGGTGGTCGGCGTCATAAAGACCTCCGTTGAGTTCATTGGAAAGTGGGAGGGAGAGCTCACCGCGAAGAGAAAGGATGAGAGCACTTTCATCACCTATTGTCAAGCATCACCGCTTCATAATTCCGCAGGGGACATCACTGGTTATTTCTTGACCATTTTGGCCAACCCGAAGAGGATCAGCTCAGAGGATTTACCGACCTCGGGCGATGCCAGATTCCGCGCATTAGCGGACACTTCCAGCGAGTGGTTATCGATAATTGACCAGAACGGCGATGTGGTCCATAGCACCCCGTCCTCGTTCGATCTATCCGGATACCGAGCTTCCGAACTACAAGGTCGCAAGTTCAGCGAATTTGTCGATGGAACCCATCTTGACCAATTTGCTACCGAGATGAAAACCGCATCAGAGCGGGATGAAGTGCATCGGTTCGAGACCTCGATACGACATCATGAGGGAACGTCCATTCCGGCGATCGTCGAACTGAGCAGGTTCCAGGAGGAGGAAGGGGCAACGCTGGTGATCGCCAAAGTTCAGAGGCATTCGCCGATCGAGGTCCCATCGGCGATCGGAACTGAGGTTGCCGATCCAAATGAAATCGGACCAGTCACCCAGGTCGAGTCAGTTCCCGCCCCAGTCGTGATGGCCGTACCTATACCTATACAAACACATGACAAAATCGAGGCCGAATCGGTCATCGCCACTTCAAAAGCGGACCAAGAACCCATCGTCACCCGCAAGGACGATTTGGAACGTCTGGAGCTTCTGCAAGATATGTTGCAGATGGAATCCCTGTCAGCAGATGAGACCTCCAAAGTGCGGTTCGAGGAAATGGAGGGATTGCTGGCAACTGTCATCGCCCATGCCAAGTTCGCTGAGGAATATGACGCCATCGGGGCGGAGCCTGTATGGCAATCCGTTTATCAATCGATCCAGCACGCCGTTTCCGACTCCCCACTGGAACGAGCATACGTCATGAACCTCACAAACAAGCTCGAGATCCAGGCCGACCCATTGCTGGAGAAGGCATTCCGTAACTTATTGGACTTCACCATCAAGAACGGGGGCGACGCCCACAAGATATGGATTACCTATGAGGTTGAGCGTGAAGGTGTTCGCATCATATACGAGGACAATGGGACCGGGATCATTCCTGACCTAAAGGCCTCCTTATTCCATGAGGGGCATGACAGATACCACGGACTTTGCATCGCCAAGCAAATCCTGAGGACCACCGGGATCGATATTGTAGAATCAGGAGACCCGAACAAGGGGATTAGGTTCGAGATGTTCGTTCCCCTTGATCGATATCACATAGAAGATGTCTCTTCTGGTGGGGATAAGGTCCGGAGTTCGCCAGGGGAACCCAGTTCGGTCTCCGCCACGGGATGATGGCGTCCTTTAACAACTTAACTTTTATTTATTAATATAAATTAAATTATATTACTTACGGACTTTGATTCTCGGCGACGTTCCTCGCCTTGATCAAGACCTGAAGCTTGGTCAGATTGGCAGGGATTGAAACTGTTTCTATGTTGACCATGCTTCCAACCTTGCCCTTGAATGTATCCCAATCAACATCATCCGCGAACGAAAGGACCTCGATGTTGCTGAAACATATTGGGCCGTCCATCGACTCCAGGTCCCTTTTCATTACCTCCAATTCCTCGATGTTGTTGATGCAATATCCTGGGTTGGCGACCTTCTCAACCCGCTCCCTCATGACCTCGGTGGTGAGTTCCCCTATTGAAACGCCTTTTCTTTTTGCCTCGGCTGCGAACCTAGCATAGACCTCGTCGTCAATGCCCCTTATGGTGACATCGGTCATATGAGCACCTTCCTACCGCTGGTGCATGAACGGCATGGGGATTAAAACCTCCCTTGATGGAAAAGCGTGGGGCTGTGCATGTCAGATACCTTGAGTTCTACCATCAGATTAAGAGCCAGAGGACTGCCCCCAGAGATATGATGATGCTGATGGCGGCCCCTCTTAGGAACAGCTCGCCCCCGATGCCGGTTTCGGTCCTTTCTCGGTGCTCTTTCACGACCTCTGGTCTCTTAATTGATCCGACGTCGTCGCCCATTCTTGACATTGTCTGCCAAGTTGTTCGCTGTGTCTGCAAGCAGTTCTCTTGTAACCTCGCATCGTATAATGCGTTTCCAATCTTTGGTGCGTGTGTCATCTTTATCACCATTATCACCATTATATTCTATTGACTATTTGTAATTATCCAAAAAGGCATGACGAAATTGAGAACATAGCTTGCCTATCGACCACTGGCATTCCTGGGAAAAAGATCAGGTAGGCCATACCATTAAATTTGTATGATTGGAATTCAGGACGATGAACGATGCCTTGAGGACGGTCGGCCATGATGATGAGGACAAGGAGGCAGCAGGCACCGTCTCCGCCAAGGATGTGGTGATGCGGTATGGGAATATCATGGCCCTCGACCATCTTTCCATGGAGATACCCACAGGCATCGTGGGTTTACTAGGGCCGAACGGAGCTGGCAAGAGCACCTTCATCAAGGCCGTACTAGGGCTAGTGGAACCTCAAGGGGGAACGATCACGGTCGGGGGATTGGACTCCAAGCAGAATGTGTTGATCATTAGGGACAGGGTAGGCTACATGCCCGAACACGATTGCCTGGTAGAGGTGATGACCGGCGTCGAGCTGGTCTCATATTACGGGATGATCTCGGGGATGTCCAAGAACGATTCCATTCCTCGCAGCCATGAGGTCCTAGACTTCGTGGGTATAGGAGAGGAGAGATACCGGCCCATTTCGTCCTATTCCACAGGAATGAAGCAAAGGGTCAAACTGGCACAGGCGATCGTCCACGACCCCGACCTTTTATTCTTGGACGAACCCACCAACGGCATGGACCCGCTCGGCCGGGAGGAGATGTTGGACCTGATCGAACGGATAGCCGCGGGTCATAAGTCGATACTGGTCTCATCCCACATATTGCAGGACATGGAGAGGGTGTGCGAACATGTCATCATCATCAACAACGGAAGGGCGGTGGCACAGGGCAGCCTCAAGAACCTCCTGGGGGCTCAAGAAGGAAGAATGAAACTAGTGGCCCGTGGCATCCCTGAGGATCTGGCCTCCTTCATCAAGTACTTGGAAAGGGAACAAAAGGTGATCTCAACCTCAGAGGAACACGGGCAAGTGACCGTGGTCCTTATCTTGAGAGGACCCAGTGGCGAGATCTTCGCCGCAGCTAAGAACGCCGGCGTGCAGGTCCGGTCCTTGACCTCGGACCTGAGCACGCTTGAGGAAGTCTTCATCCGCTCGGTCTAGGTGTGGCATATGGGTCTGGATCCGATACGTTACAAACCTTGGAAAGGGCAAAGGACGGAGCATGCCAAGCGATTCTTGGTCATCACCGACCATGTGTTCCGACAGAAGCTCCGGTCCAAATGGTTGCTTGGGATCATCATTCTCGGTTCGATCCTGGTGTGGGTCTTCCCGATCCTCATCTTCTCCTTATCGCCCCATGATTCGCTCACCACGGAGATGATGCTGGAGACCTTGCAGAATGACGTGCTCTTCATCTTCGTCCTGATCGCCGCATCTCTGGTATGTGCCGACCTCATTTCCGAGGACCTGAGGGGGAATTCCCTGGTCCTTTATCTTTACAGGGCTCTGCGACCGGAAAGGTACCTGCTAGGCAAGGTCTTGGGGGCTTTATTGGTCATGTCCCTCTTTACGCTCATCCCGCCCATCGCCCTGGGGATCGCGGTCACGGCCACCCAGACCGGCCCGGACTATTAGCAAGCGCGGAGGTCATCGCGCGCACCGTGCTCGCTGCAGTCCTGACCACGATCTTCTTCGTGCCTATGGGAATGATGCTCTCCTCATTGACCACCAAGCGCACTTACGCCGCCGTGGGCATCTTCATGTTCTTCTTCACCATGACCATCGTGGCTGGAATATTCTCAGAGTCGGATATCAACTGGCAATTGCTGGGCCCGGGCAACCTGCTCAATTTCTGGTATGACGTGATCTTTGGTGAACCATTGCCCGAAGGATTGAGCTCGGCTGGTATGGCCATTATGACATTCATTTTGCTTGTTCCGCCATTGATCGTGACGTACTGGCGGATATTGTCTAAGGGGGTTGGCAAATGACCGACCCAGTGATCTTGGCCAACACCTTGTCCAAATGGTATGGGGAGGTGATCGGCCTCAATAGTTTCAACCTTGAGATCGGCAAGGGGATAACCGGCATCGTGGGGCCGAACGGGTCGGGAAAGAGCACTTTGTTCAAACTGGTGACCGGCACGATACGACCGAACTCCGGCACACTATTGGTGATGGGGCAGAGGCCGTGGAAGAACCCAGAACAACTGTCGAAGATCGGGTTCTGCCCAGATTACGATTTCCTTCCTCCAGACCTGACTGGGAGGGAATACCTCAAATTCTCCGGAGGCTTGCATGGGATGCAGGGCACGTCCCTTGAAACCAGGATCGAAGAGGTCCTCGGCGTCGTGGAGATGAAGGGGGCGGCCGACCGTAAGATGGGCGGTTATAGCAAGGGCATGAGACAACGCATGAAGATCGCCGGCTCCCTAGTTCATGACCCTGAGCTATTATTACTTGATGAGCCGCTCACTGGTACCGACCCAATGGTCCGTCGCGAGATCATCGATCTTGTGAAGCACTTACACAAGGATCATGGTCACGACGTCGTCGTATCCAGCCACGTCCTACATGAGATCGAGAGGATGACCCACCAGGTGGCTTTGATCTACAAAGGACGGGCGGTCGCCTCTGGGGACATCTCGGAGATCCGGAGGCTGATGAGCGACCACCCCCACGATATTGTGCTGGAGGGGAAGGAAATGCTCGCCTTGGCCCGCTTGTTGCTGGAAAAACAGTTCACGGTCTCGCTGGAGCTCAGTTCGGACCGACGGACCTTGCATGTCAAGGTTTCCCAGCCAGAGGAGTTCTTCGATGAAGTGCCAGACCTCATAAGGGAGAGCGGGAGCACCATCGAAAGGATGGAAAGCTTGGATGACGACCTTGAATCAGTGTTCCGTTATCTGGTGAGGTGGTGAGATGAGAACGCAATTGCATACCACCGGCCTTTTGACGTTGACATGGTTCTCGGCCAAGAAGCTCATCGTCCATCGAAGATGGGTCATCGCTTTGTTGATCGCCATTTTGGTAGGGGCGGTGATGGGTTACTTTGCCACCGAGGTCGAGGAGGGCATCTCCGCCGCAAGCGATCTACTCAACATATTGGTCCTGTTCTTTTTCATGCCCATCCTGGCATTGATCTATGGTGCCTCGATGATCAGGAACGAGATCGATGATCGGAGCATAACTCAGGTCCTTACCTCACCGATGGACCGTCGGCTCTCATATCTAGGCTATTATTTCGCCCTGGCCTTGGTCCTAGCCTTGCTGTTGATGCTGGTCACCACCATCGGTTGGGCATGCTTCTTTGCGGTCAAAGGTTTCGATGGGCAGCCCTCGAGCTACTACTGGGATATCTGTTGACGGTATGTATCGGAGCGTTGGTCTACTCCGCCCTGTTCCTGGTGTTCGGGGTGGTCCTTCGTCACCCCATCTATCTGGGCCTGTTCTATGTTTTCATTTGGGAGGACTTCGTGGGCTCCATACCCGGGGCGGCTGAGAACTATACCATAAGACACCATCTCCTTGTGATGGCCTCCGCCTGGATTGATTATGGAGAGGTTTCCACTATGACCGGTGAGCCTTGGGCATCGGCGATGGTGCTCTTCGGCCTCACCATAGCCTTGCTTGCGATCGGGTCATGGGCCTTCTGGAACAAGGAAGTGCCCTGATTAGGTCGATTATGAGGTTCCTTGAAGAGGTTGGGTTCGACTTACATCATTCGGATCGTTTGCGCAGTTTGTAGCCCGTCCCTTGAAACAAGGCGATCATTTGCCCGCCCTGGAACACCTTGGCCCCATAGAGGGAGGTGCTCTTTGTCTCGCATATCAAGATGGCCGTTGCCTCCAATGGGCCACGCCCGGGACGCACATAATTAATGCTGGCGGAGATGGCCACCTGATATTCCGGACCTAGATTACCGGCGATGGCAAAGGCCTGGTCCGCCAGCGCGAACACCGTCCCCCCGTGGGCCGCCCCCAATGAATTCTCCTTCCCGTGGATGTCCATCCTTACTGTGACCTCTCCGTTCGAGGAAATGCTCACGAGCTCGATGCCCATGAATCGGGCGAACGGGGATGTTATGATGCCTCTCAGCCGGTCGACCACATCTGGCGAGCGACCTTCCTCCCAGTCATGAGCCATGTACTCAAGGTTACAAGCCCTTGGGCGCTAATAATGATTGGGAACGACCTTTGGCCGCCCGCATTGCAACATGAATTATATCGCCTTGGAAAATGAGGGCCAGGCATTAATAACATGATGCCCCTCCCGACCCTGGCCAATGGGGTCTGAGGGAGGAAAGATCTGATGTCAAATGCTGTGCGTGTCCATTATATCAAGCCGGGAGAACTCCGTTCGATGATGGAGATGGGGAATGGCAGCGAATGTGA